>NZ_JBIRPI010000080.1:0-1081 GCF_044332585.1 Streptomyces sp. NPDC016845 | reverse complement strand
GCCGACCAGGCGACGGCCGAACCAACGAACCTGAACACCCGTCAACCCGCCCTGACCAGCTGATCAGCGACTCCCGAACAACGGGGGAACCTCAGGCCCGGACGGTCGACAGATCAATGCCAGGACACCCGTGGGCTCGGTCGTAAGCAAGAGTCAGACCGTCACGGCCAGGTCTCCCCGATCCTTGCGGGATCCGGTACGAGAAGACTGACAGTCGTAGCTCGTCCCAGCCCCGTAGGATCCTTTCAGTAAACGTCTCTTCGACCTCTTCTGAGGTCCGTACGGCGCATCGGGGAGGCGACCTCAGAGCATAAGGTAGCGCGCCACAAGTTTTGACACACATGGGTCTGCAGAGTTGCGTTGAAGTGTGCGGATCCTGGTAGTCGGAGGCGCCAGAGTGAGCGCTATTTTCTGATCCTGATCAGCTTTCAGACGTAAGGCTGACCGATGAGGGCGCTAGGGGAGGAGCGGTGCATGTGTGAGGAACTCAGGGCCGATGAACGGAGCATCGCCGAGTGGAACAGTCTTGCCGACACTGTAGTCCGGGAGCTCCGGCTCGCAGGATTCACGGCCTCGCGGGACTCAAGCAGGGATGTGGCCCCGGGCGCGCAGGTGGTGGTCGATCCGCTTGGTGATGGGGGCGGGGGAGTCTTCGTGGGCTGGAGCACCGACCCGGCCTTGACGGAGGGTGTGCTGGAGAGGATGAATGGCGGAGAAGACGTGCGGCAGATGCGTGAGGTTCGCCACAGCGGAATGATCGCTGCAGAGATGCACCGGGCCCTGCTCGTAATTCTCAATTCCGCAGGCTTCACTGCTACGGACGGAAGCACCGACATGGACCCCTTCACGATTCGTGTGGAGCGAGGCGGGAAGGTCACCTCGTAGCCGCTGCTTTGTCGAATACGCGGAGCGGATTCGACCCAGGACGGATCGCGGAGCGAGCCGGCCGCCCGGGCCGCGGAGTGGATCCGGCCCGGGCGGCACGGAGTGGCGCCCAACTCCCCGACGAAGTCGGGGAGTTCTTCCCGCGCGTAGCGCGGGAACCGTCGCGTAGCGACGGCGCGTCGTGTCTGCGGAGCAG
>NZ_JBIRPI010000079.1:0-1288 GCF_044332585.1 Streptomyces sp. NPDC016845 | reverse complement strand
TTGACCAGAGAACCGTCTCGACCAGCCCTGACCTGCCCGAACAGAGCCTTGGGCAACACCCTTTAGTTGACGGGCAGCCGACTCACCGCGTGGGAGCCACTACTGGCGGGGCAGCCGCATCCCCCCGTCCAGCCAATCTCATCACCAAGGCGTAGCCGTCACGGAAGAGCGGTCACAACCAATGGTGTCGCCCAGTCACCCCGGGCCGACTCGGGCCGGGCTCGCTCACATACCCGCCCAAAGGATTGCATCGTCACGCGGCAGTAGCTCACCAATGGCTTTTTAGGAGGGGTTTTTGAGATACCCCACCCGAAAAGTCACGGCGCCTACACCGAGATCACTTCTGCTGGCATCTGCAGCAACTATCTGCATCAACACCCAACGCCCCTCACTCGTCTCAACACAGATACTCTGATTTTCGCCCATTTCATCAAGGAATAGAATATCTGCATTCTTTTGCGATCGCGTAGCGCATCGAGGCACCATAGAATCATCAATTACACCCATCGACTTATCGCTAACGCCATTGTCTTCGCCGTGATAAATTCGCCCAAAGTTCAGAAGAAAATCACTCCCGGACGCAGGACTGTCTTCATCTGAAAGGCTACGACGATCTAGGTCAAGCGCATTTCGATCCCCAACTTTGATGTTTTCGATATCAGTCATGTATTTATCGAGAGCATGCGATGGATCAGGGTCACCGGAGGGCGTAGTGGTAGTAGTGGTAGCGGGGGTGATAGGAGTAGTAGGGGTGGTATGAGAGGGAGAGGGCGTAGAGTTACTGGGTCCGACTTCTGAAGAAGAAGCTGACGCGTTCCCTCCTCCGTCGCCTCCATCCTTGACCAGTTGCAGGACCGCAACGATTACGCCTGCCAGGGCAAGGAGGACCCCTATGACCTCTACTGCGATCTTCCCCCGACTCCTGGGTGCAGCCGCGTCATCCTCGGACATACTCCCCACCCCCGTGACCCAGACGCTCGGGAGCGTCAATCGAAAACTACTGGGAAGATTCTAACCATCGCAAAGCGTGATCACACCGGATGGACCTATGTTGCCGAATATCGCGGTATTCTTCTAAGCTCACCATTCCCTCCCGTGATATGCCATCTCACCTGACACAGAACTCTGCTTTCACTCGCGCAAGCAACCGAACAGGGCGAAATCTACGAGGCCGCCGTACGCGGCGTTCCTCGCCGTGCGCAATGAGCGCTCTGCAGCCTGCCTAAAGGGTGTTGCCCAAGGCTCTGTTCGGGCAGGTCAGGGCTGGTCGAGACGGTTCTCTGGTCAT
>NZ_JBIRPI010000078.1:0-1312 GCF_044332585.1 Streptomyces sp. NPDC016845 | reverse complement strand
GACTAGGCCGTGTTTTAGGTCCGGGTTCCGTTCCTTGCCTCTTGCCGTGATGATCACTGTGTGGGGCGTGGGGATCTTTCTGATGAGCAGTGGTCAGTGCTGGAGTCGTTGTTGCCTGCGGCGGGTGTAGGTCGCAGGTGGCCGGGGCGGCGACGGCTGGTGGATGGTGTGCGTTGGCGGGTACGAACGGGTGTTCCGTGGCGTGACCTGCCGCCGGAGTACGGGCCCTGGCAGACCGTGTACGGGTTGTTCCGGCGATGGCAGCGGCAGGGGGTGTGGGCCCGGCTGCTGACGCTGTTACAGGCGCGGGCCGATGAGGCCGGGCTGATCACGTGGGAGGTCAACGTCGATTCCACAATCTGCCGGGCTCACCAGCATGCGGCTGGTGCCCGCCGGGACGGGGCAGGGCAGAAGGAGGCGCCTGGTGGTGTCGCCATCGAGCCTGACGACCACGGGCTGGGCCGGTCAAGGGGCGGGTTCACCACGAAGATCCACCTGGCCTGTGAGCAGGGTCAGAGACCGTTGTCACTGCTCATCACCGCCGGGCACCGGCACGACAGCCCGCAGTTCGAACCGGTTCTGGAGGCCATCCGGGTACCTCGGACCGGTGCTGGCCGGCCGCGATCCCGGCCCGACAAGGTGCGGGCGGACAAGGCCTACGGCTCCCGCGCGAACCGCGCTTACCTGCGCAGACGCGGCATCGGGTGCACGATCCCGGAGAAGGCCGATCAAGTCCGCAACCGCAAGAAGCGTGGTTCGCGAGGCGGCCGGCCGCCGACGTTCGACAAGATCGATTATCGCGAACGCCATGCGGTCGAGTGCGGGATCAGTCGTCTCAAGCAGCACCGGGCAGTGGCCACCCGGTTCGACAAGCTCGCGGTGCGCTACGAGGCGACGGTTCACGTCGCGGCGATCCGCCAGTGGTTGTGAGCCGTCGGGCGGCCAGGCGGCCGTGTCATGCTGGCCACCGGCACTTCGGGCAGCACACGCATGGGGAGGTCCCGTGGCAGCTGATTACTACTGCGCGGACAGCGAGAACGGCGACCACGTCGACGACCCGTCCGAGGACGCCCTGTTCGAGCTGGTCAGCGATCTGAACGGCACAGACAACACCTTCGTCGTCATCCAGCCCGACGAGGACGATCCCGCCTGGTTCGCGTCCGTCGCCGTCCTGGAAACGGGCGGCTACGAGATCGTCCGGCGTGACACCAGCCGCCGCGAGCACGACGTCACCGTCGAGACAAGCATCGACCAGATCGCGGGCGACCTCACCAAATGGATGGCCATCCGCGCTACCTAAAACACGGCCTAG
>NZ_JBIRPI010000077.1:0-1362 GCF_044332585.1 Streptomyces sp. NPDC016845 | reverse complement strand
CCCCTCCGACCTCCCGGCCCCCCCCACCCCCGGGACAGGGCCCCAGGACACCGCCGGCATCTCGATAGCGACCACCTGCACCCAGCACACGCGGGGATGGTCCCATCTCCCCGGCGTCGCGCTCGCTCACCTCGTGCTGCTCCCCGCACGCGCGGGGATGGTCCCGGCCACGCGTTCAAATGGGCGGCGGTCACCGTCTGCTCCCCGCACCCGCACCCGCGCGGGGGTGGTCCCGGGCTCAAATCTGACGACTTGTCCGTCGGCCACTGCTCCCCGCACGCGCGGGATGGTCCCGCCACTGGTTCAGGGCAGACACCAGCGGACCGCTGCTCCCCGCACGCGCGGGGATGGTCCCCCGGGCGTCTGGATCCAGGCACAGCCCGGTGTCTGCTCCCCGCACGCGCGGGGATGGTCCCGCCGCGTCCACCAAGAGGTACCTGCCGCTGCTCTGCTCCCCACCCGCGGGGATCCGCCCCCGCGGGGATGGCCGCAACGGGCGCCCGGAGCTGCGGTTCGTCGTCGACTGCTCCCCGCACACGCGGGGATGGTCCCCTCGACGACGGGCTGCGCCTCGACGTGCCGTGCTGCTCCCCGCACCCGCAGGGATGGTCCCTCCTCGTTGATCTTCTCCGCGTACCTGTTGGCCTGCTCCCCGCGCCTGCGGGGATGGTCCCGGCTGGCCCGTGTGGTCCTGCGCCCCGTACGGCTGCTCCCCGCACCCGCGGGGATGGTCCCCCGCTGTTCTGGTTCGGCGTCGTCGCGGCGGTCTGCTCCCCGCACGCGCGAGGATGGTCCCAGGTCAAGGCCTAGCTGCAGCCCGCCGTTCATCTGCTCCCCGCATACGCGGAGATGGTCCCCCGCAGCTCTGGTACCTGGGCAGTGCCGGTATCTGCTCCCCGCACGCGCGGGGATGGTCCGCGCATCAGCTTCGACTCGGCCGTGGAGGCCCGCTGCTCCCCGCACCCGCGGGGGTGGTCCCCAGGGGGATGGTCCCATGCGCGGCACCACCACGGGACTGGCGGGGCCCTGCTCCTCGCACCCGCGGGGATGGTCCCGTCGCCGTGGCGTTGTCGCTCACGTCCACGGACTGCTCCCCGCACCCGCGGGGATGGTCCCCACATCTCGTCACCGCCGTGGCCGGCCGCCGCCTGCTCCCCGCACCCGCGGGGATGGTCCCGACTACGAGCCAGCCGAACTTGAGCACCGCGCCTGCTCCCCCGCACGCGCGGGGATGGTCCCAACAAGCCCATGCCCGGCCGGTACGGCGGACGCTGCTCCCCGCACGCGTAGGGATGGTCCCGAACAGTGGCAGCGCCGCGCCATGCAGATTCTCTGCTCCCCGCCCGCGCGGGGAGAGCGATC
>NZ_JBIRPI010000076.1:0-1412 GCF_044332585.1 Streptomyces sp. NPDC016845 | reverse complement strand
AGCGCGGCACCGCCCACAACGAACTCACCCGCTACCGCTACGACGCCACCCTCTACAAGACCGGCATCACCACCCACGCCCTCGACGACGCCCCCGCCCGGCCCTGGCTCGCGCACGCCGACACCCAGGCCAACCTCGACGGTCTGAGGCAGGAGTTGATGTCCGACCGGCCTGCCGAACTTCGCCTGACCGGCGTCCCGAACCCCCGCCTCACCCACGAACTCGCCGTGTGGCAGGCCCTCGAGGACGGCACACCTCTGCCCGACCGCCGCACCGCCCCGGCAACCGGCATCGAGGCCTTCCGCGCCTTGGGCGACGAGCTCGGCTACTGGACCGGCATCACCTGGAACACCCGGGACACCGACGCCGTGGACGTGGTCCTCGTCGACCGCGGCCTGCTGGCCGGCCGCGCGCCCGTCGGCACCTACGCCGCGCTGCACACCAACGCGTCCACCGCGCCCCTGTCCACATGGGCGACCAACCCCGCCGCCCGCCGTGGCACCGGTGCTCTGGTCGCCAAGCTCCGTGACCACACCCGCGACCATCTGCCGGACTACATGGTCCCGTCCGCCATCGTCCTCCTCGACCGGCTTCCTCTGACGGCCAACGGCAAGCTGGACCGGGCGGCCCTGCCCGCGCCGGAGTTCGCGTCGGCCGGGTCGGGACGCGGGGCGCGTACGCCGCAGGAGCAGATCGTGTGCGATCTGTTCGCGCAGGTGCTGGGTCTGGCTCGGGTCGGCGTGGACGACGACTTCTTCGACCTGGGCGGGCATTCGCTGCTGGCCACCCGTCTCATCGCCCAGATCCGTGCCGCGTTCGGCGTGGAGCTGGAGCTGCGCGCGCTGTTCGAGGGTCCGACGCCGGCCGCGGTGGCCGCACTCCTCGACACCGCCGCACCCGGACGCCTGGCCGTCACCGTCCGTCGACGACCTGAGACCATGCCGCTGTCCTTCGCCCAGCGCAGGCTGTGGTTCATCCACAAGATGGAGGGGCCGAGCGCCACCTACAACATCCCGCTGGCCCTGCGGCTGAGCGGTGAGCTGGACCGTGATGCGCTGCGTGCCGCTCTCGGTGACGTGGTGGCCAGGCACGAGAGCCTGCGGACGGTGTTCCCCGAGGCCGAGGGCGTCCCTTGCCAGCAGATACTGACCCCCGACGCGGCCGTCCCGCACCTCGCCGTCACCCTCACGACCGAGACCGAGCTGCCGGAGGCCCTGGAGTCAGCGGCCAGGTACGCCTTCGACCTGGCCACTGAACCCCCGCTGCGCGCCGACCTCTTCGAGCTCACGGCGCAGGAGTACGTACTCCTGCTGGTCGTGCATCACGTCGCGGGGGACGGTTGGTCGTTGGGTCCGCTCGCTGCTGATCTGACTCGTGCGTATACGGCGCGGGTGGAGGGGCGGGTGCCGCAG
>NZ_JBIRPI010000075.1:0-1439 GCF_044332585.1 Streptomyces sp. NPDC016845 | reverse complement strand
CAACACAGTGGACGCGAGCAACTGAGGACAAGCCCTCGGCCTATTAGTACCAGTCACCTCCACCCGTTACCGGGCTTCCAGATCTGGCCTATCAACCCAGTCGTCTACTGGGAGCCTTAACCCCTCAAAGGGGGTGGGAGTCCTCATCTCGAAGCAGGCTTCCCGCTTAGATGCTTTCAGCGGTTATCCTTTCCGAACGTAGCCAACCAGCCATGCCCTTGGCAGGACAACTGGCACACCAGAGGTTCGTCCGTCCCGGTCCTCTCGTACTAGGGACAGCCCTTCTCAAGACTCCTACGCGCACAGCGGATAGGGACCGAACTGTCTCACGACGTTCTAAACCCAGCTCGCGTACCGCTTTAATGGGCGAACAGCCCAACCCTTGGGACCGACTCCAGCCCCAGGATGCGACGAGCCGACATCGAGGTGCCAAACCATCCCGTCGATATGGACTCTTGGGGAAGATCAGCCTGTTATCCCCGGGGTACCTTTTATCCGTTGAGCGACGGCGCTTCCACAAGCCACCGCCGGATCACTAGTCCCGACTTTCGTCCCTGCTCGACCCGTCGGTCTCACAGTCAAGCTCCCTTGTGCACTTACACTCAACACCTGATTACCAACCAGGCTGAGGGAACCTTTGGGCGCCTCCGTTACTCTTTAGGAGGCAACCGCCCCAGTTAAACTACCCATCAGACACTGTCCCTGATCCGGATCACGGACCCAGGTTAGACATCCAGCACGACCAGAGTGGTATTTCAACGACGACTCCCCAACCACTGGCGTGGCTGGTTCAAAGTCTCCCACCTATCCTACACAAGCCGAACCGAACACCAATATCAAACTGTAGTAAAGGTCCCGGGGTCTTTCCGTCCTGCTGCGCGAAACGAGCATCTTTACTCGTAGTGCAATTTCACCGGGCCTATGGTTGAGACAGTCGAGAAGTCGTTACGCCATTCGTGCAGGTCGGAACTTACCCGACAAGGAATTTCGCTACCTTAGGATGGTTATAGTTACCACCGCCGTTTACTGGCGCTTAAGTTCTCAGCTTCGCACACCCGAAAGTGCACTAACCGGTCCCCTTAACGTTCCAGCACCGGGCAGGCGTCAGTCCGTATACATCGCCTTACGGCTTCGCACGGACCTGTGTTTTTAGTAAACAGTCGCTTCTCGCTGGTCTCTGCGGCCACCCCCAGCTCAGAGTGCAAGACTCATCACCGGTGATGGCCCCCCTTCTCCCGAAGTTACGGGGGCATTTTGCCGAGTTCCTTAACCATAGTTCACCCGAACGCCTCGGTATTCTCTACCTGACCACCTGAGTCGGTTTAGGGTACGGGCCGCCATGAAACTCGCTAGAGGCTTTTCTCGACAGCATAGGATCATCCACTTCACCACAATCGGCTCGGCATCAGGTCTCACCCTCATGTCATCCGGATTTACCT
>NZ_JBIRPI010000074.1:0-1454 GCF_044332585.1 Streptomyces sp. NPDC016845 | reverse complement strand
CAATGCCGTTGTTTTACGGATTCGCGGGTTGGGGTCGTTGGATACGGACGGCTTGGACGCCGCCGCGGGTGGGCTGGGGCCAATGGTGGTGTTCAGCCCGTTTGAGCCGGTAGTTGGACATCTTGCGTTTGACGACGCGGGGCTGGCTGCGCAGACGTCTGACCGGCAGGAGCCGCTGCAGCAGGTCGTGTTCGAGCAGAACCAGCGCCCGGACCAGGAGGTCAGGGGGAAAAACGGCCCGGCGTGACGGTCACGCTGCGCCGGGCCGAGCGCAGGGTCTCGGTGAAGGAGATCCGGTCCGGATCCAGGCCGCCGGAAGCGGCGGTTCGAAACATCAGCTCACGCAGGGCCCGGTGGACCAGCAGGTGGGCCCAGATCTGCTGCAGCACCCCGTCCGGGGTCTTGCTGCTGAGCACGGTGTGGGCGCCGCGCTGGCGGGTCTTGAGCTCGGCGAGGACCGACTCGACCTCCCAGCGCTCCTGGTAGAGCGCGGCCAGCTGCCGGGCCGGGAAGCGGCGGGCATCGAGCAGGCTGGTCACCAGCCGGTAGTCGGCCGCCGCCGGGTCGGCGTGCTCGAGCTGGTAGGCCAGGACCCGGACGGTGACCGGATCCTTGTTCGCGGAGTCGGTGCCGGCGTGGATGCGGGAGATCCAGGAGCCGTCCCGCAGCACCCGCTCGGCGGGCAGGACGCGGTTGGCGGGCACCCGCCACAACAGATCGGCGCCACTGCCGGTGAAGGCCCGCCACAACGGCACGCCGAGAAACGCGCGGTCGGCCAGCACCAGCTGGCCGGGTCCGCAGGAGCGGGGCAGATGGCGGACCAGGGTGACCTCCCCGGTGCGGCAGCCCGCCAGCTCCGCGTCCAGCACCAGATGCGTGCCGGTCTCCACCAGACAGGCCATCCGCACCTGCGGGAACGAACTCTTCTCCGGACCGCGGGCGTTGCCCGGACGGCCGAACGCGGCCTCGTTGGCCACCGTGTCGGCGACGTCGAAGCAGGTGCCGTCCACCGCCAGCAGACGCAGACCCCGCCAGAACACTCCGGGCGTGGTCTCGGTGCCCAGCGGTTTCGCCGTCGCGGTGAACAGCACCCGCAGCGGCTCGCTGCCCAGCCGCTGACGGGCCCTGAACAGTGAGGACTTCGCCGGAATGCGCCACTCGCCCAGCAGTCCCAGGCCCCGCAGGCCCTCGACCAGATGGCGCATGACGTCCAGATAGGGAGCGGGCGAGAAAAGCGCCAGACCGAGCACGAAGTACACCACCAGCCTCGCCGGCAGCAGGCGTCTGCGTTGCTCCACCCGCCCGCAGGCAGCCACCACCCGATCCACCAGACCCGGCGGATACACCCAGGTCAACAGTCCCAGACCCGATAAGTCAGACACACTCGCAGACACCGGCACCACCCCCGAGAGCAGTACGCAGAAGCCTACGCCGAAGCTAAACCAACGGCATTG
>NZ_JBIRPI010000072.1:0-1620 GCF_044332585.1 Streptomyces sp. NPDC016845 | reverse complement strand
GCCTCAGCTTGTTTTTTATGGTTTGTGAGCTTTGAGTTGATTACGTTCAGCGATGCTCTCGGGTCGTCTGGTCGTTTTGCCCACGTCATAGCGAGTGGCGGGGCGCCGGTTCTTCGAGCCAAGTGGGCGTCCTGGGCCAGGCGTTGAGGGTTTGGGCGCACGGGTCGGACAGAGCAGGTGGGGACGGATGTTCCTGAACCCACGCCGGACCCGGGCCGGAGTGAGCCGTGCGGGCTCGGCCGGTTTCTCCCAGGGGCGGCGGAGGTCGGCTGCGGCTTCGCGGGTGAGCCGGAGCTGGGTGTGTGCGGCGATGACGAGCCACGTCCACCGGTCTGCCGCCTCGGGAGTACGGAGTCTGGGACGCGTCCAGCCGAGCGTCTGTTTTTCGAAGCGGAAGGTGTGTTCCAAATCGAAGCGGCGAAGGAATCCCTGCCAGCGCAGGTCGACGTCTTCGCTGGTCATGCCGGTCTTCGAGGACCACAGCCACAAGGGCAGGGGCTCGCGGTCGCCGGGCAGGTGGTCCACCTTCAGACGGATCAACGTGCCGTCGATGACCGGGAGTTCGCTGTCATGGTCGATCCACGCGGAGCGGGTGGTGAGGCGGGGATGGATGCGGTCCCAAGCCATCGCGGTCGCCGTGCCGTAGCGGTCGGTGACCTGCACGGTTTCGGCATCCGGATCGCCCCAAGTGCCGGGCGTGGCGAAGCGGAACTCCTTGCCGTGCTTCGGCGGTCGCCCGCCCTGCGGATAGGCAAGGGCGTACTCCTTGAGTGAGGGCGTCGGACGGCGCATGACGCGGTCCGAGCGCATCCGTCCGAGCACCTCGACGGGCAGCCCGTCGAGGAGATAGGCCATGCGTGGAGCGTCGTATCCGGCGTCGAAGACGACCATGATGTCCGGATCGCCCGGCTCCCACTGGCCGCCTGCGATCAGATCGGCCACGACGCGGCGGACCTGGGACGCGGTGACCTCGGCGACGTCATCGTCGGGGCCGAGGCGGACCGCGTCCAGCAACTGGCACCAGGAAGTGCGGCCCGTCTCCAACGCGGCGACGAACGAGTACGGCCAGCCGGGAATGAACTGGTCGCTGGAGCGCCCCGAACGTCCGTAGACGTGGCAGAACAGCCGGTCGGAACTGGTCGGCGCATCGGGCCGCAGCCAGGCGGAGACATCGACTGCCAGGACCAGGCGCCCGTCGGCGGCCTTGGGCTGCGGCAGCATGGCCAGGGTCTTGCGCAGCCGGACCGCGTCGATGCGGCCCTGGTTGAGCGCGTCGTACATCGCACCGTGCCCGCGCCGGTGTTCGGCCAGCAGTGTCAGGTCGACCGGCGAGGTCACCGGTCCGTTCTCGCAGAGCAGCGCGTCCGCGAGCTCGAACAGCGTGTCACCACGTGCGGTCAGGCACGCATAGAAGTCCTCCCGAAAGTGGGACGTGAAGTCGAGTGCCTCGTCCCGGGCGTCGTACTGCAGCAGACTCACCTCTGCGGCCTTCGTATGAGTGCGGTTCTGTGATGGAACGCATGCTCACGCGGGGGCCGTCCGCCTGTCCGGCGAATGCCCAGGTAAGTACTCATGTGCGAGGCCCTGTTCGAGGCCAGAGGTAAAAGAACAAGCTCAGAA
>NZ_JBIRPI010000071.1:0-1934 GCF_044332585.1 Streptomyces sp. NPDC016845 | reverse complement strand
CTCCACACCCACCCCCACATCCACACCACCACCGTCACCGTCCGAGAAGACACCCCCGGCAACAAACAACTCACCGCATACGTGACCACCACCCCCGGCACCACCACCCCCACCACCCACGAACTGCGCACCCACCTCCAGCAGCAACTCCCCGCCTACATGATCCCCGCCACCTACATCACCCTCGCCCAACTCCCCCTCACCCCCAACGGCAAGATCGACACCAAAGCCCTCCCCGCACCCGACAGTCACCGACCCGACCTCGACGCCACGTTTGTCGCCCCGCGGACCACTGCCGAGCACATCGTCACCACCGTCTGGTCCGAGATCCTCGGTGTCGACACCATCGGGATCCACGACAACTTCTTCGAGCTGGGCGGGCATTCACTGCTCGCCACGCAGGTGACGTCCCGGCTGCGCCGGCAGCTCGGTGTCGATGTGCCGGTCCGCACCCTCTTCACCTCGCCCACCCCGGCCACTCTGGCCGCGGCCATGCGTGAACTGACGGCAGCCGATGAGGCACCGCTCGTACCGGTCGACCGAGCGGACGCCACCCTCCCTCTGTCCTTCGCCCAGCAACGTCTCTGGTTCCTCGACAAGTTGACGCCGGGCAGCGCCGAGTACCTGGTCCCCTTCGCCCTGCGCCTACGGGGGGAGCTGGACGCCGACGCCCTGGGCGCTGCGTTCACCGCCCTGGTGGCACGGCACGAGATCCTGCGGACCAGGTTCGTCACCGACGATGCCGGGCGTCCCTCACAGATGGTGGACGCGCCGTGGTCGGTCACCCCGGTGATACATGATGTCCGGTCCGACGCCGGCCTCGATGACAGGGAGCGGACTGCGCAGGAGGTCATGGAAGCGGAGGCGCGACGCCCGTTCGAGCTGGACGGCGGTCGACTGCTGCGCGTGGACCTGATCCCTGTCGCGCAGGACGACCAGTATCTCCTGATCACGCTGCACCACATCGTGTCGGACGGCTGGTCCTCGGGCATCCTGGCGCGCGAGCTGCGTGAGCTGTACGCGGCGTCCCTGACCGAGCGCGAGGCCTCGCTCCCGGAACTCCCGGTGCAGTACGCGGACTTCGCCGTCTGGCAGCGGGAACAGCTCAAGGGCGATTTCCTGGAGACGCAGTTGGCGTACTGGCGTGAGCGCCTGAGCGGTGTGCCGGTGCTGGAACTGCCCACGGATCATGGACGTCCCGCCGAGCGCGAGGGCGCCGCGGGCGACACCGTGTACTTCACGCTGCCGACCGAGGTCGCGGAACCGCTGAGAAAGGCGGCTGGACGGCGAGGTGCGAGTCTGTTCATGACGCTCCTTTCGCTGTTCCAGATCGTGCTGGCCCGCTACTCCCGCCAGGACGACATCGCCGTGGGCACCCCGATCGCGGGCCGCAACCGGACCGAGACCGAAGCTCTGATCGGCTTCTTCGTCAACACGCTGGTGATGCGGACCGATCTGTCCGGCGACCCGACGTTCACCGAGCTCATCGACCGGGTCAAGGACACGGCGCTGGGCGCCTACGACCACCAGGACCTGCCGTTCGAGCGACTCGTCGACGAGCTGGCCCCGAACCGCGACCTGTCGCGCAATCCGCTGTTTCAGACCCTGTTCGTCTTCCAGAACACTCCGGACGGGGATGCGTGGAGCCTGCCGGGCCTCGACGTCGAGCCGATCGGAGTGGGCGGTCAGGACGCGAAGTTCGACCTTCAGTTGACGGCTGCGGAGTCCGGCGGCGAGGTTCAGGCTGCACTGGAGTACCGGACGGATCTGTTCGAGCGGGCGAGGATCGAGCGGATGGCCGGCCACCTGGCCACCCTCGCCGCTTCCGTCGCGGCCACGCCCGACGCCCGCCTCTCCGAGCTGAACATGCTCACGCAGCGGGAGCGGCAGGAGATCCTGGTCGACTGGAACGGGGTCACCGGCCCCTACCCCGA
>NZ_JBIRPI010000070.1:0-2072 GCF_044332585.1 Streptomyces sp. NPDC016845 | reverse complement strand
TCGCTCGGGTCCTCCGCACGCGCCGCCTGCACACCGGAGGCGAAGGTCCGCAGCAACCGTGGATTGCGCAGGTCGCCCAGGAACAGCGCGCCACCGGGCGCGAGCAGGCGGAATGCCTGCTCGACGACCTGCGTCAGGTAGCCGCCGTTCGGGAAGTACTGGGCCACGGAGTTGAGCACGATCGTGTCGAAGTGCCCTTGCGGAAGGTCGCCGTGCTCGTGGGCCGCCTGCACCCGGAGCCTGACCCGACGGGCCAGCTCGGGGTCGCCGTCGACATGGCGCCGCAGCGCCTCCACGACGACCGGGGAGAAGTCCGTCCCCCAGTACTCCTCGCACTCGGGCGCCAGTCCGGACAGCAGCAGACCGGTGCCGACACCGATCTCCAGGACGCGGCCGGGCCTGAGCGCCCTGATCCGCCCGAGCGTGGCCGCACGCCACTCCCGCATCTCCGGCACCGGGATCGGCTCACCGTCGTAGCTGCTGTTCCAGCCGGAGAAGTCCTCGCCCAGAGCCGAACCGGGCGCTGAGTACAGCGAGTCGTAGAGGTCCCGCCACTCGCCGACCTGGTCCCGCTCCTCCTCTTCCCCTGTCGGTGTTTCGTCGGTGTCGGGGACGATGTAGGCGATGAGGCGGGTGCTGCCGGGCTGCTCGTGGTGGGCGACCACGGCGGCCTGCCCGATCGCCGGATGGCCGGTCAGCACATTCTCGATCTCGCCGGGCTCGATCCGGAAGCCACGGATCTTGACCTGCTGGTCGGCGCGGCCCATGTACTCCAGATCACCGGCGGCATTACGGCGCACGAGGTCACCGGTGCGATACATACGCCCGCCCGGCTCGGGGCCGTAAGGGTCGGCGACGAACCGCTCGGCCGTCATGCCCGGCTTGTTGAGATAACCGCGGGCCAGACCCGCCCCGGCGATATACAGCTCGCCGGTCACCCGCGGCGGGACCGGCCGCAGGCGCGCGTCCAGGACGTGGATTCGGGTGTTGGCCATCGGACGGCCGATCGGTACCGTCGCGCCGCCACGGTAAGGGCGGGACACGGGGTGGTGGGTGGCGAAGGTGGTCGTCTCCGTCGGCCCGTAGCCGTCCACGACCATCACGTCCGGGCAGACCTCGTGCAGACGCTGCACCGTGGCGCCGGAGACGGCCTCGCCGCCGCTCCACACCTCCCGCACAGCCGACAGAGCGTCCACAGCGTGCTCGGTGATCACGTTCAGGAGAGAGCTGGTCAGCCACAACGCGGTCACGCCATGGGCGGTGATGGTGTGGTGCAGAGCGGGCACGTCCAGGTCCCCGGCCGGGGCCACGACCACGGTCCCGCCGTTCAGCAGCGGCACCCACAACTCATAGGTAGAGGCATCGAACGCGGCCGGCGAGTGCAACAGGACGCGTCGATGCGCCGAACGGTCAAAACGCGGGTCCAGAGCCAGCGCGGCGACATTGCCGTGCGTCACCACGATCCCCTTGGGCGCACCCGTCGAACCCGAGGTGTACATCACATACGCCGCATCCCCCGCACACACACCCACCCCGGGCGCCTCGCGCTCTTCCTCTCCCTCAGGTGTGGAGCCGATGACGAACACGTCTGCCGCGTCCGCCGGAAGTTGGGGCTGAGAGGCGTCGTCCGTCACCACCAGGGAGGCGCCCGTGTCGGCGAGGACGTGGCGGATGCGCTCGGCCGGGTAACGGGCGTCGAGAGGCACATGGACGGCGCCGGCTTTCATCAGGCCGAGGACCGTGGTGACCGACGCGATCGAACGCTCCAGAAGGACACCGACCGCGTCACCGGGCAGCACTCCCCTGCCGACCACATCGTGCGCGAGTTCATTGGCCCGCGCGTCGAGCTGTGCGTAGGTGAGAGTAGTGGCACCGTCAGTGACCGCCGGGGCATCCGGCGTCTGTGATACCTGACGCGCGAACAGCTCGCCCAACGACACATCCGGCACGGCATCCGTCGTGTCGTTGAAGTCGACCACGGCATACCGGTGTTCGTCGGGAGTGAGGATGTCGATGTGGTTGAGGGGCCGGTCGGGGTGGGTGGTGGCGACGTCGAGGAAGTGGAGCCACCG
>NZ_JBIRPI010000069.1:0-2258 GCF_044332585.1 Streptomyces sp. NPDC016845 | reverse complement strand
TGGGTGCGGATCCTTTGGAGTGACGATCGGAATCAGGCGGTAAGGCTGTAGTTCTGCTGGTCAAGGCTTTGGTAGAGGCGTTGATGTTCGCGGGCTGCGTGGAATGTCCAGTAGTCCTCGAAGTCACCGTTCGTGATCAATGTGCGGAGTCGGAGGACGGCTTCGGCGCCGGGGAGTCCCCAGCGGGCGCCGGTGATGTCGAGGCGGTCGGCGATCAGGTGGCGGCAGGCGCCTTCGACGGCGCCGGTGGCAATCGGCCAGCCGTTCTTCAGGGCAGTGTCGTAGTGGAGCTGGTCAAGGTGACCGGCGAGGTAGCGGCTGCAGGTGGCGACGGCGTCGCGGCGGGTGGCGGGCAGGTGTGCGGCTGCGGCCTGGACGGTCATCTCCGTAGCAGCCCGCTGGGCATCTCCGGCGAGGATCGCGGTGAGTTTGTCCGCGGCCCAGGTTTCTGCCTCGCGGCTGCCGGCCGGATGAAAGGCGTGCGCGGCCGTCCAGCAGTACTCGGCAACGTGCACGAAGTCGAGGAGGACGTGCAGGTGGACGCCGCGACGAACGGCTTCGGACTGAAGCAGGTCGAGTTGGTGGCGGGCGCCGTCGACGAGCATGACCCAGTCGCGCAGATGCTCCGGGTCACGAGCCTCTGCCTGGGCGAACGCGTCGGCGATGACTTGTTCCGGTCGGTGGATCAGCGAGGCGGTGCACCATTTATGTTCCGCTTTCGGTCCTGGCCTGGGCGGTCGGTCCTGGCTGCGGCCGCCGGGCGGGTGGACGACGTCGTGCGGCCGGCGCGGGGCGGGTGCGGCATCGAAGACGCAGGCGACCGTCGCCATGCGCTTTCGGTTGGGTTTTTCGCCGGGGGCAAGGCGTCCGCGGCGTCCGGCCGCCGCCGTCTTGGCCGCGGCTCTGCGGGTTGCCTCGCGCAGGGCTTCGGGCCGCATCACCACCCCCTTGCCATCGACCTGGAGAACCAGCGCCATCTCGCGGGTGCAGGGGGCGGGGATCTTCACCGTGTAGTAAGCGGCGATGTCGACGGCCGCGGCGGCCACCAGCTCCGTCAGGCAGCGTTTGGCCAGCACCTTGCCGCAGCGTCGCTCGATCGCGGCGGTTGCCTGGTCGAACGAGCCGCGGACGGCTTCCAGGACCGCGAGGCGGGACAGGCCGCGTGAGTGCCGGCCAGCGGGCATCGAGAGGGCCTCGTCGGCCGGGTGCACGTTGGCAACACCGCGCCCGCGGTGAGCGATCCGTGTCACCTGGACCGGCCCGAACATGCAGGTCAGCAGGCGGTGATGGCCTCGTTCGTGCCAAGTCCGCAGGCGTCCTTCGGGGCCGACCACCGGTGGCTGCCCCGGCAGGGCGCCTTCCTCGGTCCTGGCCCGTAGGTCGAGGTGGTCCTGCAGCAGTTGCCGCAGCAACTCGCGTCCTTGCTGGTCGAGCAATTCCTCGAGCTCATCATGGGACAGGCGGTGCGCTGGGGCGTCGGCCAGCGTCGAGACAAGGCGTTCGAAGGCATCACGGGAGGCGGCATACCCGTCAGGCTCAGGTGAGGCGTCGTAGGGTTCCATCTGGGCTCTTCTTCGGTTCTTCTTGCGATTCGGTCTGGTTGGCTTCGAATCTACGAGGAAGAGCCCCTTGGTCACCGGGGGTTGAGCGGGTCGATGCCCGCATCGCGGCGGGCGAGGGCGAAGCGTCCCGGTGCGTTCTCGATCAGCCAGCCTCGCTCCACCAGCCGCTTGAGCTTGGCTCGCGTGCCCTCGATCTTCCCGGCCGTCGCCGGCAGCCCGATCCGTGGCACGATCTGCTTGGCCTGCAACGGGCCAGGCGCGTCCGCCAGCACCTCCATGATGTCCCGGTACACATCCGGCAACACCGTCGCCGCCAGACCCTCCCGCCACGGCGGGACCATCACCACGCCGGCGCCGTGCGGAGGGGATTTCAGCTCAGGCTCCACCGGCGCCTTTGCCTCAGCATCCGGCTCCGCGGCCGACAGCTCGGCCAGCACCTTCGTGACGGTCTCCCGCGTGATTTCCCACCGCGACAGATCCTCCTGAGCCGCCTCCAGTCTCAGCGTCAACTCCGCTATCTCGGACCGCAGTTCCTCGACACGGCGTCGGGCCGCGGCCTCCCGCGCCTCAAGTTCCTCCGGCAAAGACACCATGGCGCCCCACCTCCACCCCAACACGGTAGAAGCAAGCCGTCGCCCCGGCACCACCGATCAGCGTCTTCCCAGGTCAGTCATCCCTCGAGAGGATCCACACCCA
>NZ_JBIRPI010000068.1:0-2382 GCF_044332585.1 Streptomyces sp. NPDC016845 | reverse complement strand
GCTCGGCGGCCGGGTGGGGGGGTCGCCCGGCCCGGGCCGGAGGGTGGGTGCCGCGCTCCGCGCTGCACCACCCTGGCCGCGTGCCGGCCGGCCGCTCCGCGCCCGGCCGGACCGAGCGCTCCGCGCTCTCACGCGCTGCGGAGTGCGGCTGACACTCCCGGGCCGCTCCGCGCCCCGCTCGCTCGCTCCGCGCAGCCCCACTCCTTGCCCTCGGCGCACCGCGCCGAGGGGCCCCAACACGCCCCGCGCTGCGCCCCCACCGGGCCGCCTGCCTGGGAAAACGCGCCGTTGACGTCTCCAGAAACACCCCTGGATATTACGCGAATGCTGTATTCTTGTCTTGTTGAGAGGTTCTGTGGCAAGACCCTCAACACCGAAAACCCACACCCAAGTTCAGGGAGAACCATGTCCAACACCCGTACCACCCCGGGCTTTGCGCTGCTCGTCCGCACCGACGGCCAGTTCACCCTGCTGGACTGGCCCGCCAGCGACGACGACCAGCTGAAGATCCTGTACGCGGCCTGCAACTGCGACCACGTCGACGCCGTCCAGATCACCGAGACCCTGACCATGTGGCTGGACGACGAGGGCATGATCAATCAGGCGGCCATGAACCCGGGCGCCACGCACCTGTACTCGCTGTACCGTCCGCTGCACCAGGGCTACTACGGGCACGCCCTGTTCACCGGCGGCGCAGACCTGGAAGGCAACACCCTCGGCCTCACGAAGGACGAGGCCGCCCACCTGGTGGAGCAGTACCTCACCGCGGGTATCCCGCGGATCCCCGCCCAGCGCACCGCCCGCACCCGCGCGATCGAGGAGGGCGAGCTCGTCGACGCCCCGCGTGCCCTGTGCCGGGAGGCCGGGTTCCGCGTCCCGGTCGCCCTGACCAAGGCCGCGTGGGAGGACTGTGTGGCCTGGAGCGAGGCGGACGACCAGAAGCAGCGCACCGTGCAGGACGAGACCGGCCGCCTGTGGGACGTCCTGATGCTGGCCCGCCTGTCCATCGCCCGCAGCAAGGGCCTCCAGGCCCACGTCACCCTGCACCGCATCAAGCGCGACGGTCACTCCAGCACCCCCCGCCTCGCGCGCCTGGTCGCCGAGATCGGCCCCGGCGACCGGGGCGAGCCGGTCATCACGATCAAGCTCCCCACCGAGATCTGAACCGTGCCCCTCAGCAAAAGCACGTACACGTTCGTCTGTGACTGGCTCGACTACATGACCCAGATCACCGACAACAAATTCGTTGTCGTCACCGACGGATGCACCTACGAGGAAGCCGTCGAGAACGCAGCCAAAGCCATTCTCGACTTCTTCCCCAACGTCGCCGCATACGCCACCCCGCACACCCTGTGGGACCACGAACGCGGCGCGATCCGCCTCGCGGAGTTCCACGGCGACCAGTCCGGTCACCTCCTCGACCACGACACCTACGACCACATCCGCGCCTGACCCAGCACGCCCCACGGGGCGGGGGAGCAGCCTTCCCCGCCCCACCCAAGACCAGCCCCCCACGTTGAAGGAGCCTCATGGGCTACGACATGTACAGCGCGACCGACCCCGACAAGCAGCAGGCCGCCGCCATCCGCGCCGCCGCCGACCAGGTCGAAGACTTGCGCTGCCAGTACGCCAACGCCACCAGCACCGCCGCCATCGCCCTGGAGGACCAGCTCGACGCCGCCTGGAACACCTACGACAAGGCCCGCACCGGCCTGTACTTCCGACTCAACATCTGGGGCATGGGCACCGCCCGCCAACTCATGACCGCCCTGGACATGCTCACCCCCACCCCCTTCCCCAACTGGCCACAAGTGGACGCCTACGGCCTCACCGACTACCCCGACGACCCCAACCACCACCCCGCAGGACCCGAACGCCACGCCGCCCGACAGCGGCTGACCGAGGACGAGCGCACCTACCTCCAAGCAGTCCAGGCAGCAACGGACTTCGACCCCGAAGTGAAGGGCATCGCCTCCTACAAGCTCACCAGCAACGACGGATGGCTCGTCACCGAACGCGAGATCACCGACGCCCTCACCGCCTGGGACAAAGCCGAGGACAAGGACAAAGAAGAAACCCTGACCGAATTCCCCTGGTGGAACGAATGGCTGGACTTCCTGAAGTACAACGCCGAACGCGGCGGCTTCCGAGTATTCTGACCCCGTGAAAATTCCGGGCGGAGAAATACCCCGCCCGGAATTCCGGTAAATGACGGGACCAGTACTCCCATTCTGGAGCAGAAGTCAGCCGAGAGACATGTTTGACACACTGCCGGAATCAGGCCCCCAGGCTCGGTTCCGGCAGGCGGCTCCGCTCCGCTACACCACCGGCCTTTCACCCCAGACAACAGGGGAGCAGGTTTCCTCGCACCGACCCACGGCC
>NZ_JBIRPI010000067.1:0-2933 GCF_044332585.1 Streptomyces sp. NPDC016845 | reverse complement strand
GCGAGTACTTCCTGGGAGCAGCCATGGTCGATGTTCCTCTCATGAGTCCCATCTGACCCGCTGTCAGCATCTCCCGCATCCCGGGGGAACCTCACACCGGCACGGCCGTCAAGGAGTTGCACGATGGGTGGCTCACGTCAGGGGCGTTGAAGAAGGCCCACAAGACGTGGGGCGAGCAGGTTCACAACCTGTTGAACCGCCTCGCATCGGAAAAGGCGGCGTTGCGAAGCGCCAACAACACCCTGCAAGGCACCGACGGCGAGGTAGGTGCGCGTACGCGCTCTCTTTCGTCGCTCGACGGGTTCTGAGCCGGCTGAGCTACACATCCAACCCTGAATGCCCCTTCGAGCAGAAGGCAACCACAGCAGGACCACGGGGGAAACATGCCGACGTACCACGACATCCTGACGGTCAACCTGTCCGCTCTCTCCACAGCAGCGGACCGTTGGGAGGAGATGGCGAAGGAATTCCATGATCAGGAAGTCGCATACGCCCGGGATGTCCATGGCATCTCCATGGGGCCGGGCTGGTCGGGGCTGAGCGCTGATGCGGCCAACCGGCGCTTTGACATCACGCTGGGGGAATTCCAGAAGGCCCAGACGGAGGCCAAAGCCGTCGCCTCTCTGCTGCGGGAGGCGCATCACCAGTTCAGCGAAGTACGCAAGAGACTCAAGTCCGCCCGTGCGGATGCCACCAAGGCGGGCATGGCCGTCTCAAGCGAAGGCGCGGTGTCCTTCGACACCACCGACCTCACTGATGGCGAACGCACCGCCCTCCACCACGATCCCTCGTACCAGGACTCCGTGGGTACTGCGGTCACGGAGTGGCAGAACTACCTCGACCAGATCGTCAAGGACGCGGAGAAGGCCGACCACTCCGTCCAGACGGCTCTTGACGGAGTGGTCGTCGACTCCGATGCGGCCGACGGAACGCCCACAGGCTTCAACGGCGACGCAAGGAACCACCTCAAGGACTACAAGCCCGCCACCGAGGGCGACAAGAAGCCCGGTGGCTGGACGGGTAACTGGAAGTGGGCCCTGGACGGGATGGTGCCGGCGACCAGCGCCTCCGCCGACCCCAAGTACGGCAAGGAAGGGTCGGCCAAGGCGGGCTTCGACCTGTTCCACCTGACCGGGAAAGGATCGGCGACCAACGGCGGCTGGGAACTCTCCGGACTTCTCGACACCTACGGCGGCGCTCGAAGCACAGCGAACTACGGTTTCAGCACCAAGGGCCTGTCCGCCAAAGCCGAGGTGTCCGCAGGTATACGCGAGATGGCCGAAGGGCGGTTCGGCTACGGACCCTACGGCGGCGTCTATGCACGTAACGACTCGTTCGCCGGTGGCGAGGTCGGAGCAACGGCCAAGGTCACCAAGGACGAGGTCGGTGCCAGCGTCAAGGCCTTCTACGGAGCGAAGACTTCCATCGGCGGTGGTATCGAAATCGGCGGTATCGGTATCGGCGTGACCCAGGAGGTCGGTGTCGGCGAGGGCGCCACTGCCAAGGCCGGCTGGGAGAAGGAAAACGGCATGTGGAAACTTGGCGGGCACGGGTTCATCGCTGACGGCGTAGGTGCGGGGTTGGGCACGGAGATCACCTTCGACCCCGACAAGTTCGGCAAGACCATTAATGGTGTTGCCGATGCGGTCGGCGCGGGCGGTGTCGTGGACACGGTCGGCCACGGTGCGAAGTCCGTCAAGGACACCGTCACCGGTTGGTTCGACTGATGAGTCTGTTGAGAGAGGAAACCGCCTTGCCGAAGCCGCTACCAGTGCCGGTCGAGTTCCAGTTGCCTGACGGCTGGGCGCCGGCGTCGTCCGAGAGCATCGACGCCTTCGATGTCGCTTTCGCCGCGCTGCACCCGCACCCCGATGCGGGATTTGCCGCCACCATCACGATCGACGAGGAGATCCTGGCCTCTGACGTATCACTGCCGGACCTGGCCGACGAGGCTGTGCAGCGCCTGAAGCAGTTCGCCGAATCGCTGCAGGTGGTAGACCGGCGCGGGGTCGGTCCCACGGACACACCCGCTCTCGTTCAGCGTGTTCTCCTGACGACCGCCGTCCAGGACGAGCTCCGCGAGCTGGTCCAGACCCAGGTGTACGTGCCTCTTGCCAGCATCGAGGATCCGCACACGCATGTGGTGATCAAGCTGGCACTGACAGCCACCAGGGGGCAGCTTCCGGAAATCCTCCAAGAGTTCGAGGACTTCGTACGCACCGTACGACCAAGCACCCCGGAGGGACAGTAGCGATGGGCCGCTATCAGGACTGGCGCAGCGGAACCGTATACCCGGACGAGGGTGCTGATCCGCTGGAGCGTTCGCACGTCGAGGCGGCCCTGCTCGCGCTCAACAGCGACGACAAGCCCTACCACGTCCGGGCCGCGCTCTCAGCGGAGAAAGCGGACGTCGTGGCGGAGTGGATCGTCACGGACCCAGGGATCGGCAACGGGCGAGGGCGCCGGCAAGTCAAGCGCACGGTCAAGTTCCGGATGCGCCTCGACGGGGCAAGTCACGAAGCACGGGTCTGCGTCGACGTCGAGGAAGTCACCTGGGCCGGGGAGCCCGCAAAGCGCGTCGTAGCGCGGAAGCGCGGCAGCGGGCCGCGGACCCGAGCGAAGTCCTGGAGAGCCGACTTGAAGAAGGGCCCCGACGGAAAGCGACACCGCGTCTATGACTTCTACTTCGACTCCAACGACTTGCGGGACCCGCTACAGAAGGTTGTGTTGTCGGCCGGATGGACGTGGCGAGGCACGCGAAATCCATGACTTGAGCCTTCGATGGTGAACTGGCTCAGCTCGGGTGCCTTGTCCTCAGTTGAGGCCTTGAACGGGCTATTACCGGTAGTTCGTTAAATCCGGTGGTCGTGCGGGTTGACGGCGGTGCAGGTTGGCCGTAGGCCGGTAGCAGGAGTCAACTGCTCTGCTGGGAG
>NZ_JBIRPI010000066.1:0-3321 GCF_044332585.1 Streptomyces sp. NPDC016845 | reverse complement strand
ACACGACGCGCCGACGCTACGCGTCGGTATCCCGTGCTCCGCTCGGGAGCAACTTCCCGACTCCGTCGGAAAGTTGAGCGTCACTCCGTGACGCCTGCCGGATCCGCTCCGCTGCCCGGCGGCTCGGCTCGCTCCGCGATCCGGCCTGGGTCGAATCCGCTCCGCAGATTCGACAAAACCGCATCTACGGGCATGGGGCCTGCCGTGTCCTTCCGGCCTGGCTCCACACGGATCGCGAAGGGATCCATATCGGTACTTCCGTCTGTAGCGGAAGCCGGCCCTGTTCCACTCAGCGATGCTCTATTCATCGGCCCTGAGCTCTTCACACTTGTATGTGTCAAACTGTGCTCAGCGCTAGCTTATGCTCTGAGATCGCCACACCGATGCCTGCATTTGCAGATGGCGTCGGCGTGGCGGCGACGGCCCCTGCCGTTGTTTCAGGGGCGCTGTCACATGGCGCGCAGGCCCCGGTCGGTGAAGACGAGCAGCCACTCGAAGCTCTCGTCGATGTCGGTGCTCCACTTGAAGCCGCCCGCCGCTTCCAGTGTGGCGAAGCCGTGGCAGAGGCTGCGGAACATGCGCAGGGCGTGGTCCTCGTCCGGTTCCTTGATGTCGTAGCCGCGCAGGACGGCCCGGTACACGTCGAACAGCCGCTGGCCGGCTACGGCCATCGGATCGTCGGGGCCGGTGGGTTCGATGCCGGTCGTCGCGGCGTACCGGCCGGGGTGGGCGATGACGAAGGTGCGGAAGGCGCGCAGCGCGGCGGCCAGGGCGTCGCGGCCCGCCAGGCCCTGGACGGAGGTGCCGACGGCGTCAGCGGCCTGGGCTGTCGCCAGCGCCGCGATGCGTCGAACGAGGTCCTCCAGGCCACCCACGTGCTTGTACAGGGACGGCGTGCGCACGCCGAGGCGCTCGGCGAGCAGTCCCATCGTCAGGCGGGCCAGGCCCACCTCGTCGGCGAGGTCGGCCCCGGCCGCGGCCACGGTCGCGGGGTCGAGGCCGGCCCTAGGCACGGGCGGCGTCCGTGTGGAGGAAGGTGAGGATGAGCGTAGCCACCTGGTCAGGGTACTGGTCGTGCGGGTAGTGCCCGGCGCCCTCGATCATCTTGAGGCGTCCGAGGCCGGCGGGCAGTTCCTCGACGACGGCCGAACCCTCGGCGTGCGGGTCGGCCCAGTCGGGGTCGTCGGTGCCCATCACGACCAGGACGGGGCAGCGTACGTGGGCGAGTTGGGCGCCGGCGTCGGCGGGGTTGGCGCGGCCCATTGCCTGCAGGGCTTTCGTCCGGCCCGGCTCGCGCAGCATCGCCTCGACGCGGTCGAGGCGCCCGGCGAAGTCGGCCGGCTTCGCCCCGGGGTAGGCCACGTCCAGGTAGGAACGCCACAGCGGCACGCTGCCCAGTGTGGTCGCGCCGAGCAGCCGCACCATGCCCTGCCGCAGGCGCTTGCTGCGGAGGTCGCCCAGGTTCATCGACTGTTTACGGGTGAACGGGGCCAGCTCGACCACCGCGGTGACCAGTTCCGGCTCCCGTGCCGCGGCGATGGTGGCGGCGCCGCCGGAGATCGAGTGGCCGACGAGGACGGCCGGGCCGCCCAGATGGCGGATGACGGCGAGCAGGTCGCCGGCGATGGCGGTGCGGCTCCAGTCGGGCCAGTCGGTACTGGACTCGCCACAACCGCGCAGGTCGACCGCGGCGACCCGGTAGCCCGCCGCGACCAGCTGCGGGATGACGGCACGGTAGGCGTCGCGGTGGTCGCCCATCCCGTGCGCGAGCACGACCAGCGGACCGGAGCCCGCCACTTCGTAGGCGAGCGTGCCACCGGTGACGGGAAGGTACTCGGTCATGACAACTCCCGGGTCTGGTCGCCTCAACCCTTCGGCTAAGTGCGTTAGCTAAAAGCTATGACCATTAGCCGAGGGTGTCAACGTCCGACCGACAGATCCCCTCGCCCCCGAGCACCGCGTCCGACAGCGAACCGCGCCCCGGACGAGCAGGGCACGCGGCGCGGGCGACTGCTTACGCGCGGCCGCCCGCGACCGCTTCCCGTCTGCGCGGCGTCATGACCTCGGTGACGGCAGCGCTGTCCCCGTCGCGTCCGAGAGGGCGCAGGGCTTTCCGGCCGAGGATCGACAGCTCAGTTCGTCCGGACGGTCGCCGGCATGCGTGGCGCATAACGAGCCGTCGCGACGACCACGACCGGTCAGACGTTGCCGAGGTCGGAAGAGACCCAGTGCTCCGGGCGAATCGTGATGATGACCGCTTCGCCGTGGTTCGACTCGGCGAACCCGACGTAACCCTCGACCTTTTCGGACGGCAGATAGCGCGAGGCCATCTCGACCAGATGCGCGCGGGTCGCCGGGACCGTGGAGGTCACTGGGCCCTCGACGGACACGTAACGGACGGTCGGCTCGAGGCGGTCGACCATGAGCGTGAACCGGCCCGCTTTCGCGATCAACTCATGCTTGCGGGAGCCCTTGCCAGTGTGGATCCAGATGTCGCCGCCGGGCGCGTACTGGTACCAGATCGGCACGGTCAGCGGCGCCCTGCCTCCGCCTGCGTCGACGGCCAGAGCCGCGATGTGCGGCTCGGCGAGGAATTGCTCACGCTCTTCGCGGGTGAGGGCCATGGAACTGCTCCTTCGGAGGCGGATGCCACTGCGGTCACGTCGTCAGGCGGTTCGGTCCAGTACCCCGCACAAGGCTCCTAACGACGGTCCTATTCCACCGGAGCGAAAGGTCGGGCATACCGTGCGTGCGTGCTGATGATCGAGGCACCGGGATCGCTTCGTCACCCAGAACAGTACGACCGCCATGAAAACGTGGAGCCGGACGACGCCGGAACCGCGACCATCGCCTCCGCAGGCACCCCTTGGACCACACCACCAGGAGGAACCAGTGTCACACCCGCACCTGCTCACCCCCGAGGAGAAGCTCGCCGACGCGAAGCAGCGGCTCAGTCTCCCCGCCCGGGCTGTGACCTGGAGGCGCCGCGCGAACTCCGGTCCGGTCCCGTCGAGGACGAGGCGCTGAAGGTTCGGCTCGACGATCTGCACCGCGCGAAGATCCGGCTCGCCGATGAGGTGCTCGTGGTCGGCGACTACATCGGAGACAGCACACGAGCCGAGATCGCCTATGCCCGGGCGCTGGGCAAGCCCGTGCGGTTCACGCACCCCGGAGTCGACCCCGCCGTCTGACCGCCGAGCGTGCGGCGTGCGGCGTGCGACTAGAGGCAATGCCGTTGGTTTAGCTTCGGCGTAGGCTTCTGCGTACTGCTCTCGGGGGTGGTGCCGGTGTCTGCGAGTGTGTCTGACTTATCGGGTCTGG
>NZ_JBIRPI010000065.1:0-3533 GCF_044332585.1 Streptomyces sp. NPDC016845 | reverse complement strand
GCTGATGGCCGAGCTCAGCATCGAGGGCGTCATCCGCGGCCAACGACGCCGCACCACGGTCCCGGAAGCGGCCGCACCCCGGCCGCCGGACCTGGTCGACCGGGACTTCACGGCCTCGCGCCAGGTCCAGCTCTGGGTCGCCGACATGACCTATGTCCGTACCTGGTCGGGCTGGGCGTACGTGGCATTCGTCCTGGACGTGTTCTCCCGGATGATCGTCGGCTGGCAGGTCGCGCACCACATGCGGACCGAACTCCCGCTGGAAGCACTGGAGATGGTCTTGAGGAGACGGAGAATCAAGAAGGACTCCGGCCTCATCCACCACAGCGACCGCGGAGCGCAAAGACGGTGCAGTCGCTCAGAAGCGACCCTGCGCAATGCGTCACCGGGCCCACTGCGCAGCGGCCGGCTCTTCCTTACCGGGCGTCCGGGGGATCATGGTCGCGCATCAATCGGGAAAGACGCCGGGGGTAGGAGAAGCATGGTGGGGGTCTACGCGTCCGCGCTGGACGGAGTGGCGCGCAATCCGGCGCTGCCGACGCCGTTGCTGCTGCGCCTGCTCGCCTTCGACGGGGGCGGTGACGGTCCGCCCCATTCCGCCCTTCAGCGGGCCGGTCTTCCCGGGCCGGCCGTTGCGGTGATCCTGGCCCACCGGGACCCGCATGTCCGCATCGGCTTCGCGCAGTGCGCCACGGCGGAGGGTAAACAGCGGGCCCGGCTCGTGGACGATCCCTCTCCCAGGGTGCGGGCTGCTCTTGCGTACGGACCGGAGCCGTACCCGCGCACCAGGGTCGCGCCGCTCCCGGACGCTGTGTGTGTCCGCCTGCTCGAAGACCCGGCCCCTTCCGTCTGCACGGCACTGCTGGACTCGCCTCATCTGGCGCCGTCCTTTGTGGCCACGCTTGCCGCGCATCACCTTGCGGCAGGGCGCCGCAGAGCGGTGCATGCCTGGGAGATCCTGCCGCCGCACGAGCGGTCCGCGTTGCTGGCCGACCCCGACCCCGGGGTGCGGCGGGCCGCCGCGCTGCAGGAGTGCCGGCACGACGCACGCCTCACCGCCCAGCTCCTTCGCGACCCGGAATCCGCCGCCCAGGCGCTGCGCCGCGGGCTCCTGCTCCGTTTTGACGCCGAGCGGTGCATCGCCGAACGGACGCACCTGGCGGCCCTCGCCGAGAACCCGTCCTTGCCCGCCGATCTCGTGGAGCAACTGGCCGTCGACCCCGACGAGGCGGTACGGCTCGCCATCTCCGTGCGGCCCGAGCTGGACGAGACGCGGCGCATGGCGATCGACTTCACGGTCGCGGACATCATCGACAGGGGGGAGCGCGTGCAGTGGGTACGCGATGGGCGTGCCGATCCCGAGGTGCTGCGTCGGGCCGCGGCCTCCGCCCACCCGCTGCTTCAGCGCGCCGCCGCCCAGAGCCCCCACCTGCCGGCCGACCTGCTGCACCTCCTCGCGCGCGCCGAGGACCCGATGGTGGACACCCTTTTGGGCATCCACCACCCCGACACCCCGCAGGAGGTCCTGATGCGTGTCTACGCACGGCTGGGTGGGACGTTCTCCGCCTGGATGGCGGAGACACACCCCCGCTTTCCCCGCGAGGGCCTCGCCGCCCGCTACGCGGACCACCCGGACGGCAACTACCGCCGGCTGGCCGTCCGCGACCCGGCCGCCACGCCCGCGCTGATCGAACGGCTCAGCCATGACCCCGCTGTCTGGACGCGCCAGGCAGCGGCCGGTGACCCGCGCCTGCCGCTCCACCGGCTCCGCGAGGCACTCCATGTCCCCGAACTGGCCTCCAGCGCGGGTGCCAATCCGGCGCTCCCCGAGGACGAGATGGCGGCCGTCCTCAAGATGGCCGGCGTTCCTGCCTGAGCACTGATTCGACGCCGCATGAGCAGCCGCGGCGCCGACCGGCAAAACACCCGGCCCGTGCGGCAGCAGCAGAAAACGCGCACCACCTCGCGCACCACTCACCGCGACACCGAACGTGACGGAGACGTGATCTCCAGGGCCCGAAGTGGTGCGCCTTTCGGTGCACCCCGGCAGGTCAATTCCGACATGCACCCCAGATCCTCGGCGGCCATCCCGTACGCGGATCCCGGACGGACGGAGTGAGCAGTGAGCGGACCACAGCACGGATTCGGAGGATTGATCCAGCGCGGGCCGATGGCGATCGATGCGATCGGCGCGCATTGCACGACCGTGTGCACTCACGCGCTGCGCGACCGGCGTCTGTCCCGTCGGGCCCGCGCCCTCCTGGTCGAGCTGCTCAGCCACCGCGACGGCTACGGCATCTCCCTGGAGATGCTGCTGACCGCGGGTCCGGAGAAGAGGGATGCGCTGCGGGGGCGCTGCGGGAGCTGGAGCGGCACGGCTACCTGCTGCGGGAACGCGCACGCGACGCGAACGGCCGGCTCGGCGAGACGCGCTACTTCACCGACATGCCGGACGGGGTGAGCCTGCCCGGTCTGCCGGCGCAGCAGGACACGGCAACGGCTGAGGGGCGGACGGGGCGTTCTCGCACGTCAGAGCCTGAGTCGGATAATTCGTCCCTGGATGGCGGCTCACGAACGCCCAGGTCAGAACCTACGTCGGATTCGCCAACGTTGGCTGAGCCTACGTTGGAAAATCCGACGCATAAGAAGAACAAGTTCAAGAAGACCAACCAGCAGAACACCAATCCCCTCCTTTCCTCCGCGCCCGCTGCGCGTGAAAGCACGGAGGGGACGGACGTAACCGCGACCGCCCGTGGCGAAGCGACCCTGCTGTCGATCGCCCGTCACCATCCCGAGCTGCACGCCGCGTTGGCCACCGGCAGCACGCTTGCCGATCAGGCCCCGCTCGTCGGCCGCCTCCTGGCCGGCGGCGTCCCGCGCGAGCACATCCGTGAGGCCCTCGTGGGCCGCCCGTATCCGCCCCCGCAGGAACGTACCCACTCCCTGGCCGCGCTCGTCGCCGCCCGTCTGCAACAACTCGCCCTCCTGGCTGCCGCAGCCGATCACGCCCGCACCCCCCGGCAAGGCCCGCCCCCGCCTGCCGCGACCGCGAAGCCCGGACAGATGGTCGTCGACGTCGGGGTGCGCAAGCACGAGTGCGAGGGACGCGACGGCCTGTGCGGCGTTCCCGTCGAAGCTCTGGGCGAGCTGTGCGCCGGGTGCACTCGCCTCGGCTCCGAAAGCTGACGGCCGTGATCCACAATGGGCCGGGACCGACTACTGGGGAGGGGCTGTAGGGGGGTCACGTCCGTCCGGCGGCAGCGCTTGTTGCATGCCCGGCTGAGGTTCCCCCGGGATGCGGGAGATGCTGACAGTGGGTCAGATGGGACTCATGAGAGGAACATCGGCCATGGCTGCTCCCAGGAAGTACTCGCAGGAGTTGCGTGAGCGTGCAGTGCGGATGTATCGCACCACGGAGCCGAAGCCCCAGATCAAGATGCTGGCCGTCGACCTCGGCGTGCATCCCGAGGCCCTGCGCGGCTGGATCCGCCAGGCCGAGGCCGACGCCGGCGAGCGCGACGACCGGCTCACCA
>NZ_JBIRPI010000064.1:0-3838 GCF_044332585.1 Streptomyces sp. NPDC016845 | reverse complement strand
AAATCGAAAACGCCCTCCACACCCACCCCCACATCCACACCACCACCGTCACCGTCCGAGAAGACACCCCCGGCAACAAACAACTCACCGCATACGTGACCACCACCCCGGGGGCCACCACCCCCGCCCCACACGAGCTGCGCACCCACCTCCAACACCAGCTCCCCGACTACATGGTCCCGGCCACCTACATCACCCTCGACCAACTCCCCCTCACCCCCAACGGCAAGATCGACACCAAAGCCCTCCCCGCCCCGGGCCCCGAGCGCCCCGAGCTCGCCAACAGCTATACCGCCCCCCGCACCGACACCGAACGCACACTCGCCTCGGTGTGGGGCGACATCCTCGGCATAGAGACCGTCGGCATCCACGACAACTTCTTCGAGCTGGGCGGCGACTCGATCATCAGCATCCAGATGATCGCCAGGGCGAAGAAGTTCGGCCTCCATCTCACCCCGCGCATGATCTTCAAGCACCAGACGATCGCCGAGATCGCGGTCCACGCCGGCGCGACCACCCTGGTCGACGCGGAGCAGGGCCGCGTGGTGGGCGACGTACCGCTGACGCCGATCCAGCACTGGTTCTTCGAGAAGGAACTGCCTGCCTTCGACCACTTCAACCAGGCCGAGCTGCTGGCCACCGACTCCTTGGACCCCGACGTCCTGCGACTGGCGCTGACCGATCTGATCGAGCACCACGACGCTTTGCGCCTGCGCTGCGAGAGGGGTGGGGACGGCTGGCGTCAGTACCTGGACGAGTCGGTGGACACCGGCGTCCTCGACGTCCACGATCTGTCCGACGTCACCGCCGACGCCCTGAACTCGGTCTCACTCGGTATCGCCGAGGAGACCCAGCAGGGCCTCGACCTGGCGAAGGGCCCCCTCATCAGGTGCGCCCTGCTGGAACTGGGCGCGGCGCGAGGGCAGCGGCTGCTCATCGCCGTGCACCACCTGGCGGTCGACGGGGTCTCCTGGCGGATCCTCCTGGAGGATTTGGGCAGTTGCTACGAGCAGCGCGCCGCCGGCAGGACACCGCGGCTGCCCGCGAAGACGACGTCCTTCCGGGCCTGGGCGGAACGGCTGCGCGGGTTCGCGACGTCGGACACGGCGCGCGCCGAGTTCGCGTACTGGGCGGAGGCGAAGCCCGACGGGCAGGTTCCGCGTGACCGGGACGGGCGCAACGACCTGGGCTCGGCGTCCACTGTCACGGCGACGCTCACCCCCGACGAGACACGCTCCCTGCTCCGGGACGTGCCCCGTGCCTTCAGCACGCAGATCAACGACGCGCTGCTCACCGCCCTCGCCCAGGCGCTGCGGGACTGGACGGGCGACGACGAGACGCTGATCGGTCTGGAGGGGCACGGCCGCGAGGATCTGTTCCCCGACGTCGACCTGTCGCGGACCGTCGGCTGGTTCACGTCCGTGTTCCCCGTCGCGCTGCGACTGGCGCCGGGTGCCGGCCCGGTCGCGTCGCTCGACTCCGTCAAGGAACAGCTGGGACGGATCCCGAACAAGGGCGTCGGCTACGGCGTCCTGCGTCATCTCGGGGCACCCGACGTGGCGTCCGTCCTGGGCCGGCAGCGGGTTCCGGAGGTCAACTTCAACTATCTGGGGCAGTTCGGCCGGGACCTCCCCGGCATCGGGCGGTACGCCCCCGCCGACGAGCCCAAGGGCCACTCGATCAGCCCGGACGGTATGCGCTGGAACGTCCTCGATGTGACCGCGGCCGTCGAGGGCGACACGTTCGGGCTGTACATCGGCTACTCGACGGCGCTGCACGACCGGGAGACCGTCGAGCGGCTGGCCGACGGGGTGATGGGCCACCTGCGCACGTTGATCGCCGGCAGTGCCGAAGGCGCCGCCGAGCCCCGCCGGACCACTCCCGGCGTCCCCCTCACCGACATCGGTGACACCGACATGGCCGCGATCCTGAAGAGGTTCTCGATATGAGCACGCACAACGTGGAAGACGTCTACGGGCTCTCGCCCCTGCAGTTCGGGATGCTGTTCCACTCGCTGAAGGACACCTCCGACACACGCCCTTACATGGTGCAGATGACGGAGGAGGTCGAAGGCTTCTTCGACGACGCGCTGTTCGGGCAGGCGTGGCAGCAGCTCGTCGACCGGCATTCGATCCTGCGCAGCGCGTTCGTCTGGGAGGGCGTGTCGGAACCGGTGCAGGTGGTGCAGCGCCGGGCTCCCGTGCCCTTCGCGGTACGGGACCTGCGCGGCCTGCCCGACCAGGAGCAGCGGCTTGACGCCTTCCTCGCGGAGGACTGGGAGCGCGGCTTCGATCTGTCCCGGGCGCCGCTGGTGCGGGTGACCGTGCTGCGGACGGCGGAGGAACGGCGTTACGTCGTCTGGTCGTTCCACCACATCCTGCTGGACGGGTGGAGCGTGCAGATCCTCCAGAAGGAGTTGTTCGCCCTCTACCGCGGCCTCCTCGACGGCACACCTGCCGCGCTGCCGCCGGCCGCCCCGTACCGCCGCTACATCGAGTGGCTCAACGCCCAACAGGGGGACGGGTCGGCCGACTTCTGGAAGAGGTACCTGGCCGGGGTGGAAGAGCCGACCAACCTGCATGTGGACCGCGAGACCGGGGACACAGGCGTCGGGGAATGCGAAGTGGTCGCCTCGTCCGAGCTGTCCGCACAGGCCCGTGACTACGCCCGGTCCCAGCGGATCACGATGAACACCCTGGTGCAGGGGCTCTGGTCGATCCTGCTCTCCCGCTACAGCCGCAGCGACGATGTACTGTTCGGTTCGACCATCTCGGGCCGCTCGATCGCGCTGCCGGGCGTGGACTCGATGATGGGGCTGTTCATCAACACGCTTCCGGTACGCGGCCGGCTCACGGGTGACATGGGCGTCGCGGGCTGGCTGCGGGATCTCCAGGACGAGCAGCTGGAGATGCGCCAGTGGGAGTACTGCCACCTGGTCGACGTGCAGAAGCACAGCGGCATCGCGCGCGGAGAGCCGCTGTTCCGGTCCATCCTGGTCTTCGAGAACTATCCGGTGGTGCAGAAGCCGTCGGACTTCCCCGAGGGGCTGACCCGGCGTCTGGTCAACTGCGTCGAGCGCACCGGGTATCCGCTCACTCTGGTCGTGTCGGCGGGCCGCGCCCTGGAGTTCCGCTTCGTCTACGACCGGAGCCGGTTCGACGCGGCGACGATCGAGCGGATGGCCGATCATCTGCGTACTCTCCTTGAATCCGTCGTGGCGGCTCCCGCGGCGCGCATCGCGGAGTTGAACATGCTCACGCAGCGGGAGCGGCAGGAGATCCTGGTCGACTGGAACGGCGTCACCGGCCCCTACCCCGACACCGCGACCATCCACTCGCTCATCGAGGACCGGGTCAACACCGACCCGGACGCCATCGCCATCACCCACGGCGACGAACAGTGGACGTACGAGCAGGTCAACGAGCGAGCGAATCAGCTCGCGCACCATCTGCGGGAAACGGGCATCACCCCGGACACCCTCATCGCGGTCTGCCTGGACCGGTCGCCTGAACTGATCGCGGCCCTGCTCGGCATCATGAAGGCGGGCGCCGCGTTCGTGCCCCTGGACCCGGAGTACCCGACCGACCGCATCACGTACATGGTCGACGATGCCCAGGCCCCGCTCATCATCACCAGCAGCAACCACACCGGCCGTCTGCCCGCCGACACGCCCCGCCTCCTGGTCGACACCCAGTGGCCCCAGGGACCGACGACCAACCCGGCCCCCCTGGCCACACCCGACAACCTCGCCTACATCATCTACACCTCAGGCTCCACCGGCCGCCCCAAGGGCGTCGCCCTCGAACACCGCGGCGTCGTCAACTACCTCCACTGGTGC
>NZ_JBIRPI010000063.1:0-4612 GCF_044332585.1 Streptomyces sp. NPDC016845 | reverse complement strand
GCACTCCAAGCTTTCGACATCACCTTCGACGGCCGGCTCACCGCCGGACGCCGCTGAAAAAACCGACCGAGTTCCACCGTTCGCTACACAGACCCGTTTGCGGCTGGTGACAGCGTTCTTACCGGCACCCCAAAACCGAGCGCACCCGGCTGCTCGATGAGGCCGAACGCGCTGAACGCATCGTCTCCGGGATCGACGCCGCAGATCAGGGAGAGACTCTTGGGCCAGATCAGTAGCGCCGGACGCCGGCGCAACGAGGAAGCCATCCGGGCCGCCATGGACCGTCTCCTGCGCGGCGAGCTTCCGCCCGGCGGACGCTGCGACCTCCGAACGTTGGCCGCAGCGACCGGGGTCAACCACACCGGCTTCTACCCGAAGAAGAATTCCAACGGCACTGTGCGGGAGGGCCCGTACCAGCATCTTGCCAATGAATTCGCCCGCCGACTGAAGTCGCTGCAGGAGGCGGGTACCCTCCCGGACCCGAGGGAGGCCCAGATAGCCCGTCTGAAAGCCGATATCGACGCCCTGCGAAAGCGCATGGCCAGCCAGAGCGCGGCAGTCGAAAAACTGAGGGAGTTCAAAACCATCGTGCTGTCCCGCATCGCCGCCCAGCACGAAGAGCTCGCCCGGCTGCGTAGCTCCCAGGCCAGTACCGGCACGCCATATCTGCGACCCGCCTCGCGGCCGTTCCCTGCGACGGCCAGAACATCAGCTCCTGCAGCTGACGGTCCGGCGAGGCGTCACTGCGTGGGAAGGAGGTCGGTGAGCAGGTCGCGGATGCGTGCCTCGATCTCGTCCCTGATCGGGCGGACTGCATCGATGCCCTGGCCGGCCGGGTCTTTGAGCGTCCAATCCCGGTACTGCTTGCCCGGCAAGATGGGGCAGGCATCTCCGCAGCCCATCGTGATCACTACATCGGACACTTGGACCGCCTCGGCGGTCAGCATTCTGGGCACCTCGGCGGACAGATCGATCCCGACCTCGGCCATCGCCTTGATGACCGCCGGGTTAACGCTGTCGGCCGGGACCGAGCCGGCGGAGCGGACCTCGGCCCGGCCGCGTCCGAGATGGGTGAGGAAGGCAGCAGCCATCTGCGAGCGTCCGGCGTTATGGACGCACACGAACAGCACCGACGGCCTTGCGGCGACCTCAGACACGGGCGGAACCTTCCTCGATGCCGACCGCTGGAGCTGGCAAGGGCTCGGACCTGGGAAAATAGCGGCGGGCGGTGAGCGCGACGTAGACCAGGCCGATCAGCACCGGTACCTCGATGAGCGGGCCGACGACTCCGGCCAGGGCCTGCCCGGACGTCGCCCCGAACGTCGCGATGGCCACCGCGATGGCGAGTTCGAAGTTGTTGCCCGCGGCGGTGAAGGCGAGTGTGGTGGCCCGCGGATAGTCCAGGCCGACCGTCTTGCCCAGGGCCATGGAGCCGGCCCACATCACGGCGAAGTACACCAGCAGCGGCAGGGCGATCCGCACCACGTCCCATGGCTTCGAGGTGATCGCGTCGCCCTGCAGAGCGAACAACACCACGATCGTGAACAGCAGTCCATACAGGGCGAACGGCCCGATCCGGGGGATCAGTTTCGTTTCATACCAGTGGCGGCCCTTGGTCTTCTCGCCCAGCTTGCGGGTCAGGAATCCGGCGACGAGCGGGATGCCGAGGAAGATCAGGACCGAGCGGGCGATCTCCCACACCGACACGTCCAGGGTCGTCTGTTCCAGGCCCAGCCAGCCGGGCAGGACGGACAGATAGAACCAGCCCAGCCCCGCGAACGCGATCACCTGGAACACCGAGTTCAGGGCGACCAGGACGGCTGCGGCCTCGCGGTCGCCGCAGGCCAGGTCGTTCCAGATGATGACCATGGCGATGCAGCGGGCGAGCCCGACGATGATCAATCCGGTCCGGTATTCCGGCAGGTCCGGCAGGAAGAGCCACGCGAGGGCGAACATGACGGCCGGCCCGAGGATCCAGTTGATGACCAGGGACGGGATCAGCAGGCGCTTGTCGCGGGTGACGGTGTCCAGGCGGTCATAGCGGACCTTGGCCAGGACCGGATACATCATCACGAGCAGGCCGAGCGCGATCGGCAGCGAGACGCCGGTGACCGTGACCTTCGCCAGCGCGTCGCCGAGGCCGGGGACCAGGCGGCCGAGCCCGAGACCGGCGGCCATCGCGGCGAGGATCCACACCGCGAGGAACCGGTCGACCAGCGACAGCTGCCCGGCCACCGAACCGTCCGGGGCAGCGGTTGTCCCGCTCACGAGGCAGCCCCGGCCCGGTCGCCGAGTGGCTCAAGGGGCTGGGCCTCCGGGTTGCCTGGGCGGGTCAGGATCGCGGCCAGCTGGTCGGTCTTCTGGGGCAGCAGCCGGTAATACACCCACGTCCCCCGGCGCTCGGAGGCGATCAGCCCGGCCTGCTTCAGCAGCTTGAGGTGATGCGAGATGGTCGGCTGCGACAGCTCGAAGGCCGGGGTGAGGTCGCAGACACAGATTTCCCCGCCCTGCTGCGAGGCGATCATCGACAGCAACCGCAGACGGACCGGATCGCCCAGGGCCTTGAAGACCGGCGCCAGCTCGGCCGCCTGGTCCTCCTCCAGCGGCGCACTCAGCAGCGTCGGGCAGCACCCGGAGGCGGTGCCCTGGCCGAGCACCACAAGCTCTTGTTTCGACATGCCTCGATATTGACAGGCTTCGATTCACGCCGCAAGGTTGCATCGAGGAACATCAATGCAGCCCCATCGGGGTTGCCCCCTCCTGTCATTTGAGGAGCCGAGTCATGAGCGAGCAGAACACTGACCTGCGCGAGACCGTCCGCCAGCGCTATGCCGCGGCCGCAGTCCAGGTCACCGAGGGCGGCACCGCCTGTTGCGGCCCTGAGGCCATCGAGGTCGACGACAACTTCGGCGGCACCCTCTATGCCGCCGACGAGCGCGACGCCCTGCCTGCTGAGGCCGTCGCCGCCTCCCTCGGCTGCGGCAACCCCACCGCGGTCGCCGACCTCAACGCAGGCGAGCGAGTTCTCGACCTTGGCTCCGGCGGCGGCATCGACGTCCTGCTCTCCGCCCGCCGCGTCGGCCCCACCGGCAAGGCCTACGGCCTGGACATGACCGAGGAGATGCTCGCCCTGGCCCTGGCCAACCAGAAGAAGGCTGGCGCCACCAACGTGGAGTTCCTCAAGGGCACCATCGAGGCCATCCCCCTGCCCGCGAACACCATCGACGTCGTCATCTCCAACTGCGTCATCAACCTGTCCACCGACAAGCCCGCCGTGTTCGCCGAGATGTTCCGTGTCCTGGCCCCCGGCGGACGGATCGGCATCTCCGACGTCGTCGCCGACGACACCCTCACCCCCGCCCAGCGGGCCGAGCGCGGCGACTACGTCGGCTGCATCGCCGGCGCCCTTTCCTTCGCCGAATACCGAACCGGCCTGGAAGAAGCCGGCTTCACCGACATCGAGCTCACCGCGACCCACAGCGTCGCGGGCGGCATGCACTCCGCCATCGTCCGTGCCACCAAGCCCACCACACGCAACAAGGCTGAGGCGAGCACGGACAGCGACTCGTGCTGCGGCGTCACCGCCTGCTGCACCCCCGCTGAACAGGCCGACGACCCGAACAAGTCCGTCGCCGAAACCAAGAGGGCATCGGGCTGCAACTGCAATTGACAGCACGCCGATTCAATAGCTCACCATCGGTTGCCCCGCAGCTCACGGGAATGACACGAACGCTCGCCGCAACGGGACATCGGAGGCCGCGCTGGTCCAACTCAAAGAGACGTGACCAGCGCGGGACACACCTACCGCGCGAACAAGCAGGGCGTGGAGGGGATCGTCGCCAAGCGCGCAACGACCCCGTACCGGCCGGACCGATCGTGGCGGAAGGTGCGTCACAGTGAGACGGTAGACGCCGACGTGGTCGGCTACACCGGCCCCCGCAGGCGCCCCAAGAACCTGGCGGTTCGCCTGCCTGACGGCCGAACAGCCCTCACCCAGACTCTGCCCCCGGCGCTCGCCGACAGGTCGCTGCGCAGCTGCCTGCCGCCGACGGCCCGGCCCTGCGCGCACGCACCGCTTCGGGAGACAGCTACGCCGCCATGGCGCACGGCCCGCTCGTCGAAGTCGCTTCGGGTACGACGCGGCATTCGGTGGTGACCGTGACGCGCCTGAAGTGAGAGCCCATCTTTGAAACCCCAGGGCTCAGTTGCATGGGATTCGAACTCGCGACCACGCGATGCCGGGCAGGTGCTGGTCGGTCTGATCGCCTGGCAGGCACGGTTCGGTCGATCAGCCACCGAAGGGAGCAAGTGGAACAGCGCGCGGGCGCGATGCCCGGTCATGGTGGGGGTGACCCTCACCGTCCGGAATGGAGAACCCGCACATGGGCGAGCACGAGGACGCGGCTCGGCCGTGTGCCGAAGTCGACTTCCGGTCGGCGGACGCCTCCGACGTGCCGCGCATCGTTCCGCTCCTGTCGGAGGCGTTCGCCGAGGACCCCTGGGCCGAGTGCCTGATTCCCGACCCCGTACGGCGGCGCGACCTGCTGCCCGCCTACTTCGAGGTCACCGTCCAGGACCTGCTGACCCGCGGCGAGATCTACCTGACCCGGGA
>NZ_JBIRPI010000062.1:0-5045 GCF_044332585.1 Streptomyces sp. NPDC016845 | reverse complement strand
CGTGGTGTCGGTCCGGAGGATGTGGTGGCTCTGGCGCTGCCGCGGAGTGCGGACCTGGTGGTGGCTGTCCTGGCGGTGCTCAAGGCGGGTGCGGCCTATCTTCCTGTCGATCCGGCGTATCCGGCGGCTCGTGTGGCGCACATGGTCGCCGATGCGCGGCCCGCTCTTGTGCTGACGACGAGTGAGCATCGTCCCTCGGCAGCCATGGTGGAGGAGACGCCCGTACTGCTGCTGGACGTGCTCGATGTGACGGGTCGGTCCGCGGACAACCCTGTTACCGCGCTCGCGCCCGGTCATCCCGCGTACGTCATCTACACCTCCGGCTCCACCGGCCGGCCCAAAGGCGTCGTCATGCCCGCCGGTGCGCTGGTGAACCTGCTGAAGTGGCACCACGAGGCGGTCGGCGGCGAACCCGGCACCAGGACGGCGCAGTTCACGGCCGTCAGCTTCGACGTCTCCGCGCAGGAGATGCTGTCGGCCCTGATGTACGGCAAGACCCTGGTGGTCCCGGACGAGGACGTCCGGCGCGACGCGGCCCGGTTCGTCGAGTGGCTGGACGAGCACGGAGTGCAGGAACTGTTCGCGCCCAACCTCGTGCTGGAGGCCGTCGCCGAGGCCGCCGTCGAGCAGGGGCGCGTGCTGCCCCGGCTGCGGACCGTCGCGCAGGCCGGCGAGGCACTGACATTGAGCCGCGTCGTGCGCGAGTTCAGCGCCTCGGCACCGGAGCGCGTGCTGCACAACCACTACGGCCCCACCGAGACCCACGTGGTCACGGCCCACACCCTGAGCGACGACCCCGACAACTGGCCGCTCACCGCGCCGATCGGCCGACCGATAGCCAACACCTCCGCGTACGTGCTGGGTTCGGGTCTTGAGCTGGCGGCGCCCGGTGTGGTGGGGGAGCTGTACATCGCGGGGGCCGGTGTCGCGCGCGGCTACCTGGGCAGGCCCGGCTTGACGGCCGAACGGTTCGTGGCGGACCCGTACACCCCTGAGCCCGGTGGGCGGATGTACCGCACCGGTGACCTGGTGCGGTGGAACCATGACGGCGAGCTGGAGTTCGTCGGCCGCGCCGACCACCAGGTCAAGATCCGCGGCTTCCGCATCGAACCCGGCGAGATCGAGAACGTCCTCACCGAGCACCCCCACATCAGCCAGGCCGCTGTGGTCACCCGGGAGGACCAGCCCGGCAGGCCCCGGCTGGTGGCCTATGTGGTGACCCGGGAGAGCCTGCGGCCCGAGGAGGCGAAGGAGTTCGTGCGCGAGCGGCTGCCCGAACACATGGTGCCCTCGGCCGTCGCACTCCTGGACAGCCTGCCTCTGACGGCCAACGGCAAGCTGGACCGGGCGGCCCTGCCCGCGCCGGAGTTCGCGTCGGCCGGGTCGGGGCGCGGGGCGCGTACGCCGCAGGAGCAGATCGTGTGCGATCTGTTCGCGCAGGTGCTGGGTCTGGCTCGGGTCGGCGTCGACGACGACTTCTTCGACCTGGGCGGGCATTCGCTGCTGGCCACCCGTCTGATCGCCCGCATCCGGGCCGCCTTCAGCGTCGAGATCGGCCTGCGCACGCTCTTCGAGGCACGGACCGCGGGCGCGGTCGCGGCCCGGCTCGACACCGCCGGACCCGCACGGCTCGCCCTGACCAAGCAGCAACTGCCCGACGCGGTGCCCCTGTCGTTCGCCCAGCGCAGGCTGTGGTTCCTGCACAAGATGGAGGGTCCGAGCGCCACCTACAACATCCCGCTGACTCTGAAGCTGAGCGGTGAGCTGGACCGTGATGCGCTGCGTGCCGCGCTCGGTGACGTGGTGGCCCGGCACGAGAGCCTGCGGACGGTGTTCCCCGAGGCCGACGGCGCCTCTTACCAGCACGTCCTCGACAGCGTGAGCGTCGAACTGCCCGCCACCGACATCACCGAGACGGAGCTGCCAGAGGCCCTGAAGTCAGCGGCCCGGTATGCCTTCGACCTGGCCACCGAGATCCCCCTGCGCGCCGAGCTGTTCCGCCTCAGCCCCGACCGCCACGTCCTCGTTCTGGTCCTGCATCACGTCGCGGGGGACGGTTGGTCGTTGGGTCCGCTCGCTGCTGATCTGACTCGTGCGTATACGGCGCGGGTGGAGGGGCGGGTGCCGCAGTGGCGTGGGCTGCCGGTGCAGTACGCGGACTACACCCTGTGGCAGAACGAACTCCTGGGTGACCAGAATGACCCGGACAGTCTGTTCGCGACGCAGATCGCGTACTGGACGGAGGCGTTGGCGGGTCTGCCGGATCAGCTGACGCTTCCGACGGACCGTCCGCGCCCGGCGGTGATGACCTACCAAGGCGACTACGTCACGGTCGACATCGATCCGGATCTGCATCGGCGTATGGCCGATCTGGCGCGGGCGTCGGGCGCGAGTCTGTTCATGGTGTTGCAGGCGGGGCTTGCGGCCTTGCTCTCCCGGTTGGGGGCGGGTAAGGACGTTCCGGTCGGCAGTCCGGTGGCGGGGCGTACGGATCAGGCGTTGGATGAGCTGATCGGGTTCTTCGTGAACACGCTGGTGCTGCGCACGGACACGTCCGGTGATCCGAGTCTTACGGAGTTGATCACTCGGGTGCGGGAGAGGAGTCTGGCCGCTTACGCGCATCAGGATGTTCCCTTCGAGTATCTGGTCGAGTTGCTCAATCCGGCCCGGACCTTGTCGCACCATCCGCTCTTCCAGGTGATGCTGGCCCTCCAGAACGCGCCCGAGGCGAGTTTCCAGCTTCCCGGTCTGACGATCGATGTCGCTCCGGGACGGACCGGGACGGCGAAGTTCGACCTGTTCTTCAGCCTTGCCGAGCAGCGCGGTGCCCACGGGGAGCCGCAGGGGATCAGCGGGGCGGTCGAGTACTCCAGCGACATCTATGACGCCTCCACGGTGCGGGCCTTGTTCGAGCGGTGGCTCCACTTCCTCGACGTCGCCACCACCCACCCCGACCAGCCCCTCAACCACATCGACATCCTTACCCCCGACGAACACCGGCAACTGCTCGGCACCTGGCTGGAGACCGGGACCGGGACCGGGACCGACACCGAGACCGGGACCGAGGCCGGGTTCGGCGAGAAACCACTGCCCGTCCGCTTCGCCGAGCAGGCCGCCGCCACCCCTGACGCCGTCGCCCTGATCGCCGGGGACACCACCCTCACGTACGCGGAGCTGGACCGCCGCGCCAACCGCCTCGCGCACGTCCTGCTGCGCCGAGGCGCCGGCCCGGACCAGGTGGTCGCGCTGGCTCTGCCGCGTTCGGCGGAGCTGGTGGTCGCCCTGCTGGCCGTGCTCAAGAGCGGCGCCGCGTACCTGCCGTTGGACCCGGACCACCCGGCCGGCCGACTCACCCACGTACTCGAGGACGCACGGCCCGGCCTGCTGCTCACCACGCTGTCGACGGACGCGCGGACGCCGAGCGGTGGACCGGCGCAACGACTGGTGCTGGACTCCCCGGACACGCACGCCCTGCTGGCCGCCTGCCCCGACACCGACCCGGTCGACACCGGCCACGCGGGGCCGCCGGCACCCGAGGCCGCCGCGTACGTGATCTACACATCCGGTTCGACCGGCCGCCCCAAGGGCGTGGTCGTCCCGCACGCGCCGCTGCTCAACTTCCTCGAAGCGATGCGGCGCAAAGTCCCGCTCCGGACGGAGGAACGGCTGCTCGCGGTCACCACGGTGGCGTTCGACATCGCCGCGCTGGAGCTGTACCACCCGCTCCTGTCGGGTGCCACGGTCGTCCTCGCACCCAAGGAGGCAGTCCCTCAGCCGTCCGCCGTGCTCGACCTGATCGCCCGGCACGGCGTCACGGTCGTACAGGGCACCCCCTCACTGTGGCAGCTCCTGGCGGCACACGACCCGGAGGCGCTGCGGGGGCTGCGCATGCTGGCCGGCGGTGAGGCGCTGCCCACCCCGCTCGCCGAGACGCTGCGCACGCTCACCGACGACCTGACCAACCTGTACGGCCCCACCGAGACCACCATCTGGTCGACCGCCGCGGACCTGGCCGACGGCGCGGGCGCACCGCCGATCGGCAGGCCGATCGCCAACACACGGACCTACGTGCTGGGTTCCGGGCTGGATCTGGTGGCGCCCGGTGTGGTGGGGGAGCTGTACATCGCGGGGGCCGGTGTCGCACGCGGCTACCTGAACAAGCCCGGCCTGACTGCCGAGCGGTTCGTGGCGGACCCCTACGCTCCCGAGCCCGGTGCTCGTATGTACCGCACCGGCGACCTGGTGCGGTGGAACCGGGACGGCGAGCTGGAGTTCATCGGGCGCGTCGACCATCAGATCAAGATTCGCGGCTTCCGCATCGAACTCGGCGAGATCGAGGAGGTCCTCACCGACCACACGGACGTCGCACAGGCAGCCGTCGTCGTCCGCGAGGACCAGCCCGGTGACGCCCGGCTCGTCGCCTATGCCGTGGCCGACACGTCGGCGCGTGACCACGACGACGCTGCGGAACAGGACCAGCTCAGCGAGTGGCAGAACCTGTACGACGCCGTGTACGACGCCGCGGAGCAGACGGCCTTCGGCGAGAACTTCGCCAGTTGGAACAGCAGTTACGACGGCAAGCCGATCCCGCTGCCCGAGATGCGGGAATGGCGTGACACGACCGTCGACCGCATCCGTTCCCTACGGCCGCGCCGCATCCTCGAGATCGGTGTCGGCACCGGCCTGCTCCTGGCCCGGCTGGCGCCCGAGTGCGAGGAGTACTGGGGCACCGACTTCTCCCGCACCGTCATCGACGAGCTTCGGCGGCACGTCGACGCCGACCCCGTTCTGGCCACGCGGGTCCGGCTCCGCACCCAGCCTGCCCACGACTTCGCCGACCTTCCGCAGGGCCACTTCGACACGATCGTGCTCAACTCCGTGGCCCAGTACTTCCCGAACGCCGGGTACCTGGAGCAGGTCGTCCACCACGCGCTCCGGGCCCTCGCCCCAGGTGGCGCGCTGTTCCTGGGCGACCTGCGCAATCCACGGTTGCTGCGGACCTTCGCCTCCGGTGTGCAGGCGGCGCGTGCGGAGGACCCGAGCGA
>NZ_JBIRPI010000061.1:0-5179 GCF_044332585.1 Streptomyces sp. NPDC016845 | reverse complement strand
GCCGACCAGGCGACGGCCGAACCAACGAACCTGAACACCCGTCAACCCGCCCTGACCAGCTGATCAGCGACTCCCGAACAACGGGGGAACCTCACTCACCCTCGCGGGGGCCGGCCTGACCCTGGCGCTGGCCGGGTGCGGCAGCAACTCCACCACTCCCGCCACCGATCACCCGCGCAACGAGCGAACCGACGCGCACGCCGTCCTCACGGCCGCGCAGAAGAAGATGTTCGCGCAGGTTTCCTACCGGACCGTGCAGACTGGTGAGGGCAGCTCAGACCGCTCCGACATGGAGTACCAGAAGAGCCCGGCGGCCATCCGGCTGACCGCCACGGTGACCAAGGACGCGGACCACCCGGACGGTGTGGACCGCAGCCTCAGCATCGGCGGGAAGATCTACGTCCAGACACGCCAGGTCCCCGGCAAGCGCTGGTACTGAGGTGGGCCCCGCGGCCAGGGACAGGCTTTACGCAGACGGAGGCACGCAGCAAAGACCGCCAGCCGCGCACTCATAGCGGAAAAAGTTCTTCCTGGTGGTGCTCAAGGGCCTGCCGGGGTGGGTAGAAGAGGCCGAGCAGCATGAAGGTTGCGGGCCGTTTGGCGAGGTTCCCGACGAAGCAGTGGACGGCCTTGCCCGGGCTGAACATCCGGGTGGACCAACGCTCCCGTAATTTGTCCTGCACCCCTGTCTGCCCGTAGGTGCGCAGGTATTTGCGGTAGGACTCGCCGGCTTCCCAGTCGCGGAGCGCCAGGTCGTGGCCGGTGCAGTGGGCGTCGTTGCAGCGGAAGCGGTAGCGGAACTCCAGGGGTACCCATTGCAGTTGTTTCAGGTCCTGGTCAAGCAGGTCCATTTGGTCGGCCAGAGCGGCTTTGGAGGCCGGCCAGGGCTCGGCGGGCTCCAGCCGGAAGTGGACGGGGGCGGCCGGGCGAAAGAGGCCCAGGGAGGTGCCGTGTCGGGCCTGGTCCCTTTTGATCGCGCACAGCGACGGGGCGATCAGCGGGCGCAGGAGCGAGTAGCGCTGTCGCCAGCCGTCGCGGGTGCCGATCCGGTCAATGACCTTGAGTGTGTCAAGGTTCGGGCGCCAGCTTTCGGGGCGGCGGTCTTGCTGGTGGCGGCGCACGTCGACCTCGACGATCGCGTACTTGGCGAACTGGCTCTGTGCGTCCAGGAGCCTGAAGGGGACGGGGAAGAGGCGTACGTGTTCGGGGCTGTCGCGGTCGAGCCGTATGCCGGCGACGCAGCTGGTCTCGCGGTACTTCGCGGACAGCTCGGGATACGTCTTTACCGTGATCATGATGCGTGCCCGCTGCCATCCGCCCGGCATCCCGCCCCTCCCCCGCTGAGCCCGTGTGCCAGATTGCAGGTCACGCGCTGAAGGCACGCAAGGGGGCATGCGGAGCCGGTAGTTGGGGTCAGGCCAGCGGGGCGATCGGCAGGGAGGCGCGCTTGCGGAGCGTTTCCAGGACGACCTGGCGGTGGCAACGCTGTTCGTCCTTCTCGAAGCACAGCACGGCGACCCGGGCCTGAGCTGCGTGTTCGGCAAGGACGTCGAGGTCGGCCCGTGCCGCGTCGGTGCGCAGCAGGCTGCGGAAACGCGCGCGGCCTTCGCTGATGCGGCCTTCCCAGAACGGGGCCCGGTTGTCCTTGGGGTTTCCCAGGGCGCGCAGGTGGGTGTAGGCGATGCCGGCCTCGTCGAGCGCGTGTCCAAGGCGGGTCTTGCTGAAGCCGGGCTTGCGGCTTATGGGGGTCAGGCGGACGTCGGCGACCATGCTGATTTGGGCGGTGAGCAGGGATGCGACGAAGGAATCGATGTCCCGTCCCTCGTATCCCGCCGACCACAAGCCGCCCTCGGCCGTGCGCGCGTGACGCAACAGGTCATCGAGAGAGACAGACAGGGCCTCGGCCACGGCACCCATGGTGAAGAATCCTGGCTGAATCGCGCCTCCGCCTTCGAGGCGGGCCAGCGTTGCCCGGTCGATCCCGGCCTCCGCCGCCAGGCGTTCGCAGGTCCACCCTCGCGCCTCGCGCAGCGCGCGTACGCGGGCGGCCAGTCTCCGCGCCGCGGAAGTGGTGGAAGCAGGTAACGGCCGATCGGTCATGAGCCGGGATCCTAGTCTGCGCCGCCCCGGTACCCCGTAGCGCCTTGTCATCGTTGTGCTGCGAGCGCCGCCGAACCCGCGGTCGCTCGCTGTTCCAGCTGGGCGGGCCTGGCTGCGGTTCCGGGAGCCAGCCGTCGGGCGGATGCCCTGTCCACCCCATGGGGCCAGTAGTACCATCGGTACCATGGCGAGTAATCCGAAAGCGTTGAACCTCCGGTTTCCCGACCCCGGCCAGCGAGCGGCGATCGAGGCCGCGGCACGGCAGGAGGGGGTGAGCATGCAGGAGTACATCCTGCGGGCCGCCGTCGATCGGGCCACCGCTGTCGAGAAGACGTTCCTGGCCGCGTTCCAGGCCTCCCAGGCCCGCAGCGGTGATGCCTTCCGGGACCTCACCGACCTGGATCCGAGTAAGGAGCAGCGGGCGGCGGAGCGGGACGCGCGCGCCGAGCTGGACGCGTCCGCGCGGGGGCATGCCGCGTGAGCGAGCCCGAGCAGCATCCGCTGGATGTGTCCTTCCTGCTGCACGCCGCCGAGCTGCTGGACGGGGACCCACAGGTCGATGATCTGGGACCGCTGTATGCGGCCGTCGCCCGGGTCAGCGCCCGCGCTCTGGAGCACGATGTCTACGGGTCGCTGAACCTGAAGGCGGCAGCCCTGCTGCACACCCTGGCGCGGCTGCCCTGCCTGGAGCACTCCAACGCCGCCTTCGCCTGGCATGCCACCGAGGCCTACCTGATGCTGCACGAGCGACGCCTGGACTATCCGATCAAGGCGGCCGCCGAGCTGGTGCGCGATGCCGCTGCTGGCGCCCAAGGCGTCGCCTCCATCGCGCGCCAGCTACGCGACTGGACCGCCGTCTGAACCGTGCTGGAGCTGTTCGGCGTCGTCGCGTGCGACCCGTTGGTGGGACGTCAGGGTGCAGTGCGCCCGGATGCGGCGCAGGCCCTCGGGCGTGCCGGGCCTCCGGGCTTCCGAGCCGGTCCGCGTCCCGCGCGGCCGCGGCGCATTAACCTTCGGCTTCGCTTCAGCGACGGCCGCCGGGCAGGGCGTGTCGCAGTTCGCCCGCCGTCGGGCCCGTCGGCGGAACACTGCGCAGGGGTGCGGCGTTGGGAGGGGTGTGGCTGCGGAGGGGACACCTCAAGCCGACGGTTACCCAACTGGGCTTTCCCACCATCCGCCAAATTCCTGGTCGCTCGACCGGCCCGGGGCTGCCCTCCTGAATCTGGTGCACAGGCCAACCCCGGCTCGTCCTCCCGCCTCAAGACGGGAGGACGAGGGGGTCGGCCGAGATACGCGTCAACGGGGCAACGAGTGGATCATGACTCGGCTTACCGCATGGTCAGCGCGGTGGTGCCGCAGCAAATGCGTACACATCGCCCCGGCGGGCGGAGCGGTCCGCCCCAGATCGCGAAGACCACAGCCGGGGCCCGCCGCAGTAAATCCGGCATTTACTGCGGCACCGCTGGGTCTTGAACGAGGACATCCTGGAGGCATCGGTCAGTTCGGGACGAAAGCAACGAAGCTCAGACCTCTGGGCTGACTGGGGAGTAGAGTCCGCAGGTGCGTTGATCTTCCGGGCGACGGCCAAGTGCCGCCGCAGATGGTGCGAGAGCGACCCTGATGAGTTCGGGGTCGCCTGATTGGTATGCCCATCATGACGATCCGGAGATCACGAAATGACTGCTCAGAACCCCATCACCTACGACGCGTTCGTCGAACTCGCCGCCACTGATCCAGCTGTCGTCGGCCTTGTCCTCAAGGGCTCCCGGGCTCACGAGGGGATGACCACCAAGCACTCCGACCACGACCTGTACGTCGTACTCGCTGACCACGCGACAACCAACCTCACCCGGTTCACGGGCCACCGCACCCCGGAACTCGACCTCGTCGTCCTCTCCCTCGACGAGTTCCGCGCCGCCGGAATGCCCGGCTTCGAGCGGTACGCCCTCGCCCGCGCCCAGGTCGTGCTCGACCGGCTCGACGGGGCCATCACCCAGATCCTCGCCGAGAAGGCACGGCTCGACACCGACGAAGCCTTCCGCGAGGCGGACGAATCGCTCGACGCCTACGCCAACTCCCTCTACCGCTCGGTCAAGAACGACCGCGACGGGCACACGCTCGCTGCCCGGCTCGACGCTGCCGACAGCATCCGGGCCCTGCTGGATCTGCTCTTCGCACTGAACCGTCGCCCCCGCCCCTACAACAAGTACCTGGAATGGGAGCTTGCCCGATTTCCGCTGCCCGGCTGGGACATCGGAACGCTGCTCGGCGCCGCGGACCGCATCGCGGGAACGGGCGACGTATCCGTACAGCGCCGCCTCTTCGCCCAGGTCGAGGCAGAGGCCAGGCAGGCCGGGCACGGCGCGGTACTGGACGCCTGGGGCGAGGACCTGCATCTGATGCGACCGCAATAGAAGCGCGGTGTGACAGGGGTCTGTGTAGCGAACGGTGGAACTCGGTCGGTTTTTTCAGCGGCGTCCGGCGGTGAGCCGGCCGTCGAAGGTGATGTCGAAAGCTTGGAGTGCGGCCTTCCAGCGCATGGTCCAGCGTTTGCATCCGGTGCCGGTCGGGTCCAGGCTCATGACGGCCAGATAGACGCACATGAGGGCGGCCTGATCTGTGGGGAAGTGTCCTCGGGCGCGGACGGCTTTGCGGACTCGCGCGTTGATGCTCTCGATCGCGTTGGTGGTGCAGACGATCTTGCGGATCTCCACGTCGAACCGGAGGAAGGGCACGAACTCTGCCCAGGCCGCGTCCCAGAGCCGGACGATCGCCGGATACTTCCCGCCCCAGACATCGGTGAACTCCACGAACCGGTCCAGCGCGGCCTCCTCGGTCGGCGCGGTGTAGACGGGCCTGAGCGCTTCCGCAATCTTCTCCAGTCCTGCCTGGCTGCGTAGCGGAAGCTGTTCCGCAGCAAGTAAACAACACAGGTCTGAACGATCGTCGCAGGCCAAACCGTGTTCACGGCGTCCGGGAGGCCAGTCAGGCCGTCGCAGACCAGCATCAGGACGTCGGCCGCGCCGCGGTTCTTGATCTCGGTCAGGACCTGGAGCCAGTACTTCGCGCCCTCCCCGCC
>NZ_JBIRPI010000060.1:0-5995 GCF_044332585.1 Streptomyces sp. NPDC016845 | reverse complement strand
GACGCGCAGTCCTCTGTCGAGCGTCTGGTCGGAAGAGGGTGGGGAGGGGCAAGCTGGTTTGGTGTGGTGAGGATCTCTGGGTAGGGGGGGTCGGGCAACCTGGGGGTGGGGGGAGGGGCGGGTGGGGCGGGGGGGGGGGGGCGGGGGCGCCGGGCCCGGGGCGGGGGTGTGCGGGCGGGGCGCGCGCCACCACCCGTCCGGCACGGCCCGGGCTACGCCCCCACCGGGCCGCCGAGAGAGGTGTAGTGCGCCCTGCTGGGCCCGCAGGGAAGCCGCTGGGCGCGCCCGTCGGCGGGGTCGCCCCTGTCAGGTTACGGTGCTGCTCTCGGATGAAGCGGCCTGATCGTCGGCGCACAGTGAGCCCGCGTTGGGGGGGCATCGCACGTGGGTGCTAGTCGAGGCAGCGAGGTGCTTGGCATCGACGTCGGGTTGATGCTGGTCCTAAGGTGTGCCGGTGATCTTCAAGAGGAAGCGGGAGGCCATGGGCCTCATCGCCACCGTGTCCGAGCTGGAAGAGGCGGTCGCCGCCCGCGATGGCGACCGTACCGGGCGTGCCTTCACCGCCATGATGCGCGTCGTGCAGACGGCGACGGTTGCTGAGCGCGTCTTGGCAGGGCCTCGACTGGCAGCGTTGCTTGCCCTTTTTCCGCCTACCGGTCCGCGGCCCATGTTGGCGATGGCGGTCGGCTTCTGTGTCGAACACGGGGCCGATCCGGCCGGCTGCGCCGAGCCGATCCTCGACAGTGTCCGCCAAGACTTGTACGACGCCTTGGAGTTCGCCCGCCGCTGGACGGAAGCCTGTCCAGCGGCGGGCGAGCTGCCGGAGCCGGACGAGGAGATCATCGACGACGCGTTGTTGGCCCGCCTCGGTGGTGACCGGCACGAGGCCGCGCGGCTGGCGCTGGCCTGGTGCGCCATCGAACAGTGGCAGCCACCCGCGTTGGCGGTGCTGTGCCGCAGCACCGAGGTGCGGCGTCGGCATGCCTCCGCACTTCTGCCCGCCTGCCGCGAACTTGCGTCTTTGGAGAGGCACGATCTCAAGTGCCTCGCCTATGCGCTGGCAGTCCTGGACGACGAGCCCCTCGTGGTGCTGCACAGGCCGACCGGGGCCGGGTTCGAGGTAGGCATCGGCGGGATCGGGGACAACTTCCAGCTGCACACTCTGCTCGCCCACGTCCTCATCGGTGACGGCCACGTACCCGGTACTGCGCCGTCGGCGGAGAGTGTCCGTCTGGCCACCGATCCAGAGCCTGCCCAGGGACGCACCCAGACCATTGCGACCGGGACCTTCGAGCTCCTGACCGCGGACGGGGAGCCGGTCTGGAACGAGGGGCTGCCCGACGACATACCCGTGGTGGAGGGGCGCCGCCTGCTCGTACTCGACGAGCCGGCATACCAGCGCAGCTGGAACGCCGACCGTTTCTTCCCACACCTTGCGGGCAAGGCCGAGCTGATCCGCGTCCTGTCCGCGGACGAGACGCGCAGCTGGTTCGCGCGTACGTCGTCGGGCGGCGGGACCCATCAGCACGCCTGATGCGGTGCGCTCAGGTGTCGCGCTCTGAGCGGATGGCTTGAGGGGGCCGGGGGTTGCTTGACTTGGGTTCCGCGCTCGATCAACACCTGTGTGCTGTCGAAACTGTTGCACGGATGTTGTCGGTTGCGGTGAGTGCAACCAGCAGGTCGAGCATTTCAGACTGAAGGGCTGTAGTGCCGGGCCCGGCGCCCCCTTGGCCATCTCGGGCCTCGCCCCTGTGCCGGTGGCACGGTACCGGGGTGATTGGTACACATTTCGAGCCCGCGGCGTGCCTTTCCGGGTGGCGCCGGGAGAGGGACGCGAGGCCGCGCGATGGCCCGCCGCTCACGGCTGCCCGGAGCGAAGCGCAGTCCGGCACCGGAGGCGGTGACGTCGAGGTGCCTTGTGGCGCCACGCCATGCCTCATCGGGAAGGCACGCGCGGGGCCCCGCCTCGCCTTCGCGGTCTTGTCTGTCGGCGCGCGTGTCAGCGGATCAGTTGTCCAACCGTTCTTCGAGGCGTCGCTGCATCGGCCGGCTGCTTCCACGTCGGCCGTCGAAGAGAGCATCAAGGACCTCACGGGCCGTCGGCTGCTGGTGGGGACTCAGGTATCGGATTACTTCGCCCCGTGGCGGGTTTCCGCTCTCGCGGCCGATCGGGTGCCGCCGGCTGGCCGCTGTGCGCCAGCCCCAGCGCTCATCCCACACCAGCGCGGCCGCGGGGGCTGTGGAGGACAGCACCACGGCCGCGGCGAGGACGTCCTCACGCACCTGCACCGTGGTGATGTCCTGCGGCTCAACCAGGCGCTCGGCCACCAGGACATCCACCACACTCTGGAGGTAGGGGCGGATCGCGCGGGCGCGTACCTCGGTGCGTGCGTAAGCGATCGCGGCACGGTGGACTGCTGTGGGATAGCCGAGTCGTTGTGCGGCCTGCTGGGCGGTCAGGTCTGCGTCGGCGACTAGAAGAGCGGCGATGCGTTCGCCCCGCAGGCGGGTAAGCATCCGTGCGGCGGTCGCGTACGCGATGCCGAGCGCGTCCTGGACGCCCGCGATCGTCAGCCCCGGATCGGCATCGAGCAGCGCGGCGACCCGGGCGGGGAGCTCGTCGCGGGGCACCATGTCGCCGCTGCCCCTGGGCCGGTGGGCCGGCCGGGCGGAGGCGGCGGGTGCCGGCATCGTGCGGAAGGCGCGCAGCACGCCGCGGGGGCAGTGCTCCACCCCGGCCACGATCACCAGGTGCGGGGCGATACGGGGGTCCTTCTTGTAGGTGTCCCAGGTCTTGGGACTCACCTCGAGGAAGTCCGCGGCCTCGGTGCGCTCCAGCAGGTCCTCATCGCTGTCGGCATCCGGCAGGGCCGGCACCGGCCGACCGGTCAGGAATGCGGCGGTCTGTTCGCCGTCCCACAGCTTTGCCCGCGCTTCCGGAGGACTGATCACGGCGGGGAACCCCTTTTGTTCCCACGGCCGCTGGTTCCGGAAGCTGCCGATCTTCAGGCCCATCGCCGCAGCAAGATTGGCACTGTTTTCCACCCACGCTTCGCGCCCGGCACGGATCACATCTGTCCCTCTCACCTTGCCCTGCATCAACCGCATCCCGGCACGGGGCCGGCGTCGAGGCCCGGCCGCGGGGCGCCGACGGCCCGCCCGACCACCACAACAACGAAAGAAGATTACGGGAGACAGCTCATCTCCTGCCCGGCGACGGCCCGCATCCGCCCGCCCCCGCTACACTCGAACCCAGCCACGCCCAAAGGGTCACCTCCGCGGGTGCGGGTTTTCGGAACCGGCCGGCGCCCTTGCCACCCCGCCCCGGCGGGACCGGGCGCCGGCCGACCCCGCCCCCGCACCGGCCGCCCAAGCGCACCGCTAAGACACCCTCCCCAGGACATGCCTCGCGCAGCACTCCCCCGCCCCACCGGCCCGCCCGCATCCGTGCAGACTGGAGGCCCGCAGGATGTGCTCGACTGCCCTCAGCTACCGGTGCCGGTGCCATTCCCCAGGCCACTGCGCAGCACGTCGTTGCCGAGGTACCGCTTGTATCGGGTACCTGTCCGGTAGAGGGACGCGGTAGGCACCCTGGCTGCGCAGGCGCCGGAGCAGAGCAGCGTCCCGCCCGCTCTCGGCTCCTTGGCTCACCGCCATCGAGACAGCCCTGCCCAGCAGCCCCTGGCCCCGACGTCCGCGACCATCGCATCGACGACCAGCATGTCCCAGACGACAGCGCCCGACCCGCCGGACTCCCCCGCACACTGCGCCGCGGCTCCTCCACCGCGCTGCTGCGCGCGCGAACCGGCTGCGAGCGGCAGAGGCACAGCGGTGCAGCGGTGCAGCGGTGTCCCGTCGGTCGCGAAGGCTTCGCCCACGCGGCCGCACGAAGCACCGAACCCCTCCCCTCCCCCACCAGGCGCCGCCGGCCCGTCCTGCTGCCTGCCTCTTCTTCCCTTTCCTGCCTGCTACTTCGGGGCCAGGGATGCGTATGGGGGGTTGTCAGAACGTGCACCAGTCCTTGAAACACGGCTTGACCTGGCATTTTGCTGCGATCGCGAGGAAAGGGTACTGAGCGATGTTGGTACCGATGTTGGTACCGATGGTGGAACAGATGTCGGTACCGATGGTGTGACGGATGTTGCGCCCGGCCGACAGCTCCTTCCCGCAGCCCTTCGGGCCCCCTGACTCTTCAATCACGGTGGGCGGGCGCCGGTTCGGGCGTAGGGGACGATGCGGCTATGCATGCTGATGATCAGATTGGTGGGGGTGTGTCCGCCGGGCTCGCGGAGGTCCTGCGCGGGGGCGACGACGGGCATCCGGTGCAGATCGTTTCTTCTGTCTGTGGCGGGTGTCGCGGGGGCGTTTTCTTCGTGCTCCTCGATGATGTCGAGGGCGGAGCCGAGCGGGTCTGCAGTGGTTGCGGCGGCCGTGCGTTTCTCGCGGACAGCGAGAAGTTCTGGGAGGACACCGATTCTGGTGAGGCCTGCTGCCCTTGCGGGGGCAAGGAGTTCGAGGTTGCGGTCGCCTTCTCCCTCGGCGGTGACGGCTCGGTCCGCTGGGTCACCGACGGACTGCAGTGCCAGGAGGACGGCACCACGGGCGTCTATGCCAACTCCCAATGTGCCGAGACCACCCCCGCAGGCGCGAGAAGCAGTGGTACCCCCTGTGGTTGAGGGGACCATCCCCGCGGGCGCGGGGAGCAGACGGGCGCGGCGCCGTAGCTGAGCGCGAGCCTGGGGCCCCCGGGGGCGCGGGGAGCAAGCGAACGGCCTCTCCCGTTCCCTCGGCAGGTACCAAGTAGGTACCAAGTAGGTACCATAGAGGTATGCCGTCACTGAATGTGTCCTTCACCGACGAAGAGATGGAAGGCGTGCGTACTGCTGCCGCCGCCGAGGGCAAGAGCCTGAAGCAGTATGTGCACGACCTAGGGGTGCGCGAGATGCACCGCAGGCGGTTCGTGGCAGGCGCTGCGTCCTGGGCGGACAGGCTGCGCGAGGAGTTCGACAGCGCGTTCCCCGACGACATTCCTGCCTCCGAGCGCGACCGGGGAGCCACTGCCGCCTGATGAGCGAGATCCTGCACGTGGACGTCTCCTGGCTCCTGGACGTCCAGGACATCGCCCTGGGGCACGACGATGTGTCCGTCACCGACTACTCGGCTCTTGTCGCGGCCATCGCCCGCCACAAGACCCGCACGCCGACTCTGGCCGAGTCCAACCCCGACGCCGTATGGCGTGCCGCCGCACTCCTGCACACCCTCGTGCACCTCGAACCCCTCCCCCACCGCAACAGCCTCTTCGCAGCCTTCGTGACCGCCCAGTACCTCGACCAGTCCGGTGAGGGCATCGACCCGCCCTACGGGGCACTGTCCGACCTGATCCGAAAGGTCCGCGAGAGCCGACTCAAGGTTTCCGACATCGCCGACGCACTGCGCTCCTGGCGCATCTGAAGTCCCAGGCGGCCGCCACCGGGCTCGCAGGAGGCCACACCACCACACACCCTCGGCAGCCACCGCCGCCCCGCGGTTCACCACTCTCGGCAGACACCGCCAACGCGCCGTGCCACTGCGAGCGCACCGACGAGGGCCTGTCGAGGGGTGGGTGAGACAGAGGCGGAGAAGATGTCCCCGCCCGGGGTAAGCGAGGCAGCCAGGGCAAGCTCTCCCAACGTCAAGTCCGTCCGCCAGTAAGCCGCCACCAACAAGACGCGGTCCCGCCACACCTTGCCGCCCTCGAACGTGATCTTTGCCTGCTCCCCGCGCCCGCGCGCCCCAGCTCGGGGTCCCGCGGGCGCGGGCAGCAGATTGGCTGGACTTGGCTGCCGTTCCGGCTGCCGGGACCATCCCCGCGGGCGCCGGGGAGCAGGGCATCGCCCTGGAGGGCGCGCGACGCGCGGAGGGACCACCCCCGCGCGCGCGGGTATGGTCCCCTGTCGACCGACTCCGAACTGTGGGTCCTTGACTGCTCCCCGCACCCGCGGGGATGGTCCCAGGG
>NZ_JBIRPI010000059.1:0-9210 GCF_044332585.1 Streptomyces sp. NPDC016845 | reverse complement strand
TGCGAGTACTTCCTGGGAGCAGCCATGGTCGATGTTCCTCTCATGAGTCCCATCTGACCCGCTGTCAGCATCTCCCGCATCCCGGGGGAACCTCACGTCGCCTCAACAGAGAGTCAGGGTGGCCCGCGTGCAGGTCGTCGCGTGACCATCACCGCCCGCTCCCGGGACAATCGTGCTGGTCACCGCGCGGCGAACAGCCAGGAACGCCACGGAAGTCACTCATCCGAAGGAACAACTGCAGGGAAGCTGAATGGCGAACTGTTCCGCCAGGACAGGTCGGTGCCATGAGACTTCTGCACCGCAGGCGCGTGGGCACGCTGTTCGCCGCCGCCGTCCCGACTCTCCTGGCCGTGTCCCTGGCCGGCCTCGCGCCCGCCCATGCTGCCACCGCGGGTGCTCCCGCCCCGGCCCGGCATCAGGTTGTGTGTCCGCGTGGGTTCGTCTGTATCTACCCCGAGATCGACTTCGGCGGCCAGCCCCACGTCAAGCGGGCCGTCGACGGCTCGGTGCGCCACCTGCCGGACTCCATTCGCGGCGCAGGCAGTTCCATCATCAACAACAGCGGCCGCACCGCGAGGGTCTATCAGAAGGACAACTACTTCGGCCGGCACGTGTGCGTCGGGCGCGAGGGCGGCGCCCTGGGCGATCTGCGCTCCTACCAGCTCAACGACACCACGCACAGTCTGCGCAACAACGACACCCCCTGCGGTGCCTAACCCCATCCTCAGCGGGACCGCGCGGCACACGACCATCCGGGCGCAGCCAGGCGGGAGGCCGGACGCGTTGTTGCGGGGGATACGGTGTCCGCCGCTCAGCTGGAGTTTCAACTTCGCCTGTGGGTTGGGAGGCGGGACACTCTGGCCGGCTGCTACCTGTGAACGGCCCAGTAGGCGCTAAGCGCTGCGCCGACGCCCAGGACGAGGATCTGGGTGATGCCTGGAATGCGCCACCGTAGAGCGAGAAGGCCGATGCCTGTCACTACCGCTCCCGCAGCCAGGATCCAGACGGCATGCCATGCAACTCCCGGCGCCGTCGGTGCGTCCTGCCGGTTCCAGGCATCCCTCCATCCGGTCCACGCGTAGGTCCAGAGCAACCAGGCGATCACCGCCAGATCGCCCATCAGGAGAAGTACGGCGACCGCGGTTTGTCGAAGGGGAGAAGGCTGACTCATGCGCTCAGCGTCCTCCGCCAGATTGCATTTCACATGAGCGCTCCTACTCAGAGGGAACCCCGATCAGATGGCACTTCGCTGAGCATTCCTCCTTTGGTTTGTGAGCTTTGAGCTGATTACGTTCGGCGATACTTGCAGTACGCCCGGCCGATGTGCCTGCATCGTGACGGGCTGCGGGGCGGCGGTTCTTCGAGCCGAGAGGGCGTTTCGAGCCTGGAGTTGTTGCGCGGTGCACAGGCAGGGCAGCGTGGGTGTGGGCGGCGGAGGTTCCGAGATCCCCGGCGAATTCGGGCCGGGGTTCGTGGAACCGCTCGATGGCTGGGACGCGCAGGAGGCACCGCACGGCGGCAAGGTTCGGGCGTACACATAGGCACGGCCCGACTCCCCTGGCTGGAGCGGTCAGAACCGGACCGACTACGCCAAGCGGTGGGCCGCTCTGCGCTGGGCGTATCCGGGAGCGAGGCGATGAGCCGCAGCAGGGTGTTCCGGCTGGGTGGCGCTCCCGGACGTCCGTTATGCGGGCCACGGCCCGGCTCGCGAGCGCGAGGCCGGCCGGGAGTCTTTTGCGGCGTGCCTCTGCCCGGTTACCGAAGCGCCTTCAGCGCTGGGTCTGGGGTGAGCAGCCGTTGGATGGCCCGGCGGGCATGGGTGGATGCCCTGCGGTCGTGGTGCAGTTGCAGGTGGTGGTTGAGGGCCAGCATGGTTCCTGCCAGTTCGTACAACAGCTGGTCGCCGTCGCTGTCGGGTGGCAGGTCGCCCGCGCTGATCGCGCGCCGGATGTGGATGCCCAGGTCGCGGAGCCACAGGGCGTCCATGGCGGCGATGGCGTCGCGCACGGGGCCGGTGCGTCCGTCGAATTCTGCGGCTGCGGCGGTGAAGAAGCAGCCGCCGGGCAGCACTTGGCGTTCCAGGTAGGACACCCACGCCTCGCACAGGGCCCGCAGATGGGCCAGGCCCGGAGGGATTCCCCGGGCGGGCTGTGTCACCTCGTGCATGAACTGTTCCGCCGCGGCGTCGACGACGGCGAGCTGCAGGCTCTCCTTGGTGCCGAAGTGTCCGAGGACGCCGGCCTTGCTCATGCCCAGGTCGGCTGCCAGCCGACCGATGGTCAGTCCTTCCAGACCCTCCACCGATGACAGTTCCAGGCCGCGGTCGACGATGCGGCGGCGGGTGCGGCCCGCTTCGAGGGCGGAGTTGCGAGGGCTCATGACAGCACATGGTAGCCGCACCGACCCTCTTTAACTTCCGACCGATCGGTTGCTATATTCCGGTCGCCGGTCAGATCCGGCATGCCGACCAACCCAAGGAGTACCGCCTGTGCCGGGAACACGCATCGCCGCCCTGGGACACCATCAGCCGTCACGCGTGATGACCAATGCCGACCTGGCGCAGCTCGTGGAGACCGACGACGCCTGGATCCGCCAGCGCACCGGGATCGTCACCCGCAAGATTGCCGAACAGGACGAATCCGTGACCGACATGGCCGCATCTGCCGGGGGCAAGGCCCTGGCCGCATCCGGACTGGCGCCGGAGGACATCGGTCTGGTCATCGTCGCGACCTGTTCCGCGATGGACCGCTGCCCCTCCGTCGCCGCCCAGGTCGCCGCTCGCCTGCAGGTCCCGGGCGCCGTCTGTTTCGACCTGAACAACGGCTGCGCCGGCTTCACCACAGCCCTGGCCAGTGCAGCCCACACGCTCAAAGCGGGAGCGGCCCGGCACGCGCTGATCATCGGCGCGGAGAAGATGTCCGACGTCACCGACTGGACCGACCGCAGTACCTGTGTGCTCCTCGGCGACGGCGCGGGCGCCGCCCTGATCAGCACCACGACATCGGAACACGAGGGCATCGGACCGGTCGTCTGGGGATCCGATCCCCAGCGAGGAGCATCAGTCCGGCTGCAGGGCGCCTGGCAGCCACGGTTCGCCCAGGACGGCCAGGCCGTCTACCGCTGGGCCACCAGCGAACTGCCCGCCATCGCCCAGGACGCCTGCACCCGGGCGGGAATCTCCACGCGTGATCTCGCTGCAGTCGTCACCCACCAGGCGAACCTGCGCATCATCGAAGCCCTCACCCGCCGGCTCGACCTGTGCGACAGTGCCGTGATCGCAAAAGACGTGGTCGAATCGGGCAACACGTCCGCGGCATCGGTTCCCCTCGCCCTGTCCAAGCTGATCGAACGCGACGAGGTGCCCTCCGGCGCCCCCGTGCTCCTCTTCTCCTTCGGCGGCGGCTTGTCGTGGGCCGGCCAAGTCGTCACCTGCCCGTGAAGAGGCAGCCGATGCCCTACATGCTCGCGCGACTCCTGCTCGCTCCCCTGCTGCGGCTGATCTACCGGCCCGTCGTCCGCGGCCGAAGCAACGTGCCACGCCGTGGCCCGGTCATCCTGGCCAGCAATCACCTGTCCTTCGTCGACAGCATCGCCATCGCGCTCCTGGCTCCGCGCCCGGTGCACTTCCTCGCCAAGGACACTTATTTCACCGGGCGCGGAGTCAAAGGCGCCCTGACGCGTTGCTTCTTCGCAGCCCTCGGCTGCGTACCCGTCGACCGGAACGCGCATCGCGGCGCACGCGCGTCGCTGGAAGCCGCTCAACAGGTCCTGATGAGCAACGGTGCCTTCGGTATCTACCCGGAGGGAAGCCGCTCTCTTGACGGTCACCTGCACCGCGGCCGCACCGGCGTCGCCTGGCTCGCACTCGCCACTGGCGCCCCGGTGATCCCGGTGGCACTCACGGGCACGGATCGCCTCCTGCCAGTTGGTCGACGACTACCCCGCTTTCACCGCATCACCGTGACCTTCGGCAGGCCCGTCGACTGCCCCACGCATCACGCCGCCATGCACCCAGCCCAGATGCGACGAGCCACCACCGACCAGATCATGAGCGCGATCGGCGACCTGTCCGGACAGCGCTACGTCCCCAACTACCTGAACGCACCCGAAGAGGCGCCGCTCTCCCAACCCGGGCGAGCACGCAAGTCGCGCCGACGAGGAACGTCACCCTCTCAGTGGGCCGAACGACCGCCAATGAAACACTGACGACCCCCGCCCTCCTCACCGTGCCCACGGCGCGACCCGTTCCCAGGCACCGGGGAAAGCCGCGAACCGGTCTGAGCCCGCTCGTCCGGCCCGGCGGCGCGCATCGCAGCGCTCCTGGCTCGGCCCCGTAATGCAACGCATTGCGGCGGCGATATGGATGATCTGCTCCCCGGGTCTGCCTCGAGCCCGCTCACCGGGACGCCGCACCGTCGGCCTGCCCGCCGCGCTCGATGAGCCGCGCGTCTTGCCGCGCCGGCGTCGGTGCCGTGCTCGGTCTGCGGACAGATGACAACTGTCACCCGCATCATCACCCCGGATGCTGAACCTGCGATAGCTGAATCTGTGCTGCCTCCACCTGCTCGCGGCCGCAGGGCGACGCTGAGGCCTGTGATCCCGCCCGGCCCGCCGTGGAGCGGTTACCACGGCGGCGCCGTAAATACCGGTCAGGGCTGCGGCGTAGGTGTGGAGGCATCTGCGCCTGCCGACCCTGCGGCGTACCCGCGTCCCGGCTACGGACTGCCTGACCATGTTTAGCAACTTTGGTTGCTTCCATCTGGTTAGTCAACTACGGTTGCTTTCATGTCCAGCAAGGATCCCGCGGACGCACTTGCGGCCGTCGCCGCCCTGCGCCGCCTCGCCGATCAGCTCGAAGACGCCGCCGTCGAACAGGCGATGCGGTCCGGCTGGAGCTGGCCGCAGGTCGCCGAGGCACTCGGCATCACGCGCCAGGCGGTCTACAAGAAGCACGCCAAGCGGCTCATCGCCGCCGGAGTCACATTGAGGAGGCGGGGATGAGCCAGTTCGACAGGTACCTCCAGTCGGTCATGGACCAGGCCGAGGCCGAGGCCAAGCAAGACAGCTCGGCGACCATCGACGCGCACCACCTGCTGCTGGCGGTGGCCGCCCAGGACGGCACCGACGCACAGCGCGCGCTACACGCCGCCGGCCTGGGTTACGAAACGCTCAAGAACGCCCTGCACCGGGAGTTCGCGCACAGCCTGGCCGCAGCCGGAGTGTCGCTCGACGACTTCGACCTGCCGCGGGCGACCCAGGAACCCACGCGCCACCCCCGGCTGGGCGCCTCGTCCAAGCTCGCCATCGAGCGGATGGCCACCGAGCACCCCAAGAAGGACCTGCGCTCCGGCCACCTGCTGCTCGGCGTCCTTCAGGCGGAGGTCGGTACCGTCCCGCGCGCCCTCACCCTGGCGGGCGTGGACCGGGCCGAGCTCATCGAGCGGGTGCGGGGCGAGCTGTGACGCAGGCCGCCCTGAGCGTCGAAGGGCTCAGTATGCGGTATGGCAGCACCGACGTCCTGCACCACGTGACGTTCCGGGTGCAGCCAGGCGAAGTGGTGGCACTACTGGGGCCGAACGGCGCGGGAAAGACCACCACGATCGAGATCCTTGAGGGCTTCCGTATGCGCTCGGCCGGCCGTGTGCAGGTGCTCGGCACCGACCCGGCACACGCCGACGAGCGGTGGCGCGCCAGGGTGGGCGTCATGCTCCAGTCCTGGCGCGACCACGGCAAGTGGCGGGTCCGCGAACTCCTCGCCCACCAGGCCTCCTACTACGCCTGCAGCGCACGCACCCCGTGGGAGCCGGACGAGCTCGTCGACGCGGTCGGCCTGGCCGCGCAAGCCGACCAGAAGATCAGAACCCTCTCAGGCGGGCAGCGGCGCCGCATGGACGTGGCGCTGGGCATCGTCGGCCGCCCCGACGTGCTGTTCCTCGACGAACCCACGACCGGTTTCGACCCGCAGGCCAGGCGCGAGTTCCACGAGCTGGTGCGCCGCCTGGACACCACGGTCCTGCTCACCACTCACGACCTGGACGAGGCGGAGAAGCTCGCCGACCGCATCGTGATCCTCAACCGCGGGCGGATCGTCGCCGACGGCACGCCGCACGACCTGGCCCGGCAGATCGCCGGCGAGGACCGCGTGCGGTGGCGGCACGGCGAACAGCGCTTCAGCCGATCGACCTCGCAGTCGACCGACTTCGTACGCACACTCTTCCAGCAGCACGGCAAGGAGATCAGCGAGCTCGAAGTCCACCGCGCCTCGCTGGAACAGACATATCTGACGCTCGTGCACGAGGCGGAGGCTTCACGATGACCTGTGCGATACGTGCCGGCCTGACGCGCGGCCTGATCGAGCTGCGCCAGTCGTTCACCAACGGAGCGGAGCTGTCCAGCCACCTGCTCTGGCCACTGCTGACGCTGGGCGTCTTGTGGTTCATGCGCGACGTGGAGTACGGGAGCACAGGGTTGCTGCTCGGCACCCTCGCACTGCCGAGCATCCTGGGCATGAACGCTTCCTTCGGCATGGTCAGCATGAGCCAGCTGCTCACCGCGGAGCGCGAGGACGGCACTCTCCTGCGCGCCAAGGCCACCCCCCACGGCATGGTCGGCTACCTCACCGGCAAGGTCCTCTCGGTCTCCGGTGGGCTGCTGGCCGACCTGATGATCCTTCTGATCCCCGGGTTGTTCCTCATCGACGGGCTCGACCTCGGTGTGGATGCGTGGCTGGCTCTTGCCTGGGTCGTGATGCTTGGCATGGTGGCCACCCTGCCGATCGGCGCCGTACTCGGCTCGGTGTTCACCAGCGCACGCTCGCAGGGGCTGATCCAGCTGCCCGTCCTCGCGATGATCGCAATCTCGGGCATCTTCTACCCGGTCACCGCTCTGCCGCAGTGGCTGCAGTGGATCGCCCAGGTATTCCCGGTCTACTGGCTCGGCCTGGGTATGCGCTCCGCACTGCTGCCGTCCGACGCTGAAGCCGTCGAGATCGGGCAATCATGGCGGCACCTGGAGACGGTCGGCGTACTGGGCGCCTGGGCGGTGTTCGGCCTGCTCGTGGCACCGGTCGTGCTGCGCAGGATGGCCCGCAAAGAGTCAGGCTCCAGCATTGCCGCGCGCCGTGAACGCGCTCTGCAGATGGTCGGGTGAGGCTGGTGCGCGAGCCAGCGACCAGCGGAGCGAGTTGTCGGGCGAGGGTGAACTGGCCCGGCTGCCGCTCGGCCAGCCAGCCTCGCGCGACCAGGCGCTTCGCCTTCGACCACAACGCGTCCACCCCGGTCGGCACCGCGTCCAGACCGAAAATCACGGCCAGTGGACCCGTTCCTCCTGGCGGGATCGTCTCGGACCACGGCCGTCAGCGCGCTCATGAACTACGTGCCCACCGCCGTGGCAACCGGCAACCTGCGCGGGCCCGCCATCGACGTGCCCATGCCCGGACTTCGCCAGCCGCATCCACTCCCTGCTCACCACCACAGCCGCCCACCGGGCAGCGCCTGCCCCGAGCCCCGCACGCACACCCGGCCTGAACCAAGCACCGGCTGGTCCGGCATGACGGACCGGACTCAGGCACACCTGGGAGGAAGCGCACGTCGATGAACGACGCTGAGGCCGACCCGTTCAAGCGTCCACAGGTCCGCCTCGAACCCGTGGGCTTGGGCGCCCTGTTGCAGTGCTGAGCGGACCACCTCGACCTGGGCGTCATCCAGCTTAGGTGGCCGACCGGTGGCCGGCCGCCGGCGCAGTGCCTGGGCCCCGCCCTGCTCCCACTGGCGTCTCCATCGGCGCACGCTCTCGGGATGCATTCCCACCATCCGCGCCACCTCGGAGGAAGTGCGTTGTTGCTCGAACAACTCGACCGCGCGCATGCGCCGGGCCTCGGCCAACTGCGGCCGTGTCAACGGCGGAACGGAGACCTCAGCAGCAACGGCCTGCGACTCATCAGACACATTCACATGCTGGCACCGCCACAGCGTCCGCACCCACAGAACTACGAGAAACTCAGTAAGACGTCATTTCAGTTGGTGAGTCTGCGGTGGCATATGAGGGTTGCGGCGATGGCGGTGAAGGCGAGGAAGTGTTCCGGCTTCCGTTCGTAACGGCGGTGGAGGCGTCGGCGGCCGGACAGCCAGGACACGGTCCGCTCGACGACCCAGCGGTGACGGCCGAGCCGTTGGGACGACTCGATACTCCAGACTGCCGCAAGATCACACCAGCTGAAATGGCGTCTAAGCAAGGCGTTTTCGGTGCGTCGAGATTCCCGCGCACCGGACTGTTGCGTTCGCAGCCGGGCTGTGGAGAGGATGGTGGAGATCATCACGGGGATGGCGGGAGTCTGCTGTGGGGAGCGTTGGATCGGCCGAGCTACTACTGGGCAGCATCATGGTGCTGGGTGCATTGGTGCAATGGCTCACCGGCATGGGATTCGCGCTTATCGCAGTGCCCGTACTCGTTTTGGTACTCGGCCCGGGCCAGGGAGTGGTGCTCGCGAATTGCGCGGCCGGAGCCATTAGCGTGGTTGGGCTTGCCACAGGATGGCGACGGGTTCGAATTGGCGCCGTGGGCCCGCTGGTCATAGCTGCGGCGTGTACGGTTCCCGTAGGATCGTGGGTCGCCGCCCGACTTCCTACGCCCGTATTGTTGGCCTGCGTCGGAATTCTGGTGACGATGGCTGTGACTTTCGTGATGGCCGGCACGCGGCTACCGGCCCTGGCCGGAACGAGAGGAGCCGTCACCGCGGGCGCGGTGGGTGGATTCATGAATTCGGCCGCCGGTGTCGGCGGACCGCCTTATTCGCTGTACGCGATGAATTCCGGATGGTCGGTCCGCGATTTTGTACCGAATGCACAGTTCTACGGAATCGTGGTCAACGCTTTCTCGGTGGCCGCCAACGGGCTGCCGAGGCTGAGCGGGTCGGCATGGTCGGTGGCCCTGGCGGCCCTGGTGGCGGGCGCCCTGCTCGGCAGGGCGCTCGCGCCGAGGGTCCCGGAGCGCTGGGTACGCCGGCTCATCCTAAGCCTGGCCCTCGCCGGTGGTCTGTCCGTACTGGCCAAGGGAGTGGAGGGGATGATGTGACGCCGACCCGTCAGCCGCGTCAACAACGCTGCGGGTCAATACAACTAGTAGTGCTTGGTCATGTTCGTAGTGGTGTGGGTATGTCGCGGTGGCAGGTGGGGCAGGCGCCGGTCCAGGTCGCGAGGAGTGTCTGCAGGT
>NZ_JBIRPI010000058.1:0-10008 GCF_044332585.1 Streptomyces sp. NPDC016845 | reverse complement strand
AGCCGACGTCTTCGACTTCATCGAGACGTTCTACAACCGCCGCCGTCTGCGCAGACACAAGGTCTTCGGCTACCTCACCCCGGCCGAGACCCGACAGCGACACCGACACGCCCTCGCGGCATAACCATCGAGTATCCAAGATCACGGGGAAGCTCCAGATCGACGCGGAAGCGAAGTCCGTACGCCGTCTCGCAGCTGTCCTCCTTGCCCAACAGGCTTCTGGCAGGGCGCAGGGTGACGCCGCAGGCTTCCTCGGCATCAACCCTGCCGGAGGCCAGTTCGTGGCCACGGGCACGCTCCTGCGGTGGCTCACAGATGGGCAGGATGCCTTCAACGCCGCTCTGCACGACCTGGCCGAGGAACTCGACCGCGCGACAGACCCCACCAACTACCAGCGCCGGCGCGAGGTGCTGCGAAGCTGGTCCCTGTCGTCCGAGATCTGGAACGAGATCATCATCAGGCTCCCGCCCGTCCCAGGGCCCGTTCGCCCCAACCTGGACGACCGAGTACGCCAGGAAGCGTCCGCGTTCGTCTGGGCCTATGTCACTGGCGGCGAGCCGCTCTTCGCGCCACGGCACGTGGAAGCCGAACAGCCCCCGGAGGTTCGCCAAGTCTGGCGGGAGCGCCGGGCGAGCACCTGGTTCCAGCTCTCCCGTCCCGACGCTCTGAACCACTACACGGCCCTACGCAGGCTCCTCTGTCAGCATGGCGATGCCCTTATCGAGAAAATCGAATCGGGCACCAGCATGCCCATTCGCTAGGTTCTGTCCGCTCCGCCGACGGCGCCCAGTCGCACCCGGTGACGCTGGAGGTCGACCTCGGCGACCTTCACCGTGATCAGCTGGCCCTCATCAACAAGCTGATCCGGAGTCTCGGTCGGCTCGTCAGTCAGCTCAGAAAGATGCAGGAACCCGACAACGTCAGGGGCAAACTGCACGAACACGCCAAAGGGAACGATCTTGGTGATCGGCCCGGTGAGGATTCGGCCGGCCTGATCCGCGAACCGAATGAGTGGATCTTCCTGCAGAGCCTTCAAGGAGAGCGTGACCTGACCGGAGCGTGTCTCGGCGATGATCACCTCAGCGGTGATCCGCTGGCCGGCTTCGACTGCCTCGGAGGGGTGGTTGATCCAGCCCCACGTCAGGTCCGGCACCCGAATGAAGCCGGTGCACAGGCCCTCGGGTTCGCCGTCGACGTGGACGAAGACCCCGAAGTTGTGAACCGCGGAGACCGTCCCGGTGACAACCTGCCCGCGTTCGAGCGCGAGGAGGAAGGACCGCAGGGCCGGAATCTCGCACGCCCTGGCGGAGAGGTGAAGCTGCCCTTCGCGCCAACGCCCGATTTCTTCGGCATCGATCTCCTGGCCGACCTCAAACAGCTCGGATGGATGCTCGATCCGACGCATCGACGCTTCGTGCAGAGGAATCCGACCGATCTCGGTCGCTCCTCCTGCGGCATCCACGAGCTGCACCAGGACGTCCGCTCCGTCGAATCCGATGACCTTCACCGTTCTCACAACCCCCGGCCGGAGCTGGTTGATCAAGGACTGCAGGCGAGGGTCAGGGGTTGGCTCGGACATGGAGGTGAGCCTAGTCGGGGCCGACCGCAGACGACAGATTCCGTGCTGACACGACAGTTAGCCTGCTGAGTCACACCCCTAGTGAGCCGGTCTTGTGTTGGTAGCTCGCCTCGTGTGTCGCTTCTCGTTTCAGATCTTGGTGGTCTGTCGCGGGAAGCGGCTGGGGTGCGGTGTGCTGGAGTCATGGGCGATCCCAGGCTGGAGCCGCTGGTCCTGTCCGAGGACGAGCGGGTGGTGTTGGAGAACTGGGCCAAGCGCCGGACGACCGCGCAGGGCTTGGCCAAACGGGCGCGGATCGTGCTCGCCTGCGCTCGGGGGTGGAACAACACCGTGGTGGCCGCGCGGTGTGACACCGACCGCTCCACGGTCCGCCGGTGGCGGTCGAGGTTTGTGCGTGAACGGCTGGACGGGCTGGCTGACGAGCCGCGGCCTGGGGTGCCGCGCAGCATCACCGACGCGAAGGTGGAGGAGGTGGTGGTGCGCACCCTGGAAGAGGTGCCGGAGGGCTGCACCCACTGGTCCAAGCGTGACCTGGCCAAGGTGGTGGGGATCTCGCCGACCAGCGTGCACCGCATCTGGCGGGCCTTCGGCCTGCAGCCGCACCGGGTCGAGGAGTTCAAGATCTCCCCCGATCCGCTGCTGATCGACAAGATCCGCGACGTGGTCGGCCTCTACCTCGCCCCGCCGGCCAAGGCGGCGGTCTTCTGCGTGGACGAGAAGCCCCAGATCCAGGCACTGGAGCGGACCGCGCCGGTGCTGCCGATGATCCCGGGCACACCCGAGCGGCGCAGCTTCGACTACATCCGCCACGGCACCGTGGACCTGTTCGCGGCCCTCAACACCGCTACCGGGAAGGTCATCACGGCGTGGTCGGCGCGTCATGCCGCTGAAGACTTCCGCGACTTCCTCGACATGATCGACCGCCAGGTCGAGCCCCAACACGCCGTCCATGTCGTCTGCGACAACCTATCCGCGCACAAGGCGCCGCCCGTGCACAAGTGGCTGCTCGCGCACCCCCGGTTCACGCTGCACTTCACCCCGACGTACTCGTCGTGGATCAACCAGATCGAGCGGTGGTTCGCCAAGCTGGAACGACGCTGCCTGCAACGTGGCTCCTTCTGCTCACTCGACGTCCTCAAGACCGCCCTGGAGGCGTGGATCGACACCTGGAACGACACGGCCCGACCGTTCAAGTGGACCAAAACCGCCGACCAGATCATCGACCGGATCTGCCGCTACTGCGACAGGATCTCCGGACCGGCTCACTAGGGGCCAGCAACCGCGCTCAGGGCCAAGCCGCACGCTCAAGGGCCAGATATCGCGCCCGACCACAGCTGGGGTGTGACTGAGCGGCCTACTTGGCACCGATCGCCAAGTACCGCGCCATTCCGGGTGCGGTCATCGCGAGGCCGCAGGCGTGACAGTGTCTTGCGGAAGCTTCAGGCGAGCAGTGCACATCTACGGGCCCCAGCCATGCGCAGGGCTCTGCGGACCGTCGGCCTGCCGCTGGGAGCTACGCGTGCCGCTGTTGATCATGGACAGGCGGGCCTCTTCTGCCGTTTCGGCCGGGATGGCTGTCCGGTCTCCGGGCGGTGGAACGCTCCGCTCCCACGCGTGGGGCAGGGGAGTGTGCTGGGAGCTGCCGACTTGATCAAACGCAGACAGTTTCGGTCAGGTTCGAAAGGAGGCTGGCATGGGCGGGGGGCATGTGCCGCAACCGGCCCACTGGTGTCCCTGCTCTCCGGCGGGAACGTCCGCTGACCGGGGCGCCGACTGCGCCCGGTTGGCCGGTAGTTGACCTGGGGGAATGCGCCCCTCGGTGCTGAAGTGAGGGCCCAGCGTCGTGTGCTTGAAGCCGCGACCTTCTTTTCAGAGAGGGGACGCTGATGGCGTTCCTCAGGCACAAGTCCACGGGGTTCCGCTGCGCGGTGGCGTGCCCGACAGCCCAGGGGTGGTCGGCGATGTTCCTGCGGCCCGGCTGGGCCGCGGCCGTCAGCGACACGGCGCTGCTCTTCGAGTCGCCGACCGCCGACGCGTACGGGGGGCAGTTCACCGAGTTGCGGCAGGCGCAGTACCAGGACTTCAAGACCCCGCACGCGGTGCTGCAGCTGCCCGCGCACACGGACGGCTCCGCGCAGTACCTGTTCATCACCGGCTCCGACAGCCTGCAGTACCGGGTGGGCACCGGCGTCATCAAGCGCGAACAGCTGGTGATGCGCTCCTACCTGCCCGCCGACTGGCAGAACAACGTGGACGCTCTGCTCCAGGCACCGAACTCCCCGGCGAACGTGTGGCGCACGTACGTCTTCAAGGGCTCCCGCGTGATCACCTACAGCTGGGGCAAGGACGTCGACGTCGAACGCGACGCGCTGATCACCGAAGGGCCGGACGCGGACGCGGCGGGCTGGGCCCAGCTCCCGGCCGACTTCCGCTCCGACCTCGACCACGTCATCGCCCTGCCGCCCGACGGTAACGTACGCCGTTCCCTGCTGGTCAAGGCGGACAAGGGAATCATCCTCAACTGGCGTACCGGCGTGGAGAAGACGGGCACGCTCACCTCACTGACCACAGGTCTGGGCAAGCTGCCCACGCCCTATGCGACGCCGTACCTGCCGTTGTCCGGGACCTACCGGGCCACCAACGCCGGCCAGATGGTCGAGGCGCGCATCGATGTCGACAAGGTCGGCACGCTGTCCATGGTCAGCGGCGACCTGTTCACGGTGTCGGGACAGACCACCACCTACGCCAACTCCTTCCGCTCCTCCAGCGTGGAGGTGGCGTGGACCGAGAACTATGTGGTGATCACGGGCAAGGGGCTCATCTGGGCCACTGCGCAGCCCGAGATCACCCAGGTGCGCACCCTGATTTATCTCACCGCGGCCGGCCAGCCCCCGCGCACGGCCCTGTGGCTGACCCTGGAGGACGCGAGCGGCTACTACCGCTCCATCTGGAACGAGGTGCCCCGGGCGTCCACGTACTTCCGCACCGTGGACTACGAGGTCGACACGGTGGCCGGAGAGGCCGAGCTCGTCAGCTACGACACGTCCAAGTCCGCCGTCCCGCCCGGGTACGCGAACCGGGTACTCAGCGTGCCCGCCTCGTTCGCCGAGGCCGGTGTGGAGCTGCGCACCGCCGGCACCCGCAACGTCCTCACCACCGCCCTGGCCGAAACCGACAAGAACCTGCAGTGGTCCAAGGCCGAGCTGCACGCGGCGATGGTGGCGAACTTCAGCGGCTACCGCGAGGTCCCGCAGTGGAAACTGTGGACCCTGATCGCCAACGACTACTCCGACGGCACGGGTGTGGCCGGCGTCATGTTCGACACCACGGGCCTGCAACGGCAGGGCATCGCGGTGTTCACAAAACACAACGTGGCCGGCACCAACGACGAACTGCACACCTACGTCCACGAACTCGGCCACGCCTTCAACCTGATGCACTCCTTCTCCAAGGACACGGCCGACCCGCCCGCACCGCTGGGCCCCCAGGGCCGCTACGGCGACCTGTCGTGGATGAACTACCCGCAGTACTACAAGGTCGACACTCCCCCGGCGGCCGGGTTCGACGCATTCTTCCGTGCCTTCCGCTTCAGTTTCACCGACGACGAGATCCGCCACCTGCGCCACGGCTTCTACCGCCACGTGATCCTGGGCGGCAGCGACTTCACCTTCAATGCCGCCAAGGAGCAGCCGTCCCCGGACCTGTTCGCCCAGGCGCTGGCCGACGAGTCCGGCCTCGACCTCGTGCTGGAAGGACAGGCGGCCTTCGCCTACGGCGAACCGGTCATCGCCCAGCTCAAGCTGGCCCGCACCGGCAGCCACGGCGACGTCAGCGTGACAGGCGACCTGGAGCCCTCCCGGGGACACGTCAGCGTCGCGATCACCGACCCCTACGGCCGCATGCGGATCTTCAAGCCCCTCACCCACGAGTGCGGCGGGCACACCACCACCACGCTCACCGCCGACGCACCCGCCCTGTACACCAGCCTGTACCTCGGCTATGGCTCCGACGGCCTCTACTTCAGCGAACCCGGCCTGTACAAGGTGGCGGCCGTCTACCAGGGACCGGACGGCTCCCGTGTCGTCTCCGCCACGCACACCCTCCGGGTCCGGGCCCCGCTGGCCGCCGCCGACCAGCACATCGGCGAACTCCTCCTGGGCGACGACCAGGGCCAGCTGCTCACCTTCCTCGGCTCCGACGCACCCCAGCTCCAGACCGGAAACGACGCCCTGCAGGAAGTCATCGAACGCTACGCAGACCACCCCCTCGCCGCCCACGCCCGCCTGGCCCGCGGCGCCAACGCCGGACGCCACTTCCAGCACATACGGGACGGCCGCCTCACCGTCCGCGAACCCGACATCAAGGAAAGCGTCCAACAGCTCAGCGCCGCCATCAACGCCTCCACCGGCGACCAGGGCCTGGACAACATCTCGCTGAACAAGGCGATGCGCCGCCTCGCCACCGTCCACGCCAAGGACGGCAACCTCACCGAAGCCGACGCCGTCCTGGACAAGATGGTCAGCACCTTCCGCGGCAAGCACCTGCCCGCCGCCGTTCAGAAGACCATCCAGGCCCAGGCCGAGGAGACCCGCACCACCCTCCATCACGGCAAGCCCAAGGCCGCCGCACGCAAGAAGAAGTAGCCCCCCAACCATGCCGGTCGTCCAGGAGCTGGGGCCCGGACGACCGGCACAGCCGTGCCCCGGACCTCCAAGGCGCAGTCCTCGTCCGCGCAGCACCTCATCAACCAGAGCCCGCCGATCGTGACCCACCCACGCTCGGGGTGCTTCTTCATCAAAGGCCTCCCTGTTGGCAGCTCGTGGTGCTTGCATAAAACCTTCGCAGCGCATCCGGCCCGCGCGGCCACCGTCCCCGGCTGCAGCCGCCGCACCTGGAGAGGGACCACGAACACGTGGACACAACGCCCCCGCTCTCCTGGGAGATCTGCGTCATCGACACCGGCGACACCGTCCTGCTGCACGTCCGCGGTGAGCTCGACCTCGCCACCGCCCCGGAACTGGAAGCCCTCCTCGCCCGCCTGACCAGCCGACGATGTGAACTCGACCTCAGCCACGTGCCGTTCATCGACTCCACCGGCATCAACCTGCTCACCCGCCACCACCGCCTCGCCCAAAAGACTGGCGGCCACCTGCGCGTGGTCGCCGTCACCCGCGCCGTCCGCCGAGTCCTGGACATCACCGGCACCAGCACCCTCCTCCTCAGCGAACCGGGCACGCCCCGCCCGAAGACCACACCGATTAGCAGGCGCACCGCCGTCCTGCCCGGCCCTGCCTCCTCTTCTTCATTCCGTCCAGCCTGACGGTCGCTACGTGCGGTGTGCGTGGGACTGTCGGCGCCACGGGTACGCCCTGGACAGGCGCATGCACTGACCCGGCCGAGCACAAGGCGCTCCCGAACGCAGAGGCAGAGGTTCTTCTTCTCCTGCCCGCAGAGGTCGGATGGGGTGCAGCGGTCCCTGCGGGGCGGCAAGCGCCGTACACGCCACTCATCTGGATGAACCGCGGCGGCGAGCGGAATGGCGAATCGTTCCGTCAGGACAGGCCGCTGCCATGCGACTTCCGCACCGCACGGCCATGCTGCTTGCCGCCGCCGTCCCCACCCTTCTGGCCGCCGCGCTGACCGGCCTCGCCCCCGCCCACGCCACAACCGCGGCGGGCGCCCCGCCACAGCCCGGCACCAGATCACCTGCGCACGCGGGTTCGTCTGCATCTACCCCGAGATCGACTTCGGCGGCCAGCCCTACGTCAAACGCGCCATCGACGGCTCGGTGCGGCACCTGCCGGACTACATCCGCGGCAGGGGCAGCTCGATCATCAACAACAGCAGTCGCACCGCGCGCCTACCAGAAGGACGACTACTTCGGCCGGCACGTCTGTGTCAGACGCGAGGGCGGCGCCATCGGCGACCTGCGCTCCTACCAGCTCAACGACACCACCCACAGCCTGCACGACAACGACACCCCCTGCGGCGCCTAATCCAGCCCGAAACGAGCCAGACCGGCCCTCGCCCCGGTCGCCGACAATGCCCCTCAGCGCGCCGCGTATTGACGCCGACCGCTCGCGATTGGCGCGGGCGCCCTGCTGGTCTTCAGCGCGGCCGACGGGCACGTTGTGTTCGGACAGCAGAGCCGGACAGGACGATGACCGTCCGGCCGGGCGGAGAGATTTCGCGGGCGCACTCCGGGCACGCGGCCCCGCGGCACCATGCCAGGCCCTCATCTGACGGTCCGCCCGCTGGGCGGCCGCCCGTGCTGGGGGCCCTTTTCAACCCCGGGCGGTCATCGGATGATCCCTCCTATGGTGCTCTGTTCTTCCTCCCTCCGGCTGTGGTTGCTCCCCAATGCCGTCCTCCTCGTCGTGTTGCCGCTGTGGGGTGCGCTCCGCTACCCCCACCTGCCGGGGCGGATACCGCAGCACATCGGAACCGAAGGAGTGGACGCCTGGACGGACAAGTCGATCGGCGCCGCGTTCGTACTGGTCTTCCTGTACACAGGAGTGACGGCGTTGACGGTCGGCAGTGCGGAGCTGACGCTGCGGCTCACACCACGCAACGAGTTACCGCACGCCAAGCCCGCACCGTTCCCCTCCGCCCGGGCGGCATCGCCCCTGCTGAACAGACCCGGCAGCCGGGCCTCAGCGCGCCGCATCGCACGCGCCCTGCTGCTGCTCAACACCTGCATCGGCATCTCCCTCCACATGGGCTGCGCAATACTCTGGCGTTCGACGCCGGACGCGCACGTGCCCGCCTGGCTCCTCACCGCGATGACTCTGCCGCTCCTCGCCGGCACCGTGATGACGGTCCTTGCGGCCATAAGCGACCGAAAGCAATGAGCCCGTTCCCCCCGTCTGACCGACGGGAAGGGGATCAAGGGCGTTGCACACAGCGGGGCCGAGGGCTGGTCGCGCTCGGTGACGTCATCGGTGACGGCAGCAGCGTGACCATGGGCCCGCGCGGTGGGCGGGGTGCTTCCTGTCCGTTCACCGGCGGGAGTATGACCGGGTACGCCACACTCGTTCCTATGACAGAGGGTGAGTGGTGGAGTGTGCGGGTGCAGCTGCTGGGCGGCGGGATGGCCGGTGAACTGTGGCCGCGACCGGGCCGCATCTTCGCCGTCTCCACGCGGCATACCCTGCACGCCCTGGCCGAGACCATCGACGACGCCTTCGCCCGCTTCGACCGCAGCCACCTGCACGAGTCCGACTTCCCCGCCATCAGGAAACGCGCCACCGAGCACCGCTACGCCGACATCGAGGACCCCGCCGTGGAACTCGACGCCGACCACGTGCGCATCGCCGACGTGCTGGAGCAGGGCGCGCAGTTCGGGTACGTCTTCGATCTCGGTGACAATGGGCGGCACGCCTGCCAGGTCGGTGACCAGCCGGTCCACCTGACCAAAGAGGTCGGCATCACCTTTGGGTGCACCTGGATGGCGGGCTGGACGCGCCGGGCGGCTTCCGCTACTTGCGGCTGAGGGTTTGGTGGTCCCCGTTGTCAGGATCTCCCACGCTGCGCCACATCTTCAGATGCGCCTTCGAGCCGCCCAATTCCCACGGGTTGCCGTCGCAGACGGTGGTCCACACCTTCTCCGCTTCCTTGTCGTCGGGATACGCGCCCCACTCGCCGGTGCCGCTGCACTCCGACACCTTGTCGCCGTCGTTATTGAACTCGGCAAGGTTGGTTACGACGACGGTGCCGTCGTCCTTGAAGAGCAGGGCCCCGGTATCGCCCTCGGTCCAGGTTCCTACAAAGTCGGCCCGAGCCAGTGTCTGCGGCTGCCATATGCACCCCGTGGCCAGCGTCAACACCGCGACCGCCAAGACCACTCCACGCAACCCCGCAGCGACTCGCCCTCGTTCATCACGCATGACTCCCCCTTGCGTACGTCAAACCCTGGTTGCTTCGCACACCAGATCGTCACGCGCTAACACTGCCACGGAAGTTGAACATGTTCAATTCTGCTCGGTGCGCACTGACGCCCGCTCCCCACCGCATTGAGCGGTGCACCTTGGCCGCTCACCGTAAGACGCACCGCCGAAGCCGGTCGTTAGCGTGGAACATGTCGTCAACCTCCGGTGGCCTCTACCGAGTCGTCCGCGAAGTGCAGTCACTCCTCGCACTTTGGTCCGGCGCCTGCCCCACCTGTCACCGCGACATCCCCGACATCCCCGACACCGCATCAACCTGATCAAACCCTGCTAGGGGCGCACACCTCCCTGCCCGCCGTCTTCGTGATGACCTCGTGCCCCTGATCGTGGCGCGCGCCAGACGGGGTGAATCCGGGTGCCGTCCGGCAGGACGACCTCGGGCAGCGGCCGGAAGCCGCACCGCTCGAACAGCCGTCGGCTGCCGAGCGTGGTGCATTCCCCGTACGCCGCCACTCCCTCCTGGTCGCAGCGGCGCAGGATCGC
>NZ_JBIRPI010000057.1:0-10693 GCF_044332585.1 Streptomyces sp. NPDC016845 | reverse complement strand
GACGGCGGTGACCGTCTTGCCCGTGGAGTCGACGAGCGCGATCGCGTCCCTCTTGAACTCCGCGGTGTACCGCTTCGTGTACTTGCTTCCCACCTTGTGCTACTGCCTCTGGAACCTCAGGTCCCAGTCTCCAGGTGTCCATGAGCAAGGGGAAGGTCCACTCGTAGAACTCTCCCCGGAAGCGTGACGCTTCCGCGAACGCTTCCCTCCGGACGGCATCAGGCAGCAGACTCACCCTCACGGCCTCCGTCTTGGTCAGTGCACCTTGGTCGGAGCACATGATCAGACGAAGGCCGCCCCCGCGTCCGGCGAATCCCCAGGTGAGCAACTCAGTTCGAGACACCGTTCGAGGCCGGAAGAAAAGAACAAGTCAGTGCGTATTTCTGATCCCCCGGCTCTGAGCAGTGCTGGGCCTGATGCTGGCGTGGTGTCCCAGGGTGCCGCCTTGCGGATCTCTAACCAAGCTGGGCGTGTCGGCAGGTTCCGGTGAAGACGCGGCCGAGTTGGTCGTCCAGCGCGGCGAGGAGCGCCGGTTTCGGTGTGCCGTCGGGGTCGATGTGCGTGTGCAGGGCGAGACCTTCGGTGAACGCGACGATCCGTAGGGCCTGGTCAGCCGCGTCGATCCCCTGAGCGACTTCGCCGCATACCCTGCCATTTCTGATGGCCTGGGCGACACGTGAGCGGATGCCCACGAGCGTCTCTCTCTGGACGGCGGCCAGGCGGGCGTTGTGCGCGGCCTGGCCCGCGAAGGCGAGTCGGACCAGGAACTCGGCGCGGCGGGCGTCGTCCAGCGGCATGAGTTCGGCCAGTGCCTGCCGCAGCATGTCGGCGATGGTGCGGCCCTCGGCCTCGCCTCGGTTTACCAGCTCGTCCACTCGTGCGGCGAAACGCCCATTGACGCGGGTGAACGTGGCCAGCAGCATCTCGTCCTTTGCCGTGAAGTAGTGCTGCACCAGGCCGACGGACATGCCCGCTTCTGCGGCGGTCCGCGCGACGGTGACGGCGGTGAGGCCGTGTCGCGCGATCAGGCGTTGGACGGCGTCGGTGATCTGCCCGTGTCGGGCGTCATGGTCGGCAACTCTCGGCACATGAGGACGGTATCGCGTGCTATAACCGTACGTCTATATTGCTATCGGGGAGGGCCCTCGCGATGCTCCGACGACGATCAACCCGCTTGTTACGCTGGGGACTTGCTCTTGCTCTCCTGCTGCCACCCGGTACGGCCACCGCGGGCCAGGCCAGTGACGGGCAGACGGCCGACAGCCGCCGCGACCCGGCCCTGCAGGCCCTGGCCGATCAGGTGGTGGCCGACCCGAACCCCAACCCAGGCGCTTTCCTGCTCGCCCGGCGTGGCTCGGACGACCGCTTCGGCGCGGCCGGCGCCGCCGACCGTTCCGCCGGCACGCCGATGGCACCGGACCTGAAGTTCCGCACCGGAAGCGTCACCAAGACCTTCACCGCAACGGTCGTCCTGCAACTCGTCGCCGAGCACCGGTTGCGGCTCGACGACACCGTGCAGAGCCTGCTGCCCGACCAGATCCGCACCGACAACGCACTGTCCGGTGCGCCCATCACCATCCGCCAGCTGCTCAATCACACGAGCGGGCTCTACGACTACATCGACGGGCTGCTTCCCCACTTCCGCAGGCTCGACCAGTACTGGCCCCGCGACCAACTGATCAGCATCGGTCTCGCCCAGCCCCGGTACTTCCCAGCTCCCGGCACCCGGTTCCGGTACTCCAACACCAACTACCTGCTGCTCGACCTGATCGTCGAACGGATCACCGACCGCGACCTGCGTACCAACCTCGAACGCCGCGTCTTGGCCCCCCTCGGGCTGCGCGACACCTCGTACCCGCTGGCACAGACCGACATCGACGGAGCCCATGTACACGGCTACGCGGACGTCTCGCTCCTGCTGCCGCACGCGCCAAACCCAACCCGGTTCGACGTCACCGCGTTCAGTCCATCCGAGGCTGGTGCGTCGGGCGCCCTTGTCACGACTGCGGCCGACATCGCACGCTTCTACCGGGCCCTGCTGCAAGGACGTCTCCTGCCCCCAGGCCTGCTTCGCCGGATGCTCACCGACACGGTCCCCACAACCGGCAGCGCCCCACCTACTGTCGCCTACGGCCTGGGTGTCTACGTCTACGCCACCAGCTGCGGCCGCGCGTACGGCCACGGCGGCAGCGCACTCGGGTACCTGACCTTCGCCCTCAACAGCCGCGACGGGCGCGACCAACTCGTCGCCCACACCAACTGGAACTCGCTCGCCGACACCGGGATCGACGAGGACTTCTGGGCTGCCTTCCAGCAGGGTTACTGCGGACGGCCTGGGTAGATCCCATCGGCGCCAGATAGTAAGGACTGACGTCGCGCAGGGCTGCGGCGCGGTCTTGTGGCGGGGAATCCACGAGCTGCGCGTCCGCATGGGCGACGTGGAAGAGTAGGGCTCAGTAGGCGGGCACGGGCCTTCGTGTCCGGCTGGGGGTGGCGCCTTTCCGGGCCAGGCGTTCGGTCGTGAGGGTGATGGCGGCCCAGGTGATCAGAGTCTCGGAGTGCTGGATGAGCCGTTCGTAGCCCCTCGCGTGACGGCGTGTGGGCATCATCCACGCAAGGCTGCGTTCGACGACCCACCGGCGGGGCAGCACGACGAACCCCGAGCCACGACCTGCCCCAGCCCCATGGGGGGTCTGTACGCTCACCGGTGTAATTGATGATCATGGAAGAGACATCAAGTGACTGACACCGTGAGCGAGTCCGTGACCGCCGATGACCAGGCGGAACCGCCGCTGGAGAGTGCGGCGGTCGAGCAGAAGCTCATCGACCAGCTCGTCGACCAGGCCCGGAGCAAGGGGCTGCAGCTGACCGGCAAGGGCGGGCTGCTGCAACAGCGGACCAAGACGGTTCTGGAGTCCGCCCTGGAGGGCGAGATCACCGACCATCTCGGCTATGACAAGCACGATCCGGCGGGCAAGGACGGCGGCAGCTCCCGTAACGGCACCCGGTCCAAGACGGTGCTGACGGACATCGGGCCGGTCGAGATCGACGTGCCCCGCGACCGGGAGGGCTCCTTCGGGCCGGCCATCGTCCAGAAGCGGCAGCGCCGGCTGACCGGCGTGGACGAGATGATCCTCTCGCTGTCCGCGAAGGGCCTGACCCACGGCGAGATCTCCGCGCACCTGGCCGAGGTCTACGGCGCGGACGTGTCCAGGACGACCATCAGCACGATCACCGACAAGGTGATGGACGGCATGGCCGAATGGCAGAACAGGCCGCTCGACCGCGTCTACCCAGTTGTCTTCATTGACGCTGTCAACGTCAAGATTCGCGATGGCCAAGTGGCGAACAGGCCGGTCTATGTGGCCCTGGCAGTCACTGCCGAGGGCCACCGCGACATCCTCGGCCTGTGGGCCGGCGACGGCGGCGAAGGCGCGAAACACTGGCTTCGCGTGCTCTCCGAGCTCAAGAACAGGGGTGTCGAAGATGTCCTCATGCTGGTCTGCGACGGGCTCAAGGGGCTGCCCGATGCGGTCGGCGAGGTCTGGCCGCGAACTGTGGTGCAATCGTGTATAGTTCACCTTCTGAGGGCGTCGTTCCGTTACGCGGCTCGTCAGGACTGGGACAAGATCGCGAAGGCGCTCAAGCCCATCTACACCGCGCCGACCGAGGACGCCGCCACCACACGGTTCCTGGAATTCGCCGAGACCTGGGGCAAGAAGTATCCGGCGATCGTCCGCCTCTGGGAAACCAGCTGGGCCGAGTTCACGCCGTTCCTCCAGTTCGATGCGGAAATACGCCGCATTGTGTGCACGACGAACAGCATCGAGAGCGTCAACGCCCGCATCCGCAAGGCCGTCCGCGCCGGCGGACATTTCCCGACCGAGCAGGCCGCGCTCAAGTGCGTGTACATGGCCGTCATGAGCCTCGACCCGACCGGCGCCGGCCGCAAACGCTGGACCATGCGCTGGAAGGGTGCCATGAACGCCTTCGACCTGGCCTTCGACGGCCGCCTCACCGCAGGCCAACTCCAGCCACTGCAACCCCAGTTACACCGCTAGCTTTACAGACCCACGTCTGGCAGTCACCGAGGCGGCGCTACACGGATGGCGCCGGTCACTTTCAGAAGCTGGACCATCGTGCGGGTGCGCGCATTCGCCGGCCTGGGTCAACCGGCCGCGCTGTCGGGCGAGAGGGCAGCCGTCGCATACGGCAGGTGCGCAGGCGATCGCGACTGGGTGCCCGCCGTCATGACACTCCACGACCTTCCAGTACGGCCGCACCATCGGCGGGTCACTCTTCCTGCGGTCGTGACCCGCTCGACGGTGACGCGCTGTGTGGGCAGGCGGGAGCGGCCCAACTCCCGTACCTCGGTGGGCGAGGCGTACAAGGGCGTGGGAGAGGCGGCGACGAAGATGATCGTGGTACGGCAGTAGGAGCGATCACTGATCAGACAAGCCTCGAAGAGCACCTCGCCGCCTGACGCGAAAGTGCGTGCCTGTTTCCGCTCCCGCCCCAGCCCGGCGAAGTCGGGGAGAAGGACTGCACCACACCTTGGATCACATCGAAGAGCTCTCCGGCATCATCTCAGGGGCCGCGGCCGGGGGCGTCGTGGTCCAGCCCGGACCGGCACCCGCCCACCCGGGACAGTGCGCCCCGCGCCGTGACATCGGGTGTACCCCCGAATGTCAGGCCCTCCCGCCCCTGCATGCCGCGCGTTCGCAGGCCCGGCCCGCCCATCGGTCTTCAGAACGGAATCCCGGCATCGTTACGAGGGGGCGCCTGTGCCGGGCTCTTGTCCGGGCGGAGGAACAGGGTTCCTCCGCCCCGTACAGCGGTGACGTGCCAATCTCGTCCGGCACGGTAAGTACGCCCTTGCAAGTCTCATGGCGCGGGCTGAGAGGCACCGTTCAGCGCTGCTGCCGCCGGTAGAACGCTGCCCGCATGGAGCTGTACCGGATGAACCGTGGGTGACGGATGCGTGCCGTTATGCTCTCGCCTCATGGACGACGTCGTGGTGGTGCGCGCCGGCTCCGGGCCGGAGGTCCTGCTCGTGCACGGCGGCGCCGGCCCGCGCACGACGTGGGGCGCGTTGTCCGCGCTGGCCGACCGCTGGACCTTGGCGCAGGTCCACCGGCGCGGCTATCCGCCCAGTCCGGCGCCGCAAGCTGGCCAGGACTACGAGGTCGACGCCCGGGACCTGGCACCGCTACTCGCCGGCCGTCCGCACCTCGTCGCCCACTCCTACGGCGTCCTCGCAGCGCTGCTCGCGGCCGCGGCCGCGCCGGGCAGCGTGCGCTCCCTCACCCTGATCGAGCCGCCCCTCACCTATCTCGTCCCCGGCGACGGTGACGTGGCGCGACTCGAGCACCTCGGCGATACGGTCCTCACCCACGGCATGGACACCGACCCCGCCGACCTGCGCGAGTTCCTGCACTTGGCGGGCGCCTCCGTCGACGACGGCCCGCTCCCCCACCAGGTGGTCGCCGGTGTCCGCCGGGCGCACGGCGCCCGCCTGCCCAGCCAGGGACGTCCACGGCTCGGCCTCATCCGCCGCGCCCGCATCCCGGTGCTCATCGCCTCGGGAGGCCACGCGGCCGCGCACGAGCGGATCTGCGACGCGCTCGCGACCACGCTCGGCGGCGAGCGCACTGTCCATATGGGCGCCGGGCACTACGTCGCCGCGGCGCCCGGCTTCACCGACCGGCTCGCCACCTTCCTCCGCACCAGCGAGAACAACAACCCCTGAGCCTGCCACCCCTATGACCCGCCCGTATACCAGGCGACCGCCCTACGCTGGGCGGTTCGGCGCGCCCGCGTCGCCGATACGACCGGACGGCGTGCGGGACTGACGTGGCGGTCAGCCCTCAGCAAGGGCCAGCCCGTAGCGGCTGACCCAGGTGATAGGACCGTCTATGTCGCGCTGCCCCGGGAACCGTCCACCGGCACGTCGCCACGATGCACGACTCCCGAGCCTCGTAGTAGGACCGCAACTGGTCCTTGGACCGCACACAGTCCAGCCGCAGAGCGTTAACTCCCTGCCGCCGTACGGTCTTTGCTGCCCAGCCGAGGATGACTGCACCCAAACCGGTGGCCCGGCGACGCACCGCCATCCGATCGACGTATCCGGACCCAACCGCCGGTCGCGAAGCGCCGCACCTCTCCCATCACCACGCCCGCCTGCGAAACACTGCGCAGGGGCCGTGCGTCGGGAGGAGTGTGTCCGCGGAGGGAACAGTATCCCCCGGCCTTCACCCTTGAGCCTACGGGATTGATCGTCCAGTCGACGCGCACGGCGCCCTTCGCCGTGTGGCGGCTCTCGGCCTGCCACACCTGCAACGGCGCCGGCTGGTCTTTCCCGTCCAGCGCGACTGACACCGCCTGTCAGTCCCTCTCACATCGCCTTCCAACTCACTACCGCGCGCCGGATATGCCCAGCGCGGCCAGGAGCTCATCGGCAAGGTCTTCCGCGAACACGGCCGACGCGGTGAGCGTCTGCTGGACCAACTCCTCGTCGGGTGTCAGGTCGGCGGCAACCGCCCATGCCAGTGCGCCGGCCACGGAGGATTCCACGGGGAAATGCTCCATCGGAATCCCGTAGCCCTCCGCCGTCTCGCGGTTGAGTAGGCCCTTCCATCTGGTGCCGTCCGGCGTGAGGGCATCGATGAAGCCCACGTCGCTGTCGAAGAAGGACACCGCGATCGCTGGTGCCCCCGTTCTCCGCACGAAATTTTCCAGCGCCTGCTGGTCGGCGTGGGCGAAGCCCGTCAACTGCCAATCATTTAAGAGGGATTTGCTGTCGTCGAGGTCGCTGAATCCGACCTCACGCATAAGGGCGTGCAATCCGCTCAGAGACCTGGTCGTCAGAGTTCCACCGGAGTTCCCCACGGTGCGCCCTTTCATGTCGTGCGGTTCCGTGTCCGCGCATGTCCCGCCCCGAGGAATCTTCGTCCCCGGAGCGGTGGTCCGCTTTCAGGAGTCGAGAACGCTGCGGGCGTCTTCGTAGATGACCGGAAGCGGTGGCTCGCCCAGCCGCGGCACCATCTGTTTTGGCACACCCGGCCTAAGGCACGGTGCCAGGGAGCGCCACACCTTCCTGGCCGCCTCTTCGTCGTACTCCTCGTGCCGGGGTGTCGCCAGCAGCCAGAAGCCACCCGATTCCAGTCGCTCGCTTCGGTGGAAGGCACCGCCGGCTTCCAGGACGGGCAGGCCGCCTGCCTTGTCACCCAACTCGGTCGCACAGATCGTCAGCCAGTCGTAGCCACGGAGGCAGGCGCGGCTTGCTGGGATGGTTTCGTCAGGAGACGGCCAGGGCGGACCGAGCCTGGATTCAGAAGCGGTTGCGCCCAGACTATATGCATAGGAGATCGTTCCGAACGACGGATTACACACCTCGGCGACAGAGCGGACGAAATCCAAATAGGCGTCCTGATCGGGGAGGAAGACGTCCGAGGGGACCTGCAGGCTGAGGCTGAACCAGTCGGACTCCTCCAGCCGTTCAGCGGTGATCCGGCACAACCGCTTCCCTGGCATTCCGTGGGTGTCAAGGATGTTCAGTCCCACATCGACGAGGGGCGCGCCCTTCCTGATGGTTTCAGCGAGCCATTGCTGGTTCGTCGCACTGACCACGCGCGCGACGGAACGGGTTCCCCGCGCCCCCGGGACGTCGGCCTGAAAGAAGCCCCATGCTGAGCCCGGCTCGCCGCAGACCCCGCCCCTGATGCCGGCTGGGTCCAGTCCGGGGCCCGAGAGAATGTGCTGCATCGTCTTGGGAAAGAGGGAGAGCGCGCTCTGCACCCACTGCTCGACGTGAACTGTGTGCGTTCCGTCCGGACGCACTTCGAAATTGAGCTCGCAACGAATTTCATGCGTCCTTACGTTCAAGGCGCCCTCTCCCCTCCAGTGATCGTTCCCATGCTTAACACCCTACGGGCTTACGGTGTCAGTTACAGGCGCCGCCGAGCACGCACGCCGGCCCCTGCCCCAGAACCTTCCCGGCGCCGCCCAGGAAGGCGCCAAGACCGGCGAGGACGCCCACCCCCGTCACAACGTCGCCGTCCACTTGGGGGCTTCCGGTCCCGGTCCCGGGTGTTGCTTGTGGGGCCAGTCCTGGGCGCGGCTGGTACAGCGGGCGGGTGCGCACCCCGTGCGGCCGCTTGCCTCCCTCCTCGATGGGTGTGGGACTGGCGGAGGGTGAGGGGCGGGGTGTCGGGAAGCGGGGGCCGCCGTCGTCGCGGTGGACGGTGTAGGTGATGATGCCGCCACTCGTCGAGCGCGCCGTAATCTTCTCGGCCGGATTGCCGATGCTGGGTGTCGGGCCGAGCTCTGGGACGATGTCGGCGCCGGCGACCACCTGACGGCCGTCGCCGGATGCGTCGAGCATCTTCTGCAACTGCTTCACATAGCGTGCGAGTTGCGCGGGCCCTTTGCGTTCGGCCTCCCCGCCGGCTTGCTTGACCTCCCAGACCTCTACCTGGTCCTTGCCCCAGTGGACGATGTCCGCCCAGTCGTATTCGCCGTTGTTCTTGGCCGAGCCGGCGATGATGCGGACTTCGTTGTCGAAGTCGTCGTTCGGGTGCTGGGTCCTGAGGTACTCCGTGGCCATGATGACCGCGGTGTCGTGGCGGGCGGAGAGGTCCTTGTACCAGGGGTCGGCGTGCAGGTGGAAGTCCCAGTAATGGGGCATGTCTCCGTTCGCTCGGACGGCGCGAAGGAGGAGGACGGCTTCGGCGCCGGGAACGCTCCATCTGCTGCCCGTGATATCCAGCCTGTCCGCTATCAGGTGGCGGGCTGCGCCCTCGATGACGCCGCTGGCAATCGGCCAGCCGGAGGCCAGGGCCTTCTCGTAGTGGACGAAGTCGGCGTTGCGGTCGAAGTATTGGCATGCCTTGTCGACGCCGACGCGGTCCTCGGCGGCCAGGTCAGATCCGCTCGACTGTCCATCCGCAAGCTGCCGCCGTGTCGCCAGCCAACTGACCAATGGATACGGGGTGGCCCTGGACGGGGCCGGCCGTGCCTTCGTGGCGGACGGCAACAGCGGCCGTCTGCTGAACGTCGACCTGGCCACGGGCAAGACGTCCGAAGTTGCCACGGGGCTGGGCGACACCACCGGCGTGGCACTGGACGGCCACGGCTACGCCGACAGCACCGACCCCCGTGAGGAGAAGCTGTGGAAAGTGGACCTGGCGACGGGGCGGAAGACGGCGGCCGCGACCGGGCTGGGCAGCCACGTCCACAGGCCCTGGACGGTCACGGTCCTGCCTACGTCACCGACCACACCGAGGGAAAGCTGCGTGAGGTAAACCTGGCCACGGGTGCGTCCGTCGAGGTTGCTTCGGGGCTCCGCACTGCGCGCGGCGTGGCGCTGGATGGCAAGGGCACCGCGTACGTTGCCTCCGGTTACGACGGCAAGCTGTACGCGGTGAATCTGCAAAGCGGCCGGAAGAAGGTCGTGGCACAGGGACTTGAGCAGATCAGCGGCGTCGCGCTCACCGGCAAAGGCACTGCCTACATCGCCGCTGCGGACGGACAAGCGGTGCTGCAGTGAACCGAGTTCACCCTCACCCCGGGCGAGGCCGCCGGACTGCACCTCGTCCAGGGCGGCGCGGCAGGGAACCCGGCGGTGCGGGTCTCCGGCCACACGGCACTGGGGCCGGTGTCAGTGAGGGCGGCACTGCCCGAAGGGCGCGGCCTGCAGTTCGGCACTGCGGCCCTCGCCGACTACCAGCTGACCGTGCAGGATGTCTCCGGGCATCTCACCCGCTGTCCGGGCAGCCTGTCCGAGGACGGCACCACCCTGTCCTTCGCCGACGTGGACCTGCACCTGCACCTGCCCGGCACGATGCTGCTGTGAGTCGGGGTCGGCGCCGGGCACGGTGCACCGCGGGGCGCCACCAGCCCCGCCTGCCAGGTCCTCGCCCTGGACGAGCACGGCGCACAGCAGCACGAGACGGCCCTGAACCAGTCCGTGCACGGCCAGGTGCTCTACATGCCTGAACCCGCCGCGCCCTGCGATGAGCGCTTCGAGCTACGCCTCGACGTCGACGGCGCCCTGGCGCTGCCCGCCACCAGCGGATGTGTCCAGTCAACGGCTGATCTTGGTTGTCGAGGGTCAGTGGCTGGTGGTGAACGGCGGCGGAGAGGTGTTGCTGCGCGAGGGACACGCCGCTCTCGACGCGGCTGTGCCGTGCGCCCTACCCGCCGCTCCGCAACCACTGACAGCACCGGCACCGGCCGCGACCGTTTGGTCCTCGCGGTGCAGGCCGGCGCCTCCCACGAACTGGTTCGCCAGGCCAGTCAGCTGACCTTCTTGTTGAACCATCCGAGCGAGTGGGCGCTCAACGCGCCGATGGTGAGAATGGCGAGGGGAACGATGGTGAACCAGGTGGGAGCGGCCTCCATTGCCGCGAGCAGGACGATGACGCCGAGGGCCAGTGCCAGGAGCACCAGCATGCCCAGAAGTACGCGAGTCTTGGAAATCAACGGGGGTCTCTCCAATGTGCAGCGGGCTCTGTTGACGAGACAGCGTTCACTGCCTGTCGGGCAGCCGGCGACGGTTGCCGGACAGGCAGTCGGCGAGTTTCCCGGCGTGACGACACGTAGGGCTTGGTCAGGTCGGTTGTTGTGGTGCGTGTCCTTTCAGCGCGGTGTGGCGTTGAGAGTGTGTGACTCCGGACGAGATTGCTGTAGCACG
>NZ_JBIRPI010000056.1:0-11661 GCF_044332585.1 Streptomyces sp. NPDC016845 | reverse complement strand
GACCTGCAGACACTCCTCGCGACCTGGACCGGCGCCTGCCCCACCTGCCACCGCGACATACCCACACCACTACGAACATGACCAAGCACTACTAGTGGGTCGAACGCCAGTAAAGGAGTCGGATACCTACCGTCTACTCGTGCTCTCTCCGGGAGCGGTTGGCGACCCAGCCCGGATCGCGTACGGGAGCCGGCCGGCTGCGAGCGCGGCGGCTGCGGTGGTGACGACGCCCATCACGACCAGCGCATCCCGATCGCGGACAGCAGCTCCATCCGCTCCAGTGTCAGCGTCGCCGCCCGGCTGCGCTGATTCCCGATCCAGGCCCCCCAGCTTGTGCTCCCGCTCCGCCTGGTCTTCGCCGACGATCCGCTCGACCCACTTCCTCGGGACCTGAAGGTGTCCCTCGCGCTCGTAGAACTGCTTGGCGGCCTCGTAGTTCATGGCCCACTTGTCGGCCTGCGTGCGGCGCTGTTTCGGCTTCTCGTCCTCGGTCGCGGGCTCGATCCCGAGGACCTGCTCACACATCCACTGCTGCACGGTCGTGAGCTGGTCCCAGCCGAGCCGGACCGACTGCACCCACCGCCCGAGATCCTCGCCCTGGCGCAGAACTTCGCCCGCCGTGGTGGGCAGCGCCTCACCGGCGTCCAGGTGCATCCGCACGAGGTGGAAGCACCGCTGCCATGTCACCGGCCAGCTCGGGCACCAGGACGCGTCGATTTCCTCCAGCTGCTCGCGCCGTTCGTCCGAGAGCGCCCCGGTCGCTGACTGAACCGGCAGCCCCTCGGCACGCCGCTGCTCGTTCTCCTGCGCCTTGCGGGCGGCGGCCCGCGCGTTCTTCAGGAAGATGCCCACCTTCGCGCCCTGGAAGGTGGCGTCCAGCGGGGCCAGGAGGTGCCCGTGGTCGGCGGCCCACCCGCGCGCGGCGGACAGGCTCTCCTCCCACGCGACGTCGAAGTGGCTCCAGATCATGCCGAGCTTCTCCAGCTGCGCGACGCGGTCCTCGGCCATGGCGCCGCAGGCGTAGAAGCGGCGTGCGTCGGCGGTCCACTGCCCGAGCGGGAACCCGGCGAGCGAGGCCGGCCACCCGGTGGCTTCCGCCTCCTGGTCGTCGACGGCGGGCACGCGGAACGTGAACGGCACGCGGAGGTCACCGTGCTCGCGGGCGTAGATGACGGCGGCCTCCACGCCGCGCCGCCAGTGCTCGTGCTCCGGGTTGAGGACGCGCAGGTTGATGAACGCGGCGAGGGCGGCCGGGTCGCGGGGCGTGGAGAACTTCAGCAGGGCCTTGGCGGGGGCGCTGACGCCTCCGGAGCCCTCGCCGCTCCTGTCCGTGCTCTTGCCGCTGTCGTCTTTGGCTACGGGCTTGTAGCGGCTCGGGGCCTGCTGCTCCGCGAGGCTCTCCACGATCCGCGCGTCGTGCGCCCGCAGCGCCTCCAAAAGCTTCGCCAACCCGCCGAACGCCCGGGACGTCAGCATGTTGTCCGCCGTCTCGCCCGGCCCGAGCAGCACCGGCACCACCAGGGAAGCCACCTTGCTCTCGCCCGGCTGCATCCGCAGCGCCCGGCCCACCGCCTGAACCAGGTCGGGCATCGAACCGCGCACATCCGCCCAGTACACGGAGTCACAGTTTTTGGTGTCGACGCCCTCGCCCAACACCTTCACCGAGCACAGGAAACACTTCTCCACCACGGTGCCGTCCGTGGCGATCCCGGCCGCGAACTCACCAAGCAGACGCCGCCGGTGGAGCGGCTTGTGGTCCCCGCACAGCCAGTCTGCCCAGATCGTCTTCGGATACAGCTCGGGGTCAGATGCGTGAAGCTGCGCGGCGACGTCCGGAAGGCCGGCCGCGAACGCTGCGGCCTCCTTGACGACGTGGTGGAAGACGAGCGTGCGCCGGAAGTTCTCCTCCGCCGACGCCTTCACCAGGGCGGTCTGCAGCGCGGCGAGCCGGGCCCCGCGGACCTCTGCCGAGCGGCTTTCGGCGCCCAGGAGCTGCGCGGCCTGGAGCGCGGTGTCGGTGACGTCCACGCATACGACCTGGTAGGGGGGCACAGATTCCCCGGTCGATGGCCTCCGAGAGCGTCAACGTGAAGGCCCTGCTGCCGAAGGGGCCCTCGGGGTCGTCCTCCATGCTCGCGACCAGCTCGCCGGGTGCGCCGGCCTCGTCCTCGTCCCCGAGCTGCCAGAGCCGGGGCGTGGCCGTCATGCAGAGGCGGCGCAGGGAGGGGATCTTCTGGTTGTCGTGGACGACCGCCCACGGCTTCCCGATCCGGCCCGAAACGCGGTGGGCTTCGTCCACGACGATCAGGTCCCAAGCCGTGAGGCCCCCGGCGTGCGCGCGTTCCAGCGTGCCCAGCCCGAGGCTGGCGTACGTGGCGTACACGGTGACCTCATCCAGGCCCCGCGTCCACTCCACCAGTTCGTCCACGTCCGTGGTGTTGGGGAAGGACACCTCCTCGCCCCGCAGCGAGGACACCCCGATCATCGGCCCCCGACGGCCGCCCTCGCGCCACGCGGCCTCGGTCTGGGCGAGCAGGTCCAGCGAGGGCATGAGCACCAGCACATAGCCCGCGTGGAGCTCTTCGGCGCTGCGGGCGGCGACGAGGGTCTTGCCGGATCCGGTCGCCATGACCACTTGGGTGCGCAACCCTCGCTCGGGCGTGAGCGCTCGGGTGGGCGGTTCGAGGGCTCGGAGGATCGCGTCGACGGCTTCTCGCTGGTGAGGTCGTAGGTCCACGCCAGGCTCTCCTGTTGGTTGGGGCTATGGACTGTCTGCGTTAGGTGGCGTTGTAGGCGAGCTCGGCCAGCTGAAGGGCGCCGGCCAGGCTTGTCTCGTCGGTGAGGTCGACGCTGACGCGGTACTCCCGGTGCCCGGTAGTGAGGGTCCGGGCAGACTTGATGCCGAGCTCGTCGAGTTGCTGCTGGCTGTAGTTGAGCCGGAGGTTGATAGTGCTGTACTCCGCGTAGACATAGGCGAAGCCGCCGAACTGGGATCCCTGCCGGCGCAGGCGCAGGTAGCGGCTGTAGTCCAGGGGAGCGTCGGGCAGTGCGTTCTTGCGCTTGATGCCGTAGACACCGACGTTGTCCCACCGGGTCGTCTCATCGAGGAACCGGACGAACAGGCCGCGAGCCGGGCTGCGAAGCAGCAGCTGACGCACCGTTTCCTGCCCCTCGTCAGCCACTCCCGGAATCCGGGCCGGCAGAGTCCCGCTGTCGCGGCCGCCGTCGGGGACTACCGAAACGGCACCACGGTGGTAGTTGGTCAACTCTTTCAGTACCTGCGAGGCATCCAGCTCCTCAGGAGTGCCCTCGAACTGGAACACGGTCACCTTCATGAGATCCCCTCCAGGCTGACTGCCGTGCACTCTACCAACAACTATGTGTAGTCAGTACAGCTATACATAGTTTCTATAGATGCTCGCTGGGCGAACATTCAGAGGGAGACGTGATGTGCGTCGTGGGTCTTTCAGTGGTGTGACGCCATGGGCTTGCACTGCTGTATCTAGAGTGTGGGCTGGGGTTTTGGGCGTGTCAGGACTGTTAGCAGATGTCGTTTGCATGGTGAAGTCTGCTGCCGTTTCCCGGTGTTGTTGTGATGTCGCCTCTGTAGGCAGGCTGGATCGCCCGCCTGCGGGAGCTCCCCGCCCGCCCCGGGGTCGGCACTGAACGTCTCCTTGCGCTGCTGCACGTGCAGACCGATGAGGCCGGTGCCCTGGTCGTGCCGCCCGTCCCCCTGCCCGACCGTGACGGACCTACGGCCCCGTGCCCGTGCTGCCCTCTGCCCCGGCACGTCAGGCGCGCCCTTGCGTGAGGCGCCCGCCCCATGCCCAGGACGGCATAGGCGCCGGGCGCCCGGAACAAGGACTGGCAGCAGGCGAGGCGTGCTTCGGGCCGGGGCCCGGTGCCAGGGCGGCTGTGTTGGCCAAGCCTCCGTGACTGGCGAGCAGGGCAGGGGAGTAGGAGTGCAGCAGTTCCCCCTTCACGTGTCCGCGGACGCGGTTGGCGTGGAGGGGGAGCCGGCGGGCGCCGACCCTCCGCGGTATCGGCACCCCTGAGGCGGGGCTGGCTGGGGAGGGAGCTTCAACGCAACCAGCCCCGCCTGCCCTCCACATTCCTCTCCATGGCTTCCTCGAAGGGGTGACCGGGGCGCGCATCTCGCCTACGCCAACGAGCGGGTCTGACCCCGTGGCAGAGATGGCAGGGCAGACCGAGGCCCTGCGGAGTGGCTGCCGAGACCTACTCTCAGTACGTCACCGACTGGGTGGGAACCAAGCTGCGCTGGAAGCTCACCGCTGACCGGGCTGAGATCGCCGCGCTGAACAAGGTGGTCGATGGGTGCGGGTATGCCGACGTTGCCTACGAACACGTCCTTGAAGAAATACGGAGGAGGGCCTGTCCGTAGACGTGCCCCTTGCGTGCGGGAGTTCCTGATACTCGTCCCAAGGGGGCTTCTGGTCCTTGGTTCGTGTCGATGCGTCCTGGTGGCTGGCGCGAGGAAAATGTTGAGCTAAGGTCGGTAGTGTCGTCGTACGGAGTCCGTACGGCGCCGCCCGGCCCGCGAGGGTCGGGAACCACGAAGGGCCGAACCGCTCCAACGGTCCGACCCGTCGCGTGTGGTCTAACTATGAGCCCGGCCGTCTAACCATCGGCCGGGCTCAGTTTTTGAGCGCAGCCCTACGTCCGGGGCCACAGGTCACATCCAGAAGGATGCGAGCTCGACCACGATCTTTATGACGGTTCCTGCTGCTCCGAGCGCGGTGAGCCAGTCGGTCAGGGTCTTGCCCGGGGGCTTGATCTGTACCCGACGTCGCTTCACCGGCTGTTCGCTAGGTGTCGCCATTTTCTGCCTCCAGCGGTTCCAAAGACCCCTGGAACTACGGGGGTTCCTCCCAGTCGAGAGGCAACTCTGTGAGGTATCCGCTGGAGCAGCCTCCAGAGTAGGCGATGGCTTCGGTCGCGATGGACCGGGACCACAACTTCTGGGCTGCTGATGCAATCCAACCACTACATCTGGGGTTTGGCTGCCTTTGTAGCCCTAGTGCGTGTCGTCGGGCCCGAGTTGGCCGCGTACGGCACGGAAACCCCGCACGCCACAGCACCCGACGAGCACGACGCATGCACGAGGGGGCGGCGCCCCTCACCAGGGGTCCAGTGGCGGACTGGGAGCGCCCCTGAGGGAGTCTCGATCCCGGCGGCGAAGAGTACCGGATTGAGCCGAATTGCCGCTCCGCATGGTGGCTAGCCATACGCCTGGGCGCATGATCACGACAAGTAATCTACGGTTTTCACTCGAACGTGTGTTTGAACAACCTTTCGAAAGGAACTACCGTTGGCTAGCTAGGGAGACATTCTCGAGAGGGGCCGACCGACGTGACCACCACCGCAGACAGCGCCACCATCACTGCCCAGGGCCGCGCCCCGGGCCGACTCGAGCCGGTGCATGCCATGACTGACGTGCCCATGAGCCAGCAGGTCTAAAGCCGACCGTTCGCTGCCCAGCCGACCTCCAGGGATCCGTGCGGATAGTTGGGGTCTCACCGACCCCCAGCGTTGCGTGATCGAGGTCATCCGGGACTCGGTGCAGCGTCGCGGGTACCCGCCGTCGATGCGGGAGATCGGGCGGGTGATGGGCAGCTGTTCGTTCTGAAGGTCATCGGTGGCTCGATGGCCAAGGCGGTGATCATCGGGGGTGAATAGGTATGATTCGCCGCCAGCCCGGCGCGTAGACCAGGGACCTGGGGCAGCCACGTTACCCGGCCGACTTGAAGCAGATGTTCGTGAACTTGGAGACGTACGTCTCCAGCGGCACGCCGTACTGCAGACCCACGGAGACCGCGATGGAGAAGGCGTTTATCATGCCCGCGAGGGTGGAACCCTGCTTGGGCATCTTCAGGAAGACCTCGCCGAGACCGTCGTCCGGGTAGGAGTTGGCGGTCATGTAGCCCTCGGCGCCGCCCACCGTGAAGGAGGTGGTGATGCTGGGACGCCCCTTGGGAAGGTGCTTGCGGACCGGGCGGTACTCGACGACCTTCTCGACGGCCTTGCGGATGTCCGCCTCGGCCTTCGCCGTGACCTCGGTCTTCTCCTTCTCCTTGGTCTTGGCGGAGAGGGGCTGGCCGACCTTGCAGTTGTCGCGGTAGATGGCGAGCGCCTTGACGCCCATCTTCCAGGCCTCGAAGTAGACCTCCTCGACGTCCTCGACCGTCGCCGTCTCCGGCAGGTTGACGGTCTTGGAGAGGGCGCCAGAGATCCAGGGGTGGATCTCTGGCGCCGACCACGAGTAGCGCGTGGTTGGTGCCAACGACGTCCGAGAGTCCGGCGCGCTTGCGGGACATCTCGGCGAAGCGCTCCTGGGCGCACGCCTGGGAGTCCGTCGGGAGGGCGACGGAGTCGGTGAGCGGCTGAGGCGCACCGACTCCATGACCGCCGTCCTATCAGAGACCCGTGGGGCCGCGCCCTCCGTCATCGCTAGCGCGGCGGAGTCCAAGCCCCAAGGCGGCTATCCCAGCCGGGAGCGCTGAGACGGTGACGATGTAGGAAGCCGTATCAGCATCCACGGAGCCATTGATCAAGAGGCTCGCAGAGACGGCAACGCCCAAAAAGGCGATCAGGCCGCAGGCCCAAAACGCGGCATGCGGTCCCTTGCAAGCACGGGCGAACCCGCGACGTACGATGTCCAACGTGTTTCCCCTTCCGGGAAATCGTGTGGGAGGCCCTGATCGGCTGTGCTTGCTGGCTAGACGGTCAGGGCTTCCTCATGTCCGAAAGGTGCGGAGTGCACCCGTCAGTGAGGTTCCAGACCCTACCTGGGTGGGTGTTGAGTGAAACCCCTAGATCACAAAGACGGCCGCGGTGTGTCTTCCCTTCACCCCAGAGCCGTCGCCCCAGGTCAGATGAGGTTCAGGCCGGCGCCGGAGCCGCCCTTGAAGATCATGCCCTCTTCCTTGTACCAGTCGAGGATCGACTCCATGGAGTCGTCGACGGCCAGGATGAAGCAGGCGGAGACCTGCTGGGGCTGCGGGGTCCCGACGTTGAACCACACCGGCGAGTTGAAGCTGAAGATCTGGTGCAGGAGGGCGTACGCCAGCTCGTGCTCGAAGATCTCGGCGTCGGCGGGAGAGGCGAAGTACTTGTAGTCCTCGCCGGCCTTCCGATACGTCTTCACGATGCGGTCGATGAGCTGCTTGAGGCTCACCTCTCGCTGCGGAGTGCCGACGGCACCCCGGAAGTACTTACTGGTGACGATGTTGACCGCGTTCACCGACCAGAACTCGGGGAACTCGACGCCACGCTGCTCGAAATTGACCGAGCCGTCGCGCCAATTGGTCATGACGACGTCACGGCGCGCCCATTCCACCTCGTCGTACGGATGCACGCCGGGGGTGGTGTGAATGCGCTCGATACGCAGACCCTTGGGACCCTTGGTGCGGGATTCTCGTGCCGGGCCGCTCGCCGTCTCTGTCATGCCGCCTCCAAGTATCGGATTGATGATCTTTCGTACCTCTCGCCCGTACTGTCTGCCATGGTGTTCGGCGCCTGTTCCCTCAGCTCCGCGATGGCCGACTCGAAGTCCTCCAGCGAGTCGAACGCCCGGTACACGGACGCGAAGCGCAAGTAGGCGACGAGATCCAGCTCCTGAAGGGGGCCGAGCATGGCCAGTCCCACATCATGGGTGGTCAATTCGGCGCTTCCGGTGGCTCGCACCGCTTCTTCGACACGCTGACCGAGCAGAGCCAGAGCATCCTCGGTCACCGGCCGACCCTGGCAGGCCTTGCGTACGCCGTTGATGACCTTGGTGCGGCTGAAGGGCTCGGTGACCCCGCTCCGCTTGATCACCATGAGTGAACACGTCTCCACCGTCGTGAAACGGCGGGAGCAGTCCGGGCACTGACGGCGTCGGCGGATCGATGTGCCGTCGTCGGTGGTGCGGCTGTCGACGACCCGGCTGTCGGGATGCCTGCAGAAGGGACAGTGCATGTTCTCCCAACCCTCCTTCACGGCACGACGTGCATGCAGGTGTTAAAGCGCCCTGACTGGTTGATGAGCACGGTTGCTCGCACAGTCGACGGCGTCTGAGCGAGAAATCGCAATCCGCCCGCATCCGGCAATATGGGCGCGACAGTCACGTGGCTACACACGGGTTATGTCGTAATCCGGCGCAGGTGTTATATGCCGACTACCAGCGCATGCCGAGGTGGTCGAGTGCCGCTCGTCGTTGGTCGGTGAGCTTGCCAGCTCTGCGGCGGACGTTCGCCGTCCACATGCCCAGGTCGACCAAGACGTCGCCCTGGGGCGTGGTTTCGCGTCCGGTGGCAGCCGGCCCCGCGAGATCGGCGGGCAGGGCCTCAATGTGCTTGCGGGGGATGTTGAGGTGGCCTTCACGGTCCCGGTACTGGCGGGCGGCAGCCATGTTCAGCGCCCATTTGTGCTCCTGGGTCCGCTTCACCGGCCGTTCGTCCTTCGCGGCCGCGGCGATGCCCAGGGCGTTCTCCAGCAGCCACTGCTGCGCGGGTTGCAGCTGCTCGAATTCCAGGCGCTGCGCCTGTGCCCAGCGTCCGAGGTCTTCGCCCTGGACGACGACGTCCCCGGCCGCGGTGGGCAGGCTCCCGCCGTCGGCGAGATGGGCCTGGACGAGACGCAGGCAGCGCTGCCATCCGGTGTCCCAGCCCGGGCACCACCCGGGGTCGATGTCGTCGAGCTGGCGCCGCCGCTCGTCCGTGAGCGCCCCGGCCGCCGGCCCGGCCGGTTCCCCGGTCTCCCGGCGCGCGGCGATCCGGTCGGCGAGCCGGGCGGCGTCGCGCATGTTCTTCGCCCACTTCCCCACCGGGTACTCATTCCACACCGCGGTGGCCGGGGGCAGGAAATGCCCATGCACCTCGGCCCACGCCCGCGCGGCGGCAAGCCCGTCGGCGAACGCGTCGTCGCGCGGCGCCCACACCATCCCCAGCTCCTCCAGCTCCGTGGCGCGTTCAGGATCGAGCCGTCCGGCCTTGTAGGAGCGGCGCTGATGGGTCAGCCACACCCCCAGCGGGAACCCGGCAGGTGACCAGTCCTCGGGCGTCACGAAGGCGTACGGCACGTTCAACGGCCCCTCCCCGTACTCCTTCACATACCGGGCCGCGGCCTCGATACCGCGCAGCCAGTACGCGCCTTCCGGCTCCAGGACCCGCAGCCGCAGGAACCGCGCGAGCTCCACAGGATCCCTGGGGCTGGAGAACTTCAGCAGCTCCCGCGCCCCCGCACTCACCGCCGCGACCGCTGCATCGTCTTCCGCAGCGTCGATGTCCTCCGGGAAGTCACCATCGTCAGCGCCCTTAGGGCCGCCCTCGTCCCAACTGCCGCTCCTGGCACGGGAGTCGGCGAGCGCTTCAATGGTCTCAGTGTCGTGCGCACGCAACGCTTCAAGGACCTTTGCCAGCCCCCCATAAGCCGGAGACGTCAATAGATTGTCCACGTCTTCATCCGGACCAAGAAATACCGGGACGACCAGAGACGCAATTTTGCCCTGCCCAGGTTTCATACGCAGAGCCCGCCCAACCATTTGCACGATATCGACCATCGACCCGCGCACATCACAGAATGCAACGGAATCACAATTCGCCGTATCGACTCCTTCACCCAAAACGCGAACCGAGGCCAGCACCCGCAAAGCAGCGGGCAGTACCTCGACCCCAGCGCCCCCGCCCCGACGCTGCTCCTGGTCCTCGTGGTCCGGCTCCTGGTGCTCGATGACGTCGGAAGCGAACTCCTCCAGCACCGCCCGCCGATGAGCCGGCGCATGCTCACCATGCAACCAGGAAGCCCACACCCGCTTCGGATCCGGATACGTCCGCGGATCCTCCTCCCACAACCGCACCGCAATGTCGCCGATCCCAGAGGCCATGGCCTCGGCCTCGGCCACGCGGGAGTGGAAGGTGAGCACCTTGCGCAGGTTCTCCCGCGCGGCCGCGGTCAGCACCCCCGCCTGCAACGCCGCCAACCGCACCCCACGCACCCGCTCCGTCCCCGACCCGAGCTGCGCTCGGTGCCCGTACTCCGGATCACGAATATCGACACACACGACTTGATAAGGGGCAATCAGGCCCCGCTCAATCGCCTCTGACAGTGAGAGCTTGTAGGCGACGGGGCCGAAAACGGGGGAGTCCTCGCTCATGCTGGCCACCAGCCGCGAGTCCTCGCCACCGTCCCCGGTCCCGTCCTGGGTGGCCAGCCACACCCGCGGCGTCGCCGTCATGTACAACCTGCGCACCGCAGGAACCTTCCCCTGGTCATGCACAGCAGCCCACGGCTTCAGACCATCCCCACTCGTCCGGTGCGCCTCATCCACGACCATGAGGTCGAACGCCTCCAGACCCAGCGCGTGCGCCTTACGCAGCACGTCCACGGACGCGTACGTCCCGAACAGCGTGACCGTCTCCAGATCCCGCACCCCGTCGACCAGTTCACCCTCGTCCGTCGTGCACGGCAGCCCTCCCGAGTCCTTGGCCGGCAGGGAACACACTCCGACCATCGCGCCCGACCGACCCCCATCCCGCCGCCACGCCGCCGCCGTCTGCACCAACAGGTCCAGCGTCGGCACCAACACCACCACCCGCCGCGCCCCCAACCGCTGCGCGGCCGCGGCGGCAATGAGGGTCTTGCCGGAGCCGGTGGCGGCGATGCACTGGCACCGCAGCCCCTGCTCCGGCAGATGCCCGTCTGCGGGCGCCTGGAGGGCGCGCAGGATGGCGTCGACCGCTTCCACCTGATGGGGCCGCAACGTCTGCCCACAGGGCCGTGCCGTGGCTTCCAGGACCCGCTCACGCTGTGCGGCTGATACGTCTCCTGTCACCGCAGCGACATCCCTGCTGCGGGCGTCGACTGTCACTTTTCCTCCCGAGCTCAGGGGTGCTTCCGGTATGTTCATGGGCGTGGGGATCCTGCATTTCCGAGCGCCATACGCTGGCTTTACGCCTCGACTCGGTTAGCTCCTTTGACGGGCTGGTCGTCATCATGTTTTGCCTCATGGGAGAGGCGTTCTCAGTACATAAGGTAGCGGGCTCAAAGGTTTGACACACTCTGTTGGTGAGGCGGTCCTCAAGTCTGGGCAGCTGGCACCTTCAGGGTAGTGAGGTGAGCACGCACGATCGACCTCTGATCGGGCGCAGGCATAAGAGCCGGCCGGTAGCAGAGCCCCCAGAAGGGGAGCGACGGTGGGTCACCACACCGGCAATCGGTTGGGGGCTTCATCATGCACGCTGCCCGTTCGTGACCGTGGCGCCACGAGGCCGCGGTCTCTCGGGGCGCAGATGGCCAGGTGCCGGAGAGGCAATGCACACTAACTGGATGACCACACAGCCACAGGTTGGCTCCCTCTGGGCACGCCGCTACCCCGGTGCTCCGAAGCACGACTCTTACTTCCGGGTGGCTGGTGTATTCACCGTTGGCGAGACCACCTACATCGAGACCGAGGATCTCGAAGACGGTGGACTCAGTAGAGGACGACTTGAGCACGTCCTTGAGTTCGCGGAGCCTGCCAGCGACATCTGACCTCTTCCTCAGCAACCACCCGCCAGGCGGCAGGTGCAGCTTTTGTTGTCGAATGCGCGGAGCGGATTCGACTCAGGCGGGATCGCGGAGCGAGCCGAGCCGCCGGGCCGCGGAGCGGATCCGGCAGGCGTC
>NZ_JBIRPI010000055.1:0-12752 GCF_044332585.1 Streptomyces sp. NPDC016845 | reverse complement strand
CGCCGACCAGGCGACGGCCGAACCAACGAACCTGAACACCCGTCAACCCGCCCTGACCAGCTGATCAGCGACTCCCGAACAACGGGGGAACCTCACACCGAGGGACGTACCGCCTCCCCTGCCGCCTCTTCTGCGTCGCTGGCGCACCCGCACACATAGCCGGCTTGGATTCCATGGAGCACCAATTTCGACCGGACGACGCAGAGCGCTCCTGCCAGGACCCGCCGGTCAAGGTGTCGCAAGCTCGTTCGGGATCGAGCCCGACTGTGCGAAGTCACAAAGGCACGAGGGAAGGCGACGCCGAAATGGCTACGCGACCCGGTCGACGACAAGCCCCGTAACGCGCTGGTGCGACCGCGCCTCATGACCCAGCCCCCGCCGCTGCCCACCACGCCTCATGGCCCAGCCCCCGCCGCTGCCCACCACGCCTCATGGCCCAGCCCCCGCCGCTGCCCACCACGCCGTACGAACTGCAGTGCGCCGACGGCAGGTACCCACGCGTGGAGATCGCGATCCGCCGGGCCCAGGTGCGAAATCTCCAGGCAGCGGACGCGACCGGCCTCGTCCTCGACAGCCCTGCAGCCGGCTCGCCGCCGTTGATGCTCAGTTGGAACGAGCCTGGCAGACGGCACGGGGATGATCCCTCTCGCCACGGTCATGACAGCGGGTTGTACGTTGCGGGTACGGGGCGGGGGAAGACACAGGAAACCAGCAGCCGCCGGCGGCTGAGCTGGTCGAGCGACGAGTGGAACCGTGCGGCCGCACTGTGCACGGGGCAGCTGCCGCTGGTATGGCTGGCCTGGTGGTTCGCCACGGAGGCGGGCGGGACGACTACGACCAGGGCGGCGCCTTCCTCGGCATCTTCTGCGTGCTGCTGCTCCTGCCCTTGCTCGGTTTCGCGCACGCGAGCGCGCACATCATGCCCGCCTTGACCCCGGCCCGGCTGCGGCCCCGCGCCGCCCCGGGGCGGGAGTGGCTCTGGCATCTGGCCGCGTCGTTCTGATCGGCTTGGCGTGGTCGGCGCTGGGGCGGCTGTCGTGGGGATGGCCGGTCACCGACACGCTCCCGTGGTTCGCCGGTGTCGGCGTTCTGCCGGTACTGGTCCTCGCCCGCCTGCCCGGACGCTCGCGGGGATCGTGGGGGTCTGGCTTCGTTCGGCGGCGTGAGTTTCGCCCTCTTTATCGTGCGCGGGGTGCCGGCGGCCTCGCTGGCAGGCCATTACGAACCTCCTCAGCTGTCCGCCGGGCAGCTCCTCGGGGACTGGCGCGCGACGGACGGCGGCGTGCTGAAGCCGGCCCCGGGCGGCCGGGCGGAGCTGACCCGTGTACCGGCCCACAACGACGTCGACGAAGACGGCGACTTCTCCCTGTGCGACGGGACCGGCACGTGGACACTCAAAGGAGGCAGCGACCTACGGGACACCGACCGGGATGGCGTCCTCGTACGACTCGACGGCGCGTGCGGCCAGGAAACCTACTGGACGATCGGCGGTACCGCACAAGATCCCGAGCTGTTCGTCCTGTTCGGCGACCCGGACGCCGGCGAGCTGCGCATCATGCCCCGGCCCTGAACACCTCCTCGCCACCTCGCGCGCCTGACGGACGATATGGCCGTATGGCCGGGACCGCTCACGCACCGCGGTGCGGGGCGGGCGCGGCTGCTCCTGGTGCAAGCGCTGAAGAGGCGCGCAGCCTGGGGTGAGAAGGTGGGACCGCCGGGGGCCGGGTCCGGGGCCCCTCGGCCACACGGGCCGGCGGCACCGTGTGCTGGCCGCCGCGCCCCAGCGCGGCATCTCTGAGTGCCCTCCCCCGGCACGGCATATGCCAGACCGCGGGCAGACTCCTCCCGTGGATTGTCAACGCGGTCACCTCAGCAGCGGATCTCGAACACGCACATAGGGGAAACGCGGGCAGGGGCGCCGGTTGCGCCTGTCACGGCAGCAAGACAGCGACGTCGGGGACGAAGAGTATGTGTCACCCTGCCAGGTCCGCCGACCGGATCACCGGGCGCCAGGAGGCCGGGCAGCCGCTGAGGCCGAAGGCCCCGTCGGCGCCCGGCCGCCCGTGGCAGCGCTCGCCTCCCCTGTCCGCGTCGCGTTGTCTCCTCCCCTTCCTGCCGCTGTCGAGGCCGAAAGCAGCGGGTGCCGGCCGCCGCCTGGCCGACCCGCCCGGGCGGAGGTGGGAGGCTGGCCGGACGCGGGGGCCGCCCGTGGGCGGCAGCAACCGGGAGGCGCGCGGGACTGTGGCTCCCCTGCAGTCCGCGTGTGGTGCCCTCCCCGCGCGGGGGCAGGGCTCGCGAGCGTCGCCCGGCCTGCCCGGCCACCCGCGGGGAGTGACAGGGCCAGGGCTGCGTTGTCGGCGATGCGGCCCCGGCCGGCCCAGCCTCCCGGCTCAGGACGATCAACCGCCCGCCTGCCTTGAAGAGGGCAGGCGGGCGGTCATCCCGTCGACGCCGCTGCTCCAGCGCGCGGACAACGCGAAGGCCGCAGCCGCGCAGGGCCGCCCACAGCGGCTGCCATGTCCGTGTACACGGCGCGCTGCGCACCCAGCAACAGCACCAGCCCAGGCGGGGAACGGCGGCTCGCACGTATCTCCGCTGCCACCGGACTACCAGGACAGCCGCCGCAGTTGTGGCGCCGGTGGACGCCCGTCCTCCCTACGTGGCCGCTCGTCGCCAGACTCGCCGCACCCAAAGCAGCGCTGACAACAGAAAGTGGGGAGTTCTCATGCCCGGCCCCTGGGCGGGGGCCCTTCCGTAGCGTGGCCTGTTCCTCTCTGCTGGCTCGCACGGTTGCACCAACACCTGCTGCGTCGTGGACGGCCGAACGGTCCGCCACCGGTCGGCGGCGGGTCAGGCCGTGGCGCCGCGGCGGGCGCGGAGCATCCGTCCTACGCCCCAGGCAGCCCCTAAAGGCATGGTCTGAGGCGACCGGGCTTGATCGTCCGAGGCACCGGTCGCCTCAGCGGCCCGTACGAACGCCCTCACCGACGACAGTGCCGTCATTTCCCGTGAACATCGCCGTGCGGGTTGATCGTCAACTGCTGTCGAAACCCATGGGCAAACGCTGCTGCTGAACCTGAACGAAACCACCCGGGTCAACCGCCTCCCGCTGCCGATGCGCAATCGTGACTCCGCGCCGCGCAACTGCACGCCACACCTGATGGTCAGAGAGGCACCGGAGGATTGACCTCCGGCGTCTTTCCGTGCAGATCAGCGCACGCATGAGTACAGAGATCGGGGTTCAGGTGGGGAAGAGGGTCTGGAGAGTCCTTGTGGCTGGCGGGGCGGCGGCAGTGTTCGCTGCCGTTGCGGCGGCACCGGCGGGCGCGGCCGAGGGCGGGGTGTCGTTCTCCCGCATCAAGGTGAACGGCGGCAAGCCCATCGTGATGGGCGTGGGGGCGGTCAGTGCGCCCACCTCGTTCCGTATGACGACCACCCACAAGTGGAAGTGGCCCGCGGTGTACCTGTACCGGGGCAGTGCGGGCAATGCGCTGTGGCACGCTGTCGGGACCAGCGACTGCGTCCCCGCGGGTCCGGGCGTCTGCGACTTCACCGGGTCGTTGGACTTCGACCCCCGCGTGTGGGACACGCTCAACAGCCAGGCCGGGGCCTGGAAGGTCGGGGCCAAGGTGGTGTTCTCGGGCGGAGGCGGTGACACCGACGGCACGGACCTCACGGTCTACCTGAAGCGCAACAGCCGTCTGACCGTCAACGCGGCACCCGAACCGGTGGCCAAGGGCAGGACGATCACCGTGACCGGCAAGGTCACGCGGGCCAACTGGGAGACCAAGAAGTACGTGACCTATGCGGACCGCCTGGTGAGCCTCCAGTTCAAGCCCAGCGGTTCCTCTTCCTACACCACGGTGAAGAAGGTGCACGCAAACAGCTCGGGCACCCTCAGGACAACCGTGAAGGCGAGCAAAACGGGCACCTGGCGCTGGGCCTACTACGGCAACACCACCACTGGCCCCTCGACCTCGTCCGGGGACAACGTCGTGGTGAAGTGACGACGCCCGGCTCGCTCCCCGGCTCCCTCGTATGACTGAGCGGGCAGGGGGTGAGCCGGCAGCCGGCCTCGGACACCTGATGCCCGGCGGGCGGCCGCCGTCGCCGGTGCGGCGACCGGATCGAGTCCAGGGCGGCATGGGCCGCCGCATCGGGAAATTCCGTCGTCAGCAGGCAGAGCACCACGTGATCGGTCAGCCGGCCGCCAGCCGTCGTCTCCCGCTTCGCCGCACGCTGATCATCCCGCGCCACACCAGTCTTACGTCACGGCCATTCCCCCCGCAGTGCGGCGGCAGCACCTCCGCCGCGGCCGGCGAGCAGCACCCCGGCCATCTGCACCAGGTGCTGCAGCAACGGGCCGCGGCGCTGATAGGGCACGGTCAAACCCTCCACCTGCTCAGCAAAGGTCCGCCGATCACAGCCCGGGCCGTCGCAGAACAACCGCCGCACCGACAGCCCGATCACGACCGGACGGCCGCCGACCGACGGCGGCATCGGCCAGCGTGCGGCGATAGCGACTGTGCGTCCGCGTAGAGACGCGGCCGCAGCCCGGACACGCCACCGTCAACTCGCGCGTGCACGCCGCAACAGGGACCACACCGCCCGCCGCCCACACCCGTTCCACCCGCGCCGCATCAACGTGCGGAGACACGATCCGTACGAGGTCATCACACTCGCCGACAATGCCGCCATACGTGACGGTGCGTTACCGGCGCACGGTGGCACACCCGCGCTTCACGAGAATCTTGCCAGGGCCGTGATCCCCTGTACGCCGACACACGCGGTGGAGGAGCGAAGAAGGCTGTGGCCTTGCTCGTGGGCGTGCAGCCCCTGCGCTGCAGGGTCAAACGCTTCGGCCCGCAGCGTGGCCGTCTGCATGACGGCCGCTGTGACAGCTGAGAAGCCACCGATCGGCGGCTTTCCCTGGTCCACGACGAGTTTCGATACACCGGACGGTCCGCGTCGGGGCACTCGGGCGCCTCCATCAGATCCGGAGCAGTTCAGCGCCCACTGATTCGTGGTCACCGACCCACTACGAGCCTCGCTCCGGATCCAGACAGCCAGTTGCCGCGCTCGCTCCGCGCGCTCGCCGACCAAGTGGCCTGCTAGCGGCCGGAGTTCGCCGTCCGGCTCGAGGAAGAGATCTGCCTTCCACGTCAGCGGCAGCATGTCGGCGCTGCCGTAGACGTCTCTCCAGCCGATGCGGTGTCCCGACGGCGGGCAGCAGATGTCGGCATGAGCGGAGTTGAAGAGCTCGTGGGCTTCCTCGCCACCAAGGTCAGCGTCGTGCGGCTCGCCGAGGTAACGCGAGATGAACTTGGCTGCGTTGACGCGGCCTATGGTCATGAGTCCTCCCAGACTCACGTGCGGTCGAACCCCGACCGCGCCAGGCCCCGCGCCTGGATCGACGGTAGCTGTAGATCTGCGCGCTGTCCGAGGCGCCTTCCCTCGTCGACTCCGCGGCTCATCGCGGTGCACTTACCAGAACGCGCACCCTGCAAGCAGATGGATCGCCCGCGGTGCCGAACTCCCCTTCCGGGTTCTGACCGAGCGCGAGGAAAGGAGCCTCTGTCACCGTCCGCACGACGGGCAACGCCCTCGCCACCTGGACCGAAGCCTTCGGATGGAGCCGCCAACGAGCGGTGTAGTCGCCCGTAGCCCGGTCCTGGCGCGACGGGGTGGCAGGATGACGCAGTGTCCGACTTTCTGCGTGAACTCTGGCTGCGCGGCGTCGCTTTCAACCCGGCGGCTCCCTCCGACGTACTGATACGGCTGATGGATCAAGCGGCCGGTGATCTCGGCCAGTTGATGTGCAAGGACCGCGACCTGCCCGACGCCGTCATTGACGCAGCCCTGCGACACCCCGAGTGGCGGATCCGCGGTGCGCTCGCCCGCAATCAGCACGTACATCCTTCGCGACTCGCCCCCTTGGCAACGGACCCCTCAGGACTCGTCCGCGCCCGGCTCGCCAACCCTCACCTCCGCCCCTGGCCCCGCCGGGTCCGACCGCTGCCGAACAACATCCTCCTCACCCTCCTGACCGCCCAGGACGGGGGCGAGGACGGCAGGGTCACCGCGAACGAGATCATCTGGGAGCTCGACTCGTCCCGGCAGATCCCGCTGTCCTTCTTCCGCTCCATGGCCGGCCACGAGGACCCCGCACTCCGGATACGGGCCACATGGCGGTGGGAGTCGCTCACCCGGGCGCAGCGGGCGAGGCTGCTCGACGATCCTGACCCCGCAGTCCGTGAAGCGGCGCAGGACAAGAACTGGGAGCTGGACCCGGACCGGGTGGAGGCCGAGCTGCCGTCCATCCGCCCGAGCAGCAGGCCGTCCGTGCTCGGCAGGTGCGCTCTGTCGCCCGCGCTCGTCGAGCAGTGCTTCGCGGACGACACCGTGCACCCCCTGGCCCGCAACCCCCACACTCCGGCCGACGCTGTTGCCCGGCTCGCCCGGCACCCCGAGGCGAAGGTCCGCGAGATGGTCGCGGCCCGGCCCGACCTGGGCCCGGACCTGGTGGCGGGGCTGAGGGAGGACCCGGACGAGGATGTGCGGCTGCGCGCGCGTCTGCACCCCTTCTCCCGCACCTGGGTCGAGTACGACGTGATCGACCGGGGCATCGGGCACGGTCCTGAGTGCGTCTGCCCGATCATTGAGCCGGACCCCGACCCGGCCACCGTGCCGTCGCCCGACTGGTTCGCCGCCTGCGCGGTGTCCGGGGAAGCGGTGCTCCGCCGGATTGCGGCGAGCTGGTCCGGGCTGCCCGCGGAACTCGTCGGGACACTCGCGCAGGACGACGACGAGGCGGTGCGGATCCGGCTGGCCTGCAACCACCCGTTGGCTCCGCCCCACCTCCTTCTGGACGTCTTCGTCACCCACCCGGACCACCGTGGGGACCTGCTGACGCTGCCCGGCTTCCCGCGTACCGGCCGGGCCCACCTCATCGGCCACCCGGATCCCGAGGTGCGGGCCCTGGCCGCAGCCGATCCCACCCTGCTCCAACCCCCGGTGGACGACGCCGACGAGGCGGTGCGTCGGGCCGCCGCCGCCAACCCGAGTCTGACGCCAGAAGCCCTGGAGCCCCTCCTCGCCGACCCCCGCACCGCAGAAGGCGCCGCGGCCAACCCCTCCCTCCCCGTACCCCGCATGCACGCACTCCTCGACCGCTGCCGCAACAACGCCGCCATCCCACCAACCGCGGCGGGACGCCCAGAAGCAACGCCCTCGTAGCGATCACAGACAGGGCACCTCTGCCCGCCATCAGCCGACACCGACAGGCCAGACAGGCACTTCCAAGTCTCGGCTCTGGCAAGACGCTCATCGCACTGCTGCAGCCGCAGCGGATGGGGGCGTGGCGGGTGGTGGTCTTGGTGCCGACGCTGGATCTGCTGGTGCAGACGGCGACGGCCTGGCGGCGTGATGGTGGCCGGACGGGCGCCATGGTCGAGGTGTGCCCGCTGCCTGCCAGGGACTCCGGGGTCTTCTGTGCACGACGGACGAGGCGGAGCTGGTCGACTGGGTGCGCGACCTGGACGTCCCGGGTGTCCTGCATCTGTTCCAGGATGGGGCCGGCCGCGGGATGGGGCCGGCCGCGCCCTGTTTACTCGGCACGGTCCTCAACTCCGTCCGTTGCCAGCCGACTTGCTCGGCTGTTTTTAGGTCGACGATCGGACGACGTGAACTGGGCTGCGTCTGCCATGCCTTGTCGACGCGTCCAGCGGCTGTGAGCACGTTCGAGCGGCACGGAAGGAACGCAGGACGTCTCCGCGTACGACGCCATAGCGGGCCTACCCGTAGCGCAAGGGCATGCGAGTCCACGTTCCGAGTCGGCAACCTGTGTCCGTCATGTGGATAACTCCTGTTACATACACCACGTTTGACGGAGTGGTTCCTTCCGGGGCTTGACGTGCGCAGGGCAAGTGCGAGGCGCCGCCATAACCATCCCTTTACCGGCTCTGTACCTCTGCATAGGGTCTTGCTGCGCAAACACATTCGTACATGCGTTCCATTTACGTAAGGGAAAGGACATTCTCTTCGTGTCTCGCTACAGACCTCTGGCCGTCCGGCGCCGCACCGGCGTCGTGGCCGGGGCACTACTGCTTCTGCTCGCCGAGGCGGCTCTCTCACCGGCCGACCAGGCCGCCGCGGTCCCCACCCCCAGCGGTACCGTCAAGACGGTCCAGCCCTCCGAGGCCGACATCCAGGCGTCGGACCGGGCCTGGGCCGCCGCGCATGCCAAGGGCTCACGGGCGTGGGCGCTCGCCGAGGCCGCGCGCACCGGGAAGAAGGCGGTCGTCACCGACGAGACGACGGCGACCACCTACACATCGGCCAACCCCGACGGCACCCTGACCACCGAGCTGACCGCCGGCCCGGAGCGGACCTGGCAGGACGGCAAGTGGCGCACGGTCGACGCCACCCTGACCAGGGCCGCTGACGGCAGCATCGCTGCCAAGGCGCACCCGGCCGGGCTGCGCCTTGGCGGCAAGGGCGGCACACTGCCCAAGTCCCTGCGCGCGGCGCAGGACGGCACCGCGCGCGACCTGGTCACCCTCGGCACCGGCGAGGAGCAGGTGACGCTGCAGTGGAAGGGCGGCCTGCCGGAGCCGGAGCTGAGCGGTCCGCGCGCCCGCTACCGCAACGCGGTGCCCGGCGCCGACGTCATCGTCGACGCCACCCGCACCGGCTTCGAGCAGTTCGTCGAAATCGCCGAGCGGCCTTCCGGGGCGTACTCCTACACCCTGCCCGTCGAGGCCAAGGGGCTGAGAGCGAAGGCCAACAGGGACGGATCCGTCTCCTTCGCCGACGCGGAGACCGGTGCCGCGCGCGCCACGATGCCTGCCCCGGTGATGTGGGACGCGGCCGTCGACGAGCGTTCCGGCGAACACACGCACCGGGTGCAAGTCGGCATGAAGGTCATCGACAAGGGCGAGGGCGCCTTCGACCTGGTCGTCACCCCGGACGCCGGCTTCCTCGACGACCCCAAGACGCAGTACCCGGTCACCGTCGACCCGTCCACCTCCGCGCTGACCAACACCTTCGACACCTATGTGCAGCAGGGTGAGAAGGTCGACTGGTCCACCGATGTCGAACTCGACTTCGGCAACCCGGGGACCACGAACACCGACGGCACGCCGCGCACCGCGCGCTCCTTCATCACGTGGAACACCACGCCGATCCAGGACGCGCTGATCGTCGACACCAACCTGGCGCTGTACAACTTCCACTCGGGCAACACCGACTGCTCCGCGCAGAAGTGGACCGTGTGGGACACCGGCGCCTCCTCGACCTCCTCGCGCTGGACCGCACAGCCGACGTGGAACCAGGAGTATGACTCCTCCACGCAGACCAAGGGCAACCCGGACTGCGCCGCCACCCAGCCCGACGGCTGGATCAACGCCGACGTGGACACGCTCGTGCAGTCCTGGGCCTCGGCCAAGGCGACCCGCGGCCACATGGGCCTGCGCGCCGCGACCGACGACGTCAAGGCGTGGAAGCGGGTCAACTCCGCCAACGCCACGGCCAATCAGCCCAAGCTTTCGGTGACGTACAACTACCGGCCGTCCGACGGCACGAACCGGCAGGCCGGAGCGCCGTTCAAGTCGTACGCGGGCGTGTGGGCGGTCAACACCACCACCCCGACTCTGCGGGACACCTTCACCGACCCCGACGGCGACACGGTCAATGGCACGTTCCAGGTGTACGACGCGGCCACCAACACCCCGATCACCACCCCGGCCGGTGAGGGGCTGCTCGTCTCCGACTTCGTCGCCTCCGGCAAACCTGCCTCCGTCACCGTCCCGGCCGGACAGCTCAAGGACGGAAAGACGTACAAGTTCCGTACCAACGCCTACGACGGCACGCACTACAACCTGAGCTGGTCCGGCTGGACTCAATTCGTCGTGGATACCACCGCCCCCGGCGAGCCGAAGAGCGTCACCTCGGCCACCTATCCGGAGAACTGGGGCGGTGGCGGCGCCGGCGTCGCGGGCACCTTCGACGTCACGACCGGCGACGCGTCCCCGTACGAGGTGCAGTACCGCGTCGACCCGTTCGAGGACGACGCCGCGAACTACGGCTGGTCGTCCGTGCGTACCACCACGCCGTCCGCCAGGGCCGTAGCGCCCGAAGCCTCGTACACGGCGACGCCGGCCGCTGACGGCAACCACGTGACGCAGACGCGCACCGTGGACCGCGCGGGCAACGTGGGCCCGATCAAGGACTACGGGTTCACCGCCGGCAACCGCAACTACAACCGGGCTCAGAAGGTCGACATCAAGCTGCCGCAGCCGGACCTGAGCGCCAGCGCGCCGGCCCAGGAAGAGGAACCGCATACGATCAGAACGCGCTATGTGCAGCCGACGACCCGCACCAGCGCCAACGGGCAGTCACACGTCAAGATGACGCTGCTGGAGCAGGCGTCCCCGCTGGCCACCAAGCTGGCGGCCCAGCAGCGCAGGACCCGCGCCGGCAGCATGCCTGACCCGGTCGTGGACCAGCCGTGGTGCAGCCCGGCCGCCAACGGGGCCGCGCAGAAGTCGCTGATGACGCGCACAGAGGCATGCCTGTTCTGGAGGCTGGACATCACCTGGAAGGCGTTGGAGATCCCCGGCGCCCCGGATATCACCTACGAGACGGATTTCGAGTTCCAGTTCCAGACGAAGGTCGACAAGAAGGGGGACACGATCAAGACTTGGACCCAGGTCGTCCCCCTGAAGAACACCTTCCCCGGCGGGGACCGCTCCGTGCTGTTCGGCTCCGGAGACCCCGACGCCATGCTGGACTCCATGTGCTACAGCTCCGCCTGTGACAACGGTGCCGGAAGCCAGGACATCGACTTCTACGGGAGCCTGGACTGGGATGGCGGCATGACCGGTGACATCCCCAATGACACCCATGTCGCCACCGGCACAACCACCCACAAGTGGAACGGTGACGTCACCAACGCGTCGGGCACCAAGGACAAGGACTTGTCCATCAACATGCCGACCTACCTGGTGTACGACTTCGAGTCCGACATCGACCCGCCGTCGTTCGGCAACCAGAAGCGCGACTGGCAGGACTCTCCGCCCGCCCGTGCCAACTGGCAGATCGACGTGCGCTGCGACAAGGTCTCCAGCAACGGCGCTCCGGGCTGTGTCCTGTCCGAGTACGTCCCTGAGTATAAAATCCACGCGGCGAGGTACCCGGCCGCGGCCGCGCACATCTGGCTGATCCAGAACAAGTCCAAGCCGTCCAAGGGCCTGGGCGCGAGCTGGGACAGTCCGCTCAACTACCACCCCGGGCCCTACTCCAACGGTGACCCGCGCTCGGCCTCGGGCTGGGACAAGGAAAAATCGCGCCAGGTGATGTGCGCCAAGACCCAGTCCAAGCGGACCGACGGGTGGGTCCCGAAGAAGCTATTCCTCAACCACCCGAAGACAGCCATGCACCCGGAGGTCCAGGGCGGGCCGTACCCGGACGAGATCTCCTGCGACGAATTTCCCTTCGCGGCGACCTATCAGTCACCTGGTCTTCCTGCCAACATGGACGGGCAGATGCCCGCGGGCAAAAACGGCGGCGGCGAGTGCATCCAGACCGTGGCGGCCAAGGCCGACGACGGCAGTGACCACCTCCTGGACGACACCCGCTACGACGCACCCACCTGGGACGAGACCTGCGGACGCTCCTCGATGTCGAAGTACGTCAACTCCGGCGCCATGAGCGGTTTCGGCAACAGCTTCGCCCCCGGGTTCCGTCTGCTGGACAGGGACGCCTACTGGGTCAACCCGGGCAACACCCCCGGCATGGACTGGTTCAACTCCTGTGACACAGCCAAGCCCGAAGTGCTCTGCACCATGAGCAAGCCGTAACCGACCGGAAATCACATACTGGGGCCCCGTCAGCCGGACGGGGCCCCAGTCCTGTCAGTGGGCCGGCGTCCAGTGCGGGAGGGCTTCGTCCAGCAGGGGATGCTCAGGGTTCTCCCAGATGAGACAACCCCACACCAGGCCTGGCACATCCGGGCCCATCGCATCGGCGGGCCCTTCGGTCAGGGTCCGCAGGACGGCATCCAGGTAAGCGGCGATCGAGGGGAAAGCAGGGATCGCACCGACGCCCGGCAGACTGTCCAAGCTCCACCGGCCTACACCGGCTGCCCCCACCCACTGCCCCGACTCGGCCCCCGCCTCGTCCCCGGTCAGCCACGGCACCACCGGCGCGCCTTGCCACCAGTCCCGCCCCGTCTGATCAGGCAGTCGCGAACGCAGAGCATCCACCGGCGCCATGATCACCCCGCCGGGCAGGAACGCCCCCGAACCGACCTCACCTTCCTCGTCATGTTCGATCTCCTGGTGCTCCACGCCGCCGCACAACCTCCACAACGCGGCCAGTTCGGCGGGCAGTTCGAACCCGAGGTAGCGCTGCAGCTGAGAGTTGGCAGCCTCGATATCTTGCTCGGCAACCGGAAGCAGCAGCGAAGCGTAGGAGACCGGGGCGTGCCTCTCGAGCCAGCCAGTAAGACTGCGCCAGACTTCCACGACATCCTGTTGACTCTTCATTCCGCCAATCTATGCGGCCCTGACGAGGACCAGGCCACCGGCCGCCCCGTCGCGCACGTGGCCAAGGATCTCGGCATCCATCCCGAGGCCCTGCGCGGCTGGGCCCGCCAGCGCGAGGCCGACCGCGGCCAGCGTGACGACCGGCTGACCACCGCCGAGCACGACGAGCTCAGGCAACTCCGCAAGGAGAAAGCCGAGTTGAAGCGG
>NZ_JBIRPI010000054.1:0-12860 GCF_044332585.1 Streptomyces sp. NPDC016845 | reverse complement strand
CTACAGCAATCTCGTCCGGAGTCACACACTCTCAACGCCACACCGCGCTGAAAGGACACGCACCACAACAACCGACCTGACCAAGCCCTACTAGTCCCGGGACCAAATGCGGGCGGCCACCTTCATGAGCAGCCCGCGGGCCGTATCCCGGTCGGGGTAGGGGTCCTGGCGTGGCGCCACGGTGCGCGCGACGCCCCGGTGCCGCCGTGCGGGCGTCGGAGACGCTGTGCGCTCCGGTAGGGCCACCTCCGGCGTCCCTCAAGCCCCACCCAAGAGGGGCGCTCACTGGCCCCCAAGCTCCGATGCGCCCGATCTGCACACCTTTAAGGACACCAGCGCGGCAGACAGGCCGTTAGAACGGCGCCTGTGGCTTCGAGTGGAGCAGGTGAGTCCCGCGTGATCCTCGTGTCCAAGTGGCCGAGGACCTCCGGAGGCCAACCACCGAGGGGCGGAGGCGCGCCTCCAGGAGCCCACCCGCGGTCCACAGGCCGTGCGCGGTAGGAGCCCTTTCTTTGGGGGCCTATAAACAGGCGGTGTCACGGCGTCGACTGGTAGAGAATCGGTGGGTCCGAAGATCACGGTGGAGGGGGCAGTCGTGAACGTGATGCGCTTCGACGCGGAGGCTGGCGAATTCGTGCTCGGCGTCCGGGAGGAGAGCGTGCAGCTCCTGCGGGGCATGGGCACGATCTGTCTCCAGGTGGGGCTGGAGGTGAAGGCGCCCATCTCGACGAAGGCCGGCAGGGTCCTGGCGCTGCAGATCGACCTGTACGGGATCGCCAACCCCTACCAGCGGACGCTCGTCGGAAGGTGGACGGAAGTCCTCGCATTCACCCCTGAGACCGGAGTCGAGCGCCCGGTCCTCAAGTTCCTCCTGACCTCGGCTCAGCTCCACGCCATCAACGAGGCCCGCGACGGCGACCTCCGAATGGAACTAGAGGTCACCGGCACGCTTCCCCAAGCCCCCGGCTTCCCCGGCAGCACGACGGAGGTCCTGCACTTCAGCGTGGCAAAGAGCCGCTGGATCGAACAGGTCACCGCCCTTGGGCCCGCGGTCGCGTTCGAGATGCAGGTCCCGTTCCCGCTGGAAGACGACCCCCGCACGATGCCCGCCCGGTTCTTGCGCGCTGCCCAGCGACGACTTCTGGACGACGACATCGACGGCGCGATCCTGGAGGTCCGTCGCGCGCTGGAATGGATCAAGGACCATAGCGGCTGGAAGTGGCCCGGAGGCAAGGACAGGTTGCAGCGTACGCAGGACGAACGCTGGGCTTGGATCCGCTTTGCCGTCGAGGATCAGACGAGCGCAGCAGTACACAAGGACGCGGTGACGTCGGCATTCACCTACAGCCGGGACGAGGCGAAAGCGCTGATTGCCATCGCCGCAGCGCTGTTGACGGTCGTGGATACCCCGCTCTGAGCAGGCGGTCATGTTCCAGCGGTGGTCGCCACCTCGAGGTCGGCCACGACCTGTGTCACCGGTGTAGGAGGGCGGGGTGGTCAGGGGGCGGGCGGGTAGTGGACGGTGGTGGTGGGGCAGTGGGTGGCGAGTTTGTGCAGGGCGTCGGCTTCGGCGGGATCAGCGGCCAGGTCCCAGCGGAGTTTGGTGGCTACCCAGGTTGCGGTGTAGGTGCAGTGGTAGGAGTGGTCGGTGGGCATCCACTGGGCGGGGTCTTTGTCGGCTTTGGAGCGGTTGGAGGCGGCGGTGACGGCGATCAGGGTGTCGGGGCTGGTCTGGTCGTTGGCGTAGGCCTCGCGCCGCGCCGGGCTCCAGGGGGTCTGTTCGGAGTCGTGGACCTCGGCCAGGGGCACGAAGTGGTCGACGTCGAGCCGGGCCGCATCGTGCACGGTCGCATGGTCGTAGGCGCTGTGCCAGGTGCCGCCAGTCAGCTTGCAGCCTGCTGTGATGTGTGGGGCCTCGGCGGCCTCGGCGATGATGACTTCCTTGCGGGTGTTGCAGCCGTCGTGGGGGTCCAGTCCGCGGTTCCAGTGTTTGTACAGGCCGCGCTGGTAGCCGTCGCGGTGCTCGGGCGCGACGGACAGCCGTTCGACGGCGGCGAGGAGCGGCAGGTGTACCGGGTCCGCCGGGCTGCTGGTGCGGGCGGGGGCGTGGGCGGCAGGGGCGGTGGGCGGTCCGGCCGCCGCGAAGCTGGGGGCGGGGGCGAGCAGGGCGAAGGCGGCCAGGGCCGGCGTCCACGGGTGCAGGTGGTTCGTCACGCCTCGCCTTGTACCGGCGCGCGGTTCGGTGCCGCAATGCGGTGAGGGTGCGCGTCACCTGCGCGGCCGAGCCGCTTCACTGCAGAAACGATCCGGGCACGCAGTGCAGCGCTGAGTTGTTGACGGGGTGCGGGAGGGCCAGCCGGTCACAGCCGGCCGGGCTCGGGCCCTGCATCGGTAGCCGCCTCTGCATCGTGGTGGTGGGTCTTGGTGTAGCTGCTTTTTGTGTCGCGTTGTCAGTTCGGTTTAATAGAGTGGTTGTTCGGGTGTCGGGGGCATCGAGGGGAAGGGATGCACGGGGGTGGGTTACACGATTCCGGGCTGGCTGGACGACGTCCTGGACTTCATCGGCATCAATTTCCCGAACGTGGACGAGGACGACTACCGCGAGATGGCGACCGCTATGCGGGACTTCGCGGACAAGTTCGAGGGCCATGGCGCGGACGCGCACAAGGCGTTCTCACGGATTCTGTCCTCCTCCGAGGGCTGGGCTGTGGACTCCATGGAGAAGCACTGGAGCCAGGTCAAGGGCAGTCACCTGGAGAAGCTCCCCGAGCTGGCCCGGTTGTTCGCGGACGCCTGCGACGTTCTTGCGGACATCATCTTCGCCATGAAGACCAAGGCTGAGATCGAATTGGCCGTCATGGCGGGGTCGGTGGGTATCTCGGCGGGCCTTGCGGTGGTCACCGGCGGTCTGTCCGCACTGATCGGCGCGGCCGAGGTGGCGGCCATGCGGGGGGTGGTCAAGCGGATCATCGACGAGGCCGTCGACCGGATTGTCGACGAGGTGATAGCCAAGGTCACCGAACCGGTCAACGCGAAGATGGAGGCCATGGTCGAGGACATGGTCCTGGACCTGGCCGAGGGTGCGTTCTCGATGCAGAACGGGGACGGAGCGGGCGGTGGGAGGGGCGGCCACGGAGGCATGCAGCTTGCCTCGGCGAGCGGTGTCGGCGGCAACGGTGCCAAGGTCACCCGCATCGACCATTTCGAGTTCGAGGAGGGTGCGGGCAAGGTCTCGGCGGCCGGCGGCGAGCTGCGGCTGAACGCCGCGGCGCACCTGACCAAGGCCAAGTCGGCCTTCGGCCGCAGTAAGAGCCGTGACCCGTTTACGCAGGCCTTCGACAGCGTGCTGCACGGAGCGCTCAAGGGAGCCGACAAGGCGCTCAAAAAGATCGCCAAGCATGTCACGGAGACCGTGCCGGACCGGGTCAAAGCAGCGTCGAAGACCCACAAGCGCAAGGACCACGACGTCCGCGACGACGTCAACAGAATCGACGCGAAGAGGCAGAAGACCGATCCGGAAGTCCGGATGTATCTGCTGAACGCTGATGGCTCCGTGCACAACCTGCACCCCGACGGCACCACCAGCCCGGTGAAAGCGAATGACAATTCCGGTATACGCAACATCATGGAGCCGGACGGCACGGTCTGGCGGCCCAAGCCGCGCGAGAAGCACCCCTGGGGAGTGCCGCGAGGGTACAAAGGGGCCAAGGCCCAGTCGCGGAAGATCCAGCCCGGCAGCACGGACCTGTCACGGGCAACGGAGATCGCCCGGTTCGCCAAGGGCGATTACCGAGGCACGAACTTCGCCGCGGCCCGTTACATCGACCCGGAGTCGCAGCAGGAGATCATCCTTGTCGGAGACAGCGAAGGGCCGCACTCCGAACGCACCATTGGATATCCACTGCTGCGGCATGGCAGACAGCACGGTCTGACCGAGCTCTACACCGAACGCGAACCCTGCCAACTGAGCCCCAGATGCGATGCCTGGCTGAAGCTACACTTCAGCGACGACATCCAGGTCACGCATGCCAACGACTACGACCAGACAGTCAAGGGCCACTCGCGCGACGCCGAACACCGAAAATACATGTCCGACCTGGAGCGGCGCCACAAGGCGCAGGGGCACCCGTAATACCGACCTGACGAACGGCTTTTCCGCATGCTCAGCAACATTTCTCCCCAGACGCTCATCGACGCGTTCGGGATCGATCACGTCGCCTACTACGCCACCCCTGAGCGCTCCCGCCTCCACGAAGGAACCGGCCGGTTCCTGGCCACTACGGGGCTGCCCATCAGTAGGTGGTTCAGCCCGCTGGACGACCTGGAGGGGCGGGAGCAGATCACCGACGAGCCCTCCCTGAAGGCGCTTTTCGAAGAGGTCGGCGACGCACTGCCCCAGGGCTGCGAGGACTGGGAAGTCCTTGGGGAGTTCCTGTACTCGGTCATGGCCATCGACCCGTCGTCGGGAAAGGTATACGAGTTTCCCGAGGGCGAGGAGGAGTTTCATCTCATCCATGCCGACGTCTCCTCCCTGGTACATGCCCTCATCGTTCTCCAGGAAGCCGAGCGGGACTTCAAAAGCGTTTCTGACCGGCCGGACTATGAGGTGCACGCGGCCATCACCGAGCAGATGAAAGCCGACATCGTCGCCGTCGACCCGACACCGTTCGCGAACGAGGCAACCTGTTGGAGCAGGCTCCTTGAGGAGATCGCTACCGGCATGTGGGGGTAAAGAGCCGCCCAGGCTGCCAGGAGCCGACGCGGCTGACCGTCAAGGACACGGTCCAACTGAGCCCGGCCGGGCACGATTCCTGGACCGTCCCGGGCGGCTCGCTGCTGTTGATGCTGGAGGGCAGTGATGTGGAGTGCGCGGAGGCCGGTGCGGTCGACCATCGGCCAGGCCCCGTGCGGCCTGACGGCCCTGCCCATCAGGCGTGGGCGCAGAAGTCCGGGAACAGTCACCGGTCCGGCTCTTCTCGCCCTTGGATCGGGGGAGACGGCCGGGACGGCGAGCGGTGTGCGTAGCTCGTCGGTCCAGTCGCTGTGTGGCTTTCCCTGCTCGGGCATATCCAGAGGCGGGGGGTGCCCCTATGCGTTTGGGCAAGGGGCGAGGGCCAGTAGGTTCGTATGGTTGAGGGCGAGTGCTAAGGGGTGGGGGCGCATGAGCGAGAGTCAGATAACGATCAAGCTCACGAACGACCAGGCGTTGGTGTTGTCCGACTGGCTGGAGAAGCTCCAGATGACGGACCTCAGTCGTGTCATCGACGATCCGGCCGTGTGGTCACCGATCCATCGGATCGCTGGAACGTTGGACAAGACGCTTCCTGAGCTGTTCGCGGCGGACTATGGCCAGCGGCTTGAGGCGGCTCGTCAGCGGCTTCGGGCTGAGAACGACTGGGCAAGCTAACTTCTCAGCCGGTCGCGGGGTTGGTGGTTGGTAGAACGTGCCGTCGCGGAGCATCGCGAAGAGGACGTCGACCCGGCGGCGAGCGAGGCAGAGGAGGGCCTGGGTGTGGTGCTTGCCTTCCTTGATCTTCCTGTCGTAGTAGGTGCGGGAGGCGGGGTCGGACAAAGCGGCGAACGCGGAGAGGAAAAAGGCCCTCTTGAGCTCGCCGATCGCCACATCCACATTACGTGGATCCTCCCGACCTGGGGAAAGGCCGGTGGTCATGCCCCTAATCAGCGGTCAGTCAGCGCCTCCGGAGCTGGTGACACCACCCCCCGGGCCATGCACTCGACAAGGAGAAGTAGTCATGCCAACTCCGACAGCCGGAAGCCCCGTTGCAGGACTACAAAAACGGTAATGGGGGGGGAGGCAATGCGGTGTACGCGGGAGCCGCGACCTTTCCGAAGGACTCATTCCCGACTGTGTCATCGGCTCCGTCCTCGTCTTTCCCCAGAGCGACAACTGACAGCGTCATCCCGGGTGAAGGCCGGATCGCGGAGAAGGCGCGGGTGTGACGCTTGCTCGCCGTTGCGGGATGTAGGGGGACGAAGCGATGCCGTAAACACCGGCTGACGAGGTGGCCGAAATTAGCGTTCCGTACTGGGATTGCCTTGGGTAGTTCCTGAAGGGGCAGTGCATGCGGTAGCGCGGAAAGCGCCGCAGATATCGCCAGCCCGTTCGGCAACACAGCTGCTCAACAACAGAGTTACCTGCGGATTGGTGGTTGACGTTCCAGGGTCAACGGTGTGGTAAATCGCTGCGTGGAGTCGCCGTTCCTCCGGGTGGACCGGTGGGGGAGGGCGTGCCGGATGGCCGGTTTCCACTGTTGAGCGGTTCATGCGAAAAGCGATGAGTGTGAATGCGGTGCTCCTGGCGGTGCTGGCGTCGACGGTCGGTCTGGCCGCTCCGGCGTCCGCGGCGGGCTATCACTGCCGGACCTCGAGTCACTCCCTGGACACCCCGCAGTACAGCGGGCCATGGGCCGATAACTGGGACGTGCACATGACACTATGTGCGAAGCGGAGGCACGGCTGGGTGTACGCCTACGCCCGGGTGCGCTGGGACGGACCCAACGGGCAGCTGGGCGGCGGCTTCATCAACGACGCCTACGTCCGCGTCCAGGTCAGGCACAAGGCCCACAACTTCCACGGCATCACCGACCGGTGGGACTCCTCCAACCACAACGGTGACTACAACGGCTCGTACACCACCGGCGTCGTCAAGTGGAAGGGACGGTCCAAGAGTGTGGCCGCCGGGTCGCTGAACATCGACTGGAAGAACCACGGCGACGGCCGCACCGGCTACGCCAAGACCCGCTTCCGGTCCTCGCCGCGCGTCTGAACGCGCGACAGACGCTGGCCCCCGGACCCGCTCCTCCTACCTACCCTCTACGGGCCGCGGCTTCCCACCTCGCTGGGGAGTCGCGGCCCGTGCCACTGTCGCACGGCAGGCACGAAACCCGGCAGCCGGGGGACATGACGGAGAAGGTGTGGCGCTCTTGTCATGGCAATGAGTTGCGTGGCGGCCGTGCCGCACTGCGCTATGGTCGGCCGTCCTAGACAGCTGCTGGGCCTTGTGGTCCCCGGTCGGCGCAGGGTGAGTTCGGTGCAGCTGTTTCAAAGCACCCGCCCACTTCGAAGGGCTCTTCTGCCTTTCGGCTTCACCGCCGCAGGCGCTCGCCGCCATCGTCCGCAGCTGCCAGGCCCCGGGGTACACTGCCCCGTTCTTGCCCCGCCCTGACCGGAGGTCATCTCAGTGTTCCCCGCACGGTTACTTGCCGTTGCCCCGCTGGGTCTGGTGATGCTCGCCCTGTCCGGTTGCTCTTCCTGGGGCTGCACCGATACGACGGCGGAGCGCGGTAAGGCGGGTGCCAGGGTGCGCGTCGTGGATACGGAGGGGCAGCCTCTCGGTGTGACCGCTGTGGTTGTTGACTGGAGCCTAGAGCCCCATCCGCAGGCGCCCTCTGCAGGTGACCAGGTCCACTTCCGCTTCCGCTTCGACGGCGCCGATGAATACTCGGACCCCGCAGTGGATGCCTGCGCGGTCGACAAGAAGCGCGTGACGTTGGGGTGTAAGACGGTCTACTCGTCCCGGGCGTTCGGACCGCGCGACTCTCCCCGGACGGGCGACGACTGGCTCGCCGTCGAACTCCCTGAGCAGGTTGCCGGGGTGCTGCTGATCCCCAATGACCAGTCCCACGACCGGCGGACCTGCGAAGCGGACATCAAGGACGGCGGCGGGACGCATCCTGCGGAACCACCCAGCAGGGGGGACCAGTTGTAGAGAGGTCACGGTGGTTGAGCGCGAGGCTCGGGTCGGCCAGCGCCGCGGTGTTTGCGTTGTTTAGCGGTTTGATGGTGCCGCCATTGCCCCGTGCGATCTTGTTGCGGCCGCTCCGGGTTCTCAGAATCGGCCGCCGTATCGGTTTTTCGATCGCTCGCCGGCTACCTGCCGTCGGCGAACCTCTCCAGCATGGTGGTCCACTCCAACTCGTCTTCGCTGAGGGGGAGGTCATCGAGGGCGTTCACCGCGTCGCGGAACCGGTTGGCGAGCGCGTCGGTGTCGCGTCCCTCGCTGTATGTATCCCCGGTCATGCACCGCTTTCGAGACTGAGGCCGTCAACTCACCTCCACGCAGGCACAGTTCCTTGACCGTCACCTGGGTGTGCGACCGTTTGTGCTCGTCCACGTTGATGGTTCTCATGCCGTCCTCCACCGGGTTGTCCGGGACAGATCCTGCAGGGGGTGCGTCGGACGAGAGCGCACTCGCCTGGGCTGCCGCGTACAGCGCCCGTCGCTCAGGGTGCGAACCCGAGTCTGCAGGGCCCGTGAGGGCGGAGGGCGGGGTGACCGCCAGCGGGATGCTCCTGGCGTGCGCCTTGCGCAGTGTCCTGATCTTTAGTGTGGTGGGGTGTGTAGCGGTCCGGCGGATGGCGAAGAGCACAGCGAGGGGTTTTGCGGCCAAGGCAAATTTCGGGATAGGACGACCGCCAGGACTGTTCGGGGAAGGCAAGCCGGGGCGCATGCGGATCTGGACGTCCCTCCCTGGTTCAGGGCCGGAACGCGAGCAGTGCCTGGTAGCGGCGCTCGAAGCCGGAGGCGAGGGTTTCGGCGCGCTCGACGTCTGCTGCCGTGGGCCGTTTGTTCGCGGCCCTGACGTCGTCCTGGGCAAGCCGGTCGAGTACTTCCGCGGTGGTCGGCGGCCGGCCGAGGCGCTCGCGTTGCTCGGCCCAGCGACGGTAGATGCGCTGTTCGATGGCGTAGCGGCGCAGGGTGGCCGGGCTGACATGTTGTCCGGCGGTGCTGTGAATGCCGTTTGCGGCCAGGTGGTGAGCGAGTTCCTCATAGGCGGTGGCGCCTTTGGGTTCGGTGGCGTGGGTGGTGACGTAGTCGCGGTAGGCGAGGAAGTAGCGGTCGGGCAGAGTGAGTTTCGGGGGCGTCCCGTCTGCCATCCCTCCCGTCTCGTCGGCGGCGGTCGTGCTGGACGCATCTGTGGGGTGGTGCGGTGCGTCGGCCGATGGGTGAGCCGCGCCGTTGTCAGGAGTAGGGACTTCAACGCGTGCTTGTCGCGGCAAGTGAGGTGTGTCGTGGGTGCTCGAACGCGCCGTGAGTGCGTGACGGTGTTCGGCCGATACCGGGGCGGCGTGCCGGGTCGCCGGCTGCGGTCGGCCGTTGAGGCCTGCTGCGGTCGGCGGTGTCTGTTGCGGTCGTTGTGCGGGTAACCGCGCAGGGCGCGGACGGCCCATGTCCCGGTCGAGCCGTGCTGGCGGGGGAGAGGTGGCCGGCGGCTGGGAGGGCGGGGTGGCCGCACCGTGCCCTGTGTGCCGTACCACCCGGTGCTGGTCCGTCGCCCCGTTAACCGGGACCGGCTCAAGTCCGGCCATGATCAGAGGCTGCTCCTGGTTGCGGTCCGGGTCCCCCTCAGCCGATGCGGCTGCACCCGCCGGGATCATCTCCCACGTCTCCGCCGGTGACGGCGCCGGGGGCAGCAGCTGCGGCTCGATACCGGCGGCGGCGAGCCCGGCCAGCGCGGTCTCGGCCAGGGGCACCCCGTAGCGGGCGAGCCGCAGCGGCGTCAGCGACTCCACCGGGGCCTTGCGGCGCCAGGCCCGGCCGAAGCGGGAGCGCAGGCGGGCCTGGTAGACGAGGCGCTCCTGCTCCAGCTTGATCACGGCGTCGTAGGAGCGCAGCTCCCACAGCTTCATCCGGCGCCACAGCAGGAACGTGGGCAGCGGCGAGAGCAGCCAGCGCGTGAGGCGCACGCCCTCCATGTGCTTGTCGGCGGTGATGTCCGCGATCCGTCCGATCGCGTGCCGCGCGGCCTCCACGGCGACGACGAACAGGATCGGGATGACGGCGTGCATGCCGGTGCCCAGCGGGTCCGGCCAGGCGGCTGCGCCGTTGAACGCGATGGTCGCGGCGGTCAGCAGCCACGCCGTCTGGCGGAGCAGCGGGAACGGGATCCGGATCCAGGTCAGCAGCAGATCGAGGGCGAGCAGCACACAGATGCCCGCGTCGATGCCGACCGGGAAGACGTAGGCGAAGTTCCCGAACCCCTTCTCCAGGGCCAGCTCGCGGACGGCCGCGTAGGAACCGGCGAAACCGATCCCCGCGATGACGACCGCACCGGCCACCACCAGACCGACGAGGATGTGTTGGGGCCGGGTGAGGCGCGGGGACGGTCGCCCGGCTGTCACGGTCACGGCATTTCCCTCATTGCTGGTGCAGGCGGGAGTCAGCATCACAGCGCATCGTGGAGCGGCTGTGCTTTCGTCGTTGAGCGCTGGTACGTGACGTGCGGTGGTTCGTACGCCACACCGCACCTCCCTCCCCGTCGTGAGGACGCGGGGGCCACCGCGTCGGCTGCTGTGCTTGTCAGTCGAGCTGTACGGCGCTGTTGCCGTACTGGGCCGACGAGCATTCGTGGCGGTTACGCTACGCATGCAGATGCAGGGGCATGCTGCAGGCGTCTGTGCAGCGTGCTCTGCGTTGACGTTTGCTGCGTTGTGTCGCTGCCTGGAAGGTGCGCACGCAGCGGGTGGAGAACCACCCGGCCTCGTGGTGAGGCGTGTTGACGTCTATGGACGCAACGGGAGCAGCCATCCTCGACGGCGTGCCCGACCTCGCCCGTCCGCGGTCCGGACGGGCCCCCGATGGTCAACACGCGGCGCGATCCCACGCGCGGCACAGGGAGACTCGCGCGGCGCGTTGGGGACGATGACCAGGTCGACGCCGTACTCGGCGAGCATGCGCATGTGCGCTTCGGTCACGGCCCGCGCGGTCGCCGTCCGTACGGCTATCTCAGCGTAGGACGGGAGCGACCAGCGGCGGCCGGCCTTGTCGACGAACGCCCGGATACCGGCATCGGCGAACTGCCGCCGTGTGTCTTGCACGGTCTGTCGGCGGCTGCCGGTGCCGAGCAGGGGTGTAGCGGCGACGCGTGCAACGAGGGCCCGGAAGGTGTCGACGACGGCGCGCAGGATGCCGCGGTGCGTCGCGGTCACGACGTCGACGGCCTCTTGTGCGAGGCGGTCGGCGGCCCGCGCGTTCGGCAACCGGTCGTCCACCAGGTGGCGGCCCTCGTCGCATAGACACCGATCTCGGCGACGGCGGCACGGTGCCCTACGTTGTAGGCCTTGGCGACCGCGTCGACCACGTCGAGGGCGGTCGCCTTGGCCAACTCGTCGACAACGGCCTGTGCACTGCGGCGCAGCTGCTGTACGGCGCTCGGCTTAACCTCGGCCCATCCGGGCGCTTCGAGACCGGCGGCGAGGTGGCGCGCGATGATGTCGAGTAGCCGTTCCTCGGCTGCGCATATAGGTCACACGTACCTGCGAATTCTTCGGCCATGCCAGGGTGAACGGGCAGCTCCTCCTCGCCTGTAACAGCGTCAACTACTACCGCACTGATAGCGTCGGTGAGGAAACGCAATCCTTCTCAGCTTTTCTTTGCGCCCTGTCTCCTGGGAATCGTTAGCTATATCGGATTGGTAAGGGTTCAGGCATCATCGTGCGAGACGTGGTCGTTGACGGGGGAGCGTAGATCGCTATGGGGTTTTTCTCAAGTGCGCCAGTGTGGGTAGTTAGTTGCGTGGTGGGCGTGTTGCTCTGCACGTACGCTGTACTGCATTTAATGGCCGTATTTCATCATGACTCGGAACGCAGGAAGGAGGCTTTAACTTTACTTTCTCTGCATCGATTCTCTCGGTCGACGGGAGAGAATCCGGCACCGGTCAATGGGGGTGAACGATGGGTGGACGATGCTGCTCAAACCGGCGAAGCGCCTCCTGTCTCTAGGTCAGGATGGCTGCCCGGCATCGGGCAGACTTTGACAACGGAAGATGGGGTGGTGTACCGGGCGTACGGGCATGTGCATATCTTCCGCACGGAAGGATGGGTGGTGTTGCAGGTGGCTAGTGATGTCGACCCCGAGTACCTGAAACTGCGAGATGCCGCCTTGATCACCATAGAACGAGAGAAGCCAGACAAGCTCGTCGTTGACCTGTCGTCGGCGCCCTCGCTCAACTCTATTGCGCTTGGAGTGCTAGTTGGAATTTTGCAGCGCAGTCGAATAAGGGGTATAGATTTCCGCCTGGTACTCAGCGGTGAGGACTTTGTGAAAGTCTTCAGAATTACTGGACTGAATCGCATATTCCTTCTATTTGGCAGCCTTGAGGATGCGATGGTTCATGGCGAATAATGAGCGATGGAATCTCGGCGGTCGATGCGTCCAGGGGATACGTTTCTCCAGGGTCTGCCATGTCTGCGGCGCCGGTTTCGCGTAAGACCGCGGCGCCGTTGAACGCGATGGTCGCGGCGGTTAGCAGCAGATCGAGGGCGAGCAGCACACAGATGCCCGCGTCGATGCCGACCGGGAAGACGTAGGCGAAGTTCCCGAACCCCTTCTGAAGGGCCAGCTCGCGGACGGCCGCGTAGGAACCGGCGAAACCGATCCCCGCGATGACGACCGCACCGGCCACCACCAGACCGATGAGGAGTCGGTGGGACCGGGTGAGGCGCGGTCCGCCCCGCCGAGGCGGCGGACCGGTTGTGGATCGTCGACGGCACCCTGGTTCCGGTGCGGGACCGGCGTGTCGGTTCCTCCAGCCGGAACTACCGGTTCTCGGCGAATGTGCAGGTCATCGTCGATGCCGACACCCGCCTGGTGACCGCTGCCGCCCGGCCGGTGCCGGGCACCGCGGACGCGCACGCCTGGCGCGACTCCGGGCTGGCCGCGCGCTGCCAGGGCGTCACCGTCCTGGCCGACGGCGCCTACCTCAACTGCGGCATGGTCACCCCGCACCGCAAACGCCCCCGACGTGCCCTGTTGCCGGGCGAGGAGGACGACAACGCCGCCCACCGCAAGGTCCGCGCCCGGGTCGAGCACGTGATCGGACGGATGAAGAACTACAAGAT
>NZ_JBIRPI010000053.1:0-13182 GCF_044332585.1 Streptomyces sp. NPDC016845 | reverse complement strand
AGCCGACGTCTTCGACTTCATCGAGACGTTCTACAACCGCCGCCGTCTGCGCAGACACAAGGTCTTCGGCTACCTCACCCCGGCCGAGACCCGACGGCGACACCGACACGCCCTCGCGGCATAACCATCGAATGTCCAAGATCACGGGGAAGCTCCACGCCCGGCTGTGCGGACTTCGGCAGGCAGTTCGTGACATTGCGGGCCTTGTGAACCCAGCACCGCTGATGACGAGCGGCCGGAAAGACCTGGGCCAGCGCCTTCCACAGGCCCATCGCTCCATCGCCGACCACCAGCTCAGGGTCGCGCATGCCACACCTGCGGCAGTCGCGCAGCAGGTCCCGCCCACGACTCGGTCGATTCGCGCATGCCCTCCGCCAGCGCGATCAGTTCCTTGGTGCCGTCCAGGCGGACGCCGAGCAGGACCAGCACGCACGAGTGCGTCTGCCCGAGCCTCACCTTGGGGTGCACGCCGTCGGCCCACACGTAGACGAAGTCGCGGTCTGACAGGTCCCTGGCCTGGAAGGCGGCATGGTCATCGCCCCACTGCCGAGTCAGCCGGGTCACCGTCACCGTCGCCGGCGACAGACCGGCCGTCGAGCCGAGGAACTGCTACAGCGCGGGCACGAAGTCCCCGGACGACAGTCCGTGCAGGTAGAGCAGCGGCAGCACCTCGGAGATCTTCGGCGACTTGCGGCACCACGGCGGCAGGATCTTGGAGGAGAACCGCTTGCGCTCGCCGGTGGCCTCGTCCACGCGGCGGTCGTTCACTCGCGGTGCCCGCACCTCGACCGGGCCAGCGGCAGTGACGACGGTCCTGGGCCGGTGATGGCCGTTGCGGACTACCAGCCGTCGGCCTGCCTCATCGGTCTCGGCAGCCAACTCGGCTATGTACTGGTTGACTTCTGCCTCCAGTGCCGCGGCGAGCATCCGCCGGGCGCCCTCACGGACGATCTCGTCGATCAGGAAACCGGACTGGGGGGAGCCATCCTCGGTGACTACGCTGAGCACGGACGGACGTACCTTCCCGACCCGCGCGCCAACGCGGGCCTACTCGGTGACCATCACAGGATCGTTCGGGAAGGTACGCCCTTCGCGTTCCACCCGGGACTGATCCACAGGTATCGAGCATTGCTCGTAAACGCCGAAGACACCGCCGTGGACGTCCTCGGCTGAACTGGCCTTTCGAGGCTCGTGATCGTCTCCAACGAGGCGTTCACAGGCGCTCGAAGACCTTGACCGACCCTCGGCTTTGCGCGGCGCTGGTCGACCGGCTCACCTGCAACGTCGTGCTCATCGAGACGGGGCCGAGTGGTATCGCCTTGCCCGCACACGGGCAATCAGGACGAGCGCAACAAGAGTGACGGCCCATTGAAGCCGCTCGGAAACTCACATGCTCGCGCAACATCTTCCACCGTCCCTTCCGCCGCACGATGACGTTCGCCCCCCGGCCCCTGCCCTGAGCGGCGCTCACCATCCAGAAAATCCGGTCCAGGCGAGAACCGGTACCGGGAGCTCCTTCCACTCTTCCTCTGACGTGAGGATGACGGGGCCTTGGTGCGGTCGTGGAAGCAGCAGGATCCATGCGGCTTCGAGGAAACCCGTTGGGCTGCCCGGCTTGTTCCAGTCATGATCTGCGTATGGATGCCTATCTGGAGACCGAGCGGTTGGTCCTGCGGCGCTTCACTGCCGATGACGCCGGCCTGTTGATCGAGCTGGACAGCGACCCGGCGGTGATGCGCTACCTGACCGGCGGCCAGCCGACCGCGCCGCAGGTCGTTCGGGAGCAGCACCTGCCGCGCATCCTCGCCGGCTACGAGCAGTGGTTCGGCGAGCTGGGGCTCTTCGCCGCGCACGAAAAGGACGGCGGTGCGTTCATCGGCTGGTTCCTCTCCCGTCCACAGCCAGAGGGTCCGCTGGACGAAGTCGAACTCGGCTACCGACTGCGACGGGCGGCATGGGGCAAGGGTTATGCGACCGAGGGCTCGCGCGCCCTGCTGGCGAAGGCATTCACGGAGCTCGGTGTGCGCATGGTCTGGGCCGAGACCATGTCCGTGAACAACGGTTCGCGCAACGTCATGGAGAAGCTCAAGATGACGCGCACAGCAAGCATTCCCGTCCCCTCCGACATGGAGATGATCGAGGGCTCCGAGCACGGAGGGGTACGGTACGAGATCACCAAGGAGCAGTGGAAACAGTGAGCCCTTCTCCAGCTGGCGTCTGTGACCGCGAGTCGGGAAGTCCTAGACGATGACGAAGCTCCTGGTGGATGGGGCCTCGTCCGAGACCGGCCGTGCCGTCCAGGAGTTTCGCGTGCTTGGCTACCCGTTCTCTATCGATCTGCCCAGCCGCAATTGATAGCCAGACGGCAGAAGATAGGGCCCATTGGCGGCGCCTTCCCACCGTGCCCACCTGCGGTGCGGTGGCCTCCACCCAGCTGGCGGCCGGGTTCGGCATCGGTATCGCGACCTCCTTCCGCTACATGCGAGAGGCCGTCGACGTAGCCCCAGCGACATGATTACTTCGGCGGCCTGCAGGCCGCCGTCGCCCGTCACAGCGACAAGGTGCTGGACGTGTACGTTTACGCCGAACCCCACCACCGCGCCGCCGCCCTCATGCACCAGCTGGTGCGCGTGCCCGCCTTGGAGGCCCGGAACAAGCTGTTCGCCGCCGTCGTCGCTGCCTCGTACCTCAGCGCCTCCGGGCTGTTCGTCACCGTCACCGCCAAGACCGCCGCCGACCTCGCCGAACGCATCGACCGCGACGCCCTCGACGTCCGCAGCGCCGCTCGCGAGATCCGCGCCTGGACGCAGAACTGAGCGGCGGCGGCTCCGAAGCGCGCCAGTGAGCACTGCCTAGCGGAGACAGCACAGTCCGCTGCGTCAGGGCTGGCCGCCCCGAGCATCGTGGTCCGGTTCGCCGCGCGAGCAACCTGCCTGTAGGCAACCTCCACCTGTACGAGTGAGACGGTCGACGCCGCCGGGAGCGGCTCTACCGGCACCCGCAGGCGCCCCGAGCACCTGATCGCGCGCCTCACTGACGGCCGGGCCGCACTTACCCGGGTTTCGTGGCCCCCGGCCCTGACCGCGCAGGTCGCTGCGCACCTGCCGGCCGCCGGTGGCGCGGCGTGCGTACGGACGCGGGCGACAGCTACGCCACTGCGGCCCGCGGTCTGGTCGTGGTACTCGCGGCTACCACGCGGTATGCGGGCGTGACCGTCCCGCGGGTGGGCTGAGCTGAGTCGGGCATCGGCCTGTGACCGGTTGGTACGGATCCGGTCTACCGGTGTGTGGCTTCGCGGGAGGCGGTCCGGTGGGTGCGGCCGACCGCGCGGCCCACCGTGTTGCGTATCGCGAGGCCCGGCCGGGTGCGGGGGATCATGAGCCGGGTGAGCAGGCCGACACGCCGCTGCCGAGGGTTTGTCTCCCTGCGAAGCCGCGCCTCGTAGGCGGCGAAGGCGCGGGCGTGGTCACCGGGGTGGGAGGCGAGTTCTTCCGCGAGGGCGTACGCGCCCGCCATCGCCATGCTGGACCCGTCGCCGAGCAGGGCTGTCGCCGCGGCCGCGTCCCCGAGCAGGACGACCCGGCCCCGGGACCACGAGGGCACCCGGACGGTGGTCAGGGGGTCGAAGAACGGAGCCGGGTGGTCGAGGAACGCCGCCACGAGTTCCGGTGCCCGCCACCGCACATCGGCGTAGGCGTCGGCCACGGTCTGCTTGTGGAGGGTGATGTTCTTGCGCTCGTAGGGCGCCTGTGGGGCCCGGAAGGTGAAGATGGCGAGCGGAGTGGTCCGTGAGGGATGGACGGCGAGCATCCGGTTCGGCGCGGTCAGCATCGTCATCTCGCTCGGGTCCTCGACGGCGTCGGGTTCCAGCGGCACGGTCGCGCCGTACAGCCCCGAGTCGCTCGTGAACTGCCGCTCGGGTCCGAATACCAGGCGACGGATGGCGGAGTGCAACCCGTCGGCGCCGACCACCAGGTCGAAGCGCCGTGGCGCGGACCGCCGGAAGGTGACGTCGACGCCGCCCCCGTCCTGCTCGAGAGCAGTGACCGTGTCGTCGAACACGAACTCGGCCTCGGTCCGCGCCGACCGGTGGAGCACCTCGGACAGGTCGGCTCGGGTCACCTCGACCGTCTTGGCTTCGTCCGAGGGGAGCGGGATCTGCATGATGCGCCTGCCGTCGGGGTCGAGCAGGGTCAGTGACCGATTGCGGGTGGCGAGCTCACGGAGCTCCGGAAGGATGTTCATGTCCCGGGCGACCGGGATCGCGGGCCCTTTCACGACGATCGCGCTGCCACCGGAGCGCAACTGCCGGGCATGCTCGATGACGGTTGGCCGGTAGCCACTGCGGGAGAGCCAGTACGCGAGTGCGGGCCCAGCGATCCCGGCACCGACTATCAGCACCTCAGGCTTCTTCATGACGATGACCTCTCACAGTGTCGATGACCGGCGCCCGGCGCGTGCCCGGTCTCTCAAAAACGGCGGCACGGGACCACACCGCCCGACCCAGGTACGAAGAATTTCGTACCTCAGTGGAGCACATCGATCAGGTACGGTTCAAGTCGTACCTGAAGGGGGTGCTGCGTGACGGAGAGGAACCGCACGAGCCCGGAGGCCGACGCGTTTGATCTGGGGGCGGTCTTCCGCGCCCTCGCCGACCGACACCGGCGTTCGGTGATGACAGAGCTGGCCGCCGACTGCGGCGACAGCGAGCGGGGCTGCAACTCGTTCGACCTCCCCGTATCGAAACAGACCCAGACCCACCACTTCCGGGTCCTGCGCGAGGCAGGCCTCATCGACGAGATCGACTACGGCAACCGCAAAGGCATCCGGCTACGGCGCACTGACGTGGAGAGAAGATTCCCCGGACTGCTCGCGCTTCTGGCAGCGGAGGCTTCGGGCGGCACCGCACCTCACTGAGCAGGCAAGGGATGCGGGTCGACCAGCACGGCCTGGAGATCGTCGGGGCGCCCGGCCCGCTCGTCGAGGCCGCTTCGGGTACGGCGCGGGGGAGTGGTGGTGACCGCGACATGCGTGCGTTGAGCTGAGGTCCGCTGTGCGCTCCGGCCTGGCTCAGCGCCATCACCACCAGCAACGGGCGCGCAGCGCACCCTGGGGCAGCCAGCGGAAGTGGTCGATGCGCACGGGAGGCGGTCCTACCCGGCAGCCGGACATCTGGCCGCTTGCCGCGACATCAACCTCCCCGCCGCTGTGGCCCTGCTCTGTGCCCGCGCGTTCGCCACCGGCCGCCCCCGGCCGTGGGGTGTGCACCGATCTCCTTGAGGGGGTCCGCCTGCCCAGCCTTCGAGCGGGCAAGGCGGAGGGGTCTGTTACGTCAGGCGGGCGGGTAGAGGTTGCGCCCTGGCGGTGCGTCACTGTCGACGACAATCTGGAGGTCGTAGACAAGCACCAACTCCAGTACCGATGAAGAGCGCTCAGGCGGTGGAAGATACGCTCGGCCACCTTCCGCTCCCGGCTTTGGTCCCTGGTCGCGATGGCTCACCATGCCTTCAGCTTGTTGACCAGCCGCTCAGAGCACACCTCGATGCGGTTGAGCCGCGCTGTCCGGATGACCGTCCGTCCAGCGCGGCACGTTTGTCAGCCGTTGCGTTCCGCGGCGGCGAGGTGGCGTTGCCGCGCGGCCTCGGCATACCGGGGAGCGAACTTCATCTCATGGGCCTCGGGCACCTCGTAGGGGGACTGCCACCCGTCCGGTACGAAGCTGTCGCCGTCCTCGTCGCAGACGTGGCACGCGGCGCACCACTGGGTGCGCCAGCCGTAGGCGATGGCGCGGACCCCGTCGAACTCCTCATCCAGCGGACCGTCCACCCGGTACCACTGGTGGAGTTCCTGCGCACCGCAGCACGGACAGGGCGCCGCGAGGTCCGGCGCGGCGCGTTCCGCGTCGAAGACGGCCCGCCAGGTATCGGTGGATTCGGGCGGGACGAGCCGCCAGTTGCCCGGTCCCGGCAGCGCGGTCTGGTCCAGGTCGAACAGGTTCAGCTCGGTTGCCTCGATGGAGCCGAGCATGGTGCACTCGCCGGTCGTCAGATCAACCCGGATGGGGCCGATGCCGATGACCATCTGCGAGGGGTCCCCGGTCTCCAGGTAGCCCTGGGTCTGAAATCCGAAGTAGGCGGCTTCGCCGAGCACGGTCGCGGCCCCCTCCACGGGCACCAACTGCACCTGGGAGTTGAGTGGATCCGCGGCCACGTACTGCTGGGCCAGCAGCGCCGCCCGTTCGAGATCGATCACTGGTCGGTCCTCAGGAATCCGTAGTTCCGGTAAGCGCGTGGGTTGGCGTGTCCCGACTGACCGTCGAGGAAGACGACATCGCCCTCGACGTTTACCACGTTGAAGACGTGCGAGTCGTTTTTACCGGGTCCGAAACCCCATACGATACCGCGTGCTCCGTTTCCAGCTGCCTGGACGTCTCGCACGATGCCGCTGAGGGTCGTCCGCAGAAACGGTCTGCCACCGTAGAGTTTAGTGATCGCCGAGTCGGAGCCCCGCCCGAGGTTCGCCGGGGCCGACGACGGAGCACCTTCGGCCAGCAATCGGTCGACGGCGACAGCGCAGGCACGGCAGTTGTTCCCGCCCTTTTGCGGATTGACCAGCTTCGTCAGCTCGGACGTGATCGGCGTCTTGTAGGCGAGCTTGCCCCGCAGGTAGTGAACTGTCCCTCCGCCACCCGCGCCGAACCTCAGGTTCCCGATCGCGGACGCCGCGGCTTCTTCCGGGACTACTGCTGCTCGCCGCCATCCGGTGAGACCGCCGACCCCCACCAGCACAATCTGCTCGGTCAGTTCGTCGGCCGCCTCTGCGTACTGGTCCGCCAGTGCGTCGCAGCCCTGCTGGCGCAGCCGGTATTCGGTCCGGTAGAGCCGGTAGGCGGGGCGGATGGGGAGGTACTTGTCGAAAAAGCCGCCCACGCCGCCGTTTTCGCCGGTGAAGGCGTCGTGCAGGTCGCCGGCGAGTACGCCGGGCGACTTGAAGACGTCGACGAAGGCGTCGCCGAAGATGCTGAGGAACTCGCCGATGTCGTCGATATCGTCGTCGGGGTCCGCGGGGGTCCGGCCGCTGGGGTCGGTGTAGCGGGTCGGGGCGTTGTCGGCGTAGGCGTACGGCGAGACGTACGGCGTCGACTCGTTCCGTGGTGCCGGGTCGCGGCTGGTGAAGCGGCCGGTGTCGGTGTCGTACTGGCGGGCGTGCAGGTCGAGGTTGCCGGTGGTGGTTTCGTAGCGGGCGCCGGTGTAGGAGGGGGTGCCGGCCGGGGCGCCGCTGGTGACGGTGTTGAGGACGCGGGTGCCGTACGGGTCGTAGGCCCAGCGTTGGTGGAGGGTGCCGGTGCTGCTGGTGACGTCGACCGGGGAGCCCTGGGTGTCGTGGTGGTAGTAGAAGAGTGCTCCGGCGCCGGTTTTGGTGGCGGTGGGCTGGCCGAGGGGGTCGTAGCGGTAGGACTGCTTGATGGCCCAGGCGCTGTCGTACTCGGTGGCCAGGAGGGGCAGTGGGGCGTTGGGGTCCCACTGGGTGCGGTTGGTGACGGTGCCGGCGGTGGAGGTGGTGACCTGGTTGCCGCTGGCGTCGTGGTCGTAGGTGTAGGCGGTGCCCGTGACGGTGGCGGCGGAGATCTGTCCGGCCAGATCGTAGGTGTAGGTGTCGGCGCCCGCCTTGGTCTGGTTGCCCTCGCTGTCGTAGTCGAAGGCGGTGGTGGTGGTGCCGGTGGTGGTGGAGGTGAGCTGGTCGGCGTCGTCGTAGGTGTAGTCGGTGGTGGCACTGCCCAGGGTGGCGGTGAGGCGGTTTCCGGCCTTGTCGTAGGTGTAGGAGGTGGTGCGGCCGGATGCGCAGCCGGTGACCCAGGGCTGCGGGGCGCAGCCGGAGGTCAGGCGGCCTGTGGTGTCGTAGGTGAGGTCGTAGCCGCCGGTGCCGACGCCGGCCCGCGTGGTGTCGACGCGGGTGGGCAGGCCCGCGGCGGAGAGGGTGAGGGCGGTCTTGGTGACCGTGGTGCCTGCCTTGGCGGAGGTGACGGCGGTCAGGCGGCCTGCGCGGTCGTAGGTGCGGTCCTCGGTCTCGGTGTTGGGCAGCGCCGACTTGGTGAGGTGGTCCGCCGGGTCCCAGGTGTAGCTGGTGGTTTTGGCATCGGCCGTCATGGTCGCGGTGCGGCCGTCGTTGTCGTAGGTGTAGCCGATCGTGTTGCCGTCGGAGTACTTGCGGGTGAGCAGGTGGCCGGCGTCGTCGTAGGTGTAGGCGAAGCCGCGGGTCTTGGTGAGTCTGTTGAGCGCGTCGTAGACGAAGTCCTCGGACATCTTCGCGTTCGCGCGGGCGGTCAGGCGGCCGGCGTCGTCGTAGCCGTAGGTCGCGTCGGGTGTGGCGTCGGAGTAGTCGACCCCTGTGAGCAGGCCGCGCGGGTCATAGGTGTAGCCGGTGGAGCCGCGGGACGTGGTTTTCTTGGTCAGGTTGCTGTCGGCGTCGTAGGCGTAGGCGGTCTGGCGCTTCAGCGGGTCGGTGACCGAGGTGAGGCGGTGGGCCGCGTCGTAGCCGTAGGTGGTGACGTGGCCGCGTGCGTCGGTGCGGCCGGTGACGTTGCCGACCTCGTCCAGTTCGTAGCTGGTGACGGCGCCGCCGGGGGCGGTGACCGCGGTGAGCCTATCCAGTTCGTCGTAGCCGTAGTGCGTGGTGCGCTTGTCGGCGTCCGTCTGCTGGATGACGTTGCCCACCGAGTCGTAGGCGGTGGTCGTGACACCGCCGAGTGGGCCGGTGACGGTGGTGGGGTTGCCCGCCGGGTCGTAGCCGTAGGTGGTGGTGTACTGGGCGGGGTTGGCGCCGGTGGCGTTGCCGCGCGGGTCGACCGCGGTGAGCTGGCGGCCGTCGTCGTCGTAGGTCCAGCTCGCCTTGTTGCCGAGCGGAGAGGTGCGGCTGAGCGGGTTGCCGTCGGCGTCGTAGGCGTAGGTGGTGGTTCTACCCAGTTGATCGGTGCTGCTGGTGAGCCGGTTGTTCTTGTCGTAGACGGAACTGACCGATTTCCCCGCGGCATCGGTGACCTTGGTGACGTTGTCATTGGCGTCGTAGCCGTAGCTGGTGGTGTGGCCCAGTGGGTCGGTGACCACCTGCGGCCGGTTCACCGGGTCATAGGTCGTGGAGGTGGAAGCGCCGGTGGGACCTGTGACCTTGGTGTTGTTTCCGGCCGCGTCGTAGCCGTAGGAGGTGGTGTAGGCGGCCGGGTCAGCGCCGTCGGTGTTGCCCCGCGGTGTGACGCTGCTCAGCAGGCGGCCCACCTTGTCCCAGGTGTATCTGGTCTTGCCGCCGGCGGCGTCGGTCTCGGAGGACAGGCGCCCGCTTGCGTCGTAGGTGCGGGTGACGGACTCACCGGACGGGTCGGTGGCCCGGATCAGATTCCCGGCGTCGTCGTAGCCGAACGTGGTTTCACCCACCGGGCTCTTCGCGGACGTCAGTTGCTCGGCGCCGTTGTACCCGTAGGAGGTGGTGCGGCCCAGCGGGTCGGTGGACGACGTGAACAGCCCGCGGCCGTCGTAGGTGTAGTGGGTGGTGTAGGCGGCTGGGTCGGCGCCGTCGGCGTTGCCGCGCGGGTCCGTCTTGGACAGGACCCGCCCGGCCTTGTCGTAGGTGAACGTCGTCTTCTCACCCAGCGGAGTGGTGACCGAGGTCCGGTTGCCCGCCGCGTCGTAGCCGTAGGTGGTGACCTTGCCGCGCGGGCTTGTCACCGTCTCCAAAGACCCCAGGGCGGTGTAGGTGTAGGCGGTCATCCCATTCAATGGGTCGGTGGCCGTGAGCAGTTGGTTCGACGTGGTGTAGGTGTACGTCGTCTTGTAGCCGCGGCCGTCGGTGTGGCTGGTGATATTGCCCGCGGTGTCGTAGGTCCAGCTCTCGCCGTAGCCGAGCGCCGCCGGCGCCTTGCGGGTGAGCATCCGCCCGGCGCTGTCGTACGTCATCGACGTGGCGTTGCCGCGCTGGTCGGTGATGGCGACGGGGCGCAGGTAGCGGTCGTAGTCGTAGGTGATGCTCTTGCCGTAGGGGTCGATCGTCTGCATCAGGACGTTACCGGCGTACACGTCCGTCCACACCCCGCCGTCGGGGGCGGTGGTGTGCGACTCGCTCTTGCCGTCCCAGGTGAACGCGGTCGTCTTGGTGTTCTGGTCGGTCTGGGATTTGACGCGGCCAGCGGCGTCGTAAGCGTTGGTGACTGTGCCGCCGGCCGGATCGGTGTACGAAGACAGCCGCTTGTCGGTGCCGTACGTGTATGCCGAGGTCCGGCCGGCCGGGTCAGTCACCGACGTCAGCAGGCCGCCGGTGTAGCCGTAGGACACCGACGTGCCATCCGGCAGGCCCACCTTGGACAGCAGTCCGTCGGCACCCGGGGTGAATGTGGTGCTGCGGCCTGCCGCGTCCTTGACGGAGGCGAGCTTGCCGGATGCGTAGGTCAGGCTCAGGCCCTTACCCGCCTTGTCCACGACGGACGTGAGCAGACCGGTGCTGTCAAAGGTCCGTTTGGTGTGGTCCGGTGTGGTGATCGTGTACGTACTGGTGCCCTTGACCAGCTTGGCCGCCGAACCCGCCGGAGCGGTGTACGTGCCGTTGCTCGCCTGCGTGAAGACGAACGCCGCACCGTCGTCCGTCCGGTAGGTCACCTTCCCTGTGGCGACAGTGAGTCGCGCGTCGAACGGGGTGGCCCAGCCGCGACCCAGCAGGCCGACCGTGCTGGAGTCCGAGCGATAGGTCCGATCGAGAGTCAAGGGAACCCCCGGGCTTACCAGCGAGGCGTCCGTAAGCTGCTCATAGAACATGCCGGTCGCAGTGTTGACCGGGTCGGCCCGGTGAGCCTGTGCGTAGCAGGTGCAGATGCCTGCTTGTGCGCCCGGAATTATGGGTGTGTAGTACGCCTCTACCGGCGGTGAGGTGGTCCCGCCCGGACTTGACGAGCCGTCCGAGCTGTTCAGAAAGACCCAGGCGTAATACTTCTTCCCGTCCTGCAGCTTCCCGCCCAGCGCGTTGTTCGCCCACCAGAAGCACTGATCGGTGGGATAGGAATTGCTGGACCACCAGTCGTAACACCAGGCCCCGGTGTCCGGGGTGTAGCCGCTGGGATCATCAGCGGACTTCTTGATCTCCTGCTGGACTACCGGGTTACCCGCCTCATCCATGACGTATAACCACATCCCGCTGTACGTCGACCCTCGCTTGGGCAGCTTCACCTGCCCGCCGATCGACAACAGCCCTGGGTATGCGGTTGCCCAGGCCGACACCGAGACGGGGTTCTCGGGAGCCGCTGCGGCGCCTCGCGTATCCGCGCTCGCTTCCGCGGCGGGACCGCGCTCGATGCGCTTTGGGTCCGGCCGGTTGTGGGGCATGCCCTTGGCCGTGCGCTCCGGTGCGTCCATGTAGGCCCGCATCGGGGAGAGTTCGTGCCGTTCTTCTTTGACCTGCCTGCGGCGCTCGGCCAGCGTCATAGCCTTTGGCGGCTTCGGTAGATCAGCAGCCGTCCGAACGTCGGCCTGGGTGACGGCAACCGAGGGCGCCGACGGCGGCCGGTCCCGGGGCGACGCCCAGGATGGGATGATCCCGGCTATCGCCACGAGAGCCAGGGTTAAAACGGCTATGACAAGTCTTCGCACCTGAGTGCACATCGTGAGTCACCTGCGGGGCAGTTGTGAATGTTGGGCCGCAATAATCCTTGGTCGGGGTCTTACAGGTGTAACCCGCAATAACAGATACGGCCGGATCTGGGTGAAGACTCTGCGTCAGCTTCGCGCGTCAGTGCTGGCCACGTGATCAAGGAGCAGGAGAGGGGTAGAAATATTCTGGCTTGAAAGTGAACTTGAGCGATGGACTCCAAGCGAAGACTTGGTCAGTCACAGATTGACTTGAGGGAAATCATGAGGGAACTCAAGGCATTCGCCCCCTTCTCACGTAGTTACTGACCTTGTCGGGGTGTTGTCGTAGTGGGTGACGAGTGGTGATCCCTGCGGTAGGCCAGTGGTATGCGGTACGCACAGGGTGGCGGGCTGACCGCCGAGCGGCAGCGCTTTCGTGAACGGATCCGGCTCGAGGCCGGTGAGCGGTTCGCACGGGGCGAGAAGAACGCGATGATCGCGAAGTACCTGCGGGTGAGTGTGCGTTCGGTGGAGCGCTGGCGGCAGGCCTGGCGCCGGGGCGGAACCGCCGCGCTGGCCTGCGCCGGACCGCCGAAGCTGCCCAAGCTGAGCGACGAGCGGTTCGCCGAACTGGAGAAGGAGCTGGTCAAAGGCCCGGCCGGACACGGCTGGGAGGACCAGCGCTGGACGCTGGCGAGAATCCGGGACGTGATCGCCTCCACCTTCGACCTGGAGGTCTCGCCGGCGGCGGTCGCCCGGCTGATGCACCGGCACGGCTGGTCCTGGCAGTCACCCGCCCGCCGGGCCCTGGAGCGTGACGAGCACGCGGTGGAGTTGTGGAAGAAGGACGTGTGGCCGCAGGCGGAATGACTGCGGCGGCGCTGGGCGCCTTCCTCGTCTTCGAGGACGAGGCGGGGTTCGGGATGACCCCGCCGAAGGCCCGCACCTGGGGCCGGCTGGGGCAGACGCCGGTGGTGCGGGTGCGCGGCCGGTCCTGGCGCCGCTACTCGATCGCCGCCCTGTGCTGCTACCGGCCGGGCGAGCCCTCCCGCCTGATCTTCCGGCCCCGCCGCCACCGCAAGCACCGCGGCACCGGACGCAACAGCTTCGCCTGGACCGACTACCGCGACCTCATCGTCCGTGCCCACATCCAGCTCAACGCCCCCATCGTCCTGATCTGGGACAACCTCAACACCCACCGGACGGCCGGGATGCGCCAATACGCGGACGAGCACGACTGGCTCACCATCATCCAGCTGCCGTCCTACGCACCGGAACTGAACCCGGTCGAAGGCATCTGGTCGCTCCTGCGGCGCGGCCCGCTGGCCAATGTCGCCTTCAGCGACGACGACCACCTCGAACGCACCCTTCGCCGCGGCCTGCGGCACATCCAGCTCCGGCCCAACCTGATCGACGGTTGCCTGCTCGAAACCGGACTCGACCCGCGTCCTCATCCGACAACACCCCGAGAGGCTCAGTAACGGTAGTTCGTTAAATCCGGCGGTATAGGTCAATGCCGTGTCCGGTGGTGACTGCGTCGAGCAGGGCCTGGAGCTCGGAGGGCGGGTCCTTGTCC
>NZ_JBIRPI010000052.1:0-13313 GCF_044332585.1 Streptomyces sp. NPDC016845 | reverse complement strand
CCTCCACCCCAACACGGTAGAAGCAAGCCGTCGCCCCGGCACCACCGATCAGCGTCTTCCCAGGTCAGTCATCCCTCGAGAGGATCCACACCCAACAGAATTCGCGCACCTCTTAACCGCAGTTGCCGGCGTACATCTGTATGTGCTCAGGGAGGTGCAACGAAAGGACTCTGCCGCTGATCTTGTGACGGTCAGCCATCGAAGCGGGTCCAGTCGACAGGGAGGTCGGCCAGCGGGTCCAGGGCGCTTCGGTGGGTGGCGCCGACCCAGACATCGAATTCTTCGCCGCCCTCGCTGCTGACACGCACGACGAGGCCGGGGGCCACGTAGAAGTGGGTGAGTGCCCAGGGCCAGAAGGGACGCAGGGGCACAAGGTGCAGTGCTTGGGTGAGTTGCTCGACCTGTGGTGCCGTGAGTCTGTTGGGCAGGGCCAGGTAGTCGGCGCCCATGGAAGCCTCGAAGAGGGAGAACTGGATCAGGAAGCCGCTGAGCGGTTCCTGTTCGGCGATCGGCTCCTCGTCGAATTCACGGAACCAGACAGTCGGATCGGCCTCAGGTCCGTCAAGCGTCCACAGGAGTGACCAGAAGAAGCCTCCTTGGTTCTCGACGCCGAAGACGAGCATCTCCCCGAGATGGTCGGTGTGCAGGTCTGGCTCGGGCAGGATGCTGTTCTGGGTTCCGAGGGCACCCGGACGCTGCTGCGCGAGCCGGTATAGCTGCCTCAGTCCACCAGGCAGGCGTGAGGGAGAGCAGGATGGTGATTCGGTGGCGCCTGCGGCGGGGTACCAGCCGGTGACGAACTGTTCCAGCGCTGCCGCACGGTCACCGTTCACATGCCTGAGCCACCCCAGGCCCGGCAAGTCCACGGGTGGAAGTGGTGGGCGCACTCGGTTGAGGAGTTCTCTGCTCAAGGGTGCTTCAAGGCGCAATTTACAGTCGGTGAGAACGCCGTCAGCTGTGCCGGCCTGGCTCACCTGGGCGGTGCCCAGGTACAGGACCTCTTCTCCGAGGCGGACCGCGATGTGGATCGGCAACGAGCTTTCGTCCACGCCCCAGGGCGACCCCATCAGCCGCTCTGTGACTGGTGCCGGTGCGGGCCCGATCAGACGGACCTCCTCAGCGCTCCACACACCGCTCCTGGCGGGTGCGTCACTCGCTTCCGTGATGATCACCATCCCCGCCGGGCCCATGACGACGCCGGCACCCCCCACCATGAAGCGCCTGGCTGTCACCGAGCCGCCGACGAGCACGGGTACGCGCTCCCCATCGAACACCAGCGCCGGAATCACGGCGGGACCCTGATCAGTCATCCCCGCATCATCCTCGACCACCACCGGGCATCCCTAATGCCCGCCGACTGCGGCCGTCACAAGATCAGCGCCAGAGCCACGGAAGATGCCAAGCCTCCAGCCCTCTGCAGGCTTGTTGGTGCGTGAGTGCTCGGCGTAATCGGGAGGCGATATGGGCCGGGGATGCGGAACACTTCCCAGGTGATCGTGATGCAGCCCGTCCTGGAGATCTATCCCCCTGATGACTTTGCCCTCTGGCCCGTCGCCGAGATCGAGTCGTTCAGCTACCTGCCACTCAGCGGTGAGCTCGCCCCCGCCGAGGTCGGCACAGCGGTGATGCGCATCGCCGGCTGCAACGACATCGACCCTGAACATGACGACCGGCCGCCTCGGCCCACCGACCCGCTCGGATCGTTTCTGCACGGACTGCTGACCTTCGACAACCTCTTCGCGGCCGGTGGCATACGGGTCACGGACAGCTCCACAGGCGTCACCTTCCTACCCGGCTGCTGCAATGGGCTGGAGGACTGGCGTGACTGGCGCGAGGTCGTCGACGGCAGCGGCCGAGCCTTCTTCGGCCACGACCCCGATCCATTCGCCGAGCGCCTCGCCGACACCGTCCGGCTGACCGTCGACGCCGAGCAGAGCGACAGCCCGGTGATCGAGCTGTCCGTCACCGAACTCCACCACCTGCTCGACAACGCCGAGCATGACTTGACCAACTTCCTTGCATTGGCCACTGACTGGGTGTCTCGGTACCTACCCGACCACTTCACCCCCGTAACCGCTGCCCTCGCGCGCGTACTCGCCCTGCCTGCACCAGCCGTACCGCCAAAGCCGTAGGTCGCCGGCCCCCACTCCGCCGATCAACTGATGGCCGACCCCGGCACAGTCGTCGTGTACGACGCAGTGAGCATGTTCGCATGTACCCAGCTGTGCTTCGACGAGCACTCCGACAGCAGGCCCATGCAAGCCAAGTTCCCAGAGCCATCCGTAGGTTCATCCGGAGCACCCTTCAGAATCCGTGAACTCACGGGGGATCGGCATCGAGGCGTTCTACTGCCGGCCGGGCATCGAGGGTGCCCACGAGAAGGGCGGCGTCGAGGGACAGATCGGCTACTTCCGCCGCAACCACTTCGTCCCGGTGCCTTCTCTGAACTTGCGGGTTGGGGCCCCTCGACCGCCTTCAGGACCTCGATAGAGTCGGAGTGATGACTGGGAACCGAGGCCGTTGGCCGAAGATCGATGAGGAGCGCGGCGTCGAGGACGTGACACTCCTGATCCTGGAGTGGCTGGGCGAACAGGGTGTGAGCGCCATGATCAGGATGGACGCCGAAAGGCTGGCTGACAACGCGCCGGCCTGGACGTTCGCCGCCAGCGGCGGGCCGTTGGCGCATAGGATGCGAGCTGACGGGAGGACTGTCCAGCAGTGCGTGTCCGTCGCTCTGGCTCGTCTGCGCGACGCTGGTCTGTCCGTTCCATTTTGATCTTCCGCCGCCGTTTGGCTTCGGCCACGATTCTCTCTTCGTTGCTTCGGCCGTTCTTATGGGCTGGCTGGACCCGCCTTCTCGGAGCTGTCGAGGTTGAGACCTGGCAGTAGCGTCATGCTGGTGAATCTCAACCTCTTCAACGATGTGCCCGATGGCCTGACTCAACGAGCTCGATCGTTCGTCCGCGCGCACGGCGTCAAGGTTGACGTCGGGACCGTGGAGGAACACAGACAGTGGTGGCTTGAGAGAGACATCCCCGCGACGGTCATCGACCGGATGGCGGCCTTTCAAGAGCGATGGGGCGGCCTGGTCCTGCCACCTGCATTCGAGTACGACGGCGGCCCGAGATACTTCGCAGCGGATTCTCCCGAAGGCTCCGCGTCCGAAGGGTGGTGGTTCGAAGCAGGTATGCAGCGGACAGCGGTTCCCTACTCATTCATGATCGGGCCATCTGGTGAGTTTGGTATTCACGCTGGTCAGTGGTTGCCCCTCCATGCCACCGTCGAGGGCTGGGTCGAGTCGCTCGCACTGACCCACCACGCCTCCATGTGGGCAAAGAAGATCGTCAAGGTCACTGGCGACGAGGTCGACGGCATTGTGCTGGATGAGTTCGAGCCAGTGCACGAAGTGCTGGGGATGGCCGACACCTGGTGGCGAGGAGCCGACTCACTGGTGGCGATCGATTCAGGGGAGGCCGAGGCACTGTCTTTCCCGCGTGGTCGCACTGCGTTGATCTACTCCGGTCTGGATGAGTGGGGCCTGCGAGCCGGCGTCAAGGACGGTGGCAGCCGAGAAGGCTAGAAGCCCGTGACTACCCCTGATTTCGGGTGATGTGACGTCCCGCGACGTCGGGGAAGGTCGGCATGCCGAGGTGGATGGCGGCGGCGCGTTGGGTGATGAGGTTGTCGAGCTGGGCGAGTTTGGCGTTGGCCGAGGCGAGGCTGATCTTGAGCCCTTCTGCCTCGCCGGCCCAGCCCTCGCGTTCGGCCTCCGCGATCCGGTCGATGAGGTTGTCGCGGATGTCCACCAGTCGCGGCCGCTGGGCCGGGGCGGCCCGCAGAAGTGGGCATCGGATGCAGCTGTGCTCGTGGATGCAGCTGGTGCCGTAGGCTCGGCCGCAGTCGCCGAGAGCGACCTTGCGGTGTTCGAAGTGGCCGAGGAACTCCTCCCACTCCTCCTCGGTGGGGCTGCGGTATTCCTCGCTGGGCCGCAGGTCCCGGCGGCGGGCGATGAACGCCCGGTGTCCGTTGATGACTTCCTCGGGATAGACCGCTAACGGTGGAGTCGGGTATTGGAACTGCCTGAATGCCCCGGCTTGATGCGTCGGGGACGCTGACCGTTGCGGCGTCAGTCGTCAGCTGCGACGAGGAGGGTGAGTGTCGTTGTCGGGCGGTCGATAAGGACGAGTTCGTGGTAGTCGATGTGGATCGGGCCGTAGTCGTGGAAGGCGTCCTCGGGGAGTCGTCCCAGCAGGTATCTGCTGGTTGCCTTACGGATCGGGGTGTAGATCTCCTGCTGTAGGCGTGATGCGAGTGATTCCGGGATGTCTCCGTGCTGGTTGGCCCAGGAGTGGATGACAGCGACCGCCATCTCGGCATCGACGGTCTCGTAGGTGTCAGGGGCGATGCGGTCGAGCCACCACTGGCCATGCCGTGGCCAGTCTTGAACGCCGGCTCCGTCGTACGTGTCCCGAAATTGAGGATGCGCGATCAAGGCAGCCAGCACGTCTCGGTTGTCAAGCGTCTCGGACGACAGCTGGAAACGCTTGACAGCGATCCAGCGGTAACCGTGAGAGCCCTCGCCGAAGTCGAAGTCCCGGAAGTTGATGAAAGGGCTGTCCAGGTGGACGAGGGCGGGCAGTGGTTCCATGGTGGTCATCGTAGATCTCGAGGCCACTCAACCCCGTCGGTGATCGGCGGTCTGACCAGTGACTATTCCTGCCGGTGCCCACGTCCGGGACCGGTATTTCCGCTCGGATGCACGGCTCGTGAAGTCGTGCGTCGGCTGACCTCGGCTGCGTAGGCGGCCCAGTCGCCGGCGGCGGCGCGCTGCCATTTGACGGCGACGGTGATGTCGATGCCGAGGGTGCGGGCGAGGACCGCGGCGGGCAGTTCGGTAGCGAGCTGGAACAGCGCGGTCGAGCGGGCCTGGGCGAGCCGGATGCCGAGTTTGCGGAGTCGTTCGCCCATGGCCCAGGCACTGATCGGGCGGCCGGGCTGGCCTCCGGGAAAGAGCCAGGGCGAGTCTGTCCGGCCGAGGACGGCATGGCTGCGGCGAACCGCGACCTGTTGGAGGGCGAGTTCAGCGACGGGTGCGGGAAGCTCGACCGGGACGGCGCCGAGACGGATGCGGACGCCTCCGTCCGTTTCCTCGATGTGGTCGACGGTGAGCCGGGAGATCGCTGCGGGCCACTGGGCATAGAGGAGCAACAGCAGGCCGGCGAGGCGGTCTTCGTGCTTGAGAGTGCCGTCGTGCAGCAGACGTCGGGCGGTGGCCCAGCGGGCCTCGTCGTCCATCGGCTGGGAGGGGCCGTTCCATCGCTCGGCCGGGAAGGTGAGATCGCGGGCGATCTTCTGGGCCAGGGCCCAGCGCACGAAGTGGCCTGCCTCCTGGCGAAGACGGGCGTCGTCGCTGGTCGTCCAACGTTCGAGGTCGGCCTGCCGGCAGGTGGCAAGGGTCAAATTCTGGCCTTCGAGCCAGTTCAGGAGGTAGACGCCCGCCCGCAGGTATTGCCGCGCGACCTGGAGCTGGTAGTACGTGGTCTCCTTGCCGCGGCTGCGACGGCGAAGCCGGCGCAGGAGGTGCCAAGTCGCGTACCGGTGCAGGATTTTGCGTCCCTCGGCCGTCGCATGGGAGGTGATGAGGTCTTTGACGTGCCGTTCGAGACGGACCATCTGCTCGTCCCGCGTGGGCAGGGCGCCGCTGGCGACGAGGACGCTGCGGATGTGCTCGACGACCTTGCCTTCGGGGAGTTCGTCCAGGGCTTCGTGGGTGAGAGGGCGGTTGCCGGAGCCGAGGTCGGACAGAACGGTGGAGACGATGCCGCCGGAGAGCCAGCGCAGCCCGGTGGAGGCTCGTTCAGTGCTGGCCAGGGCGTCGTGGAGGGCTTGAAGCTTCGGGGGTATGGAGCCCGAGCCGTTGGTGAGGAGTTCGTGGAGCCGCTGCTTGAGCGTGCAGCGAGGGCACGGACCGGAGGATCGCAGGCGTTCTGCTTCCCCGCAGGTGGGACAGGGGCGCCAGAGCTCGGCGTCCGGCGCGGTGCAGGGGCCGCAGACGGGTTCTTCCAGGGTGCCGGAGTGGATGCCGCGGATGTGCCCGCAGCTGCTGCAGTGGGCTTGTCGCTGGTCACAGGCCCCGCACCGGGGTTGGCCTGTCAGGCGGGAGTGGGTGCCGGGTGCGGTGCGACCGCAGATGGAGCAGACCAGGATGGGCAGCGGCTTGCAGTTGGGGCAAAGGGGGCCGTCGGTCGTGCGGTTCTGGACTCGTCGTCGTTCGCCGCAGCCGATGCAGACCTCGGCGTTCGCAGGATCGGTGATCAGGCAATTCGGACACAGCGGTCGTCCCTGAGTATCGCGGGTGGCGGGCTCGCGGTGGGCGCCGCAGCGTACGCATTCTTCGACGCGGGACTTGGCGATGCAGTTGCGGCAGACCCGCTGCCCATCCAGCGGCTTGTGGAGGCGTACGACTCGGTGACAGAGGGGGCAGGCAGGCCGGACGATCCCCGTGACGTCGGAGTCATGAAGCACATTGATCAGCCGGACGATCGCGGGAGTGGGGGCAAGGTGCCCGTTGCCGGTCAGCAGGGAGGGGTCGGCTTCCAGAGCCCAGGCCAGTTTCTGCTGGTCGGCGGCTCGGGGCATCGTCCGGCGGATCGCGTCGGCGATGAGGCCGGCGTCCACGTGCGGATCCAGGTCGCAGATCACACTGTGGACAACGGCGAGGGGATCGCGACCGTCGGTGTCCGGGCACTTCGCGCATCGCGGCTGGCCGGACCGGTCCCGGGTGGAGATGCGACGGTTCTTCCCGCAAGCGGAGCAATCGACATAGACGGGTCCGCAGACTCCGCAGTACCAGTCATGGCCGCGGCGTTGGAGCGTACGCAGGTGTTTGCCGCACTCGGTGCAGACCGGCGGAGAGATCGCCTGGGCCCCGGCCTGGCGCAAGGCGATGAGCAGGTCACCGAGGGCCCGCGGCGCTGGGGATCGGCCGTCGCCCAGCAGTGTTGGGCGACGGTTCAGGGCGGCGGCGAGCGTGCGTGACTTGGCCCGTCCGCCTGCGACGGTGGTGACCACGGCGCGGATCGTCTCGGGTTCGAGTTCCTTCTCGACGTCGGCGACGAGGTCCGTGATCAGGCCGATCGGGTCCGCGACGACGCGGTCAAGCTGGTCAGCAGTGGTCACGACTGGTCACCGCCCCTGATCCTGGCCCGCTTTGGCCGCAGCCCGCCAAGTCCCTCTGAACCGGATGACGGGCCGCCACCGACGGCCGCCTTCTTCGGCTTCTTCACGGCCCCGGCCACCGCGATGGGCTCGATGAGGTCGTCCATGGTGCAGTCGAGGATGTCGAGCAGGGCCATGAGGATCTTCAGGCTCAGTCGCTCCGGTCGCTCGACGACGAGCCGGTAGACCTGGCTCGACGACAGGCTGATGCCGCGTTCGGCGAGCGGAGGGATGAGGTCGGTGGTGGAGAACATCCCGCGGTCGGCCATGACTTTGCGCAGGTGCCAGTGGTAGTCGAGCTTGGCGGCCATCGCCGGATCCCTCCTGTCAGGCCCCGGCGAATGCCGGCGCCAGTGCCTTGTGCAGGGAAGTGTTCATGAAGTCGTCGCTGACGTGCGTGTAGATGGCCAGGGAGCTGTCGCACTCGTGGCCGACCTGCTGCTGGATGAACCGCCGGTCCACCCCGTCCTCGGTCAGATGCGTGACGTACGAGTGGCGAAGTCCGTGCGGGGTCAACTCTTTGTGCAGCCCCAGGGCATCCCGGTATGCCTCGAAACGGTCGTTGATCGACCCGGGCTGAAGGCGGCCTCCACGCTCGGTGACCCACAGGGCCGGGTGGTCGGGAAACCCGAAGCGGGGCCGGACGTTCTCGACGTAATCGGCAACGGCTTCGACGGCCCAGTCCATCACCGAGAGCACGTTCCGCCGCCGCGGCTGCTGGCCCTTCTTGGCTTTGCCGAAGCGGACGTTGAGCGTGCCGTACCGGCCGAACTGCCGGGCCTGCGGGTTGCGTCCGAAGTCGACCACATCGAGCTTGGAGGTCTCGGTCCGCCGAAGTCCCCACCCGTAGATGACCTTGAAGAGCGTGGCGTCCCGGTAGGCGGCGAGGGCCCCTTTGCGCTTCGACTTCACAGCGCGGACGACCTGGTCGTCGGCGTAGTCGAGGAAACGCTGCAGCTCTTCCCTGGAGAACGGCCTCGCCTCCGGGTCGCCTTCGTAATCCTGCAGGTGAGGGAGGGTATTCCACTCATGACAGATCGCCACCGGAAAGGTGCCGAACGCTTCGTCACAGGCTGGACCCCAGCCGTATCGGGCGTCGACGAGGAGGTCGGTGAACAGCCGAACCGTGCCCTGGTAGCTGCGGATCGTGGACGGCGCCAGATGCTTCTCGCTCGTCAGGGTGGCCGACCACTCGTCCAGGTGGGCCGGCGTCCACTGCCACGGGTACTCGTTCGCGAACTCGAGGAAGCGGCGGATCAGTCGTTCCCTCGGGTCGATCGTCTCGTCCTTCAGCCCTCGCGACTTCTGCTGGGCCCGCCAACCCCTCAGCATCGCGTCGAACATCGCGTCCTCGGGCCGTAACTGGACCACCCCGGAGACGAGCTCCATACGAGCCGACCCCGCCAGGGTCACCTTCTGTTGATGCACCACTCCAGACCATCCCTTCTGGAGAGCAGATCATGCATCAGAAGGGACAACCTCGGCAACACTCCTGCTCAGGCTGCCAGTTCGTAGAGGCTGCAGAGTCCTTCTGTGTGCCGCTGTGACCACGCGACCTGCGGTTTCTCGCCCGTCTGATGCAATTCCCGAGGGTTCTTGTATCCCATGGTCGTGTTGATGTCGCGATGCCCGAGGATCAGCTGGGCGATGTGGGGCGGCATGCCGTTCATGACGGCGTCGGTCGTGAAGATTCTTCGGAAGTCGTGCGGAGCGAAGTGCAGCGGCCTGCCGGTCGCGTCGGTGAACCCGGTGGCGGCGAGTGCATCCTGGAGAAGGGTGCGGATGCCGTCGATGGGGATCGGCCGGTCCTCTAGTCCGATCTTGCGCTGGAACAGCAGCGGCATGGGCGGGTTCCAGACCTTCTCGTGGTGGTCGTAGGCGATCACGAGCGGGACGCCGCCATCGTCGGCGCGGACGCGGCAGATGATCGCCGAGAGTACGTCGGCGAGTTCCGGGGAGACGACCAGGAGTCGTTCTTCGTCGGTCTTGGACGGGGCGATCTGCAGCAGCGGGACGAGCTCGCCCGTGCTCGGCAGCCGGTATTGGACCAGGCTGTGGTGCGAGATCTCGCTCAGTTCCTCGATCCGGATGCCGGTCATGCGCAACACTTCGATTGCGGCCCAGCCCCAGAAGGAGTTGCTCTCCTCCCTCGCCAGGTTCCGGCGCCGACCGGTTGCGGGTTCTTCGGCCCAAAGGTGAGGCGAATGCCTCTTGAGGATCGCGCGCCGCAGCGTCTGTCCGCCGGCGGTGAACAGCTCGCCGGAGCAGACGCGTTCGGCGGCAGCCAGGCGAGCCGCCGCGGCTTTGCGGTTCCGGTCAACCGCTTCGAGCAGGGCCGGGAGGACGGGAAGTCGCTCGCGGGTGCGCTGGTCCATACGGGCCTTCTGCCGGGACTTCATCTTGCGGTGCTGGACGTCGTCGGCGCGGACCGGGCAGGGGACAGCCCACGGGCCCCAGCGGGCGGGTTCGTCGAGCGCCCACTGCGCCAGGTCCAGGTAGAAGGCGCGAACGGTCATCAGCGTGTCGGAGGCGGTGGCTCGTTCCACCTTGGATTCCACGACCTGTCCGTGCTCGTTGGTGCTGCGGACGGTCCGGGTCTGTAGGCGTCGCTTCCAGGCTGCGGCGACGTCCGGTGCGAGCCGGAGCGAGTCGATGCCGGGATGGTGCTTCTCGAGGTCCTTCCAGAACCACAGGGCCAGCGCGGTCGCCAGGCCAGTCAACGTGTTGTAGTCGACGCCGGGCTGACGTTCTCTCAGGTAGTCGACCAGCAGGTAGCGGACGGGGCGGCAGGCCAGGTCGTAGCGGTCGACGAGTTGCTCGGTGGTGAGCTGGCCGGGGAAGCGTGTGCTGAACATGCGGACCGAAGGCGGTGCGTCAACGGGGAAGGCGCCGAGAGAGTGCAGCAACTGATAGCAGAACGGGCTGTGCCGGGCGGACTTACCCGGTCCTGGGAAGATCTCTCTGCTGGTCTTGAACAGTTCCAGGCAGTCGCCGGGGGTGAGGTCGGCGACCATGCCGCCCTTCGCCGCCATGATGAGCGCGATCTTCTCGATCGCGGGCAGCACCGTGGAGTCGCCGACCGTGCTCGCGGTCCGCAGAGCCCGGAGCTTGGCGATGGCTTCTCCATCGCGGACGCGCTCCATCTCATTCGCGATCCGCAGGGGCGAGTTGGTGGCTATCAACCAGCCCAGATCCGGCCGCAGGACGTCGCCGCCGATCATCTGGACCAGGCCCATGCCAAGGATTTTGAAGATCCGTTCCCCGCGCGGGCCGAGGTTGTCGACGCTCTTCAGATCGTCGATGACGCGGGTCCGCCAGTCCACGCGCCCGTCGACCCCGACGCCGCTGGCGTCCCACCGCTCCTGCCACGTGCTGCCGGGCTGCATCTCCAGCCAGTCGAGCACCTTAAGCAGGGTCAGCTTCCGGTTGCAGCGCGTCTTGGAGTCGTGCCCCAAGAACGGCGGCGTGAGCATGCGGGTCACCACAGCGACTCGGGAGGCTCGGGTGGCGGGCCAGCTCTTCGGGTTGGCGCGGGGCGGGAACTTCCTCCAGAGGGCCTCGGCCTCCGCGCTGAGCTGCCAGGGCCGGGTGGCCACTGCTGCGGTGATGGCGCTGGTGGTCACGGCCGCCCCCGTCCAAACAGCACGTCCAGGCTCTCACGGCGGTAGTGCAGCGACGGCGCCGCTGGCTCCGCTTGCCTCTCCGCCTGACGGCGGTGGTGGGCCAGGACTCCTTCGATGACATCCTCGGCGGTGGGCGTGACATACCGTTGAGTCGTGGATAAACGGGCATGTCCGAGGACCCATTGGACGTCTGTGATCGGCATGAGCGGGTCGCGGGCCAGCCGGTAGGCCGCGGTGTGTCGAAGGTCGTGCAGCGACCAGTTCGACCCGAGTGTGGTGTTCGCGCGGACGAACATCGCCCGCGCGGCATGGTAGTTGAGTGCGCGAAACGGCCGTCGCAGCGTCCACCACAGCGGGACATCCGGGCCCGTGGGCACCAGCCCGTGCATCTGCTGCTGGTAGAGCCGCAGCCAGACGAACGCGTCCGGCGAGGCCGGCAGCTGCTGCATCGCGTGCGACCCTTTGCGTACCACCGTGACGAGCTGCCGCCCCGGTTCCGTGCCCGAGGACATGACGCCGAGCAGTTCTGAGGCTCTGGCCCCGGTCGAGATCCAGAAGGCGACCAGGGCCCGGTCCCGGTCCGAGGACAGCCTCGCGAACAACTCGTTGAAGACCTCATCGGGGATCTGCCGGGGGATCCGCTGAGGCTGCCGCGGCCGGAACAGCCCCGACCGCTGCGGGCACCACGGCTCCATCGGGTTGTGGTGCGCGTTCACCCGAGGCGCCCTGGCCAGCGGAAACGGGTTCACCAGAGGGCCGGTCCCGGCCTCCAAATGGTGGGCGTAGAAACTGCGGAGCACCGTCTCGCTGTGAGCGACCGTCGAGGAGGCGTAGGTCGTCCCGATCGGTCGCTTCCCGGTGATCGGGTTCACGGGCCGGTCTGTACCCGGTTGTGCACGTTGAGCTGTACGTCGGCGTCGGGGAGGCTTGGCGGTGATCTGGATCCACCGCGAGAAGTCGCGGGCCTCGATCCTGGTCGCCTCGTGCCATGGCATTTCGATCGCCCACAAGAAGCGGAACCACCGCAGCAGGTCCATGCCATAGGAGCGTTGCGTCGTCGCGGGCCGCCCCGCCGCCTGCAACTCGTGCAGATACGCGGTCACCGCACCCACCGGGAACCCCGCTGGATCAACCAACCGATACGGCTCCCATAGATCGCCGGCCTCCACGAGCGAGCCCACCCGAGGAACCACCAGCGAGCCCAATTCCCTTGGAACATCCTCACCTTCAGCCATGGCAGAGGACGGTAACCACCCCGCTTCCCACCTGTCCGAAGAACAAGGCGAGAGCGTCCCGTAGTTCAGTCAACACGCCCGAGGTCGCTTCGCTGGCGGAGCTGAACGAGCTGGTAGACCGGTGGGACCTTCAGGACGAGGACCGTCGGCTGCGTTCACGGAGCCGCACGATCGGCGAGTCCTTCGCCCACGAGCAGCCGCTGCTGCGGCCGCTGCCCACCGAGGTGTTCGAGACGGGGCGGTGGTTCACCCCGCGCGTCAACCGCTTCGGCCAGATCACCGTGCGCTCCAACACCTACTCGGTGCCGGTCCACTTCATCGGCCGCCAGCTGCGGGTCCTGCTGCACGCCAATGACCTGGTGGTCTACGAGGGCCGCACCGAGGTTGCCCGCCACGAGCGGCTCAGCGGCCGGGGCGGCTCCCGGCTCGTGCTCGATCACTACCTGCAGGCCCTGTTGCGCAAGCCCGGCGCTTTTCCGGGCTCTACTCCGCTGGAACAGGCCCGTTCCGCGGGCCGGTTCACCCCGGTCCATGACCGGTGGTGGGCAGCTGCCTGCGCGGCCCACGGGGACGCGGCCGGCACCCGGGCCCTGATCGCGGACGCGGTCGCCCTGGAGGCCCGCAAGGCCGCCGAGGGCGACACCGGCGACCTGCCCACCCCTGCTCCCGCCACCGCCCAGGCGGAAGGCCCTGCTGCGACGGTGACGTCCTTGACGGACTGGCGGCTGTCCCACTTGCCGCCGGACAACCGGCCGCTGCCGTCGGTGGCCCACTACGACCAGCTGTTGAACCGCCGCGGCCGCAGGGCCGGAAACGAGAAAGAAGGATCATGAGCCCACGCAAGCGCGGACTGACCGAAGAAGCCGCCGCCGCCTCGATCGACCAGGCATGCCGGATGCTGCGGCTGCCCTCCATCCGCCAGCAGTTCGGGGACCTGGCCGATGCCGCGGGTCTGTACGGTGAGTGGTGTAACTCCCTTACTGAAAGCGGCAGTTAATGACCGACGTGATGAGTGAGATCGAGGCCGGGAAGGCCGCTGCGAGTGGGGCGAACGCCGTCGACGACGGGCTGGTCGCCGAGCTGGTGGCCCGGCCCAGGCCGGCGGGGTGAAACTCACCGGGGAGGGCGGCCTGCTGCAGCAACTGACCAAGCGGGTGCTGGAGTCCGCGCTGGAGGGCGAACTCACCGATCACCTGGGGCACGAGCCCGGTGAGCGGGCCGAGGGCGGCCGGGAGAA
>NZ_JBIRPI010000051.1:0-14331 GCF_044332585.1 Streptomyces sp. NPDC016845 | reverse complement strand
GTCACCCGCGCCCGCCTCGGCCGTCTTCTACGCCAAGGGCACGTCACGCAGCCCGGTCGGGGCCTCTACAAGAAGCGGACTTAACGCCCACTCAGAGCGAGATAGTTGGCCCGCAGGGTAGCGCGTGGATCATCCTGATCAGGCTCTTTTTTCTGTTCTGCCGGATTCGCGATGCCTCGTTCGGTTTCCTCGTGGCATGTCGAGTGATGGCGTGGGATGCGTGTGGTCACATAGCTGTGAATTGGATGATCTGGTGGCGCCGTATGTGCTGCCGTGCGGGGACGCCATTGATCCAAGGCCCGATTGGGCGGGTCACTGGGCTGTGACGTGGCGTGTCGACGGAACAGAGGTTGTCTGCCCCGTGCGCGATCTTGCCCTGTTTCCCTGGGAGCGTGCCAGGCCCGTTCGATGGTTCTCGTGGCGTTCGGGGCAGCGGCATCGCCCTGGTCTGGCGTTCATGGAGGCGACCGGACGTGGACACGGCTTCGAGAGTCTCGCCGAACGCCGGGCGCTAACCGTCCTGGACTTCTGCGGCCAAGTCCGGGAGGTACTGTCGCAGCCGTTCAGTCTGCGGTTCTTCGACTCGGGCCGCCGACGGGAGCATGTGCCGGACTTCCTCGTGGCCACCGCGGGCCCGACGCTGCTGATCGACGTCCGCCCTGCTCACCTGGTGAAGGAGTCGGACGTCGCCGTGTTCGCTGCTACCGGCCGCGTCGCGGCTTCCGCCGGGTGGCGGTACTTGGTGGTGACGGGCTGGCGGGACGGCGTCGCGGGCAGTGTGGAGGCTCTGGCGTGTGCGCGTCGTCCGGGTACGAATCGGCTGGGTCTGGAGGAGCAGCTGCTCGCGGCGGCGGTCGGCCCTCGGCGTTTCGGGGAACTGGTCGAGGCGACGCGGTGGCCGGTGCTGGCCCGTTCCCATTTGCTGCGCCTGTTGTGGGAGCGACGTCTGGCCTTCGACTTGATCGGTCCGCTCGGCGACGGCACGTGCATCTACCCGGTGGCGTCATGACTGGTGGATCAGGCGAACGGCGGCCGTTGATCGAGGAATTGTCCGAGCATGACCTGGGCCGGGCCCGGGTTCGGCTGGAGCATGTGATGGAGGTCGAGACCGGATTTCGCAGCGGCAGCCGTTACTGGGCCCGGCCGGGCGAGCCCCGGCCTGCGTTCGATCCCGTGACGACCGGCGTCGGCGAGCGTCGGCGGTCCAAGGTCGTCGAACTTAGCGGGCTGTCGGAACTCGAAGCTGCGCAGCTCGGGCTGGAGTCGTTAAGCGAACGCACGCTGAAGCGGATGGCCGCCCGCTTTCGGGAGTACGGGCTGGTCGGGTTAGCCGACGGGCGGTGGACTCGCCAGGCCGGTGGCCATCCCTCGGTGACCGCCGAGGTGGAGGAGGCGATCCGGGCGGTGCACGAGCAGTGTCTGCGCCGGTCGCGGATCAGCATGGCGTCGCGGGAGCGGTTGATCCATCAGTATGTGCGGGAGGTTTTCCCGGACCGTGTGGTGCGGGTGCCGCACCGGACGACGTTGGCGCGGGTATGGCGGGAGTGGTTCGGGCCGGGAGGCGCCCGCCAGCGGTACGTCCGCTCGGCCGCCGCCGTCCCCGCGGCGGCCGGTGGGCTGGTGGTCGCTTCTCGGCCGGGACAGCTGGTGGTGCTGGACTCGACTCCGTTGCCGGTGAAAGTTCTCGACGACGTCTTCGGCACCCCGATCACGGTGCACCTGACAATCGCGTTGGACGCTTACACGCACTCGATCGTGGCGTTCAGGCTGACGCCGGTGGCGGAGTCGTCGATCGAGGTAGCGATGCTGCTGCGGGACGTGCTGTCGCCGCTACCGATGCGCGCTGGCTGGGGCGAGGACATGGCCTGGCCCTACCCCGGGGTGCCCGCTGCGCTGGTGGCGGAGCTTGCAGGAGGGCCGGTGGCAGGCTTGCCTTTCTTCACTCCCGAGGCCATTACCGTCGATCACGGAGCGGCGTTCAAGAACCATCACCTGGTCGAGGTCGCCCGCACGCTCGGCGTGGATGTGCTGCCGGCACGGGCAATGCGTCCGACGGACAAGGCAGCGTGCGAGCGGGCGTTCGCCGCGATTCAGTCGCTACTGCTGGAACTTGTGCCGGGCTGGCGCGGCATCGACGTCGCCGACCGCGGCGCCGACCCCGAGGCTGATGCGGCCTGGACGGTTGCGGAGATGGAACACCTGCTCGCCTCATGGATTGTCGCGGTGTGGCAAAACCGCCGCCTTGACCAGCACGCCCCAGCCTGGGACCCCTCCGGCCGGCACAGCCCGAACACCCTGTTTGCCGCCGCTGCGGCGCGGGATGGCATCAGCCTGGAGATCCCCCTGCCGGAGCTCTACTACGAACTGCTGCCGGTGCACTTCGTTAAGGTCGATCTCCGGCGCGGGGTGAAGGTGGGCGGCCTCTGGTACGGAGCGCGATGCCCGGAACTGGAGCCGTGCCGGGTTGCTCCGGCGCCCCGCGGCGGTCGGCACGCGGGGAAGTGGGCGGTGCGCCGGGATCCGCGGGACTGCCGGCAGGTGTTCATCGAGCTCGATGGCACCTGGCACGCTCTGCCGTGGAATGCTCTGCCCGAGGGGGAGCAAGTGCCCGCGTTCGGTGACGCCCGGGTGAGCGAGCTCCTCAAGGAGGCGGCTCGGGCAGGGTTGCGGCCGCGCACGGACGCGGAGCTGCTGCCCGTGCTGCTGGATTTGCTGGCTGCGGTCACGCCGGTTGAAGCCTGGCCGGGCCGGCCCGAGGCGCGGAAGAAGGCGGCCGCCCGGGCCCGTGAGCTTGCCCGCGCCCGGGCCTCTCTTACCGACCGGCCCGCCGAGCAGCCCCCGCTGGCCCCTATCCACCTTGCAGAGCCGGGCAAGGAGGTGACAGACGCGATCACGGCCGACCGCGCCCGGCGCCGCCATGCGGCCGTGGGTGGCACACCTCCAGTGGCCGCGCGGGCGCTCGCTGACGACGTACGCTCCCGCCCCCTCTATCCGTCGGCCAGGCCCAGATCCGACCAGGCCGACGACCGCGATCCTGGCGGTGTCGGAAGCGGTCCGGCCGGTGGAGAGGGGACAACATGATGGTGGGCGACATCCCGGTACGGGACACCTTGGTCGGCTGGGGAGCGTGGCGGCTTGCCCGTCACGGCTTCACGCCCGCACCGCGCCTGTCCCTGGCCCGGTGGCGGACCCTCTCGCCAGCAGCGAAGGCGGCGCACGATCTGACCCGGGCCGCCACGCACGCGAACTTGCCACTGCTGGGCACGCCTATGAGCCGCGCGGTGGACCGGCTGTTGTCGGCCCGGATCCGGCAGAACGCGTTCAAGGCCCGGCCGGCTACCCGGTCCGGGGTGATGGTGTCCGGCGGCGGATACCAGGGCAAGACCGAGACTGTGTGCGAGATCGCCGCCGCGTTCGAGGACTCCTGGCGCGAACTGCACCAGACGAACCTCGAGACGGTCCCCGGCACCCGGGATGCCTGGGTGCCGGTCGCCTACGTCCAGACCCCCGTCACCGCGAAACCCAAGAGCACCTGCAAGGCGATCCTCGACTTCTACGGCGCCCCGACGAAACGGATGGACCTGCCCGATCTGGTCGCCCAAGTCGCCGCCTCGCTCACCGATCACGGCACGAAGGTGCTGATCCTCGACGACATCACCCGGCTGCGGATGCACCGTGCCGACGACCAGGACACCCTGGACCTGATCCGCGCGTTCATGAGCATGCACGTCACCCTCGTCCTGGTCGGCGTCGACATCCCGGGCTCCGGCCTCATGAACGAAGGCCGAGCCGCCGCCCATGGGCCGGGCCGTCGGCCGGTCAACGGGTGGGAGCCGACCCAGACCGAACGCCGCTTCGACCTCGTCGAACTCGACCGGTTCCGCTACGACACCCCCGAGCAGATCACCGCGTGGTCCGCGCACCTCGCCGGCGTCGAAAATCACCTGCGGCTGCTCAAGGCCCGCTCCGGGATGCTCACCGATGGCACGATGCCCGAGTACCTCTACGCCCGGACCAACGGCGTCGTCGGCCTGCTGGAGCGGCTCGTTGAAGACGGCTGCACCGAGGCGATCGCCGGCGGTACCGAGCGGCTGACCGAGTCCCTCCTCAACAGCCTCCCGCTCGCCCTCGTCGATGCCACCGGCCGCGATGCCCACGCGGGCGAGATCCCCGCCGTTCCCGCCCGGCCGCGCCGTCGGCGCAACGGCGCGTTCGACGACCACGGCCCCACCCCGGACACGGCATGACCGCTCCACTGCCGCGAAGCCTCGATCCGGCAGCCGGAGAGATCCTGCCCGGCTACCTCCTGCGCCTTGCCCACCGGCTGAGCATTCCGCCGCTGGAGCTCGGCCACCTCTGCGGCCTCACCACAGGCCCAATCTTCCCCGCCCGGCACCTGGTCCGCCTCAACGACACCCAGGCCCAGCAGGTTGCCAACGTCTGCCGCCTTCACTCAGCCGAGGTCCATGCACTCACCCTCGCCGGGCAAGCACCCGGCTACACACCCCTGCGCCTCGACTACCTCGGGCGACACCAGAGCCCCGTCACCATGGCCAACGACGGGTGGGTGCTTACCGCCTTCAGCCGCTACTGCCCCGACTGCCTGAGCGACACCGCCCGGCTCCCCGGCGGCCCCGTCTGGCAGGGCTCCTGGCGGCTCCCGCACACCTTCCTCTGCGAGCGGCACAACCGACTTCTGGCCTGGCAATGTCCCGCCTGCCGCGGGCCGGCGTTTTCCAATGGCTACCGCTCCGACGGACGATGGCGACCCACCCAGCTCGTCCCCGCCCCGGCCCAGCGTCTGCACCCGGCACGCTGCCGTCATCGTCCCGGCGTCGGACGGGTCGCCGCCTGCGGCCAACTCCTCGATGAGTGCAGCGAGCCGCCCCAGCGACCCACCCCGGCCATGACCCACGCGCACCGCCGACTGGCCGAGGCGGCTACAGCCGGGGCAGGACATGAGGTGGCAAGCCTTGGGCAGAGGGTGTCCGCTCAGCGGTTCTTTAACGATGTCCGGGCGACCATTACAGCCCTCCGCGGCAGTTGGCCCCTTGCCCAGGGCACCTTCGAGGAGTTCGGGTCGATGGACGCGCTCGCGACGCATGTCGAAGCTCTCCGCCGCGCCCACCCCGATCGCACAGGGACACTGGGCGATGGACGGGTGGCTCGCACCTTTGGGCACCCGCCGGCCAACCCGCTCCCGGCAGCCACCCTCATGGCTCTCACCGTAGCGATCCTCGACGACGCGAGCGGACACCGCACGCTCGCTCGGCTCCTGTCCGCCCTCAGCTCTACCAGCACCGCACACATCCGGCTCCGGCAGCATGCCCCTCACTGTTCACCTGCCATGACCGAAGTGATCCGTGGGAGCGTCCGGCTTCCCCGCAAGGCTGCGGGACAGCCCGCGCTCTTCCCTCAGCCCTCTTCTCACCGGGGCCTGCTCGACCCTCGCGTCATCCCGGCTGTCCTGCCCGAGCGCTGGGCCGCCCCGCTGGACGAGCTTGATGCACCGCAACGGCAGCTGCGCAGGGACGCAGCAATCCGTCTCGTGCAGATGGCCACAGGCCGCTCCCGCCGTTCCGCCGCCCTCTACCTCGGAATCCCCCTGGGCTCGCTGCAGTCATCCACCGTCGCCATCCGCGCCTGGCAGAAGGAACCGGGTAACGCCGAGGCGTACCAGAGCGCCTTGGAGCACGTCGCCGAGACTGCCATCGCCGACGGCCAAGGCTATGCAGAGTGGTACTCCCGGTAACGGATGGGAAGCCGGAGCATCTGAGTTGTCCGTCTGAGCCACCTATCGCGCTCAGCCTGCTGGCGCCGGTGCGTCAGTGTTCGCCGCGAAGGCGGTGATTTCAGCATGTGAAGGCCCTCGGCGAGGGTGTTGGTGGTGCGCCCGCCTCTCCGATTCCCGGAAGGGCGGGCGCGGTACCGCGGGGCACTCTCGGTCAGAGGGTGATGACCGTCTTGCCCGGCAGGGCGCCCTGGTCGGCCTGGGCGTGGACGGTGGGGAGTTCGGCGAGCGGGCGGCGGTCGGTGATGTCGATGAGGATTTCGCCGGCGGCGACGCGGGCGAGCAGGCTGGTGAGCTGTTCGGCGTCGCTGCGGACGGCCATGCGGACGACGTTGACGCCGCGGCCGGGCTCGGTGGCGGGCGGGGTGGTGGCGGTGATGAAGGAGCCGCCGTCGGCCGTGAGGGCTGCGAGGGCGTCGGTGTCCTCGGGGGTGGTGGGGGCGAGGTTGATGACGACGTCGAAGGGGCCCTTGGCCGCTTCGGTGACGGGCGTGGTGGTGTAGTCGATGATGTCGTCGGCGCCGTAGCCGCGTAGGCGTTCGGCGCTGCGCGGGCCGGCGGTCGCGGTGACGTGGGCGCCTGCCTGGTGGGCGAGCTGGACGGTGTAGGCGCCGACGGCTCCGCCGCCGCCGTTGACCAGGACGCGCTGTCCTTCGCTGAGGCCCGCGTGTTCGAAGAGCGCCTGGTGGGCGGTGAGGGCGGGGCCGGGCAGGGCGGCGGCCTCGACGGGGTCGACGCCCTGGGGCAGGGCGGCGAGGACGTCGGCGGGGGCCAGCACGTATTCGGCGGAGGCGCCGGCGGCGTTCAGCGGGAGGAAGGCGGCGACCGCGGTGCCTTCGGTCCAGCCGGTGACTCCGGGGCCGGTGGCGGCGACGGTGCCGGTGACGTCCACGCCGGGGGTGTGGGGGAGTTCCAGGGGGAGCATCTCGCTGAGGTAGCCGGCGCGGAGCATGGCGTCGGCGGGGTTGAAGGAGGTCGCGGTGACCTTGAGCAGGACCTGGCCGGGGCCGGGTTCGGGCGTGGGTGCTTCTTCGAGTGCCAGCACGGTGCTGTCGCCGTATGCGTGGTAGCGCACTGCCTTCATGGGTTTCTCCGTTCCTGGGGCCGTGCGGCCGGTTGCCGCCCGGACTGGTGTTCCTAATTGGAAACAGTTTTGGACGGTAACATGCTTCCAGATGGAAACAAAAGGACTGGAGGGGCGATGGCACTGGACGAGCGGCGCACACAGGCGTTCTTCGCCCTGATGGAAGCGGGCGGCCTGCTGGAGATGCTCATGGAGGAGCAGCTGCGGCGCGAGGGCGGCATCAGCTATCTACAGTTCTTCCTGCTGGCCCGGCTCGCGCAGGCTCCGCAGGGGCGGATGCGGATGACGGATCTGGCCGACACGGTGGTGCACAGCCGCAGTGGGCTCACATATCAGGCGGGCAAGCTGGAGGATTCCGGGCTGCTGCGGCGTGAGCCGTCCGAGGAGGACGAGCGTTCGGTGAGCGCGGTCATCACCGATGAGGGACGCCAGGTGCTGGAGAAGGTGCTGCCCGGGCATGTCGAGGTGGTCGAGCGGGGCATGTTCGACGCTTTGGACGATGCTCAGGCCGCTGCGCTCGCGGACGCCCTCGGCGCGGTCCGCGACCGGCTGCGCGGCCTGACTCCTTCCTCCTCGGAGCGCCGCCGCAGCCGGGGCCGCGGCTGATCACCCGGCCCTCGGCGGGCGTGAGCCGTTTCGGTGCTCAGCCGGTGGCGGGCGGTTCGGTCAGGTAGCGCTGGATGGCGGGTGCGACGCTTGCCACCAGGTCCTGGCGGGTCATGGAGACGAGGGGTTCGGCTTCGACGACGTAGCGGGCGACGGCCACGCCCATCGGCCACTGACCAGCGCGAGTACACGAGCCATCGCTCACACCAGACCCATGACCTGCGAATTCACGATGCACACCACTCAGTGACACCAGCCGTGGCAGGATGGCCTCATGTTGATCCGAAAGGGCGATGCCGCGTAGGCGCCCCAAGGCCGTCCGTGCAGAGCGGTGGCGGCCACGATGGCAGTATCCGGTCCTGAGGGTCCGCGGTGTCTCCGCGCGGACTCGTGCAGCGATCCGCCGGGTCGAAGACCAGGAGATGTGGCCCAACGCGGTCGCTAATGCGCTCTCTCGCTTCGAGTGGGCCTTCAAGCAACCTGGCCGCTACCTGAACGCCTCCGAGGCCTGCTCGCCTGGGATAGAGGTGGAAGACGCTCGTGACGATCTGGAGCGGGCGATACTGCACCTTCCTCCCGGAGCCAAACGGGACTTGGAACGACTGATCACGCGCATCGATGAGGAATTCGAGCGCCGCACCCTGCCGGAGCCCAACTACATCGAGTGGGCAACGGACGGCTGGTGGTGGACCAGGATGCGTGAACGCTGAAGGACCCGGCCTCGTGTGGCGTTAACGGTCTGAACTGGTTCCACTTTTCCGGCCTGAACTGGCCCCACGGGCAGCGAACTGGGAGAGCTGTTCCGGTTCCGGATGGCCCCGAGTTCCGGCGTCAGTTGGGCCCAGCGGTGCTGGCGGATGGGCATCAGGGGGGTCTCACGGGGCCGTCGGGTCGGCAAGGATGGTGAGGTTCTTTACGGTTGCAGCCGTCCGTTGCAGAAAGGATGCGGCAGCCTCGGGGAGCAACGGGAGGGTATCGAGGGCTGCGGAGGTGTGGGGGATTTCGTCGAGCTGGTAGGTGCCGTGATCAGGGTCGTCGATCTCCGGCCCGGTTCGGCTGCATTCGGACCAGACGGTGATCCGGGCAAGGTAGACGTGGTCCCGTTGGTGCGTGTCGTCGAAGGTCAACAGCCGGCCGAGGATCTCTGGGGTGCCACCAGTCTCTTCGTAGACCTCACGAGTCAATGCTGCGCGCAGGTCCAGGTCATCAGGCTCGACGTGGCCGCCGGGCAGGGTCCAATAAGGGATGCCGCCGGGCCAGGTGCGGCGGATCAGCAGCAGCCGGTCGGAGGGAGTGAGCAGGACCGCGCGGACGCACTCGATCATGTGGATCCTTCGGGCCGGGCCTGGCCGGACATCGGGCGTTCATCGCCCGCCGCCGGGACCTGCGGCCCAGCCAGGAATACCGCAGCCCCACCGAGGAGGAGTGGGAGGAGTTCCTCGGCCACTTCGGACACCGCAAGGTCGCTCTCGGCGGCTGCGGCCGAGCCTACGGCACCAGCTGTATCCGGTGCCCACTTCTGCGGGCCGCCCCGGCCCAGCGGCCGCGACTGGTGGACATCCGCGACAACCTCATCGACCGGATCGCGGAGGCCGAACGCGAGGGCAGGGCAGGCGAGGCAGCTCCCACACCGTCGAGTAGGCGATGTCGGCGCCTGCCTCCTGCTGAGAGGGCGTTATATGGCAACTTGCAGTAATTCATGACGCTGTGACGCGACTCCGAATCCTGCCCGAACCGGGCATACGGCCCGCACGGCTGTGACGATCTGCTCCGGGCGGAACGGTTCGTGACATCTGCCTGATGAAACCGCAGGTCAACCACCTATACGGGACCGTTCCCTTCTGGCACCAATCGGGATGGAAGGCCATGTAACGTCCTCTGAAGTCGGCTCAGGATCCTTCTCACTGTGTGCCGCTGCTTCGGCGGAGCATCCAGGTCATCGAGCAGCCACTGGTCGATCGTCTTCTTGAACGGCTCCAGCCTGGGCGAATGCCGTCGCGGCGTCCGGCGCGGAGCAGGCACGGTCGAACACCGTGCCTCGCGCACCAGCCGACGGTGGACCCGGTACTTGCACGCCAACACGCGGACCGACAGTCCCTGCTGCCACGAGTCCCGGCGGATCAGCAAGAACAGTTCTTCCTTCGAGGACGCCACCCGGCGCCGCCCCCTCACGCTGACCTACCGCGAGCCTCCCAGCCCCAGCTCCAAGCTGGGGCCAACTCAAGCCGGAACAACCCCGAACGCTCCCGCGCGCCCCGCCGGTGGGGCCAGTTCGGGTCGGAAAAGTGGGGCCAGTTCAGACCGTTAACGCCACTCGTGTCCCTTCGCTGGAATCGAACTACACCGTTACCGTCCGCGACGCTCCCCAAGATCTGTGCCAGAACCGAGAAATGAAGGCAGTCTGGTGTCCGAGCATCCGGGATGATCGAGGGAGGACTTCGGATCTGCGAGGGAGGGAAAGGCGCGATGGCGATCAGTGGGCTGAGCCAGGAGAGGACGGCACGCCTTGAAGTGCTCGTCGACGAGTGCCGGCCGCTGTTGGCAGGGGACGGCGGGATGGCTGCCGTGCAGCGGCTGCTGAGTGAGCGCAGGGTCGAGGTGCTTGATGCGGTGGTGATCACGCGTGAACTGCTGGGGGCGGGTCCCACGTCGCTCGCGGAGGCGAAGACCGTCGTTCTGACGAGCCCAGGCAGAGGGCGTGAGCTGAGAGTGCACGAGCAGTTCATGGACGGCTTGGAGCAGGACGGTGCCATCGGCCAGTGACAACCGGCTGGTCGGCGCCCCGCCACCCGGGAAGGTGGCGGGTTGCAGGAAAGCTGTCAGACGGCCTTGGCTGGTTCTTCGGCTCGGGCTCGGGTGCTGGCGAGGCGGTAGGAGTCGGTGCCGGTCTCGATGATGGTGCCGTTGAAGGTGAGGCGGTCGACGATGGCCGCGCAGAGGCGGGGGTCGGTGAAGGTCTTGGTCCAGCGTCTCGGACCTGCTTTTTGAGGATCATGACGTGCTCATGCTTTTCGACGTGCGACTCGACGGTATCGAAGATGCGGAAGGCGAGGTCCACCAGGCGCTGGGCATGGTGAACATGGCTGCCGATGAGTGGTTCGAGCCGTTTCGAGCCGAAGGCGCCCGTGACCCCGACCGTGCCTTCCGCCACTGACACTCGGATGAGAACGCGGTGCCTGGTGCTGGGCTGGCTCGGGTGCAGGGCTACACGGCCGCCTCCGTCGCCCTGCGGGCGCGAGGTGACCTGTCGGCCCGCTGTCTCGTTGGGTCATCGCCTGGCGGGCGCCGGGTGCCGTACGCCGCCATGGTTGGGCGCGGCGCACGGCACCCTTGACGCTCGCTGTCCTCGCGCGGGAAGTGCTGCACGGTAGCCGCAGGTTGGCACCCGGCACCGATGGAGCCGGCTCCTGGCGCGTGCCGCCCTGGCCCGCGAGTGCCTACCGGGCCCGTCCGGACTACGTCCGCACGCCCGTCACCGGGGGATCGACCCGGTTGCGGCGGGGCCCGTACCGAGCACGCGGCGCCCCGCTCCCGGGGACCGCGTCGGCTCGGTGGCCGGGATGGCAGGGAGCCGTTCGGCCGCGAGCTGGGCACGCGGCGAGGCGGTGTCGCGCGTGCGGCACGCGTCGGCGGGGTCAGGGCCAGTGCCCAATGGGCAGCGTTCGGTCACCACTTGATCATCCCCGAGGGATGAGCGTCCTTTTGCGCCGCCCCGGGCTATGCAGTCCGGCCAGGGCAAGGCTGGGGAGCCGGCCCCGCCACGCAATCGGGTGCCGGTTACGGCATCACGGCCTTCGGCGGTGCGTGCCGGGCCTACTGTGGAAGACCTGACCGGGGAGGCCGTCATGGACCAGCCGCTCGAGCCAGAGGCGATCAAGCCGCGGCCCGACTATCCACCGAAGACACCGCCGCCTCCGAAGAAGCCGCCGAGCCCGCCGCCGCCCGACCCGCCCACCAAGGAACAGCTCCTGGCCGGTCTGCCCGTGCCGCAGCGCGCCGGCCGGGCCGGACATCCGGTCATGCGCAACCGGCGTGGCGCCTCCTGGTCCCTGGAGTCGGCCACCTGGACGCCGGGCAAGGCCGCCCGGCACACGGCGGAGCAGCTGACCGGCTGGGGCTTCACCGTCCCGGCGCAGCTCGAGCCGGTGGTGCGGCTACTGGCCGCCACGGTGGTCGCCGACGGCGGCCGCCGCATCAGTCTCCACCTGTCCGAACAGAACGGCCTGGCCCTCGTGTTGTGCCTGAGCCACCAGCAGACCGCCGCGCGCGAGACGGCCGACATGCTGGCGGCCCTGCGGGACCTGGGTACTGACAGCTGCGGGACGGAAATGACCGCCGAAGGACGCCAGGTCTGGGCCCTGCTGCCGCTGCAGACCGCCGCCGCGTCGAGCAAACGGACCGCGTAGCCGGATCCGCTCGGCCGATACCTGGGTGCCGACACATCAGGACCGGGCAGCGCTGCTCCTCGAGGGGTGCCCGGTCCTGAGCCGTGGCGGACGGACGTAGTGCTCTCGTCGGCGGCCAGGGCGCGGTGTTTGATGTTGACAGCGGCGCCGATGTCGGCGTGGGTGGCGTGCCCGCAGCGGGTGCAAGTGAACAGATCCCGGGTGCGGCGGCTCTTGGCGTCGACGTGGCCACACCGGTTGCAGGTCTGCGAGGTGTAGGCCGGGTTGACCGCGGTGACGCGCGCCTCGTGCCAGGCGGGCAGGGGCGCCAGGAAGGCGTCGACCTGCTCCGGGTCGACGGCGACGATCCCGCCGTACCCGGGGGCCTGCGCGGAGGCTGTGGTGGCCACGGCCCAGGTGGGGGCAAGCCCGATCCGCAGGTCGACCGACAGCCGGGCGAGCGACCGCACCCGCGCCCGCTCGCACAAGCGCAGCGCCGGTACACCGTGGTAGCGCAGCGCAGCTCGACCACTGCGGCCTCCCCCGGGCAGTAGGGCCTGGACGACGGGGGAGATCTCTGTGAGCAGTTCCAGCATCTCCCGGTAGGCAGGCTCCGCAAGCCCCACCGGCGTACGGACATGCATCACGCTCGCCCCGGCATCAGTCCTCGTCATCAGCTACCTCCTTCCTCTAGACATTACCGAACGCATATTCGAACACGCCACAGGAAGGGGACGCCGCGCGACGGAGCAGTTGTGACTGAGCGCGCTACCTGGCCCTTGCGCGCACGAGTTGGCCCCTGGGCGTGGAAGTCGGCCCGCGAGGTGAGCCGAAGCACGGTAGTTGTCACACAGGCAGGCCTGTTGTCACCGGCAGGCCGGAACCCTCGTCGGTGCGCCCCGGCGGGGCTCGCATCGATAGTGGGTGTTCAGGGGGTGAGGAGGGTTTTGCCAATGGTGGTGCGTTCCTCAAAGGCCTGGTGCGCTGCGGCGGCCTTCGACAGCGGCAGGACGGCACCGATGATCGGCTTGAGTGCACCGTCGGAGGCCAGGGCGAATGCCTCGTCGCGTAGTCGGGTCTGATGGTCCGCCGGCAGGGCCATGGAGGCGAATCCGATTACGGAGACGCCTCGGTGATACACCGCGAGCGGGTCGAAGCGCGGTGCCTGCCCGCTGGTCATGCCGTAGATGACCATGCGGCCTGTGCCGGGGGCCAGCAGGTCGAACGCGGCCTGTGATACCGAGCCGCCCGTGGTCTCCAAGACCACCTGCACGCTGCCGCGTGCCGCGTCGCGTACGTGTTCGTGCCAGTCCGGCGCGGTGTAGTCGATCACTGTGTGTGCACCGAGCCGCTTGGCCACGGCCAGTTTCCTCTCACCCCGGGCAACGCCGATCACCGTGGCGCCGGCGTGCCTGGCCAACTGCACCAGAAGGCTGCCGACACCACCTGCGGCGGCTTCGACCAGTACGGTGTCGCCTGCTTGCAGTGCGGCGGCCCGGACCACCCCGACCGCGGTCGAACCCTGACCCAGCAGTGCCAGAGCCTGGTGGTCATCAAGGGCGTCAGGGCAGGGCAGGGCCGCGGCGGCGGACACCACCGCCATTTCGGCGTAACCGCCACCAGAAGTGGTGCTCACCACCCGCCTGCCGACCGTTGCGGGATCGACGCCGGGCCCGACGTCCGCCACGGTGCCCGCCACCTCGAAGCCCGGCGAGAACGGCATCGGCAGACCGGGGAGAGCAGTCTGTCGCATCAGGCCGGCCCGTATCTGGACGTCGGCGAACCCGATGCCCGCGGCGGTGACCCGGACCAGCAGTTGCCCGGGGCCCGGCTGGGGAACGGGCACTTCGTCGACGCGTAGTACGGCGGGTGATCCGTAGTCGTGGAATCGGACAGCACGCATGCTTCCCTCGCATCAGTGATTCGGAGAGGCGGCGGTCGGTTGCGCCGTCGACGCGAAGGTAGTGCGGGACATAATGGTTACTGCAAGGGTATCTGGCTACCGCGGGGGTACTGGTGAAGCCGCTCGATCCCGACATGTTCCATCCGGCCTGTCCGAGCAGTGCGATCCCAATCCGGGTCGGCGACAAATGGTCCGCCATGGTCATTCTCTGTTTGGAGCAGGGGCCACGACGGTTCTCCGAGCTCCGGGTCCCCCTGCGTGCGCCCACCCCGAAGGTGCTCACCCAAACCCTGCGGGCACTGGAACGCGATGGGCTGATCACCCGTACCGTCTATGCCGAGGTCCCCGCCAGAGTGGAGTACGAACTGACCGCGCTGGGCCGTACCTTGCTCGACCTCATCGCAGCCGGCCGGCGCTGGGCGGAGGACCACATGCCCACCCTGCTGGCCGCCCGCGACGCGTACGAGGGGGCCTCCCCCTGAGTGGTGGACACGCTGATACTGGATCTGCTTGATCCGGAGGAAGCGAGAAGACCGCCGATGGCGATGAAGGACTACTCGGA
>NZ_JBIRPI010000050.1:0-17833 GCF_044332585.1 Streptomyces sp. NPDC016845 | reverse complement strand
TCGGCAGTCGTGAGCTCTCCCGGAGCGCCCTCGACCCGGTCGGCCTCCGCCTGGCGGTACCAGCCGCGCAGAGACTCCGAGCTGATGCCGAGCTCCCGGGCGACGGCGGTGACCGTCTTGCCCGTGGAGTCGACGAGCGCGATCGCGTCCCTCTTGAACTCCGCGGTGTACCGCTTCGTGTACTTGCTTCCCACCTGGTGCTACTTCCTCTGGAACCTCAGGTCCCAGTCTCCAGGTGTCCATGAGCAAGGGGAAGGTCCAGTGGCCACGAGCAGCGCACCTCCGGTCAACCGGTCCAACGCCGCAAGCACGGGACTCTCCGTCCCGCTCAGCAACCGCCCAGCAACCGCTTAGGACATACCGCTGGACCTGGACATCGCCACCCCCGGCTCTGCGATGGAACGGTCAACCGGGCCATCATGTTGCAACGGGGCGTACCTTCTGTGGAGTTGTCAGTAGATGAGCATCGCTCCGAGTCCCGGCGCGCGGAGCTCGAACCCTGGCTGGGGAGCCCGTGCGGCACGCGGCAGTGGTGCAAGCCGGGTCGTCGGCGGCGGGCGCGCTGTCTCGAGGTCCCCGGACAGGGCACTTCGCTCGTGCCAAGCGGTTTGCGCTCTGTGACGCGGTGGGGCTGTCGAGCGGGCACCTCCGGTTTGGGAGAACCGGTCCGCTTGCCCACAGAAACTTCACAGGTTCAGCACCGGATCCTCTACAACCGTGATCGGCCTCACACCCGATAAGTGTGCAACGAAACGATCTCCCCGATTCGTAACCTTGTTCGGTTCTGTTGGGTCGCGTAGACAGTCGGACGGCGCGACTGACCGACCAACGACGCCGTCTGCCAACGGACTTGCTCTGTGGCGGGCGGCAGGAGAGGACCGCATGCGCGTGTTACGTCTGCGCACGAGAAGACCCCTCGGGCTCTACCGCCGCTTCGCCGGAGCGCTGGCTGCCGGCATTCTGCTGCTGGGGCCGGGGGTGGCTGTAGCGGCCGACACGGGCCCCACGCCCCGCCCGAGCCAGGAACTGCCCCCCTCCGCGACACCGGCGGCCGGGCCCGCATCGCTCGCCCGGGCCGGCAACCGGCCGGTGTCGGGCAAGAACCTCTCCGCGGGCCCGCAGTTCACACAGGACGCGAGCAAGGTGTGGCAGGACGACCGGACCATGGCCGTGCTGAAGAACACCGTCACCGACCCGGACGGCGACAAGGCCAACCTGACCTTCAAGATCCATGACGTCAACGCCGACGGCACGGTGGGCGCGCAGGTCGAGATCCCGGGCGAGGACTACGGCGTGCTGGTCTCGCCCATGGTCGCCTCCGGCAAGACCGCGCAGGTCACCGTGCCACAGAAGGTGCTGAAGCCCGGCAAGACCTACGCCTTCCAGACCTCCGGCTATGACGCCACCGGGCTGTATGAGACCGAATGGTCGGCGTACGCCAAATTCAAGATCCGCAGCCGCATCGTCGACATCAAGCTGCCCGCCCCGAACAAGGACGCCGCGAACCCCGAGCACGACACCACCTGGCAGCAGGTCCCCGGCTGGCAGTCCTACGAGCAGCAGACCAGCCGGACGCAGACAGCCGAGGCGGGAGCCGGCGAGCGGCACTGCCAGCCCGCGGGCGCCGACAGCCACGCGCGGCTGTGCATCGGCTCCCGGCCGGCCACCGAGGCCGACTGGGCCAGGGTCGCTCAGGCCCGCTCCGCAGCCCGCATGAGCCGGGCCGCAGGCCCGCTGAACGCCAACTGCGAGAGTGGCGGCAAGTATCTGTCGATCTTCACCCGTGATGCGGCCTGCATGTACCACATCTGGAGTGTCGAGGTCACCGACCAGACGGAGCAGGACTCCGCCGGCTACCAGGAGTTCTTCACCGCCTACCACATGAAGACCTCCACCACCGGTGACGAGATGCAGCTGTGGTCGAGGATCACGCCGCTCCCGGTGGCCGAGGGCAAGCAGCCGTTCCCGGCGATCCCCGGAGCGATCAAGCTGACCCTCATCCCCCAGTGCTCCACCGGCTGTTCGCAGAAGCCTTACTACTCCTGGAGCGGCAGCCTGGTGTGGAACGGCAGCGGGGACATCGACTCCCACGAGGAGACCGGTTCGACCACCGTGAAGTGGGATGGCAAGGTCTCCGGCGCGGAGAAGTGGGACTCGGAGCGGTCCACAAGAATTGCCTTCGCCCCGTACGCGACGTTCGCCACGAACGTCCCGGAGTCCATGCCGACGGACAAAAGCCAGGGCCTGATCGGCAGCGAGGTATGGGTGCGCTGCGATACCGTCTACTCAGCCGCCGGCTGCGTCTTCCCCGACTACCTGCCCGGCTACGCGTTCAACACCGCCAAGACACCGGCGGCCGCCGCGAACGCCTGGCTGATCAACACCAAGCTCCGCAAGGGCGAGCCGCTGCAGTTCCTGGCGGACCGCTACACCAATGGAGTGCACGGCGAGCGCAACAAGTGGACCCGGGACCCGGACGCCAACCGCAAGGTGATCTGCCCCGACGGCTGGGCGGCCACCTACGGTCACCCGGACACGACCAAGCTCCCCGAGATCGCCGCCAACGACACGGCGAGCTGTGATGAATTCCCCTTCGCCTCCACCTACCAAAGCGGCGGCATGCCCGAACGCATGGACGGCACCAACCAGGTCCTCACGGGAGACGAGTGCGTCCAGACGTACGCCACCAAGTACTCCGACGGCGTCTGGCGCTTCTGGGACGACGAGCGCACCTCCGGCCCGGACTGGAGCGAGGTGTGCGGCCGCTCGGCGATGTCCAATTGGGTGAACACCACCGCGGGAAGCCGTATCTCCAGCTTCGCCAGCAAGTTCCGCCTGCTCGAAAAGGACAAGTACTGGGTGAAGGTCACGGGATTCGAGAAGTGCGACGCGACCCAGGCCACCATCAAGTGCGACATCCGCTGACACGGCACTGACATGACGGGGCTGCGGCCGCAGGCCCTGACACCTGCGGCCACAGCCCCCATCACGGAAGACAGAGAAACGAGTTGACTACCGACGGCATCGCGTGGCTGGCCGAGACGGCACCCACCTGGTACGGCTACTGCATCCATCTGGCACGCGGACTCACCGCCGACGAACTCGTCGACCGCCTCGCACGCGGCTCCGCTCCCAGGCCGCTGGGCGCCTACACCTCCGAGGCCGTCGAGGCGCACCTCAACGCCCAGACGCGGGAGATGGCGGCCGTCCGCTACGGCACCCACAACGGCCTCGCCTTCACCGTCGCCCACGGCTACTGGCCCGGTGAACTGGGCCCCGGCTACAGCAACGACCTCTCCCGCAGCAGCGGTGAGGAGGTCTTCGAGCTCTACTACGAGACCCAGAACCCCAAGGCGCCCCCACCCCAGTTCGCCCTCTTCCGCGACGGCGCCTACGCCTGCGGCTTCCACCTGTACATGCACACGTGGTCGCACGAGGTCACCGGACCGGACGCCGCCCTCCTCCAGACTGACATCGCCGCAGCCGGAATCCCTGATCAGACCGATCGCAAAACGGCCCACCGCACATCCCTCACGGTGATCGAGAACCGCTTCGCCCTCGCCCTGCCCAGGAAGCAGATCATGCACGACGCGCTGCCCGCGGCCCTGGTCTACGGGCACCAGTAGGGCTTCAGGGGAGACCCAGTGCTTCGGCGGCCGCCTGCAAGAAGTGCTGCCGGTGGAGAGCCGCGTCGATGGCCCCGTCCCAGGACCCCTTGTAGTACAACTCCTCTGCCATACCGACCAGCCGCTGCTGGTTTTGGCCGTCGTCGGTCTCGCGGTACTCGGCGAGCACCGCGTCCCACCGCATCTGCGCCCCCTTTGGTGACCCGCATCGCGGTGAGCTCGGCCAAAGCCTGCTCGGCAGCCGCGATGACGTGTTCGGGGCCGACCACCCGGATACCGAAGGCGGCCGTGCCCAGACGTCCGCCCAGCTCCTGCACCTGCCGGAAAATGTCGTAGGCCGGCGGCCGCTCGAAGTGAAACCTCCCCCCGCCCGCCCCAAGCACCTGGCGGTGCGCCCCCCTGACGGCCGAACCGCCCTCACCCAGCCCCTGCCCTCGGCGCTCGCCGCGCAGGTCGCTGTACACCTGCCTGCCGCCGATGGCCCGACGCTGCGTGCGCACACCGCGTCGGGCGACAGCTACGCCGCCGTGGAGCAGGGCCTGGTCGTCGTTGAGGTGCTTTCGGGCACCACGCGGCATCCGGTCGTGACCGTGACGCGCCTGAAGTGAGCGGGCACGGCATGCTAGCGGCATGAGTGAATCGTGGGGGACGGTCGCCGCCGCCGTCGCAGCCGGTCTGCTGGGCATCGGCGGTGTGCTGCTGGGTCTGATCGTGGGCCGACGCCAGGTCAGTGACCAGGCGCAGGTCGAACATGGTCAGTGGCTGCGTGGCCAGCGCGTAGAGGCCTACCTGGAGCTCCTGCGGGCGTGGGACACGGCACTGAGCGCGATCGGGGACCTGCAAGAGGACTGGGACCAGGAGCGCGATGCGACCATCGAGAACGTCGGGGCGGGCGGGCTGGCCGAACGGATGCGGGAATTGGTGGTGGAGCGGGTCAATGCGCCGCTGACTGACGCGCAGGGCGCCGCGGAGCGGGTCCTCTTGGTGGCGCCGCCGCCTGTGGCAGAGCAGAGCCCAAAGGCGATGGGTGTGGCTCGCTTGCGGGGAAGCCGACCTTGGTGCTGGGCGGCGGATAATGCTTGGACTTTGATCCGAGGTGAGCGCAGGATCTCGTCGTGGATTCTTTGAACGACACCAGTTGGGTGAGGACAAGGGCAGATCTCGTGTCCTACGTCAGAAGGCTCAGCCAGGAAGCTGAGACCGCTTCCGGCGGCTGGGAGAACCAATCGCTGGACCGCTACCTTGAAGCGCTCAGCGCCTGGACCCATGACATGGACGGCTACTTTCGCAACCGGGGAGAGCCCGTCCCGGACCGCCCCGACTGGAGCTTGATCGCCAGCATGCTGCGGGCGGCCTGCTTCTACGAATGAAGACACAGCCTTCGATCTCCATATCGAGTGCAGTCGTCTGCGGGAAGCGCTGAACTGCACATTCACGACGGGGGCTGTCGTCGAGCGGTCGTCCTTCTACCGTGGCGGTGGAGGAGGCGGTGGCGATGGTGTCGCTGGTCGAGGAGTTGAGGGCGCGGGAGGCTGCGGCGCGGGCACGGGTGGAAGCCCTTGAGTCGCAGCTCGCAGAGTTGACGGGGCAGTTGGAGGCCGAGCGCGAGGTGTGGTCGCGGTTGCGGGTCACGTGCGAGACGGTGGCCCAGGTGACGGCGGAGATCTCCGCCCGGAACGCCTCCGACAGCACGGAGGCGGCGGAGTCGGTGAGCGTCGCGCCCGTGCGGAAGGTGGGGGCGATTATGGTGCCGCATTGGCGAGAGGGACTGCCGATGGGCGTGCTACCGGACGTGTACCGGGACATCGTCGAGGTGGTGGCGGACGCGTCGGGCCCCATGCAGGCCAAACAGATCGTGCCGAGGATCGGCCTGCCGACGGCCTCGGCGAAGATCGAGGGGACACGGGGAAAGCTGAAACGGCTGGTGGAGCGGGGCTGGCTGACCGAGGACCAGCCCGGTCGGTTCTCCCTGGCTCACCGGCCGGCCGGGGAAAACAGCGAACTCCCGGAACGATGAAGGCTCTTCTTCCTACCGTCGGAGGTACCACCCAAACCGAACAGCAGGAAGAAGAGCCACGATGGAACGCTACGACGCCATCGCTGCCATCGCCGAGTTCGCTGCCGCTGTCAGGGCCTTCGACCGTCTCAAGAGCGACCTGGCCGGCCCGCGGACGGCAGTGCTGGCCCACCACGAGCTGGAAGCACTGATCGAGACACAGGGCCGCGAGGTACTGCGGCTGCTGTTCCAAGGCCATCTCGACCTGCGCGCCCGCCTTGAGCGCGAACGAATGGACCGTCCGCCGACCGCCGCGGACGGGCTGGTGCGGCCGTATCGGGAGACAGGTCACCACCGCGCACTGGCCTGTGTGTTCGGCACGGTCACCGTCGAGCGATGCGCCTGGCGGCAGAAGGGACTGTCCGCCGTCCGCCCCGCCGACGCGGAGCTGTCGCTGCCCGCCGGCCGGCACTCCTACGGCCTGCACCGACTCGTGGTCCGCGAGGCCATCCGCGGCTCCTACGACCAGGCGAAGGCGGCGATCGAGGACCGCTGCGGAAAAGTGCTGGGCAAGCGGCAGGCCGAACGCCTGGCCGCCGAGGCCGCCCGGGACATCGACGCCTTCTACCGCCAACGGATTCCGTTGCCGGCGACCGCCGACACCCTGCTCGTCCTGCAGGTCGACGGCAAGGGCATCGTCATGCGGCCGGAGGCCCTGTGGCCCGCCACCTTCAAAGCTCACCTCACCGCCCGGCGGACGATGCGGACCCGGCTCGCCCCCGGCGAGAAACCGCACCGCAAACGGATGGCCACCCTGGCCTGCGTCTTCGACGCCGATCCGGCACCCCGCCGACCGCACGACGTCATCGCCCCGCCCGACGGCCGCAGCCGCACACGCCCGCCCCGGCCGGGGCCGGTGGCGGTGGCGAAATGGCTGCCCGGATCGGTCGCCCATCCGCCCGAGCACACCATCGCCGCCGCCTTCGAGCAGGCCGAAGCCCGCGATCCCGGCCACCACCGCACCTGGGTCGTCCCCGTCGACGGCGCCCGCCACCAGCTCGACCTCATCCACGCCGAAGCCGCCCGGCGCCGGGTGAGCGGGCAGGTCCTGCTCGACATCGTGCACGTCAGCGAGTACCTGTGGACCGCGGCGCACGCCTTCCACCGGCCCGGCACTGTCGAGGCCGAGACCTGGGTCGCCGCCCACCTCACCGCCATCCTGCACGGCCAGGCCGCCCGCGCCGCCACCGAAATCACCGCCCAGGCCGAACAGTGCCGCCTGCGCGGCGCCAAGCGGGAGGCTGTCGATGCCTGCACCGGCTACCTCACCGGCCACCTCGAACAACTCGGCTACGACACCGCCCTGGCCGCCGGCTGGCCGATCGCCACCGGCGCCATCGAAGGGGCATGCCGCCACCTGATCGGCGACCGCCTCGACATCACCGGCGCCCGCTGGGGCCTGACCGGCGCCGAAGCCATCCTCAAACTTCGGGCCCTGCACGACAACGACAACCTCGACCAGTACTGGACATCCCACCTCGCGCAGGAGCACGAACGCCTCTACCCCAACTCCGACCAGCACAACTACCGGCTCACGGCCTGACCCATGAACTTCCCAGAGCTGGAGCTACACCCAAGTCGTTCTGGGCCTACCGGGCCGCCCAGGCGTAGGCGGTTTGGGGATGCAACGGCGGGCGACTGCCCAGCGGATGAACGCCGATAGGCCGCAGACCTAGGGGAGTTGCTGGTCAAGCAGAGGTCGAGTACTTCCTGGTTGAGGTCGGCGAGCTTGATCGAGTTGTCGTCGAGTCAGGTCATGAACTTGATCGAGGTCCGGGCCTGCGGCACCTTCCGGGATGTGCCCCGAACCAGGCCTTGGACCGGGTGTTGCTGGCTCGCACCGCAGGGTTGACCCGGGTGCGGCGGAGCAGCCACGAACCGTGGTAGCGATGGAGTTCTCTGTACCGGACGCCTGCTTTTGGATGCCTCGTGGGCTGGAAGAAGCACAGCCGAACGCCCCCGCTTGCGGAGGAATCATGAGTCTGTCTCCGGAGCCCGACCGTCTTGCATCCATGGACGCGGCAACACGCACAGCGGCGCTGGAGAAACGGGTGGCTTAGCTGCAGGCGATGGTCGCGCATGCCGATGTCGACCAGGCCAAGGGCTTATCTGCCTGGCGGGGCGGATTACGCCGCTGCAGGCGTGGGACGTCTTGGCGGAGACCACCATGCGGACCAACCCAAGTTCCAGGACGTCGCCTGCACATCATCACGTGGGCGCACAGCGCCGAGTCGTTGCACCGCTGCGCCACAAGCTGCGGCGACAGTGCCCTTCGCGGCACGTCCCGCATGCGCCGGCGAAGGCGCCCCGCGCGCGAACTAAGGGGAAGCGAGTCTCTGGCAGGGTCCGGGGAAACCGGCTATGAACTCACTGCCGAACCCGCCCACCGACTCTCCTCCGAAGGCCCGTTGAAACCCTGTCGAGGCCGACCGGATCAGAGACGAGAGAGGCTGTGTGCTGCGCTTCATGCGGCCGCTGCTCCCCGAGCCGACCGAGAACTTGACGCCAGGCCAGCCACGCCCAATTCTGAGCATTCGAGGTCAACGGGCAGGGCCTGAGGTCACGGCCCGTCCGCCCCTGGCAGGCAACACGGACTCCCCTCTTCCGCGTTCAGTCGTCAGTTGTGCAGAAGGCCCTCAGTCACCGCGCGCGCCCGCTCTACCACCGCCTCGTCCCCGCACCGTAGCGCCGTGTTCACGGCGAGAAGGACCGCATCGAGCTGGAACGCGGCCAGTTCGGCGTCCGCCGTGCCGGCATGATGCAGTTCGTCGGCCAGGAGCGTGCTCCACCTGCGCCGCCCGGCGAAGAGTGCGTCGTGGACGGGGCCGGGGCGGCTGTCGAAGGAGGTCAAGTTCGCTGCCCAGAAGCAGCCGCCCGCAAAGAGGGGTTCGGCCGCGTAGACGATCCATGCCTCGACCAGTGCGCGCAGACGCGGAGCGCCGTGTGGTGCCGCGTGGGAAGGACGGACGACGGCCTCGACAAAGGCGTCATCCGCGCACTTGACCGTCTCGAGCTGCAGTTTCTCCTTCGTGCCGAACAGGGTCTGGACGCCGCTCTTGCTGATGCCGAGGTCGGTGGCGAGTGCGCCGAAGCTGAGTCCGTCCAGACCGTCGAGCGAGGCGACGTCAACGGCTCGCCGCAGGATCGTCCGCCGTGAACGCGCCCCGCGCAGCAGTCGCCGGTCCGCCGTCTGTCCTGCCCTCTCGTTTTCGGTGCTTGCGCTGCTCATGCCGCCATTCTGGCAGACCCCCTTGCTGATTACATACGTACGGCCGTACGTTTTGTTTATGACTCCCGAGAACGCCTCACGGGCGCTGCAACTGGCGCATGCCCTTGCGGCCGCCAAGAACCGGCAGGACGTCCCCGCCGCGCTGCTGCACCTCCATCCCGACATCACCCTGGAGGCGCCGGCCTTCGGCACCGTCGCCCATGGTCTCGAAGCCAACGAGAAGACGCTGAATGGCTTCTTCGCCTCGTTTCCCGACTATGAGGTCGCGCTGGAGGGCCACGCGGTCGGCGACGACGCGCTGGTGTGCTGGGGAACAGTACGGATGACCATGACCGGCGAGCGGTTCGGGGTCCGGCCGAACGGGAGGCGCGCCGTGCTGCCGGTGTTCATCCGGTTCACCTTCCGCGACGGCCTGATCGCGAGCGAGCGGTTCTGCTTCGACCTGGCCGAGCTCTGCGCCCAGTCCGGCGTCTCGACGGACGCGGTCCGAGCCACGTTGTTCACCGAAGAACCGAAGGGAAGTGACCCGGCGTGACCAGCGCACTCGATCCCCGCACGAAGAACGTCGCCGAACCCCGCACCACCCACCTCTTCGACATGATCGTCGACCTGGACCCGCGCCTGGACATCGGCCCGGGCCCACTCGGCCGCCGGATGTTCTTCGGCTCGGCGGGCGGCACGTTCGCGGGGCCGCGTCTGCGCGGTGACGTGCTGGCCGTGGGCGGCGACTGGGGCCTGTTCCGGCCGGACGGCACCCTCGCGCTCGACGTCCGCCTCCCCTTGCGCACCCACGACGGGGACCTGCTGCACATGACGTACGGCGGCCGGTGGGTCACCCCGCCCGAGGCGCGGGCCGAGATGGCGGACCCCGAGCGGCGCCATCTCGTCGACCCCGCGCGCTACTACTTCCGCACCAACCCCCTCTTCGAGACCGGCTCCGAGCGCTACGCCTGGCTCAACGACGTGGTGTGCGTGGCCACGGGCTACCTGGTGGAGGGCGGAATCGCCTACCGAGTCTCGCAGCTCCTGTGAGCCCGCCAGCATCAAGGCGTAATAGCCAGCCGGCCGCCCCTACTCCTACGCGGGGGCACGCCCGCCGACAACTCTATGTTCAGTGCGCATTGTTGATCACGAACGGGGTGGAACATGGTGGGAACGAAGCGTTCGATACGGCGTCGCGCGCGCGCCGCAGCGGTAGCAGGGGTGGCGTGCGCCGTGCTGGCGGCATGCGGCGGCAGCGGTGGTCAACCATCTGGAGGCAGCGGCGGGCACAAGAGCTCCTCGGGTGACCAGACGAACAAGCAGGCAGATCCCGACACAGTTCTTAGCCAGAAGAGCCAGGTCGAAACTGCCCTTCCGGACCCCGGGGCCATGGGCGGACTGCAGGGCATCAGCGCCTCCGTCACCACAGCGGACGGCCATCTCGACTGCCCCAGCCCGCAAGAGTGCAAAGGCAAGTGGTTTGGCCGCGTCAAGTACGCCCTGGGCGCAGACGACACGTACTACGTCAACTTCCACCTTACGACCTACACCACCCGGCAAGACGCCAGGCAAGGCCTGAAGCGCGAAGCCGGCCAGCACCCCACACCGTCAAAGCCCACCATCGGCAACGAAAGCCTGACCTACACCAAGGCGGGAGGCGGTCTTCAGGGCAAGTACCTCACCATGCGAGTCGGCACAGTAGTAGCCACGACCTTCGTGGAGGGCGGTGAAGCCGAACCCATGCTCACCCAGGGAGCGACCATGTTCGCCCAACGCATCGCTCAGATCGAAGCCGGACACAAAGCCACCGCGACTCTGCCCCAGTCCTGACGAGTGTTTGCCAGGGTGTTGAGGTGGCAACAGCTCTGCCGGACAGCCGTGTGAATTGGCGGGGGCAGGGGAGGGGTACCGAAGGTGGCAGACGAGCACGACATCCTGCTTCAGTTCTGGCAGGACCAGCGGGACCAGGTCCGGCAACTGGGAACGCAGCGCGCCACACTCACGAACACGATTCTGGTCGTAGCGTCAGTCGCCGTCGGACTCGTCCTCATCAAGGCATCAGTGGTAAGCAGCAGTAAGCGCCGCACGATACGGCGCGGCAGTTGGCGATAAACGCCTCCCGAAGTCGAGTCGGGCTCTGGTCCATGTGCTGTGGCCGCCTGTGGCGTGTGGGCTGCAGAAGGTGTCTGCGCGGGGGCGTCGAGGACCTGGAAATCGGGTGATCGGTGACCGGCGGCTGCGTGCTGGGCTAGGTTTGCGCCTTCGGGCCGGCCCGGGGGTGGGCGGGTGGAACAGATGCGAGGAGAATGGCCGTGGCTGTCCCGTGGGAGATGGTGATCTCGACCGTGGGCGGTGTTTCCGCCACAGTCGTGGGTGTCTTCGCAGGTGGCCTCGTTGGGCGGCGGGGTCAGAACGAGCAGTGGGTACGGGACAACCGGACAGCCACCTATGCGGCGTTCTTGCGGGAGTTCGTCGCAGTAGAGATCGAGCTGCGTACGGCGTTCCTCGCGGACCGGCCTCACCGGCTCGAATGGGCACCGTGGAATGCGGCCCTGACTGCGCTTAGCCTGGTCGCCACGCGCGAGGTCGCGGCAGCGGCGGCAGAGCTGACCGGCGCGATAGGCCGGTTCGCCCAGCTGGTCGCCCGCTCGCCGAAGACCCGCGAGGAACTGCGGGAGGTCCAGGAAGCCCTCGCTGCGGGGCAGTTGCAGTTCGTGAACGCGGCGCGCGCTTCGCTGGATGCCTCCCAACTTCCCCTGGACTGGCAGCTCGGAGGGCCACCGGCCTGGACCGCGACCGAACCGTACGCCCCCCGGCCCTCCACCGAGGAGCCCGCCTAGCCTGCGACGAGGAGCGAAGCGGTCCTGCCGGAGCCGACGGTCATGAGCCGGGACCACACGAAAGGGACCAGAGCCTGTCCGCGGACGCCGTTTCGATAGGACTTCGGGAGTCGCTGCGTTCGGATCTTCGGATCTTCTTGATCGAAGTCGTCGTGATGGCGGAGTGCATGACGGCGATGTAGACGGATCGATCGTGTGTCACGTAGCCGATGAGGGGCCCGTGCGCGGGCATGGGGCGCCCGCTGGTGCGGTAGCCAGCGGCGGTACTGGTTGCTTCCTTGGAAAGTCGTCTTCAGGTGCTGGAGCGCGCCTTGCGCTGACTGCTCCAGCGCTGCTGTGCCTTCAACGTGCGGCACGGCTAAAGGGCAGCGCACAAGGCCGGAACAATCTCCAGCTCCTGCCCGCAGACGCCGGTCGAGACAGTGGAAAACGGCGCACAAGTGGGCAGTTGACCATGCCTTTGGTGGCCAAATCCGAGCGAGAACACCGATGTGTAACATTCTTCAAGGATTGTCCCGTAAATGATCTTAAGCTGGTGCGGCTGTGGTCCGTCCGGCAGTGAGTTGTCCGTCTGTCCGGTGCGGATGAGGTTGCGCAGGCGGGCGATGTCGCACGGCAGCTGGAAGTAGGCTGCCTCAGGCTCGACCTGGTCACGGGGACCAGCGCGCCGGGGGGTGATTGACCTGATAGCTAGTCATGGGTCTGCGGCTGCAATATCGGTGGTACGCCGAGCAGGCAGAGTTCTGGGGCTCGTTGGCGCCGTTGCGGTTGCGCTGACGGTGGTGCTGTTGTCGCCTTTCGTGCTGGAGGCACTGTCCGGCTCCAAGGGCGTGGACTGGAACAGGCTCAGTCAGATCGGCGCGGCGTACGGCTTCACGTCGGCGATCGTCTCGGCGCTGGCGTTGGCCGGTGTCGCTGTTTCCCTGGTTGTGCAGAACCGGCAGGCGAGGGCGGAGCAGGTTCAGGGGATTCGCAGCTACTACCTGGAGCTCGTCCGCCTGGAACTCGACGACATGCCGCTCTTCCAGCCCGTGTGGGGCGACACTGACATCGTCGATCCGCATGAGCAGAAGCGGCATGTCTACGCTGACCTCATGATGAACTACGCGTGGATGGGCTTCGAGATCGGGACCATTCGCGAAGGTCTGCTGCGGGACATGCTGGCCGGGATGTTCGCAGGAGAGGCTGGCCGACATTACTGGAGCAGGGCTCACGCCTCGTGGATCGCCAGTTCGTCCGGAAGCCGTGTCGGTCGCCGCTTCCTGGCCATTGTGGGCGAGGAACATGATCGCGCTATCACTGCCGGACCGCCGACCCGCTCGACGGTTGCCCCCCGTCCACCTGCCGCGCCTGTTGCGGGGGCGTCGCGTGCATGGCGGGCATCGGCTGGCGCCCTGATCGGTCTGGGCGCCGGTCTGGTGCTCGGATCGCTCTTGCGCGGCCGACGCTAGGGACTGTCAACCTGCCCAGCCCCGGAGATCATTTGGTAACTGACGGCGTGGTCCTTCTTCGGTGCCGCGACGGTGGCACCGGCCGAGGAAAGGGCCAGGAGAAGTCAGCCGGTAGTGGCGTCCTGCCCGGCCGGGGCCCGGGCTCTGGTGCTGGCGAGGCGGTAGGAGTCGGTGCCGGTCTCGATGATGTTCCCGCCGAAGGTGAGGCAGTCGATGCACGATGAGGCACTCAAGCGGCTCAGCCACCTTGCGCGCCAGAGGGCATTCGGAAGGCATGTCGGATCCGACCGACTCGTTCAGGCCGGACTGAACGCCCTGATCGCCGACGTTGAGAGCCCTTCACTCGCCGTGCTGACGGGGCTCCTTCGCAGCGAGGAGCCCGACGCACCTGAGCACTTCGATCAGGTGCTGGAGGAGCTGGGGCTGGCCTTGCACCCACCAGCCGCCCCCCCCGGCCGCGAAGTGGGCGATGGCCCACCGGGTCGCCGGCCAGATTGCGGCCGGCTCCCTCGACCCGGTCACCGGAACACACCTCATCTGGACAGACATCGCCGACCACCTTGGATATCCGGAAGATCTGGAACCTCTCGTCCACTGCGCGCCCAACCTGGACGGCTGAGGGAGAGAGCTGGGGCGTCGCCCGTGAAGAACGTCCGAGAAGCAGTCGACGCTGCCCACCAGTTCCTGAGCAAACGATTCGGGCACAACGACCAACACTGACCCGCCGGTCACGCCGAGCCGAGCATCACTTCAAAGGATCCACAACCAACTGGGATCGGCCAGGCGCAGCAGTTGTGGCTGAGTGCTGTGCGGCGAGAGGTTGGAACGTAGCGCCATCATGTGCTGGACCACATGGGGGGTGCTGAAGGACAGTGCGCCCAGCAGGGTCGGCCCTTGGGGCCAAGCCGGTCAGCCGAGGGCGCTGACAGAACCTGCGGAATGCTTTCTGGGCCTGATTCTTCACTCCGAAGCGCGGCAATCGGCTGGTGTCACTCTCTGTCCGGTAGCAGGAAGCCTCGTCGCTCGTCGGCGCCGAGTTCGCGCGAGACGCGCTTACGGGCCCGGCGGAGCAAGCCGTCGATGTCGTGGTCGGCCAGTGTCCATATGCGTACGGTCTGGTCGCGTGAGGCGGTCGCCAGCCGGGAGCCGTCGGGGTGCCAGGCGAGTCCGTTGGCCCAGTCGGCGTGATGGCCGAGGACAGCGATGTGTGTCGCGGTGTCCGGGTTCCAGAGTCGTACGGTGCGGTCGCGGGAGACTGAGGCGATATGTGTTCCTGCGGGTGACCAGGCCACGTCCTGGACCCGGTCCTGATGGCCGGTCATGACGGCGAGCTCGGTGCCGCTGTGCGCGTCCCACAGGCGGATGGTCCGGTCGCGGGAGCCGGTGACGAGGCGGCGGCCGTCGGGTGACCAGTGGATCTTCCAGACGTAGTCCAGGTGTCCCCGTAAGGTGGCGGCAGCGGTGCCGCTGAGGGCGTCCCAGATGATGGCGGTGCGATCCGTGCTGGACGTGGCGAGGCGGTGACTGTCCGGTGACCAGGACACCCCGGCGACCCAGTCGTCGTGGCCGCGCAGTACGTGGAGGACCGCACCGGTGGTCGCGTCCCAGATGCGGGCCGTGCCGTCGCGGGAGGCGGTGGCTATGCGGGTCCCGTCGGGGGACCACGAGACGTTGGAGAGTGCCTCCGCATGCCCGGTCAACGTCATGTCGTCGTCCCTGCCGTCCGCCGCCCATACGACGGCTGTCCCGTCGCCCAGCGCAGTGACCAGACGGGTGCCGTCGGGGGACCAGGCCACGTCGGACACGTCGCCTCCGTGCCGGCCGCTCGTGGTGCGGCCAGTGGCGATCGCCCGGATGCGTACGGTGCCGTCGCGGGCGGCGGAGGCGAGGCGCGCCCCGTCGGGTGACCAGGCCACGCGCAGGACGGAGTCGTCGTGGGCGCCGAAGGAGTTCGAGCGCTCGGTGACGTCCCATACAGCCGCGGTACGGTCACGGGAGGCCGTTGCCAGCCGTTGGCCGTCGGGTGACCAGGAGATGCCGTAGATGGTATCGGTGTGGCCGGTGAGCTGGAGTTCGCTTCCGGGGCCGTCGAGGCTCCAGACACAGGCCGTGCGGTCCGCGTCGCCGCCGGCGAGGCGCGTGCCGTCCGGCGACCAGGCCAGGGAGTTGATGACGTCCGGAACCTGCAGTATCCGTTCCGTGAGCCAGCCTTCGGTGGTCCACAGTCGCACGGTCCGGTCACCGGAGGCCGAGGCCAGGCGACGGCCGTCCGGGGACCACCGGACGGACTCGATGTTGCCCTGATGGTCGGTGAGCTGGTGGATGACGGCTGCGGTGTGCACCTCCCAGATCCGTACGGTGGCATCTTCGCCGCCGCTGGCCACGTGTGTCCCGTCGGGCGACCATGTCACGCTCCACGGCATGCGCTCGTGCCCGCGCAGCACCGCGGTCCCGGTGTACGAGTCGGTGTTCCAGATGCGTACCGCGCAGTCGCTGCCGGCCGACGCGAGGCGACTGCCGTCCGGTGACCAGGCCACCGCGCCGACGCCCTCCTCCCGGTCGCCGACCGCCGCCGCATGGTGCAGGACGGCGAGTTCGGCCCACGTGCCGGTGGACCAGATACGGACGGTGGTGTCGCGGCACCCGGCTGCCAGCCTGCGGCCGTCGGGGGACCAGGCCACCGCCTGCATCCAGGCGCCCTCGCCCGCTAGCACGACCGGCTGGTCCTCGCGGTCGGGGCACCACACGCGAACGGACCCGTCGTCGCTGGAGACGGCCAGTTGCCGGCCGTCCGGCGACCAGGTCGCCCCGGACGCGCCGCGCGCAAAGCCACGCAGCACCGCTCGTAGCCGTGAGACGCCCAGGGCCGTGTGCAGCGCCTGCACCGCGCCTGGTGTCGCCGCGCACTCCTCGACGGCCGCGAGCGCAGCAAGCAGCGCGGGTTCCGGCGCCCGGTCGACGCTTTCCAGGACCCGGGCTGCCACTGCGTCCGCCACGCGTTCCATCGTCGCCCGGTCCTTGCGGATCGACCGCTCCACGAACACGGTGATCAGCGGATCCCTGCCGTCCTCCGCCTGCCATGTGCGGGCCGCATCCAGCCGCCCGCCGGCCAGCAGATAGGAGTCCGGCCGGCCCGCCTGCTCCCAGTCGTGTGCCCAGCGCTCCAGCTCGGTGCGGCGGCGCAGCTTCTCCGCATGGGTGGCGACCGCTTGGCGCAGGGGAGCCCATTGGCGGAACAGCGCCTCATGGGCGACGTCCAAGGTGCCGCCGTCGCTGGTGAGCAGGCGTCCGGCCACGAAGGCGTCGGTGACCTCCTGTTCCTGCTCGGTGAGGTCGGCTCGGCGGACCCGGCGGCGGGTGGCCTCGCTGCGATCCACGGTGACGAACTGCAACAGAGTGGCCGTCACGGGTGCGTCCGCGAGTTCGGCGGCGATACGGTCGGCCTGTGCGGACAGAGTTCCGGCGACACCACCGAGCGCGCGGTACATCTCCTCGCTCACCGTTCTGCCCGTCCCTCCGGCCCGGAGATACAGTTCCTGGAGGGTGTACGCGAGCAGCGGAAGCGCGTCGCCGCCTCCGCAGTCATCGACCATGCGGGCCACCACGCCCGGAGCAAAGGACAACCCGGCCTCTTCCGCGGGTCTTTCGATGACCTCGCGCACTTCGCCCCGGCCGAGCGCGCCGATCACGGCCGGTGCGCGAACCAACTCGGCGAAACCGGACTCCAGGAACTCAGTGAGGAAGTCCGAGCGCAAGGTGGCCACGAACCACAGCCGCGGGTCGCGGCGCAGGCCATCTCGAACAGCGGCGAGAAATGCCGCCCGTTCCTCAGGGCCGGCCAGAGTGAAAAGCTCCTCCAACTGATCGACGACGACCAGCGCCGGACGGCCAGCGGTTAGCCGGTCAAGTCGCCCCTCCAGAGCGCCGATCGGGTCCGCGCCCGGTGCGAATGGGGCCGCGACCACCCAGGGCGCACGCCTGCGCGCCAGCGCGGGCAACAATCCGGCCCGCACCAGCGAAGACTTACCGCTGCCCGAAGGCCCCACCACCGTCACGAACCGGTGTGCCCGGCCCGGCACAGCCGGATGCAGCCGTCCCACCAGGTCGGCAACCTCCCGTTCCCGACCGAAGAACACAGCCGCATCGTCCTCCGTGAAGGGCTCCAGCCCCGGAAAGGGCGACTGAGCCGAGTCCCACACTCGGCGTACCGGCACGGGCCGGTCGAGCCAGTGCAACAGCACCTGTCCACCCACAAGCAGCACCAACGCGACGCCGACCAGTGGCACGGACCATTCACGCAACAATCGCAGAGCAAGCGGTACATGATCTGATTCGCCGGTCGCATAGTTGGTTGCGATCCCCAACAGGGCGCCGACCAGCATGAGCGAAACGTCGACTACGAGTTTGAGCGGCCGCCGATCCATAGATCAACAATCTAAGGGCTGTTTCGCATACGGTCTTCGAGTTGTGATGAACAGCGGTGACGGCGGCGGCTACTGGTCTGCCCGATTGTGACTGAGCGCGATAGTTGGCCCTTGAGCACGCTAATTGGCCTCAGTGGACGTTAAGTCCCTTTTTCTAGGGTTCGATGTCGCTCGTGTGTGTGATTGCCGGTCCGTCCGGGTGGTGCTGTCCTGTCGGCATGGAGC
>NZ_JBIRPI010000049.1:0-18613 GCF_044332585.1 Streptomyces sp. NPDC016845 | reverse complement strand
TTGCGCCGACAGGGCTCCAGCGCGGCGCGGCGCCAGCGGTAGTACGTCGAGGACGGGATGTGCAGTTCCCGCAGCACGTACTCGACTCCCAGGCGAGGATGCTCGTCGACGAGCGCCGTCACCTGGGCCGGGTCGGGTCGAGTTGCGCCGCGAAAAAAGCAGAGGCCGTCCGCAGGACGTCGTTGGCCCGCTTGAGCTGGATGTTCTCCTTGCGCAGGGCCGCGAGCTCGGCTCGTTCATCGGTGGTGAGCCGGTCGTCGCGCTCGCCGGCGTCGGCCTCGGCCTGGCGGATCCAGCCGCGCAGGGCCTCGGGATGCACGCCGAGGTCGACGGCCAGCTTCTTGATCTGGGGCTTCGGCTCCGTGGTGCGATACATCCGCACTGCACGCTCACGCAACTCCTGCGAGTACTTCCTGGGAGCAGCCATGGTCGATGTTCCTCTCATGAGTCCCATCTGACCCGCTGTCAGCATCTCCCGCATCCCGGGGGAACCTCAGTGCGGGATCCGGCGGGCACAGGTTGCGGGCTGGGTGCGGCGGCCTGTTTGACCCTCCCCTTACGTCAGGCTTGAGGCTGGGGGCCGACGAGAAGAGGGTGGGTGGATGAGCTACTCGGTGGGGCAGGTCGCGGCCTTTGCCCAGGTGACGGTGCGCACGCTGCACCATTACGACAAGGCGGGGCTGCTGTCGCCCAGTGACCGCAGCCGGGCCGGGTACCGGCTCTACAGCGAGGCCGACCTGGTCCGTCTCCAGCAGATCCTCTTTTACCGCGAACTCGGCTTCCCGCTCGACGAAATCACCGTGATCTTGAAAGACCCGCAGGCGAACGCGCTGGACCATCTGCGGGCCCGGCAGCGGCAGTTGCAGGAGGAGAGCGCCCGGCTGCAGCGGTTGGCCGACGTGGCGCAGAAGGCGATCGAGGTCCACGAGACCGGGGTGGCCATGAGCCCTGAGGAACGCTTCGGGGTCTTCGGCGAGATCACCTTCGACCTGAGTTATGCCACCGAGGCGGAGCTGAAGTGGGCGCACACGCCGGGGCAGCGGCAGGCGATGGCCCGCGCGGCCGCCCACAGCAAGGACGACTGGGCTCGGCTCATGGGCGAGGCCACCGCCTGGCGCGCGGAACTCCTGGCCGCCTTCGACGAGGGCGAGCCGAGCGACGGCGGGCGGGCCATGGACCTGGCCGAGGAGCATCGCCTGCATATCGCCCGCTGGTTCACCGCCTGCCCACCCGACATGCACCAGCGCCTCGCCGACGACTTCCTCGCCGATGCGCGCGCCTTCGCCCTCCTCGTCCCGCCCACGCAGCAACGTCCGGGCCTGGCTGCCTACCTGGGCAAGGCGATCCACGCCAACGCCGCCCGCCACCCAAGCCGCCGGACCGATTCTGAGGAGGACCGATGAGAATTCTGATCGCCGCGGCCGGATCGCGCGGCGACGTCGCCCCCTACACCGGGCTCGGCGCCGAACTGCAACAAGCCGGATACGACGTCACTGTCGCCACCAGCGAGACCTTTGCTCCCCTGGTCCGTGACGCGGGGCTGGTGTTCCGCAGCCTGTCCGCCGACACCCAGGGGGGCGTCGCAGGCACCGGTAGACGTGAACTGATGCGCGCCGCTGCCGCCTTCACCACACGGCTTGGTGAGGGCTTCGCCGACGCAGTAGAGGTGGGTACGGATCTGCTCCTGCTGTCAGCCACCACGGCCCCTCTCGGCTGGCACCTCACGGAAGCCACCGGTACACCGAGCTTGGGGGTGTACCTCCAGCCCACTCAACCGACCGGTGACTTCCCGCCCGTCGTAACAGGGTCTCGTTCCCTGGGCCGCCTGGCCAACCGCGCCACGGGCCGCTTCGCGCTGCGCATGGCCGACCGCGTCTACGACCAGGCGGTCACCCGGCTGCGCGACCGCCTCGGCCTGTCGCCGGTCTCTCCTTCCGCGATGCGCCGGCGAGCGGAGCAGGCGAACTGGCCCGTCCTGCACGGCTTCAGCACGGCCCTGGTGCCCCGACCCTCCGACTGGCGTCCCGGCCTGGACATCGTCGGCAACTGGTGGCCCCACCACAACGCGACTGAGCAACTGCCTCCCGTACTGGAGGACTTCCTGGATGCCGGGCCCCGGCCCGTCCTGATCGGCTTTGGCAGCATGGCCTCCGGCGACGGGGAACGCCTGAGCGAGATCGCCGTCGGCGCGCTGCGCCGCGCCGGACTGCGTGGCATCCTCCAGGCCGGCAGTGCGCAGCTCGCCGCCGATGGCGACGATGTGCTCACCATCGGGGACATGCCGCACGCCCTGCTCTTTCCCCGCCTGGCCGCGGTGGTCCACCACGGCGGAGCCGGCACTGCGGCGGCCGCATTGCGCGCCGGGGTGCCCGCGATCGTGGTGCCGGTGACGGCCGACCAGCCGTTCTGGGCGCGCCGGCTCGCCGACCTGGGAGCTGCCACCGAACCGATCCCCTTCCGCTCCCTGACCGCCGAACGCTTGGCCGATGCACTGGCCCGGGTGGTGAAGCAGCAGGCCTACAGCCGGGCCGCCGCAAAAGCGGCGCAGCACCTGGCGGCTGAGGACGGCGCAGGGCAGGCGCTCAAAACTGTCCAACGGCTGACCGACCGATGATGGCCGCCGGCCCCCTCCCGATCTCGCGCATCCGATGCCCAAGCAGTCCACCGTTTGCGGCGTTGTGGCTTCGTGCGCCGGGTGTGACCGGCCATGCCGCCCTCCTTCCCTTCGCGGACCTGCCGGCGTCCGGGTGCAGTACGCGTGCCGTACGGGGGCGGTCAGCGTGCACGGTCAGCGTGCGTGCCGGTGGACTGAGGAACTGCTGTCAGAAAGCGACGTACCGTGTCCAGCTCGCCCGCGTCGAACTCCTGCGCGACGCTGGTCACTTCGCTGATCACCGGTTCGAAGAAGGCCCAGCCGAGTCCGCGGGCCTTGTCCTCCACGGTGAGCAGCGCGCGGCGCCGGTCGACGGTGTCCCGGCTGCGCCGGATCAGTCCGAGCCGTTCCAGGCGGTCGATGAGGGCGGTGGTGCCGGCCGAGTTGAGGCGCAGTTGCTCGCCCAGCCAGCCAGGTGTGGCGCGAGTGCCGTCCCGTGCCGCGTCCAGCAGGTGAATCAGTGCCCGTACGTCGCCCCCTACGGACCCACCTGGGTGCACGCCTACGGTCCCGCCGACGGCGAACCGGTGGTGCTGCTGCCCGGCGGTTCGGCCACCGGCCTGGTCTGGTTCGCCAACGCCCCCGCCCTCGGTGAGCGCTACCGGGTGTACGCGGTGGATCTGCTGGGGGACGCCGGCCGCACCCGGCGCCAAGGCGCCGCCCTCACGAACACCGCCGACCTGCTGGCCTGGCTGGACGCCCTCCTGGGCAACCTCCAACTTGCCCGCACGCGCCTGTGCGGCCACTCCTACGGCGCCTGGCTGGCCGCCACCTACGCACTGCACGCACCGCAGCGCATCGACCGCCTCGCCCTCATCGACCCCACCCAGGTCTTCACCGCCTTCCGCCCCCACTACCTGCTGCACGCCCTGCCCGCCCTCATCCGCCCCAGCCAGACCCACGCCCGCGCCTTCCTGGCCTGGGAAACCAGCGGCGCTCTGCTGGAGGAGACCTGGCAGCGCCTGTATGCGTCGGCCACCACTGTCCCCGGCCGCAAGATCACCGCCGGACGCCGCCCCCGCACCACCAACCTGCACCTGCCGGTCCTGGTCCTCCTCGCCGAGCACAGCCGCGCCCTCCACGCCGCCAAAGCCGCAGCCCGGGCCCGCCGGAACATCCCGAACGCCGAGGCGCATGTCCTTCCCGGGGCCACCCACCACTCCCTGCCCTCGGCCGCACCCGACGAACTGAACACGCGACTGCTCGACTTCCTGCGCTGACCACACCGCCGCGCCCAGCCGGAGCCCCCGCGCGGCGACCGTCACCGAATTCCACCAGCCATGTGCCGACACACCGCGGAGCGCGCCGTCTCCCGACCGAGGGAGCCGAGTTCCTGCCCCATCACTGCAAGAGAGCAGAAAGAGACCGTGACATGACCGCTGAAGCGAGATGCGCGCGCGCCGCGCCTCGCGCGCATCTCCTCGTTCCTGCAGATAGCGATCGCCCTGCAGACGGCGACCATCTTCCTGCAGGCCATCAGCGCCGGATGGCTGCTCACCTCCTCTCACGGCGAGACGATGCACAGCATCGGCGCCCGCGTGATGTACGGCGCCTCGATGCTCTACCTGCTCGCCGCGATAGGCGCGTGGAAGCCGGGCGGCGGCTCACCGCGGCCCGTCTGGCACGCCACCGGCTTTCTCCTCCTGGCCTCCGCCCAGGTAATCCTCGGCGTCGCACACGTTCCCTCGGTCCATCTGCCGCTGGGAGTCCTGATGTTCGGCCTCAGCGTGCTAGCTCTGGTCCGGCGCGGAACCAGACCGGAGCCGGCATGACCGCCACCGCCTACACCGTGGCCGCCGTCCGTGACTCGCTGATGCTGTTGATCGGGGTCCGCTTCCTGCTCCAGCCCCCGAGCAGCCGCCGCCGCGTATGGCGTACCCGCCGCCCACAACGGCGACCCGGTCTACCGCGCGTCAAGGGGTGGTGCGGGAGGCCACCTTCAGCATCCTGGGCCTGGCCCTGCTCGCCTTCTCCACCCCCCGCACCGAGGCGCTGGTGGTCGCCCAGGCACCGCTCGGCGACATTCCTCATCGTGCTGCGCCACGGCAACACCAGGACCGCCGCGTTCGGCATTCACTTCGCCACTGCCGTGGCAGTTCTCCTCAGCGCCGGTCTGCTCTTCGCCGTCTGACGAGCGACGTCATTTGAGTGTGGCTCTTCTTGAGTGAAGTAAGTCCGGCCGCGGCTGGTTCAAAGCGATCGAGGATGATCGGTGGATGTTCGTTCGCGTGGAGAAGGTAGAGCAGGATTCACTGGCGCCGGTGGTAGTGGAGTGCACTCGCCTGTCGGTACCGCTGTGGTGAGTTGGAGCGGTGATCCGGAGGAAGCGAACGGTTGGCACCATGTTGAGTGGACCGCGGACGAAGATCTCCTTTGGGAGCGGAACGTTCAACTCTCCGTGCTTGCCGAACCGGGCGAAGTGCAGGGCCATGGGCGTGCACCGCCTGAGAATCCTCAAGGGTATGAACGATGTCGACGTGATCAGAGCCCTTCTCGTCCTGGTAGCCCTCCTCGTCGGGGCCCTGGTCGGGACCGTCGCCGGATTCCTCGCACTGCTCGGCGGCGCACCGCCGGTGGCAGCCGTCCGGCAAGCATGTGCAGGCTTTGCCGGGACGGTGGCCCTGGCCGTCGTCGTCGGCACTGCGCTGGGGTGCTTTTGAATTGGGCGCGGTTCTTTTGAAGGGAGTACGGGCCGCCGACGGTCACCTTATCCGGCCCGGGATCGGTGCCGGCTGGGCGTGTGGTGGCTCAGTAGATGGAAAGCGGCGGGACGGTCACTCTCAGACCTGCGGCGCGCAGCTGTTCCTGCCACTGGCCATCGATCTGCGCACGGCTCTCGCGGATCTCTCGCCACCCTTCGATGGACTCGGGGAGTTCTTCCCCTCTCGCCCATAGGCCCATCAGCATCCGGGTTTCGCTCCGGGCCAGAAAACCGACCTCTGCGGCTGAATATTCTCCGACGTTCCCCACGGCGGCGAGATCGAGGAAGTAGGATACTTCGGCAATCCGTTCGCGTAGTGCTCCATTAAGGATGAACGACTGCTCGTATCCCAATACGACGCATATCTTCGCGAGGCTCTGCAGAACTTCTTCTTCGGGCTGATTGATCAGCCGGATCGGATGCTCGAGGTAGGCCGCAAGTATGTGTTCCACGGCAGCGCGCTCCCTGGACTCCCGTTCTTTCCTTCTGCCGTCCTCCACGGCCCAGGTGCGGGCGGTCTCGGCGTCTTCCAAGGAATCCTGGCGAGCTTGTTGTGCTTGCCGTCGAGCCCCCAGCCGTCCTACGGCGTCCCCGCCCAGTCCGATGAGCCCGCCGATTACAACGGTGACAATCGTTGCCCACTCCATCACGTCCCCCTGCTGCCGATGCACGTCCAACGGCGAGAGTCTTTCGACCAACCTTCGCCAAGCGCAAGAGCCTCCCAGCACGACCACGCGTCCAGCCCGACGGTGACGGCCAGCCTCTTCTATCCCCTCGCGCTACCGACTGGGAGAGCGCAACAGCTTCTCGCGGATTCTGGTCGGTCCAGTGCCGGGCGCCCCAGGCGCTGAAGCCGACGCTGGCCGACGCGACTCCGGAGTGAACCGAACCCCGCCCGTTCGCCGTCCGGCGTGGTCGCGGGCGCGCGGGTCCGGCCGTATGGCCGGACCAGGTGTGCATCGCAACTCAAACGGCCCGCACAGGTCCGAGCACCCGGGAAGACATGCCGGGCAGGGGGCTGGCCGTGGTCACTGCGTGTGCGCACGCCTTACTGCGAGTCGGCGGCCACCAGGGCTGCGGTGATGGGTTCGAGCGTGGTGATCAGTTCGTCGAGTTCGACGGGGGACAGGGCGGCGTAGGGCGCAGCGGCGAGTTCATCAGTGAGGGCTTCGATGCGCTGCTTGGTGGCGCGGCCGACGTCGGTGAAGTGGTCATCGGCGTCGAGGAGTCCGCGCCCTCGCAAGCCGTCCATACAGGCGGTCAGCTGGTCCTTGGGCAGGTGATGGATGCGTCCGAACGACTGCGGGGGATGGATGCCCTGCTCCAGAGCGGAGAGTACGTGGGCCTCGATCCCGCTGATGCCCGCGCCGAGGAGCGCGGCGATGTGCCCGTCGCTGCGGTGCTCGCGCAGCATGGTCGCGCCATGCCACAGCCGAGCGACCGGGTCGCTGGGCACCTTCAAAGTGCGCATGCCAGCGTACATCACCCGGCCCTCGGTGGGGGCGCTCGTCGCGGACTTGCAGGTCAGCTCCGCTGCGCGCACCAGGCTGGGGGAGCCGGCCAGCTCCTGGCCGAGGATGCGCCGCAGGGAGGCGGCGCTGCCGCGCTCCCGGGCGGCGAGAGAGGCTTCGGGCGGGATCGTCTCCCAGGCGCTGGGGATGTGCCGGGCGGCCTCTCCGTTGGCGAAGTTGTAGAAGGCCGCGTGTACGACCTGGGCCGGCACCCGCCCCAGCGGTGCGGCGCGGCTGGCGAAGTAGCCGTCCCAGTACGTGCGATGACCGAGCGCGGCCATCTCCTCGTTGCACTCCTCCGCGAGGTAGGTGACCAGGCAGATGGGCTCCAGGAGCTCGAACATGCGACGGGCGACAGGAACCGTCGGAAGCAAGCGCGTTGTGGCCATCGGGTTCTCCCTTGATGAGGTGTGCCGACTTGGACCGTCCGGCGCATCGAAACTCATCGCCGACCATGGAAAGCCGCCGATCGGTGGCTTCTCACCAACGCGGCATCCGGGCGCCTCTGTGAGGGATGGTTGCCGTCCATCCGTTACGGGTGAGGGTGGTAATTCCGGCGGGCGTGATGGTGACGGTGGCGCCGCGGACGGGGAGGTCACCGTCGATGGCGAGCCAGGTGGCGATGCGGGTCTTGGACTCTCGACAAGGCCGGGACAGGTTCGCGAGCCCGCCGGGTGCGTGCGCCGAGGGCTGCTCCGGCTGTGCTGCGGGCCACCGAAGTCTGGGGCCAGTGGGCGGCTTGTATCAGCTCGGGACCATAACTGCGCATTCTGGAGTCTTATGCGGGACTTGCTCGCTACGCTGCGGTGCATCGTTGAGGCCAGGGGGGTTGCAAGATGCGCGAAGAGTCCGCGTCGCAAGTTGTGTCGTACGAGGTCGAGGCCGGGACTCGCGTTCGTTTCGAGATCGAGGCGAGCGATGAGTGGCAGCAGGTCAGCTCTGACCGGAGTCTGGGCAGGATCCGGGAGGCGGTGTCACCGGCTGTGGAGGGCGCGCGAGCCGTTCTGCAGCAGGTCAAGGCTCTGCAACCCGGGCAGGTGGAAGTGAAGTTCGGAGTGAAGGTGACGGGGTCGGCGAACTGGTTGATCGCCCGTGCCGCGACCGAAGCGAACTTCGAGGTTACCCTGACCTGGCCTGGGGCGGCTGCGGAACCGTCATGAGCATCCCGGACGGTAGCCCGCGCCCGGGCTCGGACACCTGGGTCGCGGCGATCCATGTATCTGAGGACGATCGTCGTCCGCTGGGCGCAGGGTTTTTGATCGATGGCCGACGAGTGCTGACCTGTGCCCATGTCGTCTTTGACGAAGAGCAGCAGCTGCATCCTGAGCTGTGGGTGGCTCTGCCCAAGGCTCATGGTCTGGGATACGAGCGGTTGCGTGTGCAGGAGGTAGATGCCCCGCCAGCCGGGCGACGCGATGTCGAGGACGTCGCCGTTCTGGTGCTGGCACAGCCGGTAGCTGAAGGGTATGCCGCACTGCTGCGCCAGCCGGAGGTCGGCAGTCTGGTGCAGCACTTGTGGTGGGCCTTCGGGTTCCCCGACGGCATGCTGGGCAATTCATCGCACGGCGTGATCGGGGAAGAGCTGGGCTATGGGTGGATCCGTCTGGACACCGACTCCCGGTACGGGGTGAAGTCCGGTTACAGCGGAGCCGCGTTGTGGTCGGCCGACTACCAGGCGGTAGTTGCCATGGTGGGCCAGGCGCAGGGCGCCAACGGGGACGCCCGTGCGATCACCATGCGGGCCATTGCCGACTGCCTGCCCGGCCAAAAGCTCCACACGCTGGCCGACTGGTCGGCAGAGTCCGCCGGGGACAGCGCGCTGGCCGCGTGGGGATGGAGTCTGGAGGCAGATCCAGAGGCGGGCCGCCACTGGCGCCCGAGGGCCCGCGGCGTACATGCCGACAGCGAGCGAGGCTTCCGTTTCCGTGGCCGCACCGCCGCCTTGACAGAGATCCGCGACTGGCTGGCCCACCCGCAGCCGCACGCTCGGGTTCTGGCCGTGACCGGATCGCCCGGCGTGGGGAAGTCCGCTGTTCTGGGACGCATCGTCACCACCTCCGACCCCGCCATCGCAGACTCCCTCCCACCTGACGACGTCGCGGTACGCGCCGTCACGCGCTCCGTGGCCTGCGCGGTGCACGCCAAAGGAAAAACAGCGCTCGAAGTGGCCGGAGAGATCGCCCGGGCCGCCTCCGCCCGCCTGCCCGTGCAGGTCACCGACCTCCTACCGAATATACAAACCGCCTTGGAGCGCCTCGATCGTCGCGGCTTCACCGTAATCATCGATGCCCTGGACGAAGCCGCCAGCAGCCAGCACACCCGCGACATCCTCCGCCACATCGCCCGCCCCCTCGCCGAAGACCTGCACCACCTCGGGGTGCGCGTCGTCGTCGGCACCCGCCGCCGAGACGACGCCGGCCCCCTGCTGGAAGCATTCGACACCTCACTCATCATCGATCTCGACACTCCCCGCTACTTCACTCCCGTCGACCTGAGCGCCTACGCACTGGCCACCCTCCAGCTCCACGGTGACGAACGCCCCGACAACCCCTATAACAACACCGAGACCGCGGAGCGGGTGGCCGGGAGAATCGCACAGCTCGCCGACCGGAACTTCCTGGTCGCGGGCCTCACCGCCCGCGCCCACGGTATGCACGACCAGCAACCCGTCGACACCGGTGCCCTCGACTTCACTCCCACCGTCGACGCCGCACTGGCCTCCTACCTTGCCCTGCTTGCCAGCGTCGACCACGTCCCAGCAGCAGCTCTCATGACTGCCCTGGCCTACGCCGAGGCACCGGGCATGCCCATCAGCATGTGGCAAGCCGCCATCACTGCCTTGGGCTACAACGCTCCCAGCACCAGCAGCCTCGAAACCTTCGCCCGCTCCTCTGCAGCCAACTTCCTCATCGAAACCACCCTCTCCCACCAGCCCGCGCCCCTCTACCGACTCTTTCACCAAGCCCTCAACGACGCACTGCTACGCCACCGCGACGCTGCCGATGACGAAAACGCCATCACCGGGGCTCTGCTCCGCACTGGCCAGCAACTCGGTTGGGGCCGCGTCCCGACCTACCTCATGCGTTCTCTGCCCGGCCACGCGCAACGAGGCGGAGCCATTGACGACCTCCTCGCCGATGACGCCTACCTCCTCCACGCAGACCTCCGCCGCCTCATCCCCTCCGCCGCCACGGCCACCACACCAGCGGGGCAGCGCCGTGCCAGGCTGCTGCGCGTCACCCCCCGGGCCATAGACGCCCCACCCGCCGAACGCGCCGCCCTCTACAGCATCAGTGAGGCAACGCATGGTCTAGGCACCGCATACCGCAAGATCACCCACCCCGCCCCCTACCGCGCACGATGGGCCTCCACACAACAGAGCAACGACGAGATCGTCCTGATAGGCCACACCGACTCCGTCAAAACACTGTGCTCAGTGAAACTGCCCGGTGGGCGGATGCTGCTCGCCTCTGCCGGCGAGGATCATTCGATCCGGCTGTGGGATCCGGTCACTGGCACCGCGCAGCACGAACTTGTCGGGCACACCGGCGCCGTGGCGGCGTTGAGTACGGTGCGGCTGGCGGGTGGGCGGATGCTGCTCGCTTCCGCCGGTGAGGATCATTCGATCCGGCTGTGGGATCCGGCGACGGGCGTGCAGCAGCGCGTACTGACCGGGCACACCGACGCGGTGAAAGTGCTGCGCACGGTGAACTTACCCAACGGACGGACCCTGCTCGCCACCGCCGCCGACAACACCGTGCGACTCTGGGACCCCGCCACCGGCATCCAGCAACACGAACTCGACCTCAAGACGGCCCCTGCCGCATCACAGCGGCGCCTGTTCAGCAGAAAACGAACCAGATACCTCCCGGACATCGAGCGCGCACTGTGCACCGTGGAACTGCCCGACGGACCCACCCTGCTAGTGCTCTGACCGGCAACGTTCACCGGTATGCCATGGATGAACGGAAAGCCAGGCAGGGCGGAACCGATGTCTGGACTACTGCGCTGAGGGAGCGCGCTGTGCGGTGAGCACGGGCTGGTAGTACCCGCTGGAGGCCGGACTGTGCCAGGTGATGTTGGTGAAGCCGGCTTCAGCCACGAACTCTGTCAGCTGCGGCGTCGTCAGCGCCCAGCAGGTGCTCCGGCGGACTCGGACATGCCAGGTGTTCTCTGCGGGGATGAGCTGAAAGTGCTCCTGGTCGTAGCGTTCGCCGTCTTCGTGCCAGCGCCACAGCTGGAAGGTGATCGCTTGGCCGTCGCGTGTTTCCGTGACCTGGGGTGGTGTCGCCGTGGGTCTGGTCTGGCGCGTCTCGTCATGGGCCCGGACAGTGATCATCAACAGTCCGTCGTCTCGGAGCACCCGTCTCACGCCGAGGAGTGCCGCCCGGAGATCTTGCCCGGAGAGCAGGTGGGTGAGCGAGTTGTCCGCGCAGAGGACGACGTCGAATGATGTTTCTTTGAACGGCAGTTGGCGCATGTCGGCCGCAGCGGCCGGAAGCCGGCTGCCCCGGGCCGCCGCCTCGACGGCGGCGCGCGCGGCGGCGACCGGGCTCAGGTCGCTGCCGATGACCTGGTGCCCGGCCAGGGCCAGGCCGATGGCCTGGGTGCCGATCCCGCACGAGCAGTCCAGGACGCTGTGCGGTCCCGCGCCGAGAGATTGGCGCAGGAGCCCGCCCAATACCTCGGCCTGGTAGGCCATGCTCGCGTCCCAGTCCCGGAACATCAGGTGGTAGTCGTGGGCCAGATCGTCGTAGAAATCCCGCACGGAGAGCTCGGACATGCATCCCACCGTAGTGCGTGGCCCCCGAGGAGTGCGGGCAGTTTTAGGCAGCGGCTGCCTAACTTCGGCCGCCCCAGCGGATGCCCTTCTCGCTGCGGATACGGGCGCGTTCGCGGCGTTGGGCAGCCAGCACGTCGGGGTGGCGGGCGTTCGCGTTGCGCCAGCGGAGGTAGGCGTGGAGGGCTCGGGTCTGCGCGGTGTGGTTGCGGTAGTTGGAGTTAGCGATGCTGAACTGCCGCAGCGGCCCGAAGTGGGCTTCAATCGGATTGGCCCAGGACGCGTACGTCGGGGTAAAGCACAGCTCGACCCGGTTCTTCTTTGCCCAGCGCCGGATGGTCTCGCCCTTGTGGGCGGACAGATTGTCCAAGATGACGTAGATCGGGGCGCCGTCCGGGCGGGCCGCCCGGATTGACCTCAGCGCAGGCAGGGTGTTCGCGGCCCCCTTCTTGCGCCGGTTGACGCCCCAGAGCATGTCGTCGCCGACCGAGTAGCAACCGTGAAAGTAGCGCACCCCGTGAGTACGGTGATAGGTCGCGGGATGCCGCTCGGGCCGACCCTGTTCGGCCCAGCACGACCCGGCGGTGGGCCTGATGCCCAGCGGGCCGAACTCGTCGAACGCGAAAACGCGGTCCGGAAAGTGCTCCAGCACGCGCTCGATCCGGTCGAGCTTGGCCTCGCGCTCGGGGTCGGGGGATTCCTTCCAGGTCTTGGTGCGCTGGAAAGTGACGCCGCGGCGGGCGAGCAGGCACCGTAACGCCTCGCGGCCGATCCGGATCACACGGCCGTGCACGCGGCGCAGGTAGGCGGCGAGTTTACGGATGGACCAGCGGGTGAAGGGCTGCCCGAGCTTGGTCGGGCGGGTGGTGGCCGTCTGGACGACGAAGTCCTCGTCGTCAGGGCTGAGCAGGCGGGGACGGCCTCCCGCCCACCGAGGGTCCAAGCAGGCCAGACCGATCTCGTTGAACCGGTGGATCACGTCCCGGACCGTGTCCTCATCGGCCTGCACCAACTTCGCGATCACCGGCACCCGGTTCCCACCTGCCGAGGCCAGCAACATCATCGCGCGCCGGTAACGCACCGAACTGGTACTGCCCCGGCGCACGATCTGCTGCAGCTTCTGCCCCTGCTGGTCAGTCAACCTACGCACACGGACAGGCTCAGCCACCACACCCCCAGCGGTCAGATCGGACGTCACCGCTTATCCAACCGCTCGGACACCCAACCCGGCGAACCTACGCGGTCAGAGCACTAGCCGCCGGCTCCTCCTCATCCCTCCTCAAACGATCCATCCGAATATGGGATTCATCCACCGGCACCCAGCAACGCGAACTGACAGTCCTTGACCACGCCGTCACCGCCCTGTGCACAGTTCACCTGCCCGATGGCCGGACCCTGCTCGCCTCCGCCGCCAACGACATCGTGCGGGTGTGGGACCCCGCCACCGGCAGCCAACTGCACGAGTTCCCCGGCCACCCAGGACCGGTAAAAGTCCTTGCTCCGGTGAGAATGCCCGACGGACGCGTCCTGCTCGCTGCCGCCGCCTACAACATCGTGCGGGTGTGGGATCCCGTCACCGGCAGCCCACAACACGACCTCACCGGTCACAGGGGTCTTGTCAGGGCGCTGTGCACGCTTGAGTTGCCCGAGGGGCGAACCCTCCTCGCCTCCGCAGGTGACGACCACACGATCCGGCTATGGGATCTGGCCACCCACGGGCAAGGCAGAAACCCATCCGAACACCGCCTGGGCCGACTCAGCGCCCTGTGCGCAGTAGAACTGGCTGCCGGGCAAACCCTGCTCGCCTCCGCCAGCGACGATCTCTCCATCCGCCTCTGGGACCCTCTCACCGGCACCCCACAGCGCGAACTCTCCGGCCATACCGACTGGATCAGAACGCTGTGCATGGTGCAACTGCCGGGCGGGTCGGCACTCCTGGCCTCTGCCGCCGACGATCACTCCATACGACTGTGGGACCTCGCCACTGGTGAGCAACAACATGAACTCACCGGCCACAAAGGAACGATCAGAGCCCTGTGTGCGGTGGAGCTATCAGACGGACGCCCCCTCCTCGCCTCTGCCGGCGACGACCACGCGATCCGCCTCTGGGACCCCCTCACTGGCGTCCTGCAGCGCGCGCTCCTGGGTCACACCAACTGGATCAGAACGCTGTGCGTGGTGCATTTGCCCGACAGGTCGCCGCTCCTGGCCTCTGCCGCCGACGATCACTCCATTCGGTTGTGGGATCCCGTCACCGGTGTCGCTCAGCGCGAGCTCACCGGCCACACGCGCCCGGTGACTGCGTTGTGCACGGTGAAGCTACCTGACGGGCGGCCTCTGCTCGCCTCCGCCGCTGCCTCCACCGACTACGCCATCCGGTTGTGGGATCCCGTCACCGGTGTCGCTCAGTGCGAGCTCACCGGCCACACGCGTCCGGTGACTGCGTTGTGCACGGTGAAGCTACCTGACGGCCGGGCCCTACTCGCCTCGGCTTCCATCGACCACACGATCCGGTTGTGGGACCCCAGCACCAGCGCCCAACATCACGAGCTGACCGGCCACACCCGAATGGTGGTGGCATTGTGCTCGCTGAGGCTACCCAACGGCCAAGAGCTGCTGGCCTCCGCCTCCTATGACCGCACCATTCGACTCTGGGACTGCGAGGGTTCCCCGGTGGCGGAGATTCCCATGGGAAGCGAGCCCAGCGAGTTGCTCGGTAGCAACGCACTCACGATCGCCCTGGAACACGGCCTCCTGGTAGTCGACATGGAGCCGCCGACAGACTGCCTTGATACGTCACTCGGTTCGAAACAGCCTGACCGATGACGGACGACTGCTTGCCTATCCACGTCAAGCCGCGGTAACCCATCACCAGCGCATGCAGCCGGGCCTCCGCTGAGGCCCTGCGCGAGGAGGGGCTGATCGACACCGAGCCGGGCATGGGCATCTTCGTCGCCAAACGCTCAGCGGAGCTCTTCAAGATTCGATTCGGAGAGCCCTTACACGCAGTTGGTGGCCAGCAATGCCGTAGTCACGCTCGGTCACGCGAACCAGGCATCCGGGAGCGTCGGCGCAAGAGGCGCGGGTACGCCTCCGCGTCCGTTTCGCACCGTTGGGGAAGGACTGGCCCGGTCACATATGCAGCGTGGTCGCCGGTGACGAGTACAGCGGTGCGCGAAGGCGGCAGTAGGCGGGCCCAAGCACGCCCGGCTGCCCGGCAGCGGAGGTGTCAGATTCTCAAGTACCGTTTTCACTGCAGCCGTTGGTCTTCCATTACGTGGGCCGCGGCGTTGGCTTGCGGCCTCGTCGGCCTGCTGCAAGTGCCCTCTTCCTCGGCTGCCGCTCCAGACGCCCATGGCGCGGCGGCGCGGCAGGGTGTGCTGGGGCAGGCTTCCCAGCAGGCCCGAGCAGCTGACCGGCGGGTGGAAGTGCGGTCCTGGCGTACCGGAGCCTCGCGGGTGTACGCCAACCGCCACGTACACCACCGACAGTGAATCGACCCGGGTTTGATGGAGATCATCAAGACCCGGAAGGATGCCCTTCATGGCTGCTCTCCGTAAGTACCCCGACGAATTGCGTAAACGCGCGACGCGTCTGGCCGTCGAGGCACGCAAGGACCCGGCCGGCCGGGCCGGTGCGATCAAGCGCATCGCCGACCAGCTCGATGTACATCCCGAGGCTTTGCGGGGGTGGGTGAAGCGGTCCGAGATCGACGAGGGCACCGTCGCCGGGACAACCGGTGCGGAGGCTGCCCGGATCGCGGAGCTGGAGCGGGAGGTGAAGGAACTGCGGCGGGCGAACGCGATACTGAAGTCCGCCTCGGCTTTCTTCGCCGCGGAGCTGGACCGTCCACTGCGCTGAAGGTCGCCTACATCGACCAGTACAAGGAGATGTTCGGCGTCCAGCCGATCTGCGACGTCCTCGCCGAGACGGACACGTCACTCCCGCCGAGCACGAGGCCGCCCACTACGCGACCGAACCCCCTACGTCACTCCAGAAAACCAGCTAACTCACTCTCCACAGAACCCGGTGCTTGACACTTCACGTGACTGGCCTTTCTCTTGATCGAGCACGGTGCGGTCGCGGAACGGACTCGCCGTCGCTGGAGACAGTGTTGGGACAGCCTGGCGCCGGCCGGCTCACGCGCCTCGCGGGTGCGTCGTGTCGGCCACGGCGTCCCTCTTCTGGTTTCGGCAGGCGGGCATATCCATCGCAATGGACACTTCCGGTTGCGGCCCAGACGTCGCCGTCCAGAGGATCGGATGCCGGCAGCGAGGAGGGAGTCCTCGTCGAGGGGGGTACCAGCAGGGACTCTCTCGCCGGTTGTACCGCTCCTATGCTGACCCCATGGACAAGCGGGCTGAAATCGGCGCATTTCTGAAGTCCCGCCGCGGCAAGATCACCCCGGAGCAAGCTGGCCTGCCGGTGTACGGGCAGCGGCGGGTGCCGGGGTTGCGTCGCGGCGAGGTCGCAATGCTCGCCGGGATGAGCGTCGAGTACTACACGCGCCTGGAACGCGGCAACCTCGCGGGGGCCTCCGACAGCGTCCTGGACGCCCTTGCCCAGGCCCTGCGCCTGGACGTCACCGAGTGGGAGCACCTGTACGCCCTGGCGCGGGCAGCCGGCACCGGTGGGACTCGGGCCCGGTGCCGTCCGAAGAAGGCGACCGTGCGGCCCAGTGTGCTGCGCATCGTCGAGGGCCTGCACGACCAGCCGGCGTACGTGCGCAACAACCGCATGGACCTCCTGGCGGCCAATCCGCTCGCCCGGGCCCTGCACTGCGAGCTGTTCGAGACCGAGCCGGTCAACACCTGTCGGTTCGTCTTCCTCGACCCGCGGGCCACTCGCCTCTACCCCGACTGGAAACGCGTGGCCCGCGAAGGAGTGGGCGTGCTGCGGGTCGAGGCCGCCAAGAACCCCTACGACCGTGAGCTGTCGCACCTGATCGGTGAGCTGTCGACCCGCAGTGACGCCTTCCGCACCATGTGGGGCGCGCACGACGTGCACGTCTTCACCGAGGGCACGAAGCGATTCCTGCATCCGGCGGTGGGCGAGATGGAGCTCATTCACGAGACCTTGGACCTGCCCGGTGACCAGGGCCTGGCCATCACCGTCTACAGCGCCGACCCCGGGACACCGGCCGCCGACGCTCTGCAGCTCCTGGCCAGCTGGGCTGCCACCCAGCAACAGGAAACGGCCCCCGAGCAGACCGGCACCGAGGGCTGAGAAGCCGTATCTCAACCGCTCTTGGAACGTGTGGATCGAACGGAGTTCCTGGTCGGGTGATCTTCCGGCGGTACGCGCATGAAGGCAGGGCCTCCTGGTAGCTCGGGGGTGCGACCCCATTCCGAGCGATTCCCGGAGGCCCTGTTGTCGTTGTTGTACGCGCCCTCGCCCGTTGACTTCAACTCGCCCGCTGTTTCGTGCGATTGTCTCGCTCACGTGTACGGCAACGCGGCCGATCATCCCGACCGGGTGCGCCGATATCCGTCGGACATGACGGACGCGGAGTGGGCTGAGATCCGGCCCTTGCTGCCGGTGCCGGCCTGGCTTAAGGGGCGGGGCGGACGGCCCGAGGGCTACTGCCACCGCCAACTGCTGGACGCTGTCCGCTACCTGGTCGCGGGCGGGATCTCCTGGCGGGCGATGCCCGCGGACTTCCCCGACTGGAGCCGGGTCTACGCCTTCTTCCGCCGCTGGCGCGAGCACGGACTGATCACCGAGTTCCACGACCGGCTGCGCGGGAAGGTCCGTGAACGCGAAGGCCGCGAGGCCGGGCCCACTGCGGGAATCATCGACGCACAGTCGGTGCGGGCTGCCGCGGCAGTCCCGGCCGCCTCACGCGGCTACGACGGCGGGAAGAAGGTGCCGGGCCGCAAACGGCACATCGTGACCGACACGCTCGGCCTGCTCCTGGTCGTCGCGGTCACCGCCGCGAACATCGGCGACCGGGACGCCGCGGCGGACTTGCTGATGCGGCTGCGCCGTCTGCACCGCGACATCACCCTCGTCTGGGCCGACGGCGGCTACACCGGCGGCCTTGTCGCCTGGTGCCGGGACAGACTCGCCCTGGCCCTGGAGATCGTCAAGCGCACCGATGACATAACAGGTTTCGTGGTGCTGCCGAGGCGGTGGGTGGCAGAGCGCACGTTCGCGTGGCTGATGCATTCACGCCGTCTGGCCCGGGACTACGAGACCCTGCCCGCCACCAGCGAAGCGATGATCCGGTGGTCGATGGTCACGCGGATGAGCCGGCGTCTGGCACGGTCACGAGCCGCCGGCCGGCACTGAACATCCCTGACGCCTCCAGCAGGAGCCACCCGCGCTCAGCCAGGCGCCTGGCCTTCGACCGTACCCCCTCGACCTTCGCCGGCGTCGTCCCAAGGCCCAGCTCCGCCGCGAGCTCCTTGGCCTTCACCGGTCCCTCGCCCGCGGACCGGCGCTCCTCCAGCACCCTCAGAATCCGCTGATAGTCGGGCGCAAGTACGGCCACCGCCAACCCGTCCCGCCAGGGCGGCACCACCGACCCCGGCACCGGTGAGGGCACCGTTTCCCGCTCCGCCTCGGCCACGGAAGTCGTTTCGGCGGCGGACACGGCCAGGGCCTCGACCAGCTCTTCCCGCGCGATCACCCGCCGGTCCAGCTCGATCTCTGCGGCCTCCAACACCTCAGCCAACCGCGCGGCTTCCTCCCGCAGTCCCTCCACCCGCACCCGGGCAGCCGCCTCCCGCTCCTCCAGCATTCCCAGCACCGACGCCACCGCGCACCCCTCGCTCATGATGCGGACACAAGACGCCGCATGCCTCCCTCACCTCGAGCGAAACCATGCCTGACCAGCAGAAATCAACGGATCACGTTCGGTTGAGATACGGCTTCTGAGCTTGTTCTTTTACCTCTGGCCTCGAACAGGGCCTCGCACATGAGTACTTACCTGGGCATTCGCCGGACAGGCGGACGGCCCCCGCGTG
>NZ_JBIRPI010000048.1:0-21188 GCF_044332585.1 Streptomyces sp. NPDC016845 | reverse complement strand
CAGGGGGGACCCTGTGGGAGAGTAGGACGCCGCCGAACTCATTGTAGAGAAAAGCCCCGTGCCATATGGCACGGGGCTTTTCTGCGTTCAGGGGCCGATCGCAGTGAAGGCAACCGTAGAGTTCGGCGTATGCGCTATGAACTCGTCATCTTCGACAATGACGGCGTCCTCGTCGACAGCGAGCCGATCTCCAACACCCTCCTCGCCGGCTATCTCACCGAACTCGGGCACCCGACCTCGTACGAGGACTCCCTGCGGGACTACATGGGCGCCGCCATGCACCGCGTACACGACCTCATCGCGGAGCGGACCGGGAAGCGGCTGCCCGCGGACTTCGATGACGTGTTTCACGGGCGGGTCTTCGACGCGTTCGAGCAGGAGCTCAAGCCCGTTCCCGGCGTCGTCGACGTCCTGGAGAAGCTGACCGCCGACGGAGTCGCCTATTGCGTGGCCTCCTCCGGAAGCCACGAGCGGATCCGCGTCGGGCATCGGACGACCGGGCTCGACAGGTGGTTCGAGGAAGGGCGGATCTTCAGCTCGCAGGACGTGGGGCGAGGGAAGCCGGCCCCCGACCTCTTCCTCCACGCCGCCGAGCGCATGGGCGTGGCGCCCGAGAAGTGCCTGGTCATCGAGGACAGTCCGCTCGGGGTGCAGGCCGCCGTCGCCGCCGGGATGGATGTGTACGGGTTCACCGCCATGACGCCGGCCGAGCGGCTCGGTGCGGCGACGCAACTCTTCGCCGACATGCGCGAGTTGCCCGCCCTCCTGGCATCCTGCGGTTCCGCCGATTGACCCGGTGATCCATCTACCCACGAGTATTCCCAGGGCATACGCTGTGCCGCCATGACCGATGGCACGGGCACCGGCGGCACGGGCGGCACCAAGGGCACGAGTGGCATAACCGGCGCGATGCGCCGCGGGCGGAGGGCGCTGGGGTTCAGCTTCTTCGCCCAGGGAGCGGCCTTCGCGCTGCTCGTGACGCGGATCCCCGCGCTCCAGGACCAGTACGGGATCTCCGACGGGCTGCTGCCCGTGTTCCTGGCCGCCGTGCCGATCCTGGCCGGGGCCGGCAGCGTAGGTACCGAGCAGCTGGTGAAGCGGGTGCGGCCGAGCCGGGTGCTGCGGTGGTCGCAGCCCGTCGCGCTCCTGGCGCTGCTCGGCGTCGGCGCCGGGGACAGCATGTGGCAAGTGGCCGTCGCGCTCGCCGCGTTCGGGCTCGCCGTGGGCGCCCTCGACGCCTCGATGAACATGCTCGGGGTCAGTCTCCAGCGGGCGTACGGGCGCAGCATCATGCTCGGGTTTCACGCCGCGTACAGCCTCGGCGGGATCGTGGGCGCTTCGCTCGCCTGGGCGGGGGCGCACTGGGATCTCTCGCTGTTCGTGCTGTACCTGCCGGTGACCGTGGTGTTCGTGCCCGCGCTCTTCGTGGGGAGTCGGTGGTACGTCGATGCCGACGTTCGCGCCGTCGAGGACGCTGTGCGGGAGCAGGCGGGTGGGCTCGTCTTCAAGATGCTGCTGCCGCTGTGCCTGGTGATGACCTTCGCGTACATCGGGGACTCGACCGTCTCCAACTGGAGCGCGAAGTACTTGCAGGACGTCCTCGGCAGCTCCGAGCAGCTGTCGACCGTCCCGTACAACGTCTACATGGTGATGACGCTGATCGGGCGGGCCGTGGGCGATGTGGGGGTGCGGCGGTTCGGGGCCGTGGCCGTGGTGCGGATGGGGACGGTCATCGCCGCCGCCGGGTTCGGTGCCGTGGCGATCGCGCCCGGCGCCTGGGCGGGCGTGGCCGGGTTCACGCTGATCGGGCTCGGGTTGTGCGTGATCGTGCCGCAGACCTTCGCCGCGGCGGGGCGCATGTTCCCCGGCGCCTCCGACGCGGCCATCGCGCGGCTCAATATCTTCAACTACGTGGGCTTTTTGATCGGTTCGCCGCTTGTCGGGGCGCTGGGTGACGCGTGGAGCTACCGCTGGGCGATGCTCGTACCGATGGCGCTGGTGCTCGTGACGCTCGTGTACGCCCCTTCGTTCGGATCCGGGGCGGACCGATACGGTGGCAGGCATGAGCGGCCGCGCGCAGTTGATGTGGGACCCGGCGGTGACGGGGTATGACTTCGGGCCAGGACACCCGATGGATCCCGTCCGACTCGACCTGACCCGGCGACTCGTCGACGCCTTCGGGCTCGACCGGGACGTCGAGGTCGTCGCGGCCAAGCGGGCGGGTGAGTCGACGCTGCGGCTCGTGCACCGCCAGGACTACGTGGACGCGGTCAAGGCAGCCTCGGCCGATCCGGGCGCGGCGGACCAGGCGTACGGGCTCGGGACCGTCGACGATCCCGCCTTCGCCGGGATGCACGAGGTGTCCGCGCTGATCGCCGGGCAGTCCGTGGGCGCCGCCGAGGCCGTGTGGCGCGGGGACGCCCTGCACGCCGTGAACTTCGCCGGCGGGCTGCATCACGCCATGCCGGGTGCCGCGTCCGGGTTCTGTGTGTACAACGACGCGGCGCTCGCCATCGCCCGGCTGCTCGAACTGGGCGTCGAGCGGGTCGCGTACGTGGACGTGGACGTGCACCACGGGGACGGCGTGCAGGCCGCGTTCTGGGAGGACCCGCGCGTGCTCACCGTCTCCCTGCACGAGCATCCGCGGACGCTCTTTCCGCAGACCGGGTGGCCGGAGGAGACCGGGGCCGAGGGCGCCGCCGAAGGGACGGCGGTCAATGTGGCGCTGCCGGCCGGGACCGGGGACGCCGGATGGCTGCGGGCCTTCCACGCCGTCGTGCCGGAGCTGCTCGCGGAGTTCCGGCCGCAGGTCCTGGTGACGCAGCACGGGGCCGACACGCACTTCGAGGACCCCCTCGCCCACCTCGCGGTCTCGCTCGACGCGCAGCGGGCCGTGCAGGTCGCCTGCCACGAGCTGGCGCACGAGTACGCGCAGGGGCGCTGGGTGGCGCTCGGCGGGGGCGGGTACGCGGTAGTGGACGTCGTGCCACGCTCCTGGACGCATCTGGTCGCCATCGCGGCCGGGCGGGAGGTCGCGCCGGAGACGCTGACCCCGGAGGGCTGGCGGCAAGAAGTGTATGCGCGGACACGGCAGTTGGCTCCCGGGCGGATGACGGACGGGCGCTGGCCCGTCGAGCACCGCGAGTGGGAGGCGGGGTACGACCCGGCCGACCGGCTCGACCAGGCGATCCTGGCCACTCGTAAGGCGGCGTTCCCGCTGCGGGGGCTGCTGCCGTAGCCGGCTGCTGTCGTCTTGGCCGCTGCCATAGCCAACACATGACCCGGCTCACGGAACTTCGGCCCCGCGTTACTCCGACTGTGGGGTGTTCGGGGCTTTTCGGCGGTATCCGGGCGGCCGATGCGCCAGCATCAGGCACGTGTTGAGCACCGGCGCCCTGCGTGCGCACCTGTTGGCGGCTCGCCTTGCCGGGCCCGTGACGACCTCCCGCGAGGAGAGCCTGCGGAGTTACCGCCTCTTCGAGGCGCGCGACCCACGGGTGCTGCTCGGGCTCGACCCCGAATGGGCGTGGGGGCAGCGGGACTTGCTCGCCCTCATGGCCGACAAGTGCGGCGTATCGGATGATCCCGGGCATACCTCGGGCTGTGACGTCATCGATCCGGAGCTGACCCTGGCGGCGCTGGACGCGTTCGGGGACCGTCTCGGCAGGGCCGCCCACGAGCGCTCCCCGGTACTCTTCGGGACCGGACATCCGCACCGTCTGCTCGGCTTCTACGCCGCGCTTGCGGACGCGTTGTCGGCGCTCGGATGTCCCGTCCTCACCCCGGCGCAGGGTCAGAGTGTCGACATAACGACCCGGTTCGGACTACGTACGTACAACCTTGACTACGTACGAGGAGTCGCGCTGGTGCGCGAACCCGGCGCTTGCGCCCCCGGCGGCGAGCCCGGCGCGCACACCCACTCCCCCCTCCCGGTTCGCACCGCACTGGCGGGTTGCGCGGAGGCCGGGTGGCCCCTCCCGCACCTTGTCATCGGAGACCACGGGTGGGTCTGCGGTGCAGGTCAGTTGGGGTTCGATGCCATCGGCCTGGCCGATACCGACGATCCCGCGCTGTTCGTCGGTGAGGCGGAGGGGCGAGTGTCCGTCGTCGTTCCGCTTGATGACGCTGTGCGGTCTGATTACTACCGACCGCTTACTCGCTATGTACTCAATCGAGCGTGTCTGTCACAGTAGGCGGCCGATCGCTGCTCCTCTTCCCCACTCGCACCACACGCCCCTAGTCTGGGGAGTGAGCACGCAACGACGTTGAGTCACCGGAAGGGGAAGCCGGTGGCCGTCGAGTGCGGAAGGTTCAGGTGTGTCATGGCTGCTGGTGAGAGTAGGCCTCTGAACGAGGTGCAATTCCTGACCGTGGCGGAAGTCGCGGCGGTCATGCGAGTGTCCAAGATGACCGTGTACCGGTTGGTGCACAGCGGTCATCTGCCCGCGATCCGGGTGGGGCGGAGCTTCCGCGTCCCCGAGCAAGCGGTCCACGAGTACCTCCGCGAGTCCTATGTGGGGGTGGAGACCGGCTGAGACCGGCTGATCGACCCCTCGATTTCTAGCTCGGCGCCCGGGCGGGGTACGCTGGCCCTCCGTAGGTCGTGTGGGCCCCAATGCAGCCCCGCACCGAGTGATTGTCCCCGCACCGCGGGGGTTGTCCGAGAAGTGAGCGAGGGTAGTCGTGGGCTCTGTTATCAAGAAGCGGCGTAAGCGGATGGCGAAGAAGAAGCACCGCAAGCTGCTGAAGCGCACGCGTGTGCAGCGTCGCAACAAGAAGTAAGCGACCGCTGCGTCAACAGCGCGATCTGTGGCCCTTCCACCGTTTTCTTTCGGTGGGAGGGCCACAGTGCGTTCACGAGCTGTCCAGGGTGCGTTCCGCGCGCGGCCCGAGTCCGTTCCGACTGCGTTTCGGACAAGTTCTTCCAGGCACTCGTGGAGGCGGTACCGCGCGGAGCAGGCTCTGGGCTGTACGTACGCCTGTGGCTGTCGTCACTTCCTGCATCGGGTGGACATCACAGCGCAACGACGAAGCGCTAACGTGAGCCGCGACACGGGGACGTTGAGCGCGGCGGGGCTGGGGACGGAAGGTAGGCGCTGATCTTGGGCAAGGTCGTGCTCGTGACCGGGGTGGCCAGGCAGCTGGGGGGCCGCTTCGTACGGCGCATCCAGCGGGACCCCGAAGTGGACCGGGTCATCGGTGTGGACGCGGTACCGCCCGCGCACCATCTGGGCGGCGCGGATTTCCTCCAGGCCGACATCCGGCAGCCGACGATCGCGCGGGTGCTCGCCGAGCACTCCGTCGACACGGTCGTGCACATGGACGTCACCGGGACCCCGCTCGCCAGTGGCGGCCGCGGCTCGGTGAAGGAGACCAACGTCATCGGCACGATGCAGCTCCTCGGCGCGTGCCAGAAGGCGCCGAGCGTGCGGCGGCTCGTCGTGAAGTCCAGTACGAACGTGTACGGGTCCGCGCCGCGCGACCCGGCCGTCTTCACCGAGACGACGCCGCCGAAGTCGCTGCCGAGCGGCGGCTTCGCCAAGGACACCGTCGAGGTCGAAGGATATGTGCGCGGGTTCGCCCGGCGCCGGCCCGACGTCGCGGTGTGCGTGCTGCGGTTCGCCAACATCCTCGGGCCGAGGGCCGATTCGCCGCTCTCCGAGTACTTCTCGCTGCCGGTCCTGCCGACCGTGTTCGGCTACGACCCGCGGCTGCAGTTCGTGCACGAGGACGATGTGATCGAGGTGCTGCGGCTGGCCTCGCGCGAACCCGAGCGTGCCACGCTGAACAGCGGGACCTTCAACATCGCGGGCGACGGCGTCCTGCTGCTCTCGCAGTGTTCGCGGCGGCTCGGCCGGCCGACCGTCCCGGTGCTGCTGCCCGCGGTGACCTGGGTGGGCGGCGCGCTGCGTACGCTGGGGGCGACGGACTTCTCGCCCGAACAGATCAGGCTGCTCACCCACGGGCGGATGGTGTCGACGGTCCAGATGAAGGACACGCTGGGCTTCCGGCCCCTGTACTCGACCGCGGAGACCTTCGAGGACTTCGTCCGCGGCCGGGGCCCCGGGCTGCTGCCGCCGAAGGCGGTGGCGGGAGCCGTCGACAGGATCGCGTCGCTGCCGTTCCTCGGCGGCGGGCGCACACCGAGCCACCCCCCGACGCAGAGCGCCAACTGAGGAGCGCGGACACGATGGCGGACGCCAAGGTCATTCGGTTCGACGACGACAGGTCGCGGGGTGCCACCGGGAAGGGCGCCGGGCGGCGCAAGGGCCGGCGCAAGAGCGAACCGGCGGGGGCGGCCGGGGACGTACACGAGATCAAACCACTGCCGGTGCAGCGCTCGGAGCCGGAGCCCGCGCCGTCACCGGAGGTGCCCGTGGCCGAGGAGCGCGGGGGCTGGGAGCGGCGGGTCGCGGGCGGGCTCTCGTTCCTGCGGCGGCGGCTCACCGGGGAGTACGAGATCGACGAGTTCGGCTACGACAAGGAGCTCACCGACCAGGTCCTGATGTCGCTGCTGCGGCCCGTCGCGGAGAAGTACTTCCGCGTCGAGGTGAAGGGCGTGGAGAACATCCCGTCCGAGGGCGGGGCGCTGATCGTCTCCAACCACTCCGGGACCTTGCCGCTGGACGGCCTGATGATGCAGGTCGCCGTGCACGACAACCATCCGGCCGGACGCCATCTGCGGCTCCTCGCGGCCGACCTGGTGTTCATGCTGCCGGTCGTCAACGAGCTGGCGCGCAAGGCCGGCCACACGCTGGCCTGCGCGGAGGACGCGCAGCGGCTGCTCGAGAGCGGTGAGCTGGTCGGCGTGATGCCGGAGGGGTTCAAGGGCATAGGGAAACCGTTCAGCGAGCGGTACAAACTGCAGCGGTTCGGGCGCGGCGGGTTCGTGTCGACCGCGCTGCGCGCCGGGACGCCGATCGTGCCGTGCTCGATCGTCGGGGCGGAGGAGATCTACCCGATGCTCGGCAACGCGAAGACGCTGGCGCGGGTGCTCGGCTTCCCGTACTTCCCGATCACGCCGACGTTTCCGTGGCTCGGGCCGCTCGGGGCGGTGCCGCTGCCGACGAAGTGGACCATCCAGTTCGGGGAGCCGATCCTGACGGACGGGTATCCGCCGGAGGCGGCGGAGGACCCGATGCTGATGTTCAACCTGACCGACCAGGTCCGCGAACAGATCCAGCACACGCTGTACAAGCTGCTGGTGCAGCGGCGGTCGGTGTTCTTCTAGCGCGGCACGCCTTCGCCACGCGGCACAGCGGCACGCCTTTGCCACGCAGCGCGAGAGGGCCCGGGGCGAACCCCGGGCCCTCTCGTACCCGTACCGCTAGTCGGCGTCCTCCGCGTCGATGCCCAGGCCGGGGAGCAGGCCCGGTAGGAGCGGTGGCAGCGTCACGTCCGGCTTCGGGACCTGCGGGGTGTCGAGCTTGCCGTCGTCCGACGGGGGCGGGCTCGTCTCGTCCTCCGGCGGGTCGAGGAGGCCGCCGGTGGTCTCGCCGAGGAGGCCGTCCCTCTCCTTGCTCGCGCCGCTGCCGGAGCTGGACGGCTTCGGCTTGGTGGAGCTGGTGCCGTGGTGGTCCGTGCCGGACGGGTGGGACGGGGTGGCACGGTCGGTGCCGGACGTCCCCGGCGTCGTGGCTCCGGTGCGGCCGGTGGCCGGGGCGCCGTTGCGGGCCGGGGTCTTGGGGAGCAGCGAGCGCAGCGGGTCGACCTCATGGTCTATGGCGTCGAAGACCGAGCTGACCTCGTCCCGTACGTCCCCGAGCTGGACCGGCAGCCGGTCGCTGAGCGCCTGCCAGCTGCGCCGGTGCGACTCCGAGAACGCGTTCAGCGCCTGGATCGGACCGAGCGAGCCGTCCCGCTTGTACGCGGCGCTGAGCAGCCGGTGGCCCTCGGACGCGTCGTAGCGCATGCCGGAGAGCGCGCGCCGGACCTCGCCGATCGACTCATGGTCGAGGACGCCGCCGCGGTCGCGCTCCATCAGCCGCCGCGCCTCGCTGAGCCGCGTCGACGCCTGGTCGAGGTAGAGCGTGCCGCGGTCCGAGTCGCTGTCGGCCAGGCCCAGCTTGAAGTCCTCCATGCCGCGCTTGAGGCCGTAGAGGTTGTCGCCGGGAAGGGCGCTGGAACTGGCCGCCGCCACTCCGCCGAAGGCACCGGCGGCGACGCCGACCGTGAGCCCGCCCGCGGCGAGCCCCTTGGTCAGGCGGGTGCGGGGCCGTAGGCCCCGCAGGGGGCTCGCCCGGTGCGCTCCTTTGGTCCGGGTCCGCTGCTCCGGTACCGAAGGGCCGATGGTGCCCTCCTTGAGCATGGTCTCCATGGCGGCGACGAGCTGAGCCCGCTGCTCCACTTTGACCTCGGGATCCAGTCTCGGTTTGGGCAGTTCGCCGAGGCCGGAGGCCAGGGACAGCAGCCTGCCCTGTTCGGTCCGATCGGACCGGTCGCCCGCCCGGGCTTCCGGTTCCTCCGGCTGCTGCGCCGCCGGGTCCGGGTCGGACTGGTCCTCCAGGGCCTGGGCGAAGGCGTTCGCCCGCCGGTGTGCCGATACGTTCGCGATCACTGGCGGCACCTCCTCTCGTCATGACGGTCGACTCCCACGTGGTCGACTCCCCAAGGGGTCCTGAGGGTTGCACGCCCTGTCGGCATGCACACGAACGGGTGAGCGGAGCCGGTCCAGGAGTGACCACAGGGAGCCTGCATCCCGCTCAACGAGCGGCGCGGCACTTGGGTTACGGACGAAAGATGATCCGACCACGATCTCATCTCGCCCTCACGGAAGGTGAGTTGAGAATCGCGGACGGTGAGGGGCGCCCGGCGGCGGCGCCGGGGGCGGGCGGCGGTCAGCGGGCGGCGGTCAGCGGGCGTCGTCCGGCAGGAGCCGGGCGAGGGTGCGCACGGCCCGGTACTGGAGGGTCTTGATCGCGCCCTCGTTCTTGCCCATCACGCGGGCGGTCTCGGCGACGGACAGACCCTGGAGGAAGCGGAGCGTGACGCACTCCTGCTGCTGTGGGTTGAGCCGTCGTACGGCTTCGAGCAGGGCCGCGTTGGAGAGGGATTCGAGGACCGAGTCCTCGGGGGAACGCTCCACCTCGTTCGCGTCCAGCATTTCGCCGGTGGTCACTTCGAGGCGGAAACGGCTCGACTTGAAGTGGTCGGCGACCAGGTTGCGCGCGATCGTGACCAGCCAGGCGCCGAAGTCACGGCCCTGCCAGGTGAAGGTGCCGATGCGGCGCAGGGCGCGCAGAAAGGTCTCGCTGGTGAGGTCCTCGGCCGTCGCCTTCCCGCCGACGCGGTAGTAGATGTAGCGGTAGACGGTGTCGCTGTACTGGTCGTAGAGGCGGCCGAAGGCATCGGCCTCGCCGGACTGGGCGCGCTCGACCAGTTCCATCATGCGGGCGCTGTCGCTGTCAGCTGCGGGACGGCGTGGGGCGGACGCCGTCGACGTGCCGGACGCGCCGGCGGCTCCGGACCTGGTCCGTCTGCCGACGGTGGCGGCACCGGAATCGGCCATGGCGAAGCACGGGCCGGCCGGTACGGCGACGGCGAGGGCGGGGACGGCGTACGCGGTGGGGACGAAGCCGCGCAAGCGGTCGATGACCGTTGCGCGCAGCGTAGCCAGGCCCGAGGCGTCAACCCCGACGTGTTGAAACACGGGACTCCCAGAGGCAGAGCTTCCATCACGTGCAGTGCGGGACCGTTCACTCGTCGTGCTGACGTGTGGGTACCGGAATGCGTCTGAGGAGAATAACGCTTCGTGCAGGGAGCGCTACACCGAGTTGCTCAAATCATCGATTACGTCACTTCTGTAGTCGATCGACGAGGGTTTGAGTACCGGAGGGTGACCGTTTGCTGATCGGATCAGGTCATGTTGGGGCTATCCCGGTGACCTGTTGTGGCCGAGTGGTATCAACGGGACTGCCGGAGCCCCTTGCCGGGTAAGCCCCTCTGTCGGTCGAGGGGTCAGCGACGGCGCCGGTGCAGGGCGATCGCCGCCGCCGTGCCGCCCGCGACCGCGCCGACCCCCGCCGCGGCCGGGATGCCGACCTTCGCGGCCTTGCGGCCCGTGCGGTAGTCCCGCAGCCGCCATTCCCGTTCACGCGCGTACTTGCGCAGTTTGGCGTCGGGGTTGATCGCGTACGGGTGTCCGACGAGCGAGAGCATCGGGATGTCGTTGTGGGAGTCGCTGTAGGCGGCGCAGCGGCCGAGCTCCAGGCCCTCGGCGGAGGCGAGCGCCCGGACGGCCTCGGCCTTCGCGGGGCCGTGCAGCGGTTCGCCGACGAGCTTGCCGGTGTAGACGCCGCCGATGGACTCGGCGACGGTGCCGAGCGCGCCGGTCAGGCCGAGGCGGCGGGCGATGACCGTGGCGATCTCCACGGGCGCGGCGGTGACCAGCCAGACCTTCTGGCCCGCGTCGAGGTGTGCCTGGGCGAGGGCGCGGGTGCCGGGCCAGATCCGCTCGGCCATGTACTCGTCGTAGATCTCCTCGCCGATGGACTGCAGCTCGGCGACGCGGTGGCCCTTGACGATGGAGAGCGCGCTCTCGCGGACGTCCTGCATGTGCTCGGGGTCCTCGACGCCGGCCAGCCGGAACCACGCCTGCTGCCAGGCGAACCGGGTCAGCTCACGGCGCTCGAAGAACTTCCGCTTGTACAGGCCGCGCCCGAAATGGAAGATCGCGGCGCCCTGCATCACGGTGTTGTCCAGGTCGAAGAAGGCGGCGGCCTTGTCGTCGCCGAAGACCGGGAATTCCGGTTCCCGTCCTTCCGCGCCTTCCGTCGCGGGCGCCTGCTCCTCCAGTTCCTGCGAGGTCTTGCGGGCGGCCTCCGCCGACGCCTCGCCCGCGAGGACACTGCGCGCGGTCGCGGGGCGCCTGCGAGGTGTGAGCCATCCGAATCCAATCAGCGGCATGGCGTGCCTCCTGCCGGGGCGGCGGTCGGGCGACGGGCGGGACATGGCGCGAGCATAGCCATTCTGTTCGGTGCTTCCGGAGTCGAGAGGATTTCGGGAAGCTGTCGGTCCGTGAAATCCCGGCGTCGTGCAAGGGGAGAAGGCGGGGTCAGAATGGCCGGTATGAGTCCCATTTTTCGCCGCGGTGAGAAGAAGAATCCGCAGGAGCGTGTCGTCACGCTGATCCGGAAGCCCGGGTGCCATCTGTGCGATGACGCACAGGCGGTGATCGAGAAGGTGTGCGCCGAGGTGGGCGCCGCGTGGGAGGCGAAGGACATCACCGAGGACGAGGAGCTGTACCGCAAGTACTGGGAACAGATCCCGGTCACTCTGGTCGACGGGGCGCAGCACGATTTCTGGCGCGTGCAGGAGGAGCGGCTGCGGCGTGCGCTCACGCGGTAGCCGTCCGTGCGCGGGCGCCACCCGCGGTCGCGTAGGTCACTGACCGACGAGTCCAACTCATACCCAAAGTCGCTTAGGATCGGGGGCGGTTTGGTCTCGGGGGGCGTGGATCTGAAGGAAGGTGTCCGGTTTTGCCCCCCACAGGTATGCAACGAGGCTGCCTGCGCGCCGGTTCCACAAAAGCGCGCCGGGGGCGCGTGACCCCGGTCACGTTGGCCGGGCAAATCGGACACCATCTTTGTGCACGCGTTCACAAAGACATAGCCTGCATTCGACGGGGCGGTCCAGGAACTACGAGCCGCCCGCAGCCCCGCTCTACCCGCAGGAGCACCGTGGCAACTGGCCGAAATCACCGACCGGCGACCCGCAGCCGAGGAATTCCCGAGGCCACGGTCGCCCGTCTCCCGCTGTACCTCCGAGCCCTCACCGCGCTGTCCGAGCGCTCGGTACCCACGGTCTCCTCCGAGGAGCTCGCGGCCGCGGCGGGGGTCAACTCCGCGAAGCTGCGCAAGGACTTCTCGTACCTCGGCTCGTACGGCACCAGGGGTGTCGGCTACGACGTCGAGTACCTCGTCTACCAGATCTCGCGCGAGCTGGGCCTGACCCAGGACTGGCCGATCGTGATGGTCGGTATCGGTAACCTCGGCGCGGCCCTCGCCAACTACGGCGGGTTCGCCTCGCGCGGGTTCCGCGTCGCGGCCCTCATCGACGCCGATCCCGCGATGACGGGCAAGACCGTCGCCGGGATGCCGGTGCAGCACGCCGACGACCTCGAGAAGATCATCGACGACAACGGTGTGTCCATCGGCGTCATCGCGACCCCGGCCGGCGCCGCGCAGCAGGTCTGCGACCGGCTCGTCGCCGCCGGTGTCACCTCCATCCTGAACTTCGCGCCGACCGTTCTGTCCGTGCCGGACGGCGTCGACGTGCGCAAGGTCGACCTCTCCATCGAGCTGCAGATCCTCGCCTTCCACGAGCAGCGCAAGGCGGGCGAGAGCGCCATGGAGGCGGCCGAGGGCGCCGTCGGTGTCGAGGGCCCGGCCGCCAAGGTCACCAAGCCCACCGCCGTCGCCGATCGCAAGGGACCCGACGGGGACGTGCCCGCCGTGATGCCGGCATGAGCCTTCTCGTCGTAGGGCTGAGCCACCGCAGCGCCCCGGTCTCCATCCTGGAGCGGGCCGCGCTGAACGCGGACGCCGGGGCCAAGCTCGTCCAGGACACGCTCGCCGCCGAGCCGGCGGCCGAGGCGGCGCTCCTGTCGACCTGCAACCGCATCGAGCTGTACGCGGACGTGGACAAGTTCCACGCCGGTGTCGCCGAGCTGTCGACGCTGCTCGCGCAGCACAGCGGTGTGGGCCTGGAAGAGCTCACTCCTTATCTCTATGTGCACTACGAGGACCGGGCGGTGCACCACCTGTTCTCGGTGGCGTGCGGGCTCGACTCGATGGTCGTCGGCGAGGGCCAGATCCTCGGCCAGATCAAGGACACGCTCGCCCGCGCGCAGGAGCTGCACTCCGCGGGCAAGCTCCTGAACGACCTGTTCCAGCAGGCGCTGCGGGTCGGCAAGCGGGCGCACTCCGAGACCGGGATCGACCGGGCCGGACAGTCGCTCGTCACCTTCGGCCTCGAACAGCTCGCGCAGCGGGAGCCGGTGGCCGCCTGGGCGCAGGGCAAGCGCGCGCTCGTGATCGGCGCGGGCTCGATGTCCTCGCTCGCCGCGGCGACGCTCGCGCGCGCCGGGGTGGCCGAGATCGTCGTCGCCAACCGGACCATGGAGCGCGCCGAGCGCCTCGTGGAAATCCTGGGGGAGGGCGGTACCGCCGCCCGGGCCGTCGCCATGGACGCCGTGGCGGACGAACTGACACGTGCCGACGTGGCCATCTCCTGCACCGGTGCGACCGGGCTCGTCCTGACCGCCGACGTCGTGCGCACCGCCGTCGCGGGCCGGACACCGACCGCGGGCGGCGACGTGCCGCAGCAGGCTTCGGCACCCGGCGCCAAGGCGCCGGCCGAGGGCTGCCCCGTCGACCCGAGCGCCCCCGTGCGCGGCGGGTTCTCGGTCGAGGGCGAGGCCGCCGTCGCCGGGTTCGACGCCGCCGCGCTCGAACAGCACGGCGCCTGGGTCGACAACGCGCCGGCCGAGCGGGTGCGGCCCTCCGAGGCCGACACCATCGCCGCCCTCGCGGCCGCGGGCCGGGTGCCCGAGATGCGCCGCGAGCGGCAGCCCGAGCCCGTGCAGCGCGTCGCGCTCGCCCTGCTCGACCTGGCGATGCCGCGCGACATCGACGCCGCCTCGCACCGCATCGACGGGGTCCGCCTCGTCGACATCGAGTCCCTCGCCGACGCCTCCGCCGACGCGCCGATGGCCGCCGACGTGGACCAGGTGCGCACGATCGTCGCCGACGAGGTCGCCGCGTTCGGCGCCGCCCAGCGCGCCGCGCACATCACGCCGACCGTCGTGGCGCTGCGCACCATGGCCGCGTCCGTCGTCGCCAGCGAGATCGCGCGCCTCGACGGCCGGCTGCCCGGCCTGGACGAGAAGGAGCGCGCGGAGATCACCCAGACCGTGCGGCGCGTGGTGGACAAACTGCTGCACGCGCCGACCGTACGGGTCAAGCAGCTCGCCGCCGAGCCCGGCGGTGCCGGGTACGCGGACGCGCTGCGGACCCTGTTCGACCTGGACCAGGAGACGGTCGCCGCCGTCTCCCGGGCCATCCCCCGAGACCGTGAATCCGCTACCGGCACGGTAGGCAAGAATCGAGGCCCGGCATGACCGCCGCCGACACAGCACTGAGGCTGGGGACCAGGCGCAGCAAGCTGGCCATGTCCCAGTCCGGGCATGTCGCCGAAGCCGTACGCCAGCTGACCGGCCGTGAGGTCGAGCTGGTGGAGATCACCACGTACGGGGACACCTCCCGTGAGCATCTGGCGCAGATCGGCGGGACGGGTGTCTTCGTCACCGCCCTGCGGGACGCGCTGGGGCGCGGGGAGATCGACTTCGCCGTGCACTCCCTGAAGGACCTGCCGACCGCGCAGCCCGAGGGGCTCACGCTGGCCGCCGTGCCGGTGCGCGAGGACCCGCGGGACGCGCTGGTCGCACGCGACGGGCTGACGTTCACCGAGCTGCCGGCCGGGGCCCGGATCGGTACCGGTTCGCCGCGCCGCATGGCGCAGCTCAACGCGTACGCCCGTAGCCACGGAATGACCATCGAGACCGTGCCGATCCGCGGGAACATCGACACCCGCATCGGCTACGTCGAGAAGGGGGAGCTCGACGCCGTCGTCCTGGCGGCGGCCGGGCTCAACCGCATAGGCCGCTCGCGGGAGGCCACCGACCTCCTCGCGACCGACACCGTCCTGCCCGCCCCCGGTCAGGGGGCACTGGCAGTCGAGTGCACCACGAACAACGGTGCGCTCGCCGCCGCGCTCGCCGAGCTCGACGACCCCTTCACCCGGGTCGCCGTGACCGCCGAACGATCCCTGCTCGCCGCCCTGGAAGCCGGTTGCAGCGCACCTGTGGGCGCGCTGGCCGACTTGCTGGCCGACGGGCAGATTGCCAACGAAATGCGCCTGCGCGGCGTCGTCGGGACCACCGACGGCTCCGAGCTGGTGCAGCTGTCCACCACCGGTCCCGTGCCCTCGTCGGAGGACGAGGCGCTGGCGCTCGGGCGGGAACTCGCCGCCGAGATGCTGGCCAAGGGTGCGGCCGGTCTGATGGGGGAGCGAGCACTTTGAGCCCCACCACGCCTCAACCGACCGCCTGCGCACCTGGGCACGTCACCTTCCTGGGTGCCGGTCCCGGTGACCCAGGACTGCTGACACTGCGGGCCGTGGAGGCCCTGACCCGAGCGGATGTGCTGATCGCCGAGCCCGAAGTGCTCGACGTCGTCCGCACGCACGCCGCCGCGGGCGTGACCGTGCTCGACGCGGGCACGCCGGGGCGCACGGCTGCTGACGGGGCGTCAACTGCCGTCGTGGTCCCGGCTCTGAGGGACTGGGCCAATCTTGTCATGGAGGCCGCGGGCAGCGGCAAGCGGGTCGTGCGTGCGGTCTCCGGTGACCCCGGGCTCGACACGTACGCGGCCGAGGAGATGCTGGCCTGCGCCTCCGCGGGCATCGACTTCGAGGTCGTCCCCGGTGTCGCCGCGGCGGTCGGTGTGGCCGCGTACGCCGGTGTCCCGCTGCGCGACGCGCAGGGCGCCGACGTCCGCTTCGTCGACGCCGCCACCGCCTCCGAGCGCTGCTGGAGCGAGGTCGGCGCGTCCGACGGCACGGTCGTCGTCTCCACGACGCTCGACTCGGTGGCCGCGGCCGCCGGTGAGCTGGTCGCGGCGGGCCGCAAGCCGGACACCCCGCTGACCGTGACCGTCGCGGGGACGACGACGCGCCAGAAGACCTGGACCGCGACGCTCGGCACCATCGCGCAGACGTTCAAGCAGGCCAAGGTGTTGCCCTCGCCCGAGGGCGGCCGGCCGGTGATAGCCGTGGTCGGTGAGCGGTCCGCCGCCGCCCAGCGCGACCAGTTGTCGTGGTTCGAGTCCAAGCCGCTGTTCGGCTGGAAGGTGCTCGTCCCGCGTACGAAGGAGCAGGCGGCGTCCCTCTCCGACCAGCTCAGGTCGTACGGCGCGGTGCCGCACGAGGTGCCGACGATCGCCGTCGAGCCGCCGCGCACCCCGCAGCAGATGGAGCGCGCGGTCAAGGGCCTGGTCACGGGCCGCTACGAGTGGATCGCCTTCACCTCGGTCAACGCGGTCAAGGCGGTGCGCGAGAAGTTCGAGGAGTACGGGCTCGACGCGCGCGCCTTCGCCGGGATCAAGGTCGCGGCGGTCGGCGAACAGACGGCGAACGCGCTGATCGCGTTCGGCGTCAAGCCGGACCTGGTGCCGAGCGGCGAGCAGTCGGCCGCCGGTCTCCTGGAGGACTGGCCGCCCTACGACCCGGTCTTCGACCCGATCGACAGAGTGTTCCTGCCGCGCGCGGACATCGCCACGGAGACGCTGGTCGCGGGGTTGATCGAGCTGGGCTGGGAGGTCGACGACGTCACGGCCTACCGGACCGTTCGGGCTTCGCCCCCGCCGGCCGAGACGCGCGAGGCGATCAAGGGCGGCGGCTTCGACGCGGTGCTGTTCACCTCGTCGAGCACGGTGCGCAACCTGGTCGGCATCGCGGGCAAGCCGCACAACGTGACGGTGATCGCCTGTATCGGCCCGGCCACCGCCAAGACCGCCGAGGAGCACGGCCTGCGGGTCGACGTGATGGCTCCGGAGCCGTCGGTGCTCAAGCTGGCCGCGGCGCTCGCCGACTTCGGCGCCCGGCGCCGGGACGCGGCGGTCGAGGCCGGTGACCCGGTGACGCGGCCGAGCGAGCGGCGGCCCGGGTCGCGGCGCAGGCGCGCGGCTCCGTAGCAAGCAGGCAGGGGGCGGGTGCCCGGTGCGAACCGGGTGCCCGCCCTGGTTCATTTGATCCAGGTACACGTAGGTACGTAGGTACGAGGTGACAGTTCCAGTGACTCGGTACGGCTCTTTCCCCGGTGCGCGGCCCCGGCGGCTGCGGACGACTCCCGCCATGCGGCGCATGGTCGCCGAGACGCGGCTGCATCCGGCCGACCTGATCCTCCCCGCGTTCGTGCGGGAAGGGATCGACGAGCCGGTCGAGATCGGGTCGATGCCCGGTGTCTTCCAGCACACCCGGGACTCCCTGAAGAAGGCCGCGGCCGAGGCCGTCGAGGCGGGCATCTCCGGGATCATGCTCTTCGGCGTCCCCCTGGAGGAGAAGAAGGACGGCGCGGGCACGGTCGGCACCGACCCGGACGGCATCCTCCAGCAGGGGCTCCGGGACGTACGGGCCGAGGTCGGGGACGACCTGATCGTCATGTCCGACCTGTGCCTGGACGAGTTCACCGACCACGGGCACTGCGGCGTCCTCGACGAGCAGGGCCGGGTCGACAACGACGCGACCCTTGAGCGGTACGCCGAGATGGCGCAGGTCCAGGCGGACGCGGGCGCCCACGTCGTCGGCCCGTCCGGGATGATGGACGGCCAGATCGGCGTCATCCGTGACGCGCTCGACCAGATCGGCCGCGAGGACGTGGCGATCCTCGCGTACACGGCGAAGTACTCGTCGGCGTTCTACGGCCCGTTCCGCGAGGCCGTGGGCTCGTCGCTCAAGGGTGACCGCAAGACGTACCAGCAGGACCCGGCCAACATCCGGGAGTCGCTGCGGGAGCTGGCGCTCGATCTGGAGGAGGGCGCCGACATGGTCATGGTCAAGCCGGCCGGGCCCTACCTGGACATCCTGGCCCGCGTCGCCGACGAGGTGGACGTGCCGGTGGCCGCGTACCAGATCAGCGGCGAGTACGCGATGATCGAGGCGGCGGCGCAGCGCGGCTGGATCGAGCGGGACCGGGCGATCATGGAGTCGCTGACCGGGATCAAGCGGGCGGGCGCGAACATGATCCTGACGTACTGGGCGACCGAGGTGGCGCGGCGGTTGGGCTGAGCCGGCGGCGCTGTCGGTGCCGTGGCGGAGAATGCCCGCCATGACAGCGACAGCGATCACTGAGCGCGCCCTCAACAGGTCGACCCTCGCACGGCAGTTGCTGCTCCAGCGGCAGCCGGTGGGGGCCGAGGACGCGGTGAGGCGGGTTGTCGCGCTACAGGCGCAGCAGCCCGCTTCGCCGTATGTGGCGCTGTGGAACAGGGTGGCGGGGTTCCGCCCGGCGGACCTGGACGCGGTGCTCGCCGGCTTCCGCGTGGTGAAGTCGACGCTGATGCGGATCACGCTGCACGCGGTGCACGTCGACGACTACGCGGCTTTCCGCGCGGCGGTGGAGCCGACGGTGCGGGGTGCGCGGCTGCGGGATCCACGGTTCAAGGCGTCGGGGCTGACGGAGACGGACGCGGACGCGTTGTTGCCGGAGCTGCTCGAGCGGGCCGAAGTGGCGGGTACCGCCCAGGCGTTGGGGGAGTGGCTGCGGGAGCGGGCCCGCCTCGAAGGGGAGCTGGCGCCGACGGCGTGGCGGATGCTGCGGCAGTACGCGCCGCTGTGGCATGTGCCGGTCGAGGGCGCTCCGTGGGGGTACGTGTCCGGGGCCGGGCAGCGCTATGTGTCGGCGGGCGTGGCGCATCGCCCCGGGCTGCGGGACCCGGAGGCGGTCGCGGAGGCGCTGCGAGTCCTGGTCCGGCGCTACCTCGCGGGGTTCGGCCCCGCGTCCGTGGCGGACATCGCGCAGTTCGGCCTCGTGCAGAAGGGCCGGGTGCGGGCGGCGCTTGGCGACGACCTGGAGGAGCTGCCCGGGCCCGGCGGAACCGTGCTCTACGACGTACCCGGAGGTGTGAGGCCGCCGGAGGAGGTGGCGGCGCCGCCACGCCTGCTGCCGATGTGGGACAGCGTGCTCCTCGCCTACGCGGACCGGGCCCGGGTCCTGCCTCCCGAGTACCGCAAGCACGTGACCCGCGTGAACGGGGATGTGCTGCCGACGGTTCTGGTCGACGGCCACGTGGCCGGGGTCTGGCGGATGGCGCCGGACGGGTCCGGTCTGGAGGTGAGCGCGTTCCGTCCGCTGGCCGGGGACGTGTGGGAGGCGCTGGAGGAGGAGGCGCGGGGGCTGCTCGCGCTGCTGGCGGAGCGGGACGAGGCCGCGTACCGGCGCTATGACCACTGGTGGGTGAAGGGGCTGCCGGTGGTGGAGGCGAAGGTGCTGGGGCAGGTCAGGAGGGTCGAGCCGTGACCTGGGCGATGTACACCGCGCCCTGGACCCGGTCCCGGCCGGATGGAGCGCGGCCGGGGCGCTCCGCGCGGGGGGCCAGCGGTTCCCCGGGGTCTGCGCGCTGTGCGGTCATACGTGGTCCCTCCGGGCACCCCCACGAGGGCACCTGGCGGCTACTGCTTGCCCGTGCCGACCGGGTCGACCGTGACGCCCGCCTCGGTGGGGCTGTCGGAGACCGGGAGGTTGATGGCGACCGGCAGGGTCTTGGAGTGGGTCTCGTTCGGCGGGGTGACGACGAGCTGGGTGATGTCGACGCCGGAGCCGCCGGAGTCGTTGCGCGGGTAGTGCAGGTGGAACCGGGTCTCCTCGCCTGACTTGAGGGTGACGAGCGGCGCGGCGAGCTTGCTGCGGGCGGCGCTGATGCCGCCCGGACCGCTGTCGGCCTTGAGGTCCACGCCCGGGAAGCCCTTGAGGGTGCAGGCGTCGCCGGTGTTCTTCATGGCGACCGTGAAGTCGCCCTCGCCCATGCCGTGGGCGGTGTGGAAGGCGAGGTTGGCGGTCTTGCAGGGGCCGGTGGTGATCTGGCCGCCGCCACTGCCTTCGGCGGAACCGTCGGTGGCGGTGGTCCCGGCGCCGGAGCCGTTGGAGGAGGGCGAGTTGGCGGAGTCGGCGGAGCCGTTCGTCTTCGAGGACGAGGACGAGGACGAGGACGAGGACTGGGGTGAGGAGGAGGACGAGGACGCTGCCGTGGACCCGGAGTCGTTCGCGCCGGAGGCCTTGTCGTCGTCGCCGCTCTGGCAGGCGGTGAGGGAGAGACCCGCGACGAGGGCGATACCGGCGAGAGTGATCTTCTGTGCGCGCATGGTGCCTTCCTGGCGGTCGGTTCGGAGTGCTCGACACGAGCGTTCCTTGCTGCCTCCTAGGACCCGCCTGTGCCGCGCGGCCGTTCCCTCCGCCCGTTCCCTCGTACATGCCTGTTACACGAAGCGCCCTCCGGGCGGGGTTCTGTCACAGGTCGGCAACGCGAAGAGGGGGCCGAGCTTTCGCTCGGCCCCCTTGTGAATGACTCGGCCGCGGCGGCTCCCCCTCCGCGCCGCCGCGGCCGATCCCCGTCGGGAATGAGGCTTACTTGCCGCGCGGGTCCACAGGCGGCGCGGGCATCTGGTTGTCCATCGTGACGATGGTGTCGTCGGCGGGCGGCGCCGGCATCTGGTTGTCCATCGCGATCATGGGCTCGTCCGCGGGCGGGACGGGCATCTGGTTGTCGAGCGGCCTGGCCTGCGTCTTCTTCTGCTCGCTCATCGGTTCGTACTCCTTCGCAACGGCGAGAGCTGGTGTGAAGCGCCCGTCCGGAAGTTCCCCCGTGGACCGCCGGACGGGCGATCAGAGCCGCAGATTAGCCGTAGCGGCTCCCCCGTGAACCGTCTGCCCCCCGATGCGACGGTCCGATGGCTATGAGAGTGCCGTGTCGCGATAAACGAATGCTGAACGCCTGCGGCAACTGGGGCGGCGGACGTCGCTCAGGCCGCCGCCGTCGGCCTGAGCAGGGCGCGGACCTCGCCGGCTTCGGGGGCGCCGTGCTCCTCGTAGAGCTTGAGCGCCTCGCGCCAGCAGACGCGGGCCCGGTCGACCTGGCCGAGCCTGGTGAGGGCGTGGCCGAGGAGCGTGAGGACGTTGCCCCGCATCCGGTCGCCGCCGATGCACCCGATGGCGAGGGCCTGTTCGGCGTGCTGGGCGGCCTGCGCCGGGCGGAGGGCGGCGACGTGCGCCTCGGCGATGCGGAAGTGCGTGGTCCCTTCCCAGAGCCGCTGGCGGTGGTCCACGAAGATGGTGACGGCCTCGTGCAGCTGGCTGAGCGCCTCGTCGTGCCGGGCGGCCTTGGTCAGCGCCATGCCGAGGGCGTAGTGTCCGTTGGCGAGCCGCATGGTCCTGCCGAGTTCGGCGAGCAGGGCGAGGCCGTGCCGGGCGATGTCGACGGCCTTCGCCACGTTGTCCATGCCGAGGTGGGCGCGGGACAGGTTGAACAGGGTCGTCGCCTCGCCGGCCCGGTTGCCCGCGGTGGTGTAGCCCTGGATCGCCTGGTCGAAGAAGACCTTGCCGTCCAGGTACTGGTGCTGGTGCAGGGCGATGAGCC
>NZ_JBIRPI010000047.1:0-21360 GCF_044332585.1 Streptomyces sp. NPDC016845 | reverse complement strand
CACGCGGGGGCCGTCCGCCTGTCCGGCGAATGCCCAGGTAAGTACTCATGTGCGAGGCCCTGTTCGAGGCCAGAGGTAAAAGAACAAGCTCAGAACCTGCTTCTGAGGCCGACATGCCACGTCGTTCGGGTAGCCCAGCGTTGACTTCGGTGCGTCCGACTGGGCTGGTTGCCTAGGACAGGACTGCTGCGCCGAAGATAACGACGCACATGCTCACGCCTAGGTAAACCCTCTGCCACCGAGGGAACACAATGCCGGGCCGGGCGGGATCGGCTCCCTCTGCACGCATGAATCGCCGCACTGTCAGCAGCATGGGCAGGGTGCTGACGGCCACGGCGACCTGCCCGCCTGCATACAGCACCAGGCCAGAAGCGACCGAGTGTCCCCGGAGGTGAAGCACCAGGAGAAACAGGGGTCCTCCTCCGGCCCAGACGATCGGCCACAAGATACGGACCTTGCGTACGGGTATGCACACCCAGATCAGTGCCCAGCCCAGCAGAAGTGCCACGAGCGCGGTAAGCCACAGGTATGCGATTGGTGCCGAGGCAAGCATGGGCGAAGTCCTCCCATAGATACGGCTGTTGGCGCGTGCCGAGAGGCGTGATGTACCTCATGCGTGCTCGTCACGTTCAGACCGTACGGCCTCAAGATCCGCTGGTCACTGCCAAGGTCCGGCAGGATTGAAGGGGGATAGGTTGCGCGCCATGGACATATCATGTGGGTCATCTGGGTCATCCCTGGCCTGACCGTCTGGCGGGCCCTGCGGATGGGCCCCGTCATCCGCCGCCCAGCAGGCCATCGCCACCGACTGGACCATCGCACTGAGCAAGCTCAACCTCCACTGACCGGGCCCCGTCCGGTCCACGGGGGAAAGCCCCCGGCGACCACGGGTGCGCAGCGGTTGCCGAGGGCTATGCGGAAGTCGCCCGGCGCCGACGGGGGGCGGCTGGCGACGATCAGGTGGGAGGCCGTGGTGGCCGTCCCCACAGCAAGCACGGCGTCCTGGAGCCGGTCGGTCCAGCCGTTCGTACGATGCTCGCAGCGTACGGGCCCGTTCCTTGATTGCAGAAGGTTCCGTGAAGGCCGCGCCAGGTGACTTCCTTCACGACATGAGTCGTGCAGGCGGTTGTATGCGGCCTGGCACTCGCTGCGGCCCGCGTCCAGGGCGGTGGGAAGAATGCGCTGCCATGGAGACAGTGCTGCTGGGACTGGTGATAGTGACCGCGACATTCGCCGCTGCGGCGCTGTCGGCGGTGGCCGATGGGTCTCGGGCCGGCCCCCGGACCGGGTCTGACACGCGGGCCGTGGCAACAGATCCTTGACCAGAGCCCATTCCGCGTCCGTGGTGTCGGACGGGTAGCGGCGCGGACGCATGACGAGCGCCTTCCTCCCGGCCCCGCCAGGGGCCGGGCAACAGGGGGTTCAGGCGATCAGGTCGAGGGCGGCCTCGACCGAGGTGAGATGCGTGACCAGGAGACGGACCCGCTTGTCATCCGGGGCCAGGCGGGCGTTCGGGGCGAGGGTGGCGGTGACGAACCGGCGCACCTCGGTCACCTTCACCCGCAGCCACGCCACCTCATACCGTTCCAGTTCGTCGCTATCGGCGGTGAACTGATAGCCGTCCACCCGGGTCCAGATCAGAGGCGGCCAGTTCATCTCCGTGATGATGTCGCGCAGCATCGCCAGCCCGGCCTCGGCCTGCGAGCGGGAGAGTTCGCAGGCGGCCAGCAGTTGCGGAGTGCGCAGCCCAGCCGGCCGCGCCTCTATCAGGATCCGGTAAATGCACTCGGCATGGCGGCGGGCGGCATCTCCCTTGCGCCGCCCGGGGCCCGAGCGCCGTATCACGGTCTACTCCTCGGTGAGCAGGCGGGCCAGCTCGGTGTCCATGTCCACCTCGCCGGTGTCGATGGCGTGCTCGATCCAGTCGCAGGCGGCGCGGACACGTGCGATCCGCTCGTGCACCAGGTCGCGTTCGTCCTCGCCGAGCCGCCGGTCGCGCAGGCCGGGGACGGTGCGTCCGGCCTTGGCGACGAACGCGTGGCAGGCCGCGATCAGGTCAAGGAACTCGGCCGTGCGCTCGAAGCGTCTGATGGCAGGGGCCAGCTCATGCGTCTCCTCGAACTCCTGGCGGGCCTGGCGGCCCCGCGCGACCTGCGCGTGATTGACCTGCTGGCGGGCGCCGTCATCTCCCATGGCCTTGAAGGCGACATCGGGCCTGCGCAGCAGGTGTGTGGCCGCGGTGGCGGCGATCGACTCGTCCCGGGTGAACTCCTCGATCACCCGGGCCTTCTCCTCTGCCGGGAATTTGGTCGCCACCTTCGGCCGCCGCAGCAGATCACCGGTGATCTGTGCGGCCACATCGTCGTCCTGAGCGAGCGAGTGGATTGCGCTCACCTTCTCCTGCGGTGAGATGGGGTTCTCGACCTGTCGTCCCACTCGCCGGTTGGCACTGTCCACGGTCCACCGGCCTTTTCCTTCAGGCGGCACCCGCATCACGGCGAACCGTTCCTCCTCATCCTCAATCGCTCCCAGGATGCGGTGAACCGTGAAAGACACTCCCGCCTGCCGGTGTTCTTGCGGCCACCGCGACGCCGTCCACCGGGCGTTGCGCACCGTGGAAAACTTCAACCCGATGTCCTCAGCCAGTTCCGTTAACGACCGCTGCACCGAGAACGCCGCATCGCCCGGCGCACCCCCCTGAGAGCGTGTGGGCTCGATCTCCAGGGCCTTATCGCCGATTCGGAACTGCCCCGTGGTCTGCTGCTCGACCACGTCCCGCAGCTCAGCCACGATCTCGTCATAACGCCGCCGGGTCACACACCCGACCGTCCCCTCAGCGGGCATCACACCCACCTCCAAAGACCGAGGCGCGGCGGAACCACTTCGCCGACAACGAGACGCCGGCCTCCCCGGGCAGGCTTCTCTGCTCTGAGACCCACTGCAACCCAAGGCCAAAGCTCCCCGCCACCGGAACTTCACCCAGCCTCAACAGCCCCGGACGCAGCGTTCAAATACGGGTTCTCAGCCTCGTCAGACGGCTGGAAGCAGGTGCCCGTGATCCGTGAGGACGGATCGGACCTCGGGAACAGAGGCGTACGACGTCAGCCGTTGCAGGACGTCCCTGGTCCGGTCGGTTGTGCGCTGTGAGGAGAGGTCGCCTGAGAGGGCGATGACGCGCCGTGCCTCGTCCGCGGCTTGCTCGGGTTCGCCTGCGTCGGCCAGGGCGACGGCGAGCCAGGACCGGTACAGCGCCAGCTCGCGTGCGTGGGTGGCGTCGTAGCGGGCGAGGACGTCGGTCAGCAGCGGCACTGCGCGCAGTGGCCGGCGCAGCTCGGTGAAGACCCGGGCGTCCATGACTTCGAGTTCTTCGCGGGAGACCCAGTACGCCCAGGGCGGGGCTGGCTCGTCATCGCTCGGGGTGTCGAGCGCCTCGTGCGCCTGACCCAGCGCCTCCATCGCGGCTTGTGTTCCCTCGGGGGTGCCCGCGCGGGTATGTGCCCAGGCCACCCGGTCGGCGAACAGCGCCCGAACCGGCGCGGCCGCGTGTTCGGCCTCGCGCAGTGCGGCCTCGGCCAGGTCGACGCCCTCGCGTGTCCGCCCGTTGTTCGACCACTGATAGGCCAGCGACCCGGCAAGGTTCCCCGCGAGCGATGCGTCACCTGCGTGCCGGGCGGCGTCCAGCCCGATGCGGTAGGCGCGCTCCGCGTCGGCCAGACGACCGGCGTCGGAGGCAATCCAGCCGGTGATCTGGCTCAACTCCCCGATCTGCACGAGCAGGCCGCGCCCGGTGTCCTCGGTGAACGTCGATTCCCGGTACAGGGCGAGGGCGGTGCCCAGTTCCCAAAATGCGGGGTCGATGAGGTCGCCGCCGGACAGGACGTCATCGGCGAGGCGCAGCGCATGGACCCGCCCGGCGAGCGCGGTGACCTCCGTCGCCCCGACGCGGCGTCCTCGAGTATCCGCTCCTGGGTGCAGCGGGTTCCCCTCGGGCAGCAGCGCCACCAGGGACGCGGCAGGGCCGGGCAGGCGGGCCCACTCCTCGCCGCGGGCGTACGCGGCGGCCTGCTCCAGCTCGCGCAGCGGCACGGCCAATAGCTGCGCGAGCCAGGGCAGCCAGACGTCGGGGACGCGGCGGCCGCGCTCCCAGCGCGAGACCTCCGTGCGCGTGACGGACTGCGTCCCGGAGACCGCGCACAGCAGAGCGGCCACCTGCCGCTGCGATTTGCCGGTGGCGCGGCGCAGGCCCGCGAGATACACGCCGAAGTGCCGTCGCCGCTCGCCTCTGTCCACCCGGGGCCCCTCTCCCGTCCAGTCTGGCCCCCTGCTGGCCCCCCCCGGAAGGCTCCTTCCCCCATCGATCACCCGCGTTTGCATGAAGAGACCCACACGAGAGCCCCGGCGACCGCGCGAACGGCCCCGGGGTGTGGTCATCAACCGCACAAGTCACGGAGGTTGACGACATGTTCCAAGCTAACGGCCCGCATTGGCGGTGTGCACTGCGCCTGCTGACCCCCGCTACCCGACGCCACCGAACGCCGGATACGCGCCCGACACCCCCCACCGCCGCGACCACCGCTGCTACCCCGCCGCCCGCCCCCATGGGCGGTGAGGAGGGCGGTCTCGTGCGCCCGTACGTCGTCGCGCATGAGCGCCGGATGGAGTTGCGGGCGGCCCGCCGCCGCACGCTGCACGTCGTGCCCCGGGGTCTCGCGCTGGAGGTGAGGACCTCGTGAACAACGACCGGACGAACGCCGCTCCGATGGTCGCTCGGGGGCTGCGGATACTGCCATGGGAGAGCGAGATGGGGCACGCCTGCTATCTGGCTACCGACCCCGACCGGCTCGGGTCCGGCCGTAGCGTGGTGGGCCGGTTGGCCGACCGCATCGAGGACGGGCAGCTCGCCGACGGCGCTCTCGTCCTGGAGGGGGCCCGCGCCGTCCTCGCCGATCCGCAGGCGGGAACGGAGGCGCTGCGGCGCTCCCTGGGCATCGCGGTGCAGGCCCTGGGGGACGTGCTGCGCGTGGCCGACAGCCGCGGCGCCCGTCTGACCCCTCCGGCCATCGAGGACGGGGAGCGGGAGGAGGACGGATGATCCGCCGCAAGTTCGCGTTCGCGCCGTGGCGGTTGCGCGAGACACCGGCACCGAACCGCTTCCGGGCAACGTGCCTGACCTGTCTGGAGCCCAGCCCCGATGCCACCTCGGGGGGCGCGGCTCAGCAGTGGTGCCTGGAACACGCGGACCGGACCGGGCACACCGCGTACGAGGTGGCGATGATAGGCCAGTTCGAAGCTAGCCTGACCGACAGCAGCGCCGATCAGTAGCGCTGAGAGAACCCCGTAGGCCCGCGCCCCCCGTAGCGGGCTACGGTTTTCCAGGGTCAGCAGGAGGCTCGCCAGAGCCCTGACAGGCCGCTCCCGGCCTCGCTACCGTGGAAACTCAAGCGACCAGAGGACAGCCATGGCACACCTCGTCTTCGACCCCGACGAGCAAGCGGCGCTGCGCGCCGACGCCCGCGAGCACGTACTGTCCGACCCCGGCGTGGCCTACGTCCTTCAGCGCCTGGCCGCTGAAGGCGTCGACCTCGATGCGTGCGCGGACTGGGAAGACCTCCGCGTATCGGCCGGCCTCCCTGCGCGCGAGTCGAGCAGCGCCGCCTAGTGGGCAAGCACTCCCCGCGCGGCCGGGCGCGCATCGTCTTCGGATCCACATGATCGAGTGCGTCCGCGCGGTCCTGCTCACTCCCGTCGACTGGCTGCTACTGATCCGCCGCACCTGGCCCGGCGGCACCCCCTACTGGACTCTGCCCGGCGGCCACGTTGAGCCCGATGACCTGGACCTGCGCGCAGCGCTGACCCGCGAGGTCTACGAAGAGACTGCAAGTACCCCACATATCCTCGGCCGACTGTTGACCTTTGACGATACCCACCAACGTGACCACGTCTACCTTGCCCGGATCACTAGCTGGTCGGAATGCAGCCGGACTGGGCCGGAGATCGACGACCCGCTTCATGGCACCTACCAGCTCGACGAAATCCCGCATACCTCCGCAGCCCTAGCTGCCCTCCCGTTGCTCCCTGAGGCTGTCGCTTCATTTCTGCATCGGACGGCTGAGAACGCAGAGGACCTCACCACCCTTGCCGACCCGACGGCCCCGTGAGCTGAAGCCCGTCCGCCTCTCCCCCCGGGGCCAACTGACGCCGGACCTCGGGGCCATTTGAGGTGGGGCCAGTTCAGACCATTAATGCCACCAGGAGCCGTTTCCCGTGAGGTGCGCTTCTCCGCTGGGGGGCGATATGACCAACGAGCATCTGACTCCGTCTGTCCTGGCCCGCATCCGTGATGAGGCTCTGGTTTGGTCCCGAGGACACGGCGACCCGCGGCCGGCCCGCATCCGTGTCGTGGCGACAACCCGCGATGCCGCCACCCGACTTCTGCAACCAGGCGGCGTGCGGTCTGTACCCGATCCCTGCTACTTCGTGGTCCTCGAAGGGCGCTTCCAGCAACCCGGAATCCCCGAAGAAGCTCAGCCTGCAGGCATCTGGGCGGCCTTCTTGATGCGCCCGGAACGGCTCCGCGCCGATGTCTTCACTATCCGCCCACGCGGATACGTCCCGCACCGCCCCATCGAGGACCTGGGCAGCGTCCACGTGATCGCGACCGAGTGACCACACGCCGCCATCGATCATGGTCGCGAGCGAGGAGGGGCTCCCTCACCCAATGTCACAGCCAGCAGCCGGCCTCGCGCAGGAGGACATGACCTCAGCCGTCTGAGAACCCCGCGGACACGTCCCGTAGGCGGCGGCTGCCCCTCTGCGGTGACGTCCGGTCTCATCGCGGTGCGGACAGGCGCCGCGCCCCTGAGCTCTGGTGCCGAGACCGAGCGCGGTGCCCGGCCGGCAGTGCGGGCAGGCAGGCACCGGCCCGTGATCCAGAGCGTTGCGGGCCTGGGCGGCATTGATGGGGCGGGAGCGCTTGCCCGCCATGTGACAGGTACTCGCGTGGACGTAGACGGCAGAGCGTCCGGTCAGCCCCACCTCTAGCAGCCACTCGGGCGGCTCGGGCCGGGCGGAGTAGCCTCGCGCGCGGCCGCGCCGGGCGGGGGAGAGGGTGGGCGTGTGGAGTACCCGGTCGACGTGGCACTGGCGCAGCAGGTCTCGACCCTGCCGACCGGGGGCGGCTGGTGGTACGAGCCGAAGCTGGACGGTTCTCCAGACGCCATGAGATGTCTCATCCAGGTGCACCTCGGCAGAGGTAGGAACGTGGGCGCTGCCCAGAAGTAGCGGGGCATAGCCACCGTCTGACGAGTGACACTGGGAGCGTGCTGATCATGGAAGCCGTCCTGGAGACCTACGACGCCGCCGACTTCGCGCTGTGGCCCGTTGCCGACTCGCCCACAGACCACCTCCTGGCCCTGTCCGGCCGACTGTCCGGGCGAGAGATCGGCACCGCCATGGCAGTCCTGACCAGTTACAACACCAGCGATGACGAGGCCCCGGCCCGCGGCCCCGAGACCAGCACGGGGCAGGTCAGCCAACTGCTGAGCACGGACCAGGTCATCGCTCCGGGCGGCATCCGGATCCGGGAGACCTCGACCGGAGTGACCGCACCGCCCGGCTGCTGCTTCGGCCTGGAGAACTGGCGAGACTGGCTGGAGTTCATGGACGGCGAAGAGCCCTGGCTTGGCCACGACCCCGCGCCGCGCATCGAGCACACCGGGACGACCGTCCGGCTGTGGCCTGACGCGGAGCACCCGGACGGCCTCCCCATCGAACTGCCGCTGGCCCAACTGCCCGCACTCCTGAGCTCCGTACAGGCTCAGCTTGTCGCCTTCCTGACCTCCGTCGAAGAATGGGCCACCCGGTACGTCCCGCCCCTCGCCGACGTCCTGGTCACACAGCTCGACGAGGACCTCGCCGTCTCAATTCCCCTCTGCCGCAACCGGAGCTGAGCCGCGCCTGTCCAGGCGCCGCCATGCCGGTGGCCATGTGTCTCGTGAGACACAGCGAAGTCTGGAGAAGGACGGGGACCGGGGGTGATCTGGCGGCGCGAGAGTGTCCGTATCCAGACCCGCTCGGGCCGGGATGTCGCCGCGCAGTGGCTCGACGTCGCCACCAGCGCGATGGAGCTCCCGCCCGGCACGATCCTTGATGGCGTTATGTGACCTGTACGGGCGTCTCAGACCCAAGGTGTCTCAGGCGGTGCACCTCCATAGACGAGACGCGTTCGCCTCCGATGGTTCGGGAAGCCGAGGAAGGCAATCGGGCCGTGCGGCCGTTGGTACGGCCCGGATAACCTGCGCGAATGAAGCGGATTCAGCGAGCGGCCGGCGCGGTCGTCGGCTCAGCGGTGGGTGACGCTCTGGGCGCCCCCTTCGAGTTTGGCCCCCAGGGAGCGTTCTCTGCGCGGTTTCCCGTGCCTGGTGCCGGTGGCGAGATGTGCGGAGGTGGTGGCTGGGACCCCGGCGAGGCCACTGACGACACGCAGATGGCCGTCCTGGTCGCGGAGTCGCTGCTGGAGCAGGGCGGGCTGGATCTGCCGGACATCTTCGCCCGCTTCCAGCGGTGGGCGGCATCAGAGCCGAAGGACATCGGCTTGCAGACCGAAGATGTCCTGACCAACGGCATGCCCTGGGACCTCGCCGCCGCGATCCATTTCCAGGTCAACCAACGAGCGGCGGGAAACGGTTCCTTGATGCGGGCGTCGACCTCCGCAGTCCACTTCGCGGCCGCCGGCCAAGGAGCCACCATGGAGGCGGCCCGCCGTATCGCTGCCCTCACCCACGGGGACCGCGCGGCCTGGGAAGGCACCGCGATCTTCCACGAGCTCATCTGTGTCGCGTTCGAGGACATTGACCCCCTCGCCGCGCTCCCGGACGTCCTGGCTCTTGTCCACCCCGACCACCGCGGCCGGTACGCGACCGTCCTCGCGCCCGACTGGCACCCCGAGCAGGCGACCGAGTTCAACGGTGCCGTCTGGCCCTGTCTGGGCTCAGCCGTCTGGGCCCTGCGCACCACCACCAGCTTCGAAGACGCGATACGCGCGGCGATCGACCTCGGCGGTGACACTGACACCGTCGCCGCGGTGACCGGAGGCCTCGCGGGGGCGTACTACGGACTGGACGCAATCCCCGCCCACTGGACCCAGCCACTTCATGTCCCCCTACCGGGCTTCGGTGGACAGGTGCTGGACCTGGCCGATCTCCTTCACCTCGCACACCGCCTCCTGGAGGCAAGTCGTCCCTGAGACACACATGGCAGCCCACATAAACGGCGAACTCGTCATCTGGCGCGATGGGAAGACCGACTTCGGCGCGGTCGCTCCCGCGCTGCGGCCCGCGGCCGGCGCCTGGCCGACCTGATGCGCCGCTACCCCGCCTCCTACGCCGCGTTCGACTGCCTCATGATCGCGGGCCGGGACCTTCGCGGCCGCCCGTACCTTGAAAGGCGCACAGCGCTCCAGGACGTTCTGGAGCCGCTCGGCCCGCCGTTGCAGGCAGTGCCCGCGACCGACGACATCGACATCGCACGCGTCTGGTTCGACGTCCTGCCCGAGCAGGGCGTGGAGGGCATCGTCGCCAAGCGCACAACGGGCTTGTACCGGCCGGACGGGTCGTGGCGGAAGGTGCGGCATAGTGAGCCGGTCCACGCCGTCGTGATCGGCTACACCGGCGCCCGCAGGCGCCCCAAGAACCTGGCGGTGCGCCTCCCCGACGGCCGCACCGCCCTCACCTAGCCCCTTTCCCCCGGCGCTCGCGCGCAGGCCGCCGCCCACCTGCCTGCCGCCGACGGCCCGACGCAGAGAGCACACCCCGTCCGGCGACAGCTACGCCACCGTGGCGCACGGCCCGGTCGTCGAGGTGGCTTCGGGCACCACACGGCATCCGGTCGTGGACGTCACGCGCGTGAGCTGAGTCCAGCGGAGGCAGCCCACTGTGCTCGGTCAACAGGGGATTAACTGCCGTACCGTGTACAGCCGTTGGCGGCTCGGACGCGCGCCGTTGGGGGAGCAGGGCTGTGCCGTGAGGGGGGCGGAGCCGGGGGGCGCGTACGGGGTCGTTCTGCTTCCGGTAAGCGCTGTCGTCCGGTCCCGTGGGGGGAGTAGCGTCTTTGGTGGACCGTGAATTGCCTCGTCGTCAGCGCGGCGGGTTCTGGTTTCGGCGTTCTCTCGGGCCCGTGGACGGGTCCTCACGCCAGCGGCTGCCAAGGGGGTCTCCGTGCCCGCCTCATACGCACCGCTCAAGCCTGCACAGCCCAGCCTTCCCCCTCAGGGTTCGTTGTCCCTGCGGGCCCGCGGTGCACGTCTTCCCAGGACCCCGGATGCAGAACTTCTTCGTCGACGACCGCTGTCTGATCACCCCGCTGCAGCGCGAGGAGGGGGTGCGGCTGTTCGGCGAAGTCGTCGGCGCCCACCAGGTCCCCCTCGCGACCGCGGTTGCCGAATGCGCCCAGCGGGCCCAGGAGATCACGGTCGATCTCACCGCCGTGGACTACCTCTCCAACAGCGCGCTTGCGACCCTGGTCGGTCTCGCGCGCACGCTGCGCCCGCCGCAGGCGCTGGTCATCGTCTCCCAGCCCGCCCTGCGCCTGGACCTGCGCTTGCAGGAACGCGGCTGGGACGGCCTCGACACCCTGTACCTGCGCTGCACCTAGGGATCGTGTGGTCCTGCCGTCGCAGGATGGGGCAGGGCCACATGTGCCGGTTGCCGGCCGCGACGGGAGGGGATGGGCACGCGGCCGTGGTCGGGACGGCGGGCGTGCAGACGCAGGGGCCCGGGTAGGCGGGACGGCGATAGGAAGATTGACGCCGATGCCCCCCAGGACCCCGGAGGCGCGAGGTGACGTTCGAGGAAGCGCAGCAGCCTGCCGACTCGCATCCGCCTGATGCCGATGCGCGGGTGGCGGAGCTGGAGAGGGAAGTGGCGCAGTTGAAGGAGGCGGTCGTCTCCCATGCGGATGTCGACCGGGCGGTCGGTGTCCTGATCGCGGTGGCGCGCATCTCGCCCGCCGACGCGTTCGATGTGCTGCGGGAGGTGTTGATGCGTCTGAACATCAAACTGCGGCGGGTGGCGCTCCTGACCGTCCGGTGGGGCCAGAGCGGCGTCCTGCCCGTCAACGTGCGCACCGAGCTGTATCGGCACCTGTGTGCTCGCAGTGATGTCTTCGAGCCGGGGCGCGGCCGACCGGCGGGCGCACGGACGCCGGCCTCCCGCGCAGACACCTGCACGAGGTGAGATCAAGCGCCAAAGCGCCCCCTATACGGCTACGCGGTTGGCAGACAGGCGGGCGCGGCGGTGGGAGGCTGGTGGCATTCCCCGGGCGCAGTGGCCCCGGGGCCCGCGCAGCGGTGCTTGCCTGCTGCGGGTGAGGCGCCCTCTGGACGGACGCGAGGCAAGCGGGATGCCTCGTAGGACGGTCGACACCCAGAGGGCCGGTGCTGGAGTCGTGTCGTCGGCGATACGGCTCCAGCCGTCTCAACAGACACGGTCCGGGGGCTGGGAACCTTCAAGGCGGCGGCATCACACCGGCCAGCCTGTCTGCATCGAGCGTAGAGCGCCGCCTTCAGCAGCGAAAGACGCGCAGCCGCATCCTGGCGAATCGTTGACGATTGCCGAGACGGCCCGGTCTCTTTCGCAGGGGCGGACCCTCGCCGGAAGACCCGCCCCTGGACGCACTCCGGTCAGGAGTGCCACACCACGCTCAACGCGTCGCACATCCCCGCAGGTTGGGCCGCCGTCAACGCGATGCCTCGCAAGAAACGGGCACCCCACCAGGATCCTCCGTACCGGCGCCACCCATGGATGCGGCCAGGCAGAAGAACCAGCCTTCAGGGCCACGGAGACTCAGGTGTAAAGGGCATGTAAAAGGGGAGACGGTGGCCGGGCGGGCGTGCACCTGGTGCGCACAGCGTCCGCCCCGGTCCCTTCGGTTCGGAAGCGCAGCCGGAGGGACCACCTCTCCCGACTTCGGCCCGCCCCGGGCGTCCGCGTGCACCGGCCACAGGGAGCGAAGCCGGGCAGTCCGCAGGAGAAGACCTGGTCAGGCGAGGGCGGCCTGCACGGTGGGGTACACGTCGATGACGGAGTCCAGACCGACCAGGTCCAGGACGCGGAGCACCGCGGCGCTCGCGCCGGCCAGACGCAGCCAGCCGCCCGTCCCGGTGGCCTCGCGGTAGGCGATCAAAAGGGTGTTAACGCCGCCGGAGTCCAGGAACGGCACGGCACTCAGATCCACCACGACTTTTGCCGGGGTGCGGGCGCGGGTGCAGGCTCGGGCGAGTGCCTCCTGCAGGGGAGGCCGGGTGTCGTAGTCGATTGCTCCCCGCACCGCCGCGACGGCCACCTCACCCTCGTCGTGGCTGGTGACCATCAAACGGTTGGCTCTCTGGGGCTTGCTGGCTTCCGGCACGGCCCCATTGTTATCAGCCTCCCTCACCCGGGCCGACACCGGCCGAGCCGGGATTCCGGTCCGGGGTGTGGGCCGTCGGTGCGCACCTCCTTTCCTGGCCGGGCCGGGGTGCTTACACCGCATGCCGGGTCGCGGGGACGGTGGTGGTCTTTGATACTGCTGCCCCCCCGTGACCCCGGAGGCAATAGTTGGCATGCGATGAAGCGGCCCGGGCTGATGCTGTGAAGCTGCGCGATGTCGAGGCGCGGGTGGCCGTGCTGCAGCGCGAGATCGCCGAGCTGAAGGAGGCGGTCGACTCCCACCGGGAGATGGACCGGGCGCTCGGTGTCCTGGTCGCCGTCGCCCAGGTCCCACCTGGCCGGGCGTGGGAGATGCTGCGGGACATCTCCGTGCACACCCACATCGAGTTGCGGCGGGTGGCGTTCCTGCTCACCCAGTGGGGCTACACCCGCATCCTGCCCCCACAGGTCGAGGCGGAGCTGGAGCGGCAGTTGCGGGCCCGCCGCGAGCGGCAGGCCCGCGGCGGGTCGGCGGGAGGCGACCGCCGTGTCGGGTGACGGGCTGGGCCTGGAGGAGCTGCTGGCGGCGGCGGAGGATGCCGCGCCGTGCGAGTCGGTCGACGTGGTCGCCCGGAACCTGGAAGAACGGTACGGCGCCTGTGACGTGTCGTTCGTCTTCGTTGATCTGGTCGGTCAGCAGGTGGTCCGGCTGCCGCGTGCGGGGCCGGCCGGGGAGCCGGTGGAAAAGGCGGAGCGGCTGCGGCTGCCGGGCAGCCGCTACGAACGCGTACTGCAGAACCAGCAGCTGCTCCAGGAGGAGACGGAGGGTGGGGTGCGGCTGGTGGCGCCGGTGACCAACCGCGGCGACTGCATCGGTGTCCTGGAGCTTGTCGTCGCGAACGGCGACGAGACGGTGCGGAAGGCGGTGGCGCGGGCGGCGCACGCGCTCGCCTACATCGTGGTGACCGACCGGCGTTTCACCGACCTCTACCACTGGGGCCGCCGCACCACCCACACGCGGCTGGCCGCGGAAATCCAGCACCAGCTGCTGCCGAGCGCGTCCTGCTGCGAGGCCGCCCAGTTCACCTTGGCCTGCGCGCTGGTCCCGGCCGACCGGGTGGGCGGCGACACTTACGACTACAGCCTGGACCAGGACATGCTGCACCTGTCCATCACCGACGCGATGGGGCACGACACCGACTCGGCACTCCTTGCCACCCTCACCGTCAACGCCCTGCGCCAGGCCCGCCGCGCCCACGCCGGTCTCCTCGGGCAGGCCCACGCCGCCGACCAGGCGCTCACCCGCTACGACCGTGGCCTGACCACCGGCCAACTCCTGCGCATCGCCCTGGACACGGGGCAGTGCCAGCTCGTCAACGCCGGCCACCCCTGGCCCCTGCTCCTGCGCGACGGACACGTGCGTGAACTTCCGCTCGCCGTCAACCGGCCCTTTGGCATCCCCGCCCCGGCCGACTACGAGACCCAGTCGCTGCCCCTGGCGCCACGAGACCGTCTGGTGCTGCTCACCGACGGGATGCAGGAGCGCGGCAGCGCGGTCGTCGACCTGCCCGCCCTCCTTGAGCACACCGCGGATGAGCATCCGCGTGAGGTGGTGCGGGCGCTGATCGACGCGGTACGCGAGGCCAATCAGAATGAGCTGCCCGATGATGCGACGGTGATGGTGCTGGACTGGCACGGCAGCACCTCGAGCCGCCGGCACACCGACGCAGGCTCCAACACCTGACCGGATGCGGAACGCGGCGGCACGGCCCCACCTGTAGCTGCCGCCGGGCGAAGGACGAAAGCGTATGGAAGAGACGAACACCGGTGCCGACGCCGATGGCGAGAAAACCCTGCGCCAGGCGGGGCGCCGGGCGCAGGCCACCCGGCAACGCTCTGCCCACCTGCGCCGCCGCGCCCGGGAGCTGGTCGCCCGGAGCCGGGCGCAGCGCCAGAGGATGGAGGCGGTGCTCGCACGGTGGCAACAAGGCCGCAGGAGAGAGGGCTGACGGCTCTGGGCCCGTCTGGGACGCCCGGCACGACTGAGATCGCCAACTTCGTCTCGGCTCTTCTCCCGCTGGGAGGCGTGGCGGTGTCGGGGCGGGCGAGGCGGCAGCAGGGTGTCGGCCGGTGCCGGGCCGCTGCTGCCGGGGTGGTGGGGCCCGGCGGTGTGCACCCCAGCCGGGTCGAGGCGGCCGGTGCCGGGCCCTCACCTGAGCGGTCTCCCAGGGCAGGGTGGACGTGCGCTCGCTGACGTTCAACGCCTGGCTGTTATGCACGTCACGGCGGGCCCTCACCACTCACCGGCCCTCCCGGGGGCGTCCACATCTTCTGCGTATGCAGGCGCGGACACCAGTCCGTCTGCCTAGCGGGCGTCCGCACCCCGCGGTGACGACACCGCTGGTGCGGGCGGCCGCTATGGCGCCTCGCCGGTCAGCCGCAGACCGCAGTCGACGACTTGACGGGCGATGTCGGCGCTGCTGGTGCCGTCACGGAAGGCGCGTGCTTTGATCAGGGCGAGGGCGTCGGCGGGGGTGCGCGCGCCGTGGGCGAGGAGCATCCCGGTGGCCTGGTGGACGACGTCCAGGACATCGATGTCGCCATACAGCAGGGGATCACCGTCCGGGCCGAGCAGGACGTCGGTGGTGAGGGCGGTGGCGATCCGGGTGAGGTCGGCCTCGGGTGGCAGCCGGGCCTCGTCGAAGACGGCCAGCACACCCAGCCGCGTGCCTGCGCAGGCCAGCGGCACCGCCGCGGCGGCCCGCACGCCGAGCCCGAAGACGCCGCGGGCGTAGTTCGGCCAGCGCTGCGCCAGTTCGGGGCCGGCGGCGGCGACCGCGCGGCCGCTCACCGCCGCCTCGCCGACCGGGCCTTCGCCGAGCACGTACTCCACCTCCTGCACCTGGGCGGCGCGGGCGTCGGAGGAGGTGACCGCCAGCTGCCGCCGCTCCGCGTCCAGCATCACCAGCGCGCCGCCGCTGGCCCCGCACGCCGCAGCGACCCCGCGCACGAACGGCGGGCGGGGGCGGTCCTGCTGCCTGCGCAGGGACCAGGCGTCCACCTGACGGGCGTAGGTCTCCTGCAGTTCGGCGGCGGCGAGGTGACGGGCCCTGGCCTCCCGCTGCCGCGCGGCCAGCTCCTGAAACATCTCCGAGCCGCTCTGCCGGGCCAGCAGCTCCATGCGGTCGGCCGCCGCGCCCGCCGCAGCGGCACGCTCCCGGGCGGCTGCCGCCCGCCGCCACGCCTTGTCGGCGTTCCCCTCGCTCACCCGCTCAACCTACGCCCAGCGCCGCGCCCAAGACCCCCTGCCCGGAACGGACGCCCCGGCCCGACCTCAGGGCTCAAGGATGCGGTGGTGGACGACCTGGTGGGCGAGGACCGCCGCCAGCTGCCCCGTTCTGCGGCAGTGTTCCTGCAACAGGCGCCCAGCCTGTTCGACGGTGCACGCAAAGCGGGCCGCGAGCACCCCCTTGGCCTGCTCGATCACCACGGCCGCCTGCACCCGCTGCTGCACCACGACCTCGGGACTGTCCGGCCCACAGGGTGCGGTGTCGGGCAGGCCGGCGGTGCGCATGGCCCGGGCGTGCTCCCGCATCGAGATCGCCTGCAGCCGCATGTCGGTGGCCGCAGCCCTTTTCTGCGCCGCCCACTGTCGCGCTGTAACCGCCCGCCGTGACTGCTCGATGTGCGCCCACGTGCGCTCATCCCACCAGACGGGCTCTCCGGGAACGGCTTTGGACACCGGGTCCACCCCACTCTCTTCTTCTTTTCTGCCGCAAGGCCCTGACCGCGACCAGGATCGTGCACCTGGCCGGGCAGCGGAATCAACGTGCCGGCAAGCACAGCGCCCCCACCCTCCACATCCCAGTGCCCGATCACGGCTACCTCGAGCTGAGCGCGATTACCTGGACGCTGCAGAAGATCCCGACTGCGGACTTCCACACGATGCCGACCGGCGAGAGTGAAGCCGGACTGATCGAGCACTTTGCCGAGAACCCGGTGCACTGGGTCACGGTGTGGCCCCCACAGGTCGGTCGGCAATGGGAAGACCACGGGACGTGGCTGCGCACGTCGCTCCTCATCGACCGACACCGTCCTGACCCCGCCGGACTGCAGGTCTTGGAGGGCCGCGCCCGTGTCGGCATCCTGCGCGGCTTCCTCCGTGAGCAGCTGCACGTCGCCCCCGAACACCAGGCGTGGGCGGGGTTCGTGCGAGCTCGTCGCGTCTGGCTGCGTACGTTGCGTGGCACCAAGGTGTTCAGCGAGCCAGCCCGCCTTCACCGGATCCCTGGACGTCCTGCTGCGACCTGGGCGAATCAGAGGAGGCCCTCACCTCCCTGGACCAGTTCGCTACCGCCACGGACCAGGCCGTCGACGACATCCGAATCGCTCTCGCGGAAACTCGTGGAATCCGGCGACGCCCGCATACATCGCGGCGAAGAACCCGCTGACGCGGAGCGCCTGGAAACCCACCGCTGATTCCGCCTGTTCATGGACTGGAAGCACTTTCACGAGCACCGTATCCAGCTGAGCCGCGGTGTTGAGACAGCGCACGACACCGTGGGGACCAGGGACACGCGCCTGATCGTGGCCCGCGGCAACAGCGCTTCCGCCAAGTCCTCCGTCCCCGCCGGCCTGCACGAGAACTTCGGCCGCAACCTCGCCATTGTCGGCTAGGACAACCTCCGCCGGACCGCGCTGCGCGAACGCGTCCGGTCCGGTGGCGCCAACATCGGCCTGATCGACCTCACTGCCCGCAACGCCCTGGGCAGCGACACGAAGCAGCGTACGTGCAACACGGACGCGCACGACGGCGGGGCACACCTTTCGGTGTGCCCCGCCGTCGTGCGCGTGGATCAGATAACTGGCTCGGCGCCCCAGGTACGATCCGGGGATCACTTGCGCTTCCGCCGCCATGCCTCACGCACCGCTACCGCGAACGTGAGATAGACCCCGATGACTTCCAACACCAGCAGATACGTCTCCATGTCACCTCCCCGCGTAATCGTGATTGCTACCACGATCACGATGGCCGACGAGGCGAATGTGAGCATTCATTGTTTTGCCAGTTCAGGAGCGTTCGCTTGCGTCCCAAGTGGCGTTGTTTCGCGCGACATCGGGACAGGGCTCGCGGGTGGACGCGCGAACCATTGCATCCATCGAGGCCAGCGGCCTCAATCGGCGCCAGTCGTACGGGAGGTGACCCGTACTTGGATGGCGGCGATCATGGGCATTGGCTGCCATCCAGAACAGGAATCCGCCTGCCATCACGATGAGCGCCATCCACCGCATCGGACTCCCGGCACCTGCCGCCACTCCCCTCAGGAGGGCACTGCCGACCAAATAGGTCAGTAACGGGTAGACGACGATCTGATGCCAAATTTTCGTCGGGGACAGTACCTGTGCGCGTGTGTAAAGACCGGCGCGCATCTCCCACCGCCCTTGCCACAGGCCGAACAGCAAGGGCAGCATTGTCATCGCCACTGCTGGCCATCCTGTGATCGGCACTGAGGCGGCGGCCGGGGGGCCGGTGAGCCAGACACCGGCCGCGCAGGATACGGCCAGCGCCGGATCTCCATAGAGGAAGGCGGCGAACTCATACCGTGGGCGTAGTAGCCGCCGCTCGAGTACTAGAGCGAGCAGGGCGGGAACACCGGGGCTCACGGCGAAGGCGCTCAGGAACGCCCACAGTGGCCCGTGCTCGAGTGCGGATGCCACAAAGGGCCGCCAGTCGTCTATGACCGACATCGTCAACTCCGTCTCCCGAGGCGTGATTTGCGGCGCTGAACTCCCGCCGCTCGGCCTTGGCCTTCCTGCCGCGCCCCGGTTCCCCATGATTCGTTCACCAGACGCTCGACATCTGGGTCGTCGAAAAAGGGGGCATAGGCCTTGGCGAAGCCGGTCACTACTTGAAGGGGCTTGTTGCGGGTTCCCGCCTCCGGCTGGTTCTCGGGGGGTGCGACATCGAAGAATTCGTGCTGCACCCGGTGTGCGGCCGTTGCGGCCCTGTCCAGGAACTTCGACAGCGCGCGCGACCGGATGCCAGTCGCCTGCATGATTGTCGCGTGCCGGTCGTAACTGGCAGCCGCGCGCCACAGCGCGAGCTCATCCGACTGACGGACGAGGCTGTTGATCCAGGAGATGCCGCGGCGCGGAGGTCGGAACCTGGTCGATGCCTTCGGGTTCGGATGATGACCGTAGGCAACCGCGGTGGCGATGTCCCGCCAGTCCTTCTCAGCGTTGCTCTTGGACAGCAGGGTGAGGGTGTCCGGATAGAACTCGAATGCGGCCAGTAGGTGCAGGAGTCGGTTCTGCTCGCCGTCGGAGGTGATAACGGCAGCCGGCACCCCTGCCGTGCTGCACATCTCTAACGCGGCGAGCCCTGACCGCCGCGACTCCTTTTGATAGTCCAGATCGACGAGGGCCAGCTGGAAATCCCGGTCGGTGGCCAACAGCTTGCCCAGACTCTCCGGGGACCGCACGCCGATCACCTCGTGCTCAGCGGGAGCCAGGGCTCGGGCAACGGCCGATTCGACGATCCAATGGTCGTCGACCACGAGTACACGCATCGTTTACTCACCTTTCGGGATGTCTGTTCGGGTCGGCCACTCCTCGGCCGGTTGTCGAGAGGACCAGTGCGCGTCCACTCTGGTGCCACCGCTTTCACGTGCAGCGAATTTGATGCGTCCTTGGTAGCGGTCCAAGTCCCGGTTCAGGACGACGAGGCTGCTGTTGCGACCCAGCGCGTCCGCGTTCATCCCTGGTCCGTCGTCGGCCACAGTGATTTGGATCAGCGCCGTTTCGCGTTGGGCGTTCAACGTGCGGCCGATGCACACGTTCACCGTCACTTTTGCCGCCCCGGCTCGAACGGCATTGGCCACCAGGTCGGACAGAACACGGCGGGCGAGCTGGTAGTCGGTGGACGGCAGGGCGAGCGATGCGCACCCCGGCTCCAACGTGCAGCGCTCGCGCAACTCGTTCCCCATCACGCACAGCACCGCATCCCATAACGTTCCCACGGTCCCCCCGGGCCCCCTCCCCGGATCGAGCCAGTCCAGCCGCATCTCCTCGATCCGCACGAGTGCGTCTCGCAGCAGACCGCGTACCTCGGCGCGCTCGTAGTGGTCGCTCTGTTCGGCCTCGACGGCCATGGCGACCCCCGTCTTAGACATGCTGTGCAGGTCTCGGCACGCTTCATCGCGTACCACGCGCTCGATATCAACTGCAGTGGTGACCGCCGCATCGAGGACGCGATCAAAGGACCACCACACAACAGCGACCGCCCCGGCACCGAGCACGACGCATACCCGCGCGGCACGGGGCACGGCCGTGAGAGAGACCGTCCAGCCGGGTACGAACAGCCCACCTGCGATCAGCAGAGCGCCGACGGGTATCAGCCGCCGCAACAGCACCAGTCGCCGGTCCGCCGCGCCCATGCTCCGGTCGTTACCCACCTTCACGTATTGAGGCGGTGCGTAATAGCCCGCGTCGCACACAATGTTGATGAAAACTAGAGTTACGAACATCATGACGGCGGAGAGCTGAACAATCATCACCGAGGCGCCGGGGCCGTGCGGACCGAAGGGGCCGACCAGCGCGAGCCCCATCACCGCCATGCCGAATCCCTCGGCCAGCCCTGGCAGATTGAAGGATGCCCGCCCCCGCGTGCCGTCCAGGTGATCGAACAGCCGGTAAAGCCCAGGCAGTCGCTCGCTGGCCTCTTCAAGGCGCGCCCTGGCTTCCGGATAGGCATGAAGGACGGACAAAACAGTCCCGGCGGTGACGAGCAGGAGCGCCAGGACGCTATGCGTACGCGCCAACGCCGGCGTCCAGGCCAGGGAGGCCCACAACACGGCCAGGCTCGCGCAGCGCAGCCATGCAGTTGCGCGATGGAGACTGTCGAGAGCCCGCACCGCCGTTACCCAGCGCAGATCTGCGCGTTTGTCCGAACCGTTCACATCCCACCTCACCGTCTCGTCCCGCGGTGGAACTCATCATGGGCAGTCACTCGCGGTCGCGACAGCGATACATCGCACGGATGGATGCGCTCGTGCGCGCTGCCTCCACAGCGGCAGGCAGCGCAACCCCAACTGCGTGGCCCGTACCGAGCCTTGCTGCCGTTGGTGACGCGGAAACGGATGAGCGCAGCCAGGGGCCGATTTTGCCCGGGGTGCGCGACCGGTGCTGCGTGCCTGTGCCAGGTGTGCCGTCGTGTCACCGGGCGGGGCGCCGTTGCCCGTGTGCCGGTTCGATGCGGTAGCGCAGGTAGATGCGATTGTCGATGCTGTCGAGGGCGGGACGCTGGAGCACGGTGGTCAGGCGCGTGGTGCCGGTCCAGATCAAAGGGAGGGGACGATAACGGTCGGCGGCGGCACGCCAGGTCCCGTACAGGCACTGCCAGCCCCCGCCGCGCAGCTGCTGCGCGTCGCCGACCAGGAGGACGGGCCGGGTGCGGCGGTCGAGTTCGGCGTCGATGTCCCGCTCGGCCTCGGACAGGATGCGGGGGCGGGCACCGTGCCAGCGGCCGGGGAAGAGGGCCGCCCACAACGCGTCGATGACGGCGGTGCGGTGCGCGGGGGCCCGCGCGGTGACCCGTACGAGGTTCATGCCGCCGCGTTTGTCCAGCGCCGTGGCGACCACCTGCTCGGCGAGGTCCGATTCATCGGCGGTGACCGCCATCATTTGGCCAAGCTCGAAAATGTCGTGCAGGCGGCTCTCGAGCTCGGCGGCCGCCTGCTCGGGCAGTTCGGCGAAAGCAGCCACGGCATCCCCCTGGTATCTGGCGCGGTCCTGTTCCAATGCAGCACCGAACAGGATGACGGCACGCCGGAAACAGACAGAAAGAGCCGTACTGGGGCCGTTGAGGTTCCCCCGTTGTTCGGGAGTCGCTGATCAGCTGGTCAGGGCGGGTTGACGGGTGTTCAGGTTCGTTGGTTCGGCCGTCGCCTGGTCGGCG
>NZ_JBIRPI010000046.1:0-21722 GCF_044332585.1 Streptomyces sp. NPDC016845 | reverse complement strand
TGTAGAGGCCGAGCGCGCCGTCCTGGCCGATGGCGGCGATGTCGTTGAGCTGGTCGCTGGTGAAGTCGTCGGAGGTGATGAGCTTCTTGTTCCAGCTGTCGTCGTGCCACACCTCGGTGCGGGTGCCGTCCAGCGCGCCGGCAGTACCGGTGGGGTAGGCGTACAGGCGCCCGGAGGGGGCGACGGTGACCAGGCCGTCACGGGTCCAGCCCTTGGCGCGGTAGGTGGCGATGTTGGGGAAGGAGCCCCAGGAGTCGTCCTTCCACATGGCGATCCCGGACGTCAGCGGCCCCGCGGAGGTTCCGGGGTAGAGGGAGAGGACGCCGTCGACGTTCATGGCGGCGATGTCGGCGTTGCCGTCGCCGTTGAAGTCACCGCCGAAGATACGGCTCTTGCGGGACCAGCTGCCGTCGTGCTTCCACAGCTCGCGTCCGTAGATGAGGGTGCCGCTTGCGGTGGTGTAGAAGGCGTGCAGGTTGCCGTCCTTGGTGATTGCGGCCACGTCGGGACGTCCGTCGCCGTTGAAGTCGGCGGTGGTCACCACGGTGGTGACATCGGCGTGCATCGTTGCCAGCCGGTTCTTGGCGACCCAGTCGGCGACGTCGTCGACGCGGGTGTCGACGGCGTCGGTGCGGGTCTGGGTGGGGTCGGCGCCCAGGCAGCCGCCCTGCCAGGAGGCGGAGTTGACGGCGACGAGTTCGGGCGTACCCTCCACGGTGCGTATGGCCGGGGAGCCGGCGTCGCCCTGGCAGACGGTCGCGTCCTGCGACCCGTTCACTGCGAGCTTCGCGCCGTTGGTCCCGGCGACGGTGAACTGACCGCTATGTGCCTTGTTGGGCACCCATTCCGTGGCGGTGCGGCCGTAGCCGATGTGGGTGAGCTGCTCGCCGTCGGCGGCGGGGGTGGCGGAGACGCGCAGGGGGGTGATGGCGGGATCGAAAATTCGTTTGGCGAGTTTGACCATGACAAGGTCGCGGTCGGGATGGGGGACGAGTTCGACGGCCTCCTGCACGCTGCCGCCGCTCTGGGAGAGGTCAGCGCGTCCGACGGTCACAGTGGTCTTCAGGGCGGGTTTGCCGGCGGCAGGCTTGCCGTTGGGCGCGAAGCAGGTGGCGGCGGTCAGCACCCACTGGGTGTCCACGAGGGTGCCGGTGCAGGCGCGTTGAGAGTCGCTGCTGCCGATGTCGATCTTCGCGACGAACGAGGCTGGGGCCGAGTTGGCGGGGCCGTTGAGGGCGAGTGCGGGAGAGGTGGCGAGGCCGGCGGCCAGAGTGACCACTGCGGTGCCGATGGTCTGTGCGGTGCGTGAGCGCATTGCAGACATGGTGATCCTTGACGATTACACGAAGCATGGTGGGAGTTGCGGAAGTGTGCGCCGTTCCTCTACCGGAGGGGGCGAAACGAACGGTCGGCGGGTGCAACTCCACCGGATGCGACGTTTGGTTCGTGGGCTGCCGAGAGCACTGCGAACGGCGGCGGCTATGGGGGTATGGCTCGGCGTGGGCAAGCCGGGGTGCGTGACTGCCTGTTGTTCGCACAATTGCGAGGCCCGCGAGGCGTGAGGGTGTCGTGACCCGCTTGTGGGGGCGTTTCGTGCGCCTGCCTGCGGGGGCACCTGGAACTCTCGTACGCGACGGTGGGGCAGAGCGTCCGGCTACGAGCGGGTCAGCCTGTGACCCGCAGTTCCACGAGGGTGCTGTGCGCGCCGTTGACGACGCCCTCGCCCACGGGCTTGAAGGAGTCCTTGGCGACGTCGACGGTGGTGGTCTTGCCGTCCGCCGTCAGGTCGGCGCTGATCGGTCGATCGGTCGTCTCGAAGTAGAAGACGCGGGGCAGTTCCAGGCTGAGGTAGCCGGAGCTCGCCTTGGCCGCGAAGCAGTACGTGCCCGCCCGGTTCACGGACGGGTCTGCCTTGGTCAGGACCCTGATCTGCTGGGCATTGTCGTCGCAGTCGGCGAGGACGAGCTTGCCGTCTCCCCGGATCAGCCTGATGCCCTTGTTCGCCAGGATCGAGGCGGCGCTGGGATAGGAGAAGTCTTCCACCGTCGAGGGAGGCGAACCCGCGTCGGCAGGGGAGTCGGCTGACTGAGCGCTGGTCGCAGTCGCCGGAATTGTCGCAAGAAGACTCGCGGTCGCGGCGAGCGCTGCGGCTGTCGAACAGATGATCTTGATGCGCGTGCGCACGTGGAACCCCCAGAAAGGAACGCTGCGGCACTCCAGGAGAGTGCTACTGCAAGCGAAAGAGAGTTAAAGCATAGATCAAGAGAACCTGTGCAAATGATGGAGCATACGTGACGGCGACCACAGCGGGTGCCCCATCTGTGAACTTCACGTGCATATACAGTGTCGGTCAACCATGCATGTCTGGGCGCCAGTTAGTGACATAGCAACCTTTGTCCGGTTTGGGCCTTTTGTATGAAAATTGAACGTTTAACATTCAATGGTCTGTCCGATTTGCAATAGCAGCTTCAATCCCTTCGCTATCGGCTCCAGATCGGTCTGCTCACTCCTACTGAGAAAAGCGAACCTCCTTGAAACGACCACGTATTCGGCGTCGGGGCAGTGCTCCGCGCCGTGTCCTGCAGAGCATCAGCCTCGGTGTTCTGCCCCTTGCCCTGACGCTGGGGGTGCTGGGCGCGGCCCCCGCCCAGGCCGACTCGGCAGTCCCCGACCTCGACGGCATCAGCGACCTGCCGGCCACCGACCGCGGCAAGGTCGTGCAGTACTGGAAGGACGGCGGCCCCGGTGTCCGCGCCGCTGCCGAGGTGGCCCTGACCGGTAGCGACAACGAGGTCGAGAAATTCCTCGACGTCGTTGAGGACGAGACCTATCAGGACAACCGCGTTTTCGCCGCGCAGATTGTCAGCGTCGCCGGTGAGGATCTGCAGGAGGCCGCGTCCAAGGCCATCGACGGGACCCCGGCCGAACTCGCCACTTTCCTCAAGGAGGGCTGGCAGGGTCCCGCAGAGCAGGACAAGCGCATCCTGGTCGCACGGATCGTCGCGGCCGGACGCGAGAACGTCCAACAGGCCGGGAACACCGCGCTCCACGGTACTCCCGAGGACATCGACGCTTTTCTCGAGGAGGGCCAGTATCAGGAGCGCGAGCAGGACGAACGGATCCAGCTCGTCCAACTGATGAGCACCGGCGGTCCCAACGTCCAGGCGGGGGGCAGGGTCGCACTTAGGGGAACTCCTGATGACATCCACGAGTTCCTGACCGTGGGACAGTTCGTCGCCCAGTCTCGCGACGAGGAGAACGCAACCGTCGCTCAACTCGCCGAACGCGTCCAGGAGGCCGGACGCCAGGCAGCAGTGGAGACGAAGGCGTCCCAGGACGCGGCCGCGCGCGCCGCGAAGGCGTCCGCAGAGGCGAAGAAGGCCGCACAGCGGGCCGCCGCGGAGACGCAGGCGGCCAAGAACGACGCACAGCACGCCGCGTCCGCGGCCGGCCGTGCCGCCTCCGCGGCGCGCGGTGCCGCCAACGCCGCCCGGACCGCCATCCAGGCTGCAAACGCTGCCAACAACTCCGCCCGGATCGCGGCCAACGCAGCCACGCAGGCCGCGTCGGCCGCCATCGGCGCGTCGAACGCCGCAGCGCGCGCGGAAAGCGCCGCCACGGCCGCCGCGGGCGACAGCACCAAGGCGGCCGACGCCCGCAAGGCCGCAGAAGGGGCCCGCGAGGCCGCCAAGGGCGCCCGTTGGGCCGCGGATGCGGCCGGACAGGCCAAAGAGGCCGCAAGCGCCGCCGGTGACGCCGCTCAGGCCGCGAGCGGCGCGGGTACCAACGCCACCGCCGCCGCCGACGCGGCCGACGAGGCCAACAGCTACGCCGACCAAGCCGGCCAGCACTCCGCCGAGGCCGCAGCCGCAGCCGCAGCCGCCCGGCGCCACGCCGCCGAGGCCACCCGGGCCGCCAACGCAGCCCAGACCCTCGCGCGCAAGGCCGCCCAGGCCGCAGGAGAGGCACGCACGGCGGCCAACTCCGCCGCCGAGCACGCCGACAAGGCCGCCACGGCCGCCGACCAGGCGGCCGACCACGCCGGCGAAGCGGCGACGGCCGCCACACAGGCCACCGCGCACGCCAAGATGGCCAAGCAGTACGCCGACGAAGCCAGCGGTGCGGTCGCCCAGGCCAAGAAGACCTTCACCATCGCCCGCGAGGTCGAGGACGAAGAGCTTCGGACCCGCACCAACGAAGGCATCGAGCAGGCCCGCGACGCCAAGGCAGCCCAGGACAAGCAGAATGCCGCCCGCACCGCCGTTCAGCAGCAGCAGAGCAACCTGGACACCCGCGCGCAGCAACTCGCCCAGGAAGCCGCCGGCACGACCGATCCCTCCGGCACCGCAACCAAGGGCCGTGAACTCGCACTCGACGCAATGAAGATTGCCACCCCCTGGACGAGCGAAACCTCCAGCGTCGCCCTCGCAGGCAGCGACGACGACGTCCTCACCTTCCTGAAAAGCGGCTGGAAGAAGGCAAAGGACAACGACGCCCGTACCCGGGTCGAAGCGATCGCACTGGACGTCGACGCCGACCCCGTCCGCGACGCGGCCGACAAAGCCCTTCAAGGCGGTCCCGCCGCGATCGACACCTTCCTCGACACCGGCCAGTACCAGGCTGTCGAGCAGAACCTGCGCGTCTATATAGCCCAACAGGTCTCCGCCGGCGGCCCCAACGTCCAGGCCGACGCTAACGCGGCGCTAAAGACCAACGACATCGCCCACTACCGCGACTTCATCACCACCGGATTCGACCAAGCCCGGCACGAGGACGAACGCATCACCGCCGCCCAACTTATCGACCGCGGCACTCCTGAGGTAAAGGCCGCGGCCCGCATCGCACTGGAAGGCTCCACTGGCCAGCTGCACTACTTCATCACTACCGGCCAGTCCATGGCCAAGCGTAAGGACGCGCTCACCGCGACCCACATTGCGCAGATGCAGAAGCTGATCGCCGACGGAGACAAGGTCGCAGCAACGGCCCAGAGGGACGCCGGGCTCGCCAACAAGGCCGCAGCCGAGGCGCGCAAGAGCGCAGCCGAGGCCAAAGACTGGGCGAACAAGGCGGAAGACTCCGCCAAACAGGCCGAGCAGTACAAGACACAGGCACAACAGTCCGCACAGCAGGCCGAGACGTCCGCGAAGGAGGCCGCCGCCTCCGCCACGACAGCGCGACAGGCGGAGGAGTCCGCCCGGACCGCCGCAGCGCACGCCGTCAACTCCGCCGCCAACGCCCAGATGTCGGCAAACAACGCACGCACCTACGCCAACGACGCCTGGGCGTCCGCACAGAGCGCACGAGCCTCCGCCGTCGCAGCCGGAGCCGACGCCGCAGCCGCGGACCAGGCAGCCACCGAGGCACTCCAGGCGGCCATCGACCGGCAGAAGATCGAAGAGGCGCAGTACCGCATCACCGAGGCCATGGCACGCAGCGCCCCGGACCTCCCCGACGACCCGGGTGAGGAAGACGGCGACGACAGTTGGATCCCCGACTGGCTCCGCAGCACGGCAGACACCGTCGGTATCTACGGCCAGGCCATCATCGGCAACGGCGACATCTGGTCCGGCCTCGGACAGGCGCTGTTGGGCTCGGCGATTGTCAATGTCGGTGGCGAAATGATCATCGGCGGAGCAGCGGTGTGCGCAACCGGCGTCGGCTGCTTCGGCGGAGCCGTTGCCATCACCGGCGGCGTCGCCGTTGGAGGAGCCGGCGTAGGTATCGTCTCCCACGGAGTGGGACAGTTCAACGACGGCCTCAACGTCGCCCTGCGCAACGCCAGGGACAAGCAAGCGGCGGCGTCGCGACCACACGCCTCCGGGCCTATCAAGGCACCGAAGCAGCTTGAGGCCTTCCCGGATGCCAAGCCCGCCAGGGCCAAGACTCCCGTGCAAGGCGGAGGCGGCTGGCGGTCACGCTGGAAAGACCCCAAGGGCAAGATCTACGAATGGGATTCCCAACACGGAACGGTCGAGGTGTACAGCAAGACGGGAAAAAAACATCTCGGGGAATTCGACCCAAAAACGGGAGCGCAGACAAAGCCCGGTGACCCTTCCCGAAAGGTAGAGAAGTGACCTTTGTGATCCGTGTCTACGAAGCGGATGAAGATTTCCCGTCAAAGGAAATCGATGCGCAATCTCTCGACATCTCATTGGTTGAAAGGGTCGTCAGTACCTCCTTTGACCAGATGGCTGACGTGTACATCCTCCCGAGGGCGGGAGCTATCGAGATCTTGACGGCGCTAGGAGAAGACTTCTCAGAGGATCTCGAGTATCAACTGCAGGCCCTATCATATTGATTCATTTGCGGTCAGGAGGTGCTTCCCCGGGGGCCTGTTGAGTCGGCACGGAGCGCGGTGCCGGTATTACTGTCGGTCCGTTTCTCCGTGCCTTGAGCACGGCCAGTTTCCGCACGCCGAGGGTGTGACGCTCATGTGGCAGGCCCCGGACGGCTTCGGCTGAATGGACGTCGCACGGTGCGGACGGTCAAGGGGGTGGGAGCGCGCAGGGCGCATCGGGTGACGGTCACCACCCCGAGGGTGGCGGTCAGTGGTGGTGTGCCCAGGGGGAGCAGACCGGGTATCCACCGCTGACGCCGACACTTCGTCTCGTCCATCAAAGGAAGGTGGGTGCGGATCCTCTGAAGTGACGGTCGGGATCAAGCAGTAAGGCGGTAGTTCTGCTGGTCGGGGCTGGGGTAGAGGCGTTGATGTTCGCGTGCTGCGTGGAAGGTCCAGTAGTCGTCGAAGTCGCCGTTCGTGATCAATGCGCGGAGTTGGAGGACGGCTTCGGCGCCGTCGAGTCCCCAGCGGGCGCCGGTGATGTCGAGGCGGTCGGCGATCAAATGTCGGCAGGCGCCCTCGACGGCACCGGTCGCGATCGGCCACCCCTTCTCCAGTGCGGTGTCGTAGTGGAGTTGGTCGAGGTGGCCGGTGAGGTAGCGGTGGCAGGTGGCGACCGCCTCGCGGCGGGCGGCGGGTAGTTGTTCGGCTTCCGCCTGCGCGGTCATCTCGGCGGCGGCCCGTGCGGCGCTTCCGGCCAGGATCGCGGTGAGTTTGTCCGCGGCCCAGGTCTCGGCCCCGCGGCTACCGACCGGATGGAAGGCGTGCGCGGCCGTCCAGCAGTACTCGGCGACGTGAACGAAATCGAGCAGGACGTGAATGTGGATGCCTCGGCGGGCGGCTTCGGCCTGGATCAGGTCGAGTTGATGGCGGGCGCCGTCGACGAGCACGATCCAGTCCCGCAGATGCTGCGGGTCGCGGGCCTCGGCCTGGGCGAAGGCGTCGGCGACGACCTGTTCCGGTGGATGGATCACTGAGGCCGTGCACCACTTGTGCTGCGCCTTGGGGCCCGGCCGCGGCGGCCGGGCTTCACTGCGGCCGCCGGGCGGGTGCACGATGTCGTGCGGCCGGCGCGGGGCGGGCGCTGTGTCGAAGACGCAGGCCACCGTGGCCATCCTCTTGCGGTTGGGTTTCTCGCCCGGGGCGAGGCGTCCGCGCCGTCCGGCCGCCGCGGTCTTGGCCGCGGCCCGACGGGTGGCCTCGCGCAGGGCTTCGGGACGGTGAGGTCGACTCACGGGCGCGGTGCCGGTCTGCTGACCGGCCCGGTTCCCGTGAGCCTCCTCCCGAACCGGACTTGATCGTTTCCGATCGTCCAGCTCTCCAGCGGTTCATGCCGTTGTCGCGGCAGGAGGACCAGCGTGAATAGCGTCATGGCACGGCGCACACACCACGAGGGTTTTGCGCCGTTTCTTCGCCATAAACGCTTCCCAGGCCGGTTGTTGAGGGCCTTGGGAGCTTTGGAGATCGGCGAGTTTACGAACATGGTGCACTTGAATATTGTCCGCACTCCCGCAGAGTTCGCATTCCCCGTAGCGGAGCCGACGGATCAACTCGCTGCCATTTGGGGCGCTCCGAGCTGGGCGGCGATCAACGATCTTCGCCGTGCGCTGCCGTTTCAGAGGAATTCCCCCGAACGTCGCGACCAAGGGGTTCCGCCCTGGGCCGCGTTCGACGCGGGCTTGCAAGCAGGTCCGCAGTCCCTCAGGTGTCTCGATCTTGACCTTGTACTTTCGAGACATCTTGACGACCTTGGAGTTGTGTTTGTGGGCCAGCGTCTTAAGTGGGGAGGTCTGCATCACCCAGTGCAGCCTGTTCAGCCAGTGAATGTTGCTGGCAAGCAGGTAATACTGCACCATGCCCCGGTATTCAGCTCCGAATCTTGCCACGATGTTGTAGTCGCTGCGATGTAGGATCCTGGTCTGAGACGCGGGTTTTCCGCGTGCCATGTACTGGGCGCATTTGGTGGTGAGAACATCGACCGGGACTCGCAGCCCGATCACACCGTTGACCGCCCGGTTGTGACGGGTAATCTGGTCGTCGGCGTGCTGGGCGACGATATGATAGCCGAGGAATCTTGCCCCCTTTCTCGCGTGGGTGATCAGCGTCTTTTCTTCCGACAGCTCCAACTTGAGCTCGCCTTTCAGGAACTGACGGATACGCTGTTTTATCTCCTCGGCTTCGGTGATGGGTCCGCTGAACCCGAGCAGGAAGTCGTCGCAGTTTCGAACATATCGCAACCGTCGATATCCGGGATCTTGTGGATTCCCGTAGGGGATACGGCGGCGCTGCTGGCGCAACTCACGGAGAACCAAATGGTCGCCGCTTTGTTTCGCCCGTGCGATCGGCGAGTCGAGCCTCCGGTATGCAGGGTTGGCGGCCCTGCTTTTTCCTCGGGTGTATTCGGGCACGAGAGCTGTCTCGACGAATTCATCCAACCTGTGCAGGTAGATATTCGACAGGACGGGTGAGGCGATGCCTCCCTGTGGCGCGCCGGACAGAGTGGCGTGCCATTCCCAATCCTGAAGGTACCCCGCCGTGAGCATCTTGTGGATCAGCGCAAGGAACCGGCCGTCGTGGATCTTCTCGCCGAGTGCCGTGAGCATGACAGTGAAGTCCAGGCTCCCGAAACAATCGGCGATGTCCCCTTCGATGAACCAGTGTGTGGCCTTCCAAGTTTCGGCAACCTCCCGCAAAGCGGTGTAGCAGCCCCGGCCTGGGCGGAACCCGTGTGAATGGTCGGAGAACTGGACGTCGTAGTACGCATCAAGGAGCATACGCACCACTTCAGCGACCAATTTATCCGACCAGGACGGTAGACCCAGCGGACGCAGCTTCCCGTTCTTTTTCGGGATGAAGGTCCTCCGTGCCGGGATGAAGATATAGCGCTCGTGGCGCAGAGCATCAATGATCTGCTCGATCTTTCCCAGTGACATACCGTCCACGGTTTCCTCGGTGGCCCCTGGCGTCATCGATCCATGGTTGGAATAGATTCTTCCATAGGTCAACAGGAATAACTGCGGGTTGAACAACTGTCGATACAGTCGATCCAGCGGCAGGCCCTCCCTGCCGCGCTTTCGGAGGATGTCCAGAACCGTTTGGGCGTTCTGCATTACGCATACCCCCACGGTTCGAACATCCGAACAGCCTGGCCCCCTTGGCCCTGTGGACGGCTTTCCCGCCCTCCCTGGCAGGACGTTACCCCTGCGACTACTACGGGGCCTCCGTCACCATAGGGTACTTCGCCCCTTAGGTGATCCCGGGTGCGTCCTCTGTGTACGTAATAGCGTGACTTAGGCATCCCATTCATCCCCTTGAATCCCTTCGCTAGGGATCGCCCCGTGCTCTGGAGGTTGCGTCGACCGTCATGCGGAGTCGTCGCAGGGCATGGCACCGGTTCCAGACGTCTTTCCGATGGGTGGGCGTATACACCTTCTGGGAATTGGGCTTCAACCAATCCAGGCTTTGCCATATCACACGGGCCCCTCAGTGCGCCGTCCCATACGTCTGGACCCGGCTTCTGATTTCCTGGCATGCTGCGTTCCCCGCCGCCTTTCGGCTTGAGGTAAGCCATTGGACCCAAGAACTTTCCTCCAAGTTCCTCCCGACTGAATCGGGAATACAACAGAGGCGCCTTACCGGCGCACCATCACCACGCCCTTGCCGTCGACCTGGATGACCAGCGGCATCTCGCGGGTGCACGGGATGGGGATCTTTACCGTGTAGTAGTCAGCGACATCGACGGCGGAGGCGACCACCAGTTCTTTGAGGCGGCGCTTGCCCAGTACCTTCCCGCAGCGTCGCTCGATCGCGGCGGCGGCCTGGTCGAAGGAGCCTCTCACCGCTTCCAGGACCGCGAGCCGGGCCAGGCCCCTCGAATGCCGGCCGGCGGGCAGCGACAACGTCTCGTCGGCCGGGTGCACGTTGGCGACACCGCGGCCGCGATAGGCGATCCGGTTCACCCTGACCGGACCGAACACGCAGGTCAGCCAACGGCGATGACCCATCTCCCGCCAGGTTCGCCGCTGTCCTTCCGGGCCGATGACCACCATATGCTTGGCGTTCGCGCGTACCGCTTCTTCCTCCCTCCCGGCGCGCAGGTCGAGGTGATCCTGCATCAGCTGTCGCAGCAGCTCGCGGCCCGACTGCTCGACATGGTCTTCCAGTTCGTCGTGGGACATGTCCGCCGCCGGGCCGTCGGCCAGCGTCGAGATGAGGTGTTCGAAGGCACTGCGGGAGGCGGAGTACGGATCAGGCTGGGGCAAGGCGTCGTACGGTTCCATCGCGGGCTCTTCTTCGGGCGTGATTCGTTTCGGTTGGCACCTAATCCCTTATTAAGGGATTCCCGAGGGAGCGTTGGTTCCTGGGGATGTTCGAGTGCCGGATCGTGACATCTAGAGGCAGCCGGGCGAGTGACGCCTCAACGTAGACAGGGTGCGCGGTCCTGGTGCTTGGTGGTGGTCACGTAGGCGCCGGGCGGACGCCTATACCCAGCCAGGCTCAGACGCCTACCCATAGAGCGGCGGAGCCCGTCGCCTTCGTGGCCGCCACCACGATGAAGCAGTTGACGGTCGTGGGCGTCGAGCGGATGCCTTGTTGGCACCCGACCTTCGAGGTCTCTTCGAAGAGGGGCAACGCTCGGAGCCTTCGAGCGTCAACACTTGTCGCTTGATCACTCGTTGGTGTTGGTGGTGCGAGCCCGCCGCACGGTGACCTCTTGATAAGCCCGAGCCGCTTGAGCTCCCGCGAAGACCGAGGCCCGTGAAGTGCGCTGGTGCCACGAACGGCTTGTGAGGTGGAGGCACGGCCGCGTGGCGGTTGATGCCTGGGATTAGGTCGCTCGCGTGGCCCGCATGCGCTCGTGACCAGCGCAAACATCAGCACATCGGGGAGGGAACCCCATGATCTACTGCGGTATCGACTGGGCAGAACGCACCCACGACGTTGCCTTGGTCGACGACACCGGCCAGTTACTCGCCAAACGGCACATCACCGACGATGCGGCCGGTTACCAGCTGCTGCTGGACCTGCTGACGGAGCACGGCGACAGCGAGGAGAACCCGATCCCGGTCGCGATCGAGACGTCCCGCGGCCTGCTGGTCGCGGTGCTGCGGACCGGCAAGCGGAAGGTGTACGCGATCAATCCGATGGCCGCGGCCCGCTACCGCGACCGGCACAGCGTCTCGCGCAAGAAGTCCGACCCCGGCGACGCCCTGGTCCTGGCGAACATCCTGCGCACCGACATGCACGCCCACCGGCCCCTGCCCGATGACACCGACCTCGGCCGAGCCATCGCCGTTCTCGCCCGCGCCCAGCAGGACGCGCTCTGGAACCGGCAGACGATGGCCAACCAGCTCCGCTCTCTCCTGCGCGAGTACTACCCGGCCGCCCTGGACGCCTTCGCTACCTGGGCCAACGGCCTGTGCCGCCCCGAAGCCCGCGAACTCCTGAAGGCGGCCCCAACACCCACCCGCGCCGCGAAGCTGACCCGCATCCAGCTCCAGGCCGCCCTCAAACGTGCCGGCCGTCAGCGCGGCATCGCTGCCGAGGCCGACCGACTTCGCGACGTCTTCCGCGCGGACTGGGCCCACCAGCCGCCGCTCGTCGAGGACGCACTGGGCAAGCAGATGTTCGCCCTCCTCATCCAGCTCGAAGCCGCCTGCACCGCCGCCGACCAGCTTGCCAAGGCGGTGGAAGAGGCGTTCCCTCAGCACCCGGACGCCGAACTGATGTTGAGTTTCCCCGGGCTCGGCATCCAGCTCGCCGCCCGGATCCTCGCTGAGATCGGGGACGACCACACTCGCTTCGCCGACGCCCGCGGACTGAAGGCCTACGCAGGTGCATCACCCGTGACCAGGGCATCCGGCAAGAAGTCATCCATCACCCGCCGGTGGGTCAAGAACGACCGGCTCAACCACGCAGGCTACCTCTGGGCCTTTGCCTCGCTCCGGGCCTCCGCCGGGGCCAACGCCCACTACCGGCGACGACGAGAGATCGGCGACTGGCACGCAGCCGCCCAGAGGAACCTCTTCAACCGCATGATCGGCCAGCTCTACCACTGCCTCCAGAAGCACGAACTCTTCGACGAAAAGGCCGCGTTCCCCGCACCGCCGCAGCCCGCGGTCACCGAGGCGGCTTGACCGGCAGCAACTCCGCCATGCCCTCCGGTAGCTCCGGGTCCTCACGCCAAGCCGCGCTGATCGAAATCAGGGCCTCCCAGGACACCCCGGCAACCGAGCCGGGATGACCTGTCGCAAGCTCGGCGTACAGCTGACTGCACAGGTGGGACGTGACTTCGTAGAGACCTTGGCTGACCTCAGAGACACGAGCCAGATCAGACCCTGGGACGTGCGGCGGCTCTCCGTTGACTCGGATCGTGAGAGCTGCGGCAGCGTACGTCCGACCGTGGATGAAGTCCCGCAACGCGACTACCTGGTCCCACGTCGGCAAAGCGCGCTGGGCAGGGGCCGGTTCGGTCATACGGCAAGGCTATCCGCGAGGGCTTCGTTGTTCGAGAGCGAGTCTCATGCCGCTTGACGGTATAGCAACGTGAGGTGTCTTCGACACTAGGGACGAGAGCCCCTTGGTCACAGGGAGTTCACCCGGTCACGTCCCGGACCTTGGAGGGCGAGAGTGAACTGTCCCGGCGTGTCCTCGTCCAGCCACCCACGCTCCACCAGACGCTTCAGCTTTCCTCGGGTCCCCTCGATCTTCCCGGTCGTCGTCGGCAGCCCGATCCGCGGCACGATCTGCTTGGCCTGCAGCGGTCCCGGCGCATCCGCGATGATCTCCACGATGTCCCGGTAGACGTCCGGCAATATCGCCACGACCAAGCCCTCCCGCCACGGCGGCACCGTCATCACCCCGACGCCGTGAGGCGCCGACGTCTCCTTCGCCTCCGGCGCACCCCCTGCCGCATCACGTGGTTCGGCCTCTGCGGCCGACAGTTCCGCCAGTACCTGTGCGACGGTCTCCCGCGTGATCTCCAGCCGCGACAGATCCTCCCGCGCCCCCTCCAGTCGCAAGGCCAACTCCGCGGCCTCCTCCTGGAGTTCCTCAACATGTCGCCGAGCAGCGGCCTCCCGCGCCTGAAGCTCTTCCGGCAAAGACACCATGGCGCCCCACCTCCACTCCACCACGGTAGAAGCAAGCCACCGTCTCCCACCCCGTCAATCAGCGTCTTCCCAGGTCATCCGCCCCGAGAGGAGGTACGCCTGAATCTGTTGGCGCTGATGCGACGGGGATGCGAGGCTGCCATCCCAAAGCGCCGATGAAGAAGGCCCAGATGACGCACGACGAGGCACTCAAGCAGCTCAGCCACCTCGCGCGCGAGAGGGCATTCGGAAGGCATGTCGGATCCGACCGCCTCATCCAGGCCGGACTGAATGCCCTGATCGCCGGCGTCGAGAGCCCGTCACTCGCCCTGCTGGCGGGACTCCTTCGCAGCGAGGAACCCGAAGCACCCGAGCTCTTCGACCAGGTGTTGGAGGAGCTGGGGCTGGCCTTTCACCCGCCGGCCGACCCGCGAGCCGCGAAGTGGGCGATGGCCTACTGGATCGCCGGCCAGATCGCGGACGGATCTCTCCACCCGGCCACCGGAACACACCTCATCTGGGCAGACATCGCCTACGACCTCGATTACCCAGAGGACCTGCAACCTCTCGTCTCCTGCGCGATCAATCTGGACGGCTGGGAAGAGAGCTGGGACGTCTCGTGTGAAGAGCTCAACCGGGAAGCAGTCGAGGCAGCCAACCAGTTCCTGAGTAGACGACACCGGCACGACGACCAGCACTGACCCGCAGGTCACGCCGAGCCGAGCATCACTTCAAAGGATCCGCACCCAACGGCGATCTGCGCATCGTCTCCGGTTTCCGTGTCCTGGACTTCTGGCACTGCGACATCCACGCCCTCTACCCGTGCCCTCACGGGGTTCGCCGTTGCGGCAAAGCCCATGCCACACCCAAGCCCCGGGACGTCCTCTTCGACGACATGGTCCGCAAGACCGCCGCCGGAGCCATCGTGCCGATCCAGTTCCGCGCCGGGGCCACCGTGCATCGCTGCTGGGTCACCAGTACCGACCGCGACCGGCTGAACGATCTCGACAGTGACGACACGCGTGTGCCGCCCGAACGGGAAGCAGCACCGGCGACCGGCGCCAGCCGGAACCGCCCCACCTGCCAGCCCTCGCCCGCACCTGCTGCGATCACCGCTAGCACCCCGACTGCTCGGCCTGCACTCTCGGCCCTCCCTGTCCAACCGAAGGCGCCAGCGAGCGAGACCGATCCCACGGTCCGAGATCGGCCGCGCACTCGACAGACGCCGGACGGCGCGGCAGGGCTGCCCGAGCAACTGATCACGCTGCAGCAGGCCGCCGATAACGCTCACCTCCAGCTACAGCAACTGCATGACCACCACGATCGTCAGGTACAGCGACAGGTGTGGTGGGATGCTGCGGCAACTGTGCAGGAGGCCGTGACGCTTTACGCGCGCACCAAGCGCCTGAACCGATACGAAGTCGAGGCACGCCTACGGCAGTTCGTCCGACCCACCGCGCAATAGGTGCGGGCCATGGCGACCGACCCACCGCACTTTCGAACCTTACTGGCGGGTCGCCTCCGCGCAGGACCAGACGGTGGCCTGGAGGGGCGTTATTGCCGTGGCTTGTCCGGCGGCTGTATGGGCGCGGCTGTGGACGAGGCCACGACCGAAGCCAGCTTGGGCTGCGGCCTGTAGACGGTCAGGATGGCGTGGGCGGTGCGACGGCGACGCTCGCCGTCCAGGTCCCCAGTCGATCCGGTGAGTCATGGCCCCCTTGCGACGGGTCCGATCAGTCGACAAGGTAAAAGTTTCAAATGTTCGGCGCCCTGGCGTCCAACCGTCCATCCTGTACGCATGACCTCCATTGACCCTGCCAGAGCGAGCGAGCCGTCGACGATCACGGCGGTGACGCGGCGTGACGTCTTCACGTACCTGCGTGGGATGTCACGCCCCTGGTGGGGCGAACTGGATGAGGTCACGTTTCTGGAGAGCCTCTACGACCTGGACTTGCCTCCAGCCGATGACAGTCAACTTTCGACGATCCGAGCCACTATTCAGCAGCACCGGATCAACAACTATGACCTGGATGACGACTGGATCTTCGAGGACTCCCGCCTGGAACTCTCCCACGGGCCGGACAAGGTGCTGCTCACTTTTCTGGCACGGATGGTCCATCCCGAAGTGGCCGCTGACGTCGAGGAGGCTGTGCGGCACGTCGAGGAACTGAATCTGCTTCTGGCGCCGGACGGATGGAGTCTGCGTCCGCACGACTCTCTCTCGGGCCGCCCTGTGTACGAGCCGGTACGGGTCCCAGCACGGGGCCCGTTGGTGCCGCTTCCGCTGGAGGACGAGGACACGGGAAAACTCGATCTCGTCCTCGGCCAGGCCTTCAGTCTCCTGGACTGCGCCGGCGAAGAGACCGCGCGAGACCTGCTCCGTACTGCGGTCCTGACCCTCCGCCGCGACGGCGGCTTCTTCCACCCCACACCGGGTGACAACTGGACTGCTGACACCTACGAGGCGGTCTTGATGGTGGAGCGTGAGCTGCTGCCCGCCTGCACGCCGGAGGTGAAGGACGCCATCTGGCGGACGGTGCAGTCCGTACTCCACCAGCTCAAGCGCACCGACGTCCAAGGTCTCGTGGTCGAAGGAGACGGCAGACCGCTGCCCCACATCGCACCGGACTGGCGGACCCAAGCGGCAGCGCCCGCTACCCCCGTCCTTCGGGGCCTCCGCCTACTTCTTTCCACCACCGAGTTCGACGTCACCCGCAGGGACTTCACCGACCTGGAGATCCGCGGTGCCCAGGAAGACAGCGGCTTCCACTATCTCTATGACACCCGCGCACACCGGATGATCACCGACTTCGTCCTCGATGACCGGCCGCAGGTAGCGACCCTGTGCAGCGTCACCATCATCAAGAAGGGCGACACCTTCACGCCGAGGATCAAGCTCTGGAAGAAGGACAAGAAGAAGGCCGCCGAAGCCTCCGCCGCACAGGCAGAGCCCGGGACCGAGGCCAACCGGGCCGTCAAGGCGCTCGTCGACACCGGGGACGTCCACGAGAACTTCTGGAAAGTCATCAACTTCCTGCGAAGCTGCGCCGGCCTGAGCACACCCGGCAGTTCCCTCCAGCTCGTGGCCGGCGACGAGGCCCAGCTGGCCCAGATGCTGACCGGCCAGGACCGGGCAACGGTTCTCGGTGCGGTCAGGACGGCCATCGGTGGCGGGCTCACAGAGGAGGACATCCGGCTGATCAGCAACCGCAAGGAACAGCTCCAGAAGTTCGAACGACTGCTGACCGATCCGGACTACTTCGCGGAGCAGGAGAGCCTGGCAACGACGCGCGGGGCGGAGGCGGTGTGGCAGGCCTTCTTTGAGGCGAATCAGTGGATATTCGGCTACGGCCTCAACCTCATCGCCTGCGAATCCGTCACCGACGGCAAGCTGGAACACATCACCGCTGGCGCCAATATCTTCGGCGGAGGCGGAAAACGCATCGACGCCATCATGCGGTCCAGGGGCCTGATCAGCAGCATGCTCTTCTGCGAGATCAAGACCCACGAGACTGAACTGCTTGCCAAGAACCAGTACCGCGTGGGTGTCTACCAGGCATCCAAGGAACTTGGTGGCGGCGTGGCACAGGTGCAGAAGACCGCCAGCAAGGCGCAGCAGCTCATCTCCCAGGAGTTCCTCACCCGGATCTACAAGGAAGACGGCACCCCGACCGGCATCGAACTGTCCACCACCCGCCCGCGACAGGTCGTGGTGATCGGAAGCCTGCGCGAGTTCACCGACAACGGCGCCGTGAACCCGGAGAAGATGAGCTCCTTCGAGCTGTACCGGACATCCATCCAGGACGTCGAGGTAATCACGTTCGACGAACTCTACGAGCGAGCCTCTTTCATCGTCGAGGATCACTGAACAGCCTCCTTGGCAGGTGCCGACACTGCCCCTGCCTGTGACGCAACACCGGTACACGCAGCGCCCTCACCTGCTGCGCCCGCGGATCGGCCGACACCACTATGGCCGCCACAATGGGTGTCCAGATGGCCGAGCAGGCTCTCGGAGCGCTGGTGCAGTAACGCCCACGCTTAACGCTGCGGAGACCCGGAAGGGTTTCGCTCCCGGCTCCTTGCAGCAGTGGGGACAGTTTCCCCAGCTTTTACGCCGCCCACTACAACCCGAGGCTGGTCAGCGCGGCGAGCTTGTCCGTGCTGAGCTTGGCGCGCCAGGTCTTGGTGTTGGTACAGAAACACTCCCAGCTTGACCTCCGTCCCGTCCGGCAACGCTTCTACGTGGGCCCTGGGGACCACCAGGGAGCCGGTGCGGGCCTTGTACTGGACAGGGCCGCAACGCCCCTGTCGAAGGCGCTCACCGGTGCCGTGGACGGCTCCGCGGGTACGTCCGTCTCCATCGGCGCAGGCGTCGGGGCCGGGACGAGCGGCATGACGCCGACGGCCTGCAGGCGATCGCGCTGCCCGTCGGTCAGGGCCGCCCACATCTCGGGCCCGCTGCCTGGCCAGCCACTTACCGACGTCCATGCCGTGGACCGTGAACCCGGGCAGGACCTCGGTCGCACCACCCTGGCCTTCTTCGTCGCGTACGAGTTTGCGTAGCGCGGCGCAGTGCCGCTGCCACTCGGTGGGCCACGACGGGTTCCAGTCCTCGTCCATGGTTAGGAGCGCGGTCTCCCACTCCGGATGCCCGTCCAGCGCTCCGGGGCGGCGCAGGTTGGACCGCCACTGCCCCACGGGCTTGTCCAGCGCGGCTGCCGACCGGGGAGCGTACAGCGTCCAGTGCTGCTCGTAGTACACCCGGGCCGCCACCAGGTTCTCTTGGAACCGCGCATCGGCGGCCGTCAGGCCATGCCCGGCTTTTCCAGCCGCTGCGCGCGCCGGCCCTTCATCTGCCCGGCCCCGAACGTCTGCCGCTGCCCGCGACCGAGTCGATCGGCGTATGACCTATACGCACAACGTGGACGTCTCAGCCGGCCTTTTCCTGACGTCCACACGGTGCGCCGGAAAAGGCGGATGCTTCACGCCAAGCCAGGCGGCAGGATCTCGGCATGGCTACCGAGATCGACGGGGTGATCGAGTGCCGTCCAGGCGCTCGCTTGTGGGGGGCGGGCGACGAGGACTCCGTCTGGCACGCCGCCATGGAACTGTGGCTGCTGAACATCGGCAACGCCTATGACGCGCTGGCCTGCCTCTTCGGCATGCGTAACACCTACGGTTTCCAGCCCCTCGCAGCGGAGCGTGGGCTTCCTGCGGATGCCTCCGAGACCGTGGCCGGCCAGCACGCTGCCGGGGGGCTCGACGCCGTATACGGCACTACGTGGATCACCTGGGCCGAGCTGCTGGCTGCCGACTGGCAGACGACCGATCTTTCCGGCAAGCGGAGCAGGGAACAGGCGGCCGGCGATGCCACGCACTGGGCGCCCGCATGGAGCGTGATGCGCACGCTGAGCGACCTGCACGGCGCATCCAACGTACGGCTCATCGTCTGGTTCTCCTGAGCGCGGACCGGCTTGGCCTGTGCACGGTGACGTGCCCACATGGCGGCGTCCCGCCACGGGCCAGCCGCTCGGCCGCCTCTCGCGGCAGAAGAATGAAGGGGAGACAGCTGCCACCGGGTGACGCCACCACCTTCTGGTGTCTAGAGTGGTGGCATGTCAGTGACCACGATGACGCTGCGCGTCCCCGACGACCTCGCCCCCTCGCTCCGGCAAGCCGCCAAGGCGGCCGGCCTGAGCGTGAACGCCTACGTGGTCCGCGCCGCGCGCCGGGCCGCCACCCTGGACGCCGCCCGCCAGCTCGCCGACCTCGGCCTGGGCCAGGACCTGGCGGGCGAGGGCGACACCCTGTGACCCATGAGCTCAAACGCGGCCAGGTATGGACCCTCACCGACGGCCGCGACATCCTGCTCGTCTCCCTCACCGGCCTCGACGCCGCCTACGGCGCCGTCCTCGCCCTCGTCCTGCACCCGCCCGGCCGCTACCCCGACACCGCGATGTCCGTCGTCATCGACACCCCCCTCGCCTGCACCGCGGTCGCGGTCAACCTGCAACAACTGCGCACGGCCCGCTTCGCCGAGGCCTCCCCGCGCGGCACAGTCCCGCCCGAGGCCATGAACCGGGTCGACCAGGCCCTGCGCGCTGTTCTCGACCTTTGACGCGAACCGCAAGGCAGATAGATCGTTGTCGCACACCGGTTGGCAGTCACGACCGCATCTTGGGGGGACATGAACAAGGAAGACCTTGTCCAGAGCAGTAAGCACCTCCTGCATGAAGCCCTCGGCGGGCTGACCACCGAGCCCCTCACCCACGACATCACGCTGCTCAAAGCCGGAATCGCCACCGAGCACCTGCTCAAGGGATACCTGTGCACGATCCATCCATCGCTCATCACGGACGCCAGGGATCTGCCGAGTCTGCTGCACGCTTGTGATCGCGGGGACCTCACGACCAGGCCTGTGACACTGATCAAGACGATCGGGCTGGTCGAGGCCTACAAGCGTGTCTACGAGATCCTCGGCAAGGAGCGGCTCTCTCTCACGCCGAAGGACTTCCAGCCCATTGCCGATGCCCGCAACGGCGTCGCGCATCTGGCAGTCTCCACCACCGACAGCATGGAGAGACTCCTCAGCTCCATCATCAAGATCGCTGACGTACTCCTTGCGGAGATGGGCGAGAAATCCGCTCTCTTCTGGGCGGACTACGCCCCCGTAAGGGAGAAAATCCTTCAGGACGACCGCAAGGCCCACCTGGTCATCATCGCGTCTCTCAAGTCCAAGGCGCTGCGGGTGCTTGAGGAACGTTTCGGCGAGCACGACACCGAGGAACGACAGACCGCCATCAAGGCAGCGTCACAGTTTCAGCGTGTACAAGGCCAAGCCGCAGCACAAAGACAGTGCCCCGCCTGCCAGAACCAGGGATGGGTCGGCGGCGATGTGACAACCACGTTCCCAGACGACGGCGAGCCGCAGGCCACCATCGTCACGCACGCGTTCAAATGCAGTGTCTGCGGCTTCGCTGTGGCCGGACCGCTGCTTACCTACTTCGACCACCTCTACGAAGACATCGCCCTCGGGCCTGCCGCCACCTTCACCTACGCCGACGGCACTACCCACGATGACCTGTGGGCGAGCATCGCCGCTGAGCAGCACACTCTGGACCACCTCGACGATGACGACCGCCGGCGCTGGGAAGAAGACCTCCAGCTCCGGGCGCAGGGGCACGAGGAGTAGACCGTGACGTCGCCGCGCGGCAGCCGGGACCTCGCGGCATCCACGCGCGGACGAGGGCACACCCGTGGATACGTTGCATCAGCGGGCTGCCCGCAAGGCCACAGGCGGTGGGGCGGCGTCGAAGACGCCGGACCGGCTGCACCCGGCCGGCCCGACAGGCAGTGGCGCCTCGATGCGATGCGCTACGGAGCGGTGCGCTGCTGCGCTCGTCGCAGGAGACGCAGCAGGAGATCGGCAAGCTGTACTACCTCCGCTGCCTCAACCGGATCGTCGAAGTGCACGGTGCGGTGGCTGGACGGATTCTTGAATGCGCCAATGGCTCCAGCGAACAGCTCCATGATTGCGACGACCTCGCCGCCGTGCGCTCCCGAGTCAGCCAGCGGCCCGCCCGGCTTCAAAGCCTGACGCATGAGGTCCACACCGAGCACCGACGAGTCCAGGCCCGCTGCTGCACGGACCTCCACCTCCACGGCCTTCATCGCGGCGAAGCAGGCGGTCTCGTAATCCCCCAGGTTGAAGATTGGACGGACCTTCTCCTCAAGGGCGGAATCGAGGATGCCCGAGAGACGATCAGCGGCCCACAGCTTCGCCTGCCCCCGCGCGTCATCAGCCATCTCCCGGCCCTCTGTGGTCACGCGCTGCCAGGAAGAAGCCGTGTCCCTCGGATGCGGCCCGATGAGGCCGCGGGACTCCAGCCAGGCCCAGGCGTCTGACAGACGACGAAGAAGATAGTCCTTGTCTCGCTCACCGTTATGCTCGAAGGCCGTCTCGGCACCCCTGAGCATGTTGTTCGCGTTGATCGTCTGACCGTTCCCAAAAGACCGAAGCAGCGCCATGGCCAGTTCGGGCGTGGCTAGTTCGCGGATCTGATCGGTCGGCACGGGACCGGAGTAGCGCATCGTCACGTACCGACGCTAACAACCCGGCAACGGCCACGTGCGCCTCAAGGCAAAGCACAGCGGTCTCCCGCGCCGTAAAAGGCCATCAGCATCGGCTGTGCACACGGGGCCTCCCCCTGAGTGGTGGACACGCTGATACTGGATCTGCTTGATCCGGAGGAAGCGAGAAGACCGCCGATGGCGATGAAGGACTACTCGGA
>NZ_JBIRPI010000045.1:0-22155 GCF_044332585.1 Streptomyces sp. NPDC016845 | reverse complement strand
CCCAGACCCGATAAGTCAGACACACTCGCAGACACCGGCACCACCCCCGAGAGCAGTACGCAGAAGCCTACGCCGAAGCTAAACCAACGGCATTGCGGCTAGGCTCGCGCCCGTACGTAGGAAAGCCGTATCCGGGAGACGTCCAAGATGGCCAAGAAGCGCCCGCAGACCAAGGGCAAGCCGCAAGTCACCAGTGGAGAGATCCCGGTCGTCGGTGCCCGCGAGCCCTGCCCCTGCGGCAGCGGCCGCCGCTACAAGGCCTGCCACGGCCGGGACGCCGCCCACGCGGTGACCGAGTTGGTGCAGCGCCCCTTCGAGGGCCTGCCGGGCGAGGGCGACTGGGTCGCGCTGCGCGAGCTGGTGCCCGCGGCGACGGTCGAGCTGCCCCTGAAAGACGCCCTGCCCGAGGGTGTTCCGTCGGTCACCCTCGCGACCGTGCTGCCCATGGCGTGGCCCGCGCTGCGCCGTGACGACGGCTCGGTCCTGCTGGGTCTGCAGAACGACACGCCGTCGGGCGACATCAGCCGCGACCTGGCGGACACCCTGCAGCGCGCGCTGACGACCGAGCCCGGCAACCCCGTACAGGCGCGCCGCGCGCCCGCCGACGGTCCGCGGCTGCAGGACCTGCTCGACGCGAACGGCGCTTTCGAGCCGGTCGTGCACTCGGGCTTCGAGTTCTGGGTCCCGGACTCGGAGAACGCGTCGGGCGAGGTCGGCGCCTCCCTGGAGCGGGCCAACGCCGCGGCGATCCCGACCGTCAAGCTCACCGGCGTGGACAGCGCCTACTGGTGCGAGACCCCGGACAAGAACCACCTGCGCTGGGTCATGCCGCACCCCGAGGAGAAGCTCCTCGACGCGCTCGCGCGCCTGCACGCGGCCGGCTCGTCCTCGCTCGGCGAGGGCACGCGTCTCGTCGGTTCGTTCCGGGCGCACGGCCTGACGGTTCCGGTGTGGGACCTGCCGAGCTCGGTGAAGGCGGAGGACGTCGAGAAGCCGGCCGCCGAGTTCGCCGAGCGGCTGGCCGACGCCCTGGCCACGGACGCGCCGCTGACGGCGGACGAGCGCCGCGCGCGCGGGGGCCTCACCAACCGACAGGTGACGCTGAGCTGACGCGCGGGGCCCGGTTCGGACCATGGGACGGGCCTCACCGGAATGGGTGACTCCGGTCACAACTCCCGGTAGTTGCAGGTAAATCCATGTCCGAATAGAAGAGATCGAATTTGTAAACTGCCGATCTCTTGTTACCGTTCAAGTAGCCCGGTTGCTGGTGCATCCCCCGTCGCCAGCAACCGGGCGCTTTCATACCCGCGCCCGGCCGGGGAACCTCAACGTCCGTATGCGGGCGCCGAGTTGGTTCCGGACCGGAGCAGCAGCGGGCCCTCGCCGTCGGCCGCGTACTCCGCCACCGCGGCGTACCGCGCGGGCTCGGCCCGGGTCGGTCCGCGCGGCGTCTCGCACATCCCCGGCTCGTCCTCGGCGCCCACCGCGCAGGTGATCCGCACCGTACGTCCATCGGGCGCCATCAGGGTCAGTACGGCGCTGAGGCCCTCGCCCGTCGTGTTCCGGTAGTAGGTGCGCGCCCAGGTCTCCTTCGCCTGGCGCAGCACGCAGGTCTGCGCCTCGATGCCCTCAGGCGAAGTCAGCTGCGGGCCGCATTGCGCGGCGGCGGCCATACCAAGGCCGGTCAGCAGGGGGGAGGCCGGGTGGCCGGCCTCGTCACCGGGCTTTTCGTCGGCAGGACCGTGCGCCGGGGTGGCACTCGCCACGGGGCCCGCCTTGTCGTCCACCTTGTCCGCCGCGCCGTCCGGCGCGGACTCGGCCTTCGGTACGGACTCCGCCTTGGGCGCGGCCGGCCGCTCCGGCCTGCCGTCCGGGGGCCCCGCAGAAGCGCCCGCCAAGGGCAGTGCGGCGATGAGCACCACTCCGGCGACGAGCCCGAACAGACGGAGGCGCGACGCGGGTTTCTCCTGTGCGCGCTCGCACTGAGCCTCGGGACTCTTCAGGGGCGGGGGCGCGGCAGGCATGCGCCGAACATAGCGGCGCACACCCGACACGGTGGTCCGCAGCGCGCCCGATACCGCTACAACTCGGGCGCGCTCACACCCGTACGAGTGAGCGCCTCCACGACCGCGTCGACCACGGCCTCCACGTCGGGTGTCCAGGGCGCCGCCGAGCCGGGCAGGGGTGCGCGCTCCCAGCGGACCTGGCCCGCGCCCGTGACGGACGGTGGCAGGGCGAGGTAGCCGCCCTCTCCGTGGAACCGCAGGGAGCCGGGCACGAAGTCCTGCGCGTAGAGCAGTTCGCCGAGCTGTTCCAGGGAGTAGGGCGCGACGAGGATCGCAATCCGTTCCGGGGTGGCGATCACCGGGCCGAGCCGGACATCGGCGCGGTCGAGCGCCGCCAGCGCGCGGGCGCCCGCGACAGCGGGCAGGCTCACGGCGCACGGCGCGCGCCCTCCGGCCGTCCCGGACGAGGCGCCGGTGGCGAGGATGACAGGGGCATCGGGCCGGTTGCTCCACCACCAGCGCACCATGCGCTCGTCGGTCGTCGCTGTGAGCAGTCCCGGATCGAACGGGTGGGCGCCGGGCACCGTGCACTCAGGGTCGGGGCATGCGCACCGGACGCCGTCGCGGCGTCCCGCCGCCGCGAGAGCTATGCCCGGCAGCACCGGCCACTGCCACGCCGTCGCGAACGTGAGGGCCGCGCTGGTCAGGTCAGACTTCCCGCTGTCCCGCCTGGACAGGATCCTGCGTCGCCTTCCGGGGATCTCGCGCATGAGCGCTCGTTCCTTTCCGTTGACCGAAGAGAACGCTGTGGGCCACATCACAACATGTGTCGAACAGTCACCGTGCGTACGTGCTGGAGCGCTTGACCTCAGCCGTGGCTGCCGGCCCGGGGACAACCCCTATAGTCCGAGCGCCTGCTGGGTCCTTCATAAGCCTGGCGTGGGGTGGCGGCGCCTGGCGTTTCGCCGTCCCGCGTACTTTTCGGCGCCTCCCCCACGGGAGGATGGGGCTCGGTCGTCGATGGCTATGACGCCCGGGTCCGGCACCAGGTTCCGGGTGGATCCCAACTGCCCCTGGTCTTCACCGAGTACGTACCCACCATGACCGCTATGACGCTCCGTCGAACGATGCCAGTCGACCTCAGCACGCTGTTCACCGAGTCGGTTTCTGGCCAACTTGGAACGATCTCGATCGCGAATTGATCATGAGGGAGAACCGAGATCTCAATATCGCAGAAACCACATGACCACCAGGGACACCGGGAATCCCCGCAGGACAATGCTGGACATCCCCTCTCCAGTGCGTGTAGATGTGGAGACATTGCTGGCGGCGCAGAACAACATGGGGGTTTGCGATGCTATTGAGCAATACGCGCCGGTCGGAAAGCCGGAAGCCATGACAACCCCGCGTCTGCCGAAAGTGGCCGGAATCGATTCCTCTCCTGGACAGGTTCCCCCTCCTGCCCACACTGTCGCGCCCGCACCCGCGGTGGCACCCGTCGCTGCCGTACCCCCCGCCCCAGGAGCCGTGATCCAGGACCGGCTCGCCGGCTGGGTCTCCGACCTCACGACGCTGCACGAACTCACCGAGCGACTGGCTCGCACCGGCGCACTCGACGAGGCACTCCACGAGCTCCTGCGCGCCGGAGCCGTCCTGGTGGGCGCCCGGCGCGGCCTGGCCGTCCTGGAGCCGGGCGACGGTCTGGGCCCCGACACCACCGTCGGCCTCGGCCTGACCCGCCCCGACCTCGGCCACCTCGAGACGGTGCCGCGCGGCGCGACCTCGTACGGGCGCATCCTCGACGGGTTCAGCACACAGGACGAGGCCCGTGCCGACCTGTTCGCGGAGGACGGGCTCGACCCCCGCCTGCGCGAGGTCGCCGCGCGCCTCGGCTGCGCCGCGAGCTACGCACTACCGCTCGCCACCGACGCCGCGGGCCGGCTCGGCGCGGCCGTCTGGTTCTACGACGAGCCCGCCGCACCCACCGAACGCCGGCGCCACCTCATCGGCCTGTACGCGCGCTACGCCACCGAGCACCTGGCCCGCCTGCTCGACACCGAGCGCACGCGCGCGTGGTCGCGCACGCTCTCCGACGAACTGCTGCCCGCGCGGCTGCCCCGGATCCCGGGCGTCCAGCTCGCCGTACGGCACCGCACCGGGCCGCGCGGCGGTGGTGACTGGTACGACGCACTGCCGCTGCCCGAGGGGGCGCTCGGCCTTGCTGTCGGTTCGGTCACGGGCTCCGGCGCGAGCGCGGTCGCCGCCATGGGCCGCCTGCGCGCCTCCTTGCGGGCGTACGCGGTGATGGAGGGGGAGGACCCGGTCGCCGTCCTGTCCGACCTCGAGCTCCTGTTGCGTCTCACCGAGCCGGCGCGCAGCGCGACCGCCCTGTTCGCGTACTGCGAGCCCGCGCAGCGCAAGCTCGTCCTGGCGGGCGCCGGGCACAGCCCGCCCCTGGTGATCGGGGAGCGCCGCACCGAGTTCGCGGAGACGACGCTGTCCGCGCCCCTGGGCATGCTCGCCTGCTGGGAGGCGCCGAGCGTGGAGATCGCGCCGGAGCCGGGCGAGACGGTGCTGCTCTACACGGACGGCCTCCTGCACCGCACCGGTGACCCCATGGACCGCGCCTTCAGCCGGCTGCACGCGGCCGCCGCGGGCGTCCCCAAGGCGCTCCGCGAGGACCCCGAAGCCCTCGCCGACCATGTGCTGCACACGATGCTCCCGGACGGCCTCGACGCGGTCGACAGCGACGAGGACGTGGTACTGCTCGCGGCGCGTTTCGCGTAGGCGCCCCCGCACGCTCGGTAAGAGGCCCTCCGGCCCTGGACCCCCTTCCGTACGCTCGTACGATGGAGGGGGTCCACTGCCATACATGGCCATCACCCCAGGCCATACCCCGGTCGTCAACGGACCCGCGTCGAGGAGGAACCGTGTCGGAGGAGCTCACCCCGGAGAACCCGGAGATCATGGAGGCCCCCGAGGGCGACGAGCCCATCAAGCAGCGCAAGAACGGCCTCTACCCCGGTGTCTCCGACGAGCTCGCCGAGAACATGAAGTCCGGCTGGGCCGACACCGAGCTGCACGACCTGCGGCCGATCGAGCAGGCCGCCGAGACGGCCGCCCGCCGCACCGCCCTGTCCGCCCGCTTCCCGGGCGAGCGCATCGTCGTGCCCGCGGGCAACCTCAAGACCCGCTCGAACGACACCGAGTACGCCTTCCGCGCCTCGGTCGAGTACGCGTACCTCACCGGCAACCAGACCGAGGACGGCGTCCTCGTCCTGGAGCCGACCACCGACGGCCACCAGGCGACGATCTACCTGCTGCCGCGCTCCGACCGGGAGAACGGCGAGTTCTGGCTCGACGGCCAGGGCGAGCTGTGGGTCGGCCGCCGGCACTCCCTGACCGAGGCCGAGAAGCTCTACGGCATCCCTGCCAGTGACGTGCGCGAACTCGCCGACACGCTGCGCGAGGCCACCGGTCCTGTGCGCGTGGTGCGCGGCTACGACACCGGCATCGAGGCCGCTCTGACCGACAAGGTCACCGCCGAGCGCGACGACGAGCTGAAGACGTTCCTCTCCGAGGCGCGGATCGTGAAGGACGCGTTCGAGATCGGTGAGCTGCAGAAGGCCGTCGATTCGACCGTGCGCGGCTTCGAGGACGTCGTGAAGGTCCTCGACAAGGCCGAGGCGACGAGCGAGCGCTACATCGAGGGCACGTTCTTCCTTCGCGCGCGTGTCGAGGGCAACGACATCGGCTACGGCTCCATCTGCGCGGCGGGCCCGCACGCCTGCACGCTGCACTGGGTACGCAACGACGGCCCGGTCCGCTCCGGCGACCTGCTGCTGCTCGACGCCGGTGTGGAGACGCACACGTACTACACCGCCGACGTCACGCGCACGCTTCCGATCAACGGCACGTACAGCGACATCCAGCGCAAGATCTACGACGCCGTGTACGAGGCCCAGGAGGCCGGTATCGCGGCCGTCAAGCCGGGCGGCAAGTACCGCGACTTCCACGACGCCTCGCAGCGCGTGCTCGCCGAGAAGCTCGTCGAGTGGGGCCTGGTCGATGGCCCGGTCGAGCGCGTCCTGGAGCTGGGGCTTCAGCGCCGGTGGACCCTGCACGGCACCGGGCACATGCTCGGCATGGACGTCCACGACTGCGCGGTCGCGCGGACCGAGGCGTACGTGGACGGCACGCTGGAGCCCGGCATGGTCCTCACCGTCGAGCCGGGTCTGTACTTCCAGGCCGACGACCTGACCGTGCCCGAGGAGTACCGCGGCATCGGCGTCCGGATCGAGGACGACATCCTCGTCACCGAGGACGGCAACCGGAACATGTCGGACGGGCTGCCGCGCCGGGCCGACGAGGTCGAGGCCTGGATGGCAGGTTTGAAGGGCTGATTCTCGGCTTATAGCGGTGCATTCGGAGGCGGGGCTGTGGACACACGGCCCCGCCTTTTCGTGCGGAGGAGACCTGGTGTGCCGTCAGCCGAACTGAGCGGCGTGCCCGAGGCGTTGCTGGCGCAGGGCCAGGCGCTGCGCGTACGGAGCTTCGACGACGCCGTACGCGCCTTCCTGGCCACGCACCCGGCGGCACGGTCGTCACGCTCGCCGAGGGACTGGAGACACAGTTCTGGCGGGTCGACAACGGGCGGGCTCGGTGGCTGCGGGAGTTGATCGCGGGCTGCGCCGAGCGGTTCGGCGGCGGGGCCCTGGTCTCCGACGCGGTGCCGCGCTGGTTCAGCGAGCACACGACGACCGGGCGGATGCGTACGAAGCAGGGGTACAGCACGCCGCCGATGCCGTGGGGACTCAACGCGGGGGAGCTGCACAAGATCCGCACCGCGCACCCTGCCATCAGCGACGTACGGGAACTGCCGCTGCCGCGAAGGCGCGGCATGTACTACGGGACGCTCGCACCGCTGCTCGGGAAGGTGCCCGCCCTGCGGAACGTGCGGCCGACCATGACGGCCGTCGCCCGTTTCCAGTGACAGGGTGGCGCGGGTTCACACCGCCATGAGCGGGGTGTCCTCGCGCCACTTGAGAAGCCTGTCGAAGCTGACCACCGTGCCCGGTCCGCCGGGCTTGGTGGCGACGTCCACGTGGTCGGCGAGTTCATGGATGAGGCCGAGGCCCCGGCCGTGCTCGGCGTCGTCGGGCGCCTGACGCGGTGTCGTACGGCCCCTGAGCGGGGGCATGCCAGGCCCCGAGTCGGCGACCTCGATGCGGCACTTCTCGCCGTCCAGATAAGCGGTGACCCGGTACGCGCCCGAGGAGTCGCCGGCGGAGTGGGGGCCACCGTGCTCGACCGCGTTCGCACACGCCTCGCTGAGGGCGACCGACAGGTCGTAGAGGACCTCCGGGTCGACGCCCGCGGTCTCCATGGTGCCGACAAGAAGGCGTCTGGCGAGCGGCACGCTCGCAGCCTCGCGCCGCAGATGGAGGGACCACCAGATGCTCATGCTCCAGCCTCCTGGCCGCGGCTCGACATACCGATACGTATTGCCAGCGCCGGTCCCGCGCAATCGCGCAGTTGTCGTGAGACCGCCCATATGGCCGACGCGAGCGGGGCACTCGTAGCGGTAAGGGAGATTTACGACCTTGCGGACCTGCCGTATGGGACGGGTAAGGCCAGTGGGATGATGACCACGCCATGTCTGCCCCCCACCCGCGCAGGACGCGCAGCGCGGCCGGTCTCCGGCTGCTGAGGGCCGCGGTGTTCGCCGCGGTCTGCGTCGTGCTGTCCGCGGCGGGGCACGTGCTCGGATCGACCGCCACCGTACCGCTGTGGACGCTGTCGCTCGGCTTCCTCACGGCGTTCTGCGTGGCCGCGCCGCTGGCCGGGCGCGAACGGTCGCTGCCCGGCATCGCCGTCACGCTGGGGATCGGGCAGATCGGCCTGCACACCTTGTTCGGGCTCGGTCAGCACGACGCGACGGGCACGAGCGGGTCACGGCTCTCCGTGGTGGAGCAGGCCGCGCACCTGATGTGCGGGGCCGGTGCCTCGGCGCTCAGCCCGGTACAGGCACAGCGCATCCTCGACCAGGCGCGCGTCCCGTCGGACGCCACCGGGGGGATGCACCACGACATGGCGGTCACGGCAGGCTCCTCCATGCCGCTGCTGCCGTCCCTGCCGATGCTCATCGGGCACCTCCTCGCCGCGGTCGGCGCCGGGTGGCTGCTGCGCCGCGGCGATCTCGCCCTGAGCCGCATCGTGCGGCTCTCGAAGGTGTCGGCGCAGCAGGTCGCGGAAGGGGCGCTCGTGCGTTCCCTGCGGGGTGCGCTCGCGCTCGTACGGGCTCTGCGGGCGGGCCCCCTCGGCGCGCTCGGGGCGCTGCCGCGCGCGCCGCATGCCGGGTTCCCGGCACTGCCCGCCCTGCGAACGGCGGCGCTTCAGCACTCCGTGATCCGGCGCGGGCCGCCGGCCGGTGGCGACACGTTCCTTCTCGCTGCCTGACACAGCATCCGTACTCCCGCGCGACCCGTGTGGTCCCGCGTGGGGTGAGGAGTGCTGTGCGGCACGCGCGCGTACCCGTGTCTCCACCGCGCCGCAACGGCGCGCGGTGGAGCGGGACGCGCCCCTCACCCTTCGCTGGATCCCGCCGAAACGTGGAGTTCACTCAGTCATGAAGAAGATGTCCCGCGCCGCTCTCGTCGGTGCCGCCGCCGTCTCCTCCGTCGTCCTCGTCTCCGCCCCCGCCTTCGCGCACGTGAGCGTGCAGCCGGAGGGCGCCGCCGCCAAGGGCGGCTACGCCGTGGTCGACTTCAAGGTGCCGAACGAGCGTGACGACGCCGCGACGGTCAAGCTCGAGGTCAACTTCCCGACCGACCACCCGCTCGCCTCGGTGATGCCGCAGCCGATGCCGGGCTGGAAGTCCGAGGTCACCAAGTCCAAGCTCGACAAGCCGCTGGAGATGCACGGCGAGAAGATCACCGAGGCGGTCTCCAAGGTCACCTGGACGGCGACCGGGTCCGGCGCCGACAAGGGCGTCCAGCCCGGCTACTTCCAGAAGTTCCCGGTCTCGATCGGCGCCCTGCCGACCGACGCCGACGAGCTCGTCTTCAAGGCGATCCAGACGTACGACAACAAGGAGGTCGTGCGCTGGATCGAGCCGCAGCAGGAGGGCCAGGAGGAGCCGGAGAACCCGGCGCCCGTGCTCGCGCTGACGGCCGCCGACGACGACGAGCACGGAACGTCCGGCGCCTCGGCCGACAAGGCCGATGACGACAAGGAGGCCACGGCGGCCTCCAGCACGTCGTCCGACAGCTCCGACAGCGATACCACCGCCCGCGTCCTCGGCATCGTCGGCATCGTCATCGGCGCCGCCGGTGTGGCGTTCGGCGTCCTGGCGGGCCGTCGCCGCACCACCAGCTGAGCCACCCGTGACGGGTGCCGGGGCCGCGGTGGGCGGCCCCGGCTCCCGCCGCCCCCTTCAGATCCGGGACATTCCTCTATGCGCACGACCATGAATACGATCAAGAACAAGAAGTTGCTCGCCGCCGCCGGACTGGCCTTGGCGGCCTCCCTCTCCCTGTCGGCCTGCGGCAGCGGCGACGACAGCGGCAAGTCCGTGGCCGACGTCTCGACCGAGGCCGGTACGAAGAAGGCCGCGACCGTCCTCGACCAGCCCTTCAAGAAGCCGGACCTGGTCCTCACCGACACCCACGGCAAGAAGTGGGACCTGCGCGAGCAGACCGAGAACAAGCCGACGCTGATCTACTTCGGCTACACGCACTGCCCCGACGTCTGCCCGCTGACGATGAGCAACATCGCCGTCGCCAAGAAGGCGCTGCCCAAGTCCGAGCAGGACAAGCTCCAGGTCGTCTTCGTCACCACCGACCCCGACCGGGACACCCCGGCCGTGCTCGGCAAGTGGCTCAAGGCGCAGGACCCCGACTTCATCGGCCTGACCGGCGACTTCGCCACCATCCAGGGCAGCGCCCGCACGCTCGGCATCTCCATCGAGCCGACCAGCAAGGACAAGAACGGCAAGCTCGTGTCGATGCACGGGACACAGGTCATCGCCTTCTCGCCGAAGACGAACGCCGGTTATGTCCTCTACGGCGAGGACGCCACGGTCGACGACTACACCAAGGACCTCCCCAAGATCATCAAGGGGGCGACACCGTGAGGCGCGCTCCCGTGGCCGCGGGCGCCATAGTCCTTGCCTGTGCGCTCGCACTGACCGCCTGCGGGTCCGACAGTTCCGGTGACACACCGGAACTGAAGGTGGAGGGCGCGTTCATCCCCGAGCCCGCCTCCGATGACATGGCCGCCGGGTTCTTCCTCGTACGCAACGGCGGCGGCGCCGACACCCTCTCCTCCGTCAGCAGCGACATCGCCGGTCAGGTCACCCTGCACAGCACCAAGGACGGCGTGATGAAGGAGCAGGACTCCTTCGCCGTCCCCGCCAATGGCGAGCTGGACTTCGAACGAGGCGGCAATCACCTCATGTTCGAAAACCTGAAGCGGAAGCCGAAGGAAGGGGACAAGGTGACGGTGAAGCTGCGCTTCGACAAGGCGGGGACCGTCACCGTCTCCTTCCCGGTGAAGGCCGCCACCTACAACCCGGCGTCGGACACGTCGTCGCACGCTTCTCATTGAAGGGGCTGACCCGTACGTGAAGACCATCGCTCCCCGTCTCCGGCACCCGGCGCCACGCTTCCGGTATCTGGTGCTGCTGTTCCTCGCCGTCACCGGCGCGCTCCTGGCCGGTGCCGCGCCCGCGTCCGCGCACGCCGCGCTGACCGGGAGCGATCCGCAGCAGGGAGCGGTGGTCGAGACGGCGCCCAAGCAGGTCTCCCTGACCTTCTCCGAGGATGTCGCCATGTCGGGCGGCTCGGTGCGCGTCCTCGACCCCGCGGGCAAGCGCGTCGACAGCGGCAAGGCCGGCCACCCAGGCGGGACGACGTACACCGTGGGGCTCCACGCAGGCCTGCCCGACGGCACCTTCACCGTCGCCTACCAGGTCGTCTCCGCCGACAGCCACCCTGTCTCCGGCGCCTTCACCTTCTCCATCGGGGCACCCTCCAAGACCACCGCGGTCGTCGCCGACCAGAACGCGGGCGGCGGCGTCGTCGGCGCCCTCTACGGCATCGCGCGGTACGTCTCCTACGCGGGCTTCATCCTGCTCGTGGGCGGCGCCGCGTTCGTGCTCGGCTGCTGGCCGCGCGGCGCCGGGATCAAGCCCGTGCAGCGCGTCGTCGTCAGCGGCTGGACCGCGCTCACCGCGGCCACGCTTGCCCTGCTGCTGATGCGCGGCTCGTACACCGGCTCCGGCAAGGTCGGCGACATCTTCGACATGACGCTGCTCGGGCAGGTGCTGCAGACGAAGTCCGGCGCGGCCCTCACCTCGCGCCTCCTGCTCCTCGCGGCGGCCGCCCTCTTCATCGCCGTCCTCTTCGGGGCATACGTGAAGCGGGCCGAGGACGGCGACAAGAAGGAGGTCAGGGACCTCACCTTCGGACTCTCCGTCGGCGGCGCCGTCGTCGCGGCAGGGCTCGCCGCGACCTGGGCCATGGCCGAGCACGCCTCGACCGGCATCCAGGCCGGTCTCGCCATGCCCGTCGACATCCTGCACCTGCTGGCCGTCGCCGCCTGGCTCGGCGGCCTGACGGCCCTGCTCACCGCGTTGTACCGGGCGCCCTCCATCGAGGCGTCCGCGGTACGGCGCTACTCCCGAGCGGCGTTCATCAGCGTCGTCACGCTCGCCGCGACCGGGCTCTACCAGTCGTGGCGGCAGGTCGGTTCCTGGTCCGCGCTGACCGGGACGCGCTACGGGGTGCTGCTGCTGATCAAGGTCGGCCTCGTCGCCGTCCTCGTCGGCATCGCCTGGTTCTCCCGGCGGTGGACGGGCCGACTTTCTGAGCAGCTGACCACGGAGGACGCCGGGGAGACCGAGGCCGCCGTCGCGTCGGTGGGGCAGCAGCGCGCCTCCGAGAAAAAGAGCAGGGTCGCGGTCGGCGGCAGCGGTGCTGAGAAGGGCGCCGACTCCGAGGAAGACGGCACGGAGAAGGAGGGGCAGGCCGGGCGGGACCCCGAGCGCGCCGCGCAGCTCGCCCGCCAGCGGGCCGCCGTCGCCACCGCCCGCGCCAAGCGCACGCGCGACGCCGACCCGCACCGCTTCGGCCTGCGCCGCTCGGTCCTCGCCGAGGCGGGCGTCGCGGTCGTCCTGCTCGCCGTCACCACCATGCTGACCACGACCGAACCCGGCCGCACGGAGGAGGAGGCCACCTCCGCCACCTCCAGCGCGCAGGTCCGGTCCGAGCCGCTCTCGCTGAAGCTGCCGTTCGACACCGGCGGCGCCGACGGCAAGGGCACGGTCCTGCTCGATCTGGACCCCGGCCGCACCGGTACCAACGAGATGCATCTCTACGTCCAGCGACCCGGCGGCAAGGCCTTCGACGTCCCCGAGGTGAAGATCTCCTTCACCCTGGAGGCGAAGAAGATCGGCCCGCTGCCCGTGGTTCCCGATCGCATCGCCACGGGACACTGGACGGCGAACAACGTACAGATCCCCGGCGCGGGCGACTGGAAGATCGCGGTGACCGTGCGCACCTCTGACATCGACCAAGTGACCGTCACCAAGAACGCGAAGATCGGCTGAACCACCATGGCGGACACCGAAAGCCGTACGGCCTCGCAGACGCAGGCCGCGACGGCGTCCGAAGGCATCACCCGGCGCCGGCTCATCGGGACGGCGGGCGCCACCGGCGTCGCCCTCGGCGCCGTCGGCGCGGGCGCGGGGTACGCCGTGGCAGCGTCGAACACGCCCGAGCAGTCGACCGCGCTGACGTCGCTGGGCGCGGACGAGGTGATGTTTCACGGGAAACATCAGCCCGGCATCACCACCCCGCTGCAGGCCCGCGGCCATCTCGTCGCCTTCGACCTGGCCGCGGGGGCGGGCCGCAAGGAGGCCACCGCTCTGCTGCGCCGCTGGTCGGCAACTGCCGAGCGGCTGATGGCGGGCGAGGCGGCGGCGAGCGACGACACCGACGTCGCCCGCGACGCCGGACCGTCCTCGCTCACCGTCACCTTCGGCTTCGGGCACAGCTTCTTCTCCCGTACGGGGTTGGAGAAGCAGCGCCCGACCGCCCTGGACCCGCTGCCGGACTTCTTCTCCGACCATCTCGACAAGGCCCGCAGCAACGGCGATCTATGGGTGCAGATCGGCGCCAACGACTCCCTCGTCGCCTTCCACGCCCTGCGCGCGCTCCAGAAGGACGCGGGCAAGGCGGCGAAGGTGCGCTGGCAGATGAACGGCTTCAACCGCTCGCCCGGGGCCACCGCCCGTCCCCTGACGACCCGCAACCTGATGGGGCAGATAGACGGCACCAACAACCCCAAGCCCGCCGACGCCGACTTCGACAAGCGGATCTTCGTGCCGGGCTCGGGCTCATCGAGCTCCCCCGCGTGGATGGCGAACGGCTCGTACGTCGTCGTACGGCGGATCCGGATGCTCCTCGACGACTGGGAGAAGCAGTCGACGGCGGCGCAGGAGAGCGTGATCGGGCGCAAGAAGTCGACCGGTGCCCCGCTGACCGGTGGCGACGAGACGACCGAACCGGATCTGGAGAAGACGGACGCCGCCGGCGACCTCGTCGTCCCTCTCAATGCCCACGCCCGCATCACCCGGCCCGATCAGAACGGCGGTGCGGCGATGCTGCGCCGCCCGTTCTCCTTCCACGACGGGTTCGACACGGACGGCGCCCCGGACGCGGGCCTGCTCTTCATCTGCTGGCAGGCGGACCCGCTGCGCGGCTTCGTCCCCGTCCAGCGCAAGCTCGACCGCGGCGACGCCTTGTCGCAGTTCATCCGCCACGAGGCGAGCGGCCTGTTCGCGGTGCCGGGCGGGGCCGAGAAGGGCGGATACGTGGGGCAGGAGCTGCTCGAGGGGTGAGGGGGCGGGTGTGGCCTGTGATGCGTCCGTGAGCCGGGCCGCGCAGGGCCCATTAGGGTGACCTCATGCCAGCCAGCTACGCGTATCTCGGCCCCGAGGGCACCTTCACCGAAGTCGCCCTGCGCACGCTCCCGGAGGCTGCCACCCGCGAACTCGTGTCGATGGTGTCCGTGCCGGCGGCGCTCGACGCCGTCCGCAACGGCGAGGTCGAGGCCGCGTTCGTGCCGATCGAGAACTCCGTCGAGGGCGGCATCACCACGACCCTCGACGAGCTGGTCGCGGGCCCGCCGCTGATGATCTACCGCGAGGTGCTGCTCGACATCGCCTTCGCGCTGCTCGTACGGCCCGGCACCAAGCTCGGCGACATCAAGACCGTCACCGCGCACCCGGCCGCACAGACGCAGGTCCGCAACTGGATGAAGACCCATCTGCCGGACGTGACCTGGGAGTCCTCCGCGTCGAACGCGGACGGCGCCCGCCTCGTCCGGGAGGGCCGCTACGACGCCGCCTTCGCCGGGGAGTTCGCGGCCGCGCGCTACGGGCTCGAGCCCCTGGTCACCGAGATCCACGACGCGCAGAACGCGCAGACCCGGTTCGTCCTGGTAGGCAGGCCCGCCCGGCCCGCGGCGCCGACCGGCGCGGACAAGACCTCGGTGGTCATCTGGCAGCGTGACGACCGCCCTGGCACGCTCATGGAGCTGCTCCAGCAGTTCGCGATCCGCGGGGTCAACCTGATGCTGTTGCAGTCGCGGCCCACGGGTAAGGGCATCGGCGACTACTGCTTCGCCATCGACGCGGAGGGCCACATCTCGGACCGCAGGGTGGCGGAGGCGCTGATGGGCCTCAAGCGGGAGTGCCCGCAGGTCCGCTACCTGGGCTCGTACCCGAGGGCCGGCGTCGCCGTCGAGGACGTACGGCCTCTTCGGTCGGGTACGTCGGATGACGCATTCGTGACTGCGTCCGACTGGCTGACACGCTGCCAGGACGGCCGGTTCTGAGCCACCTGTAGCCGGTCCCGGCTTTCCACACACCCTCGCCCCCGGTCCGACCAGCGGATTTTCTTCGTCCACAAGAGTTATCCACAGGGTCCTTCTCGACGTGGGGATAAGTCGACAGCAAGACGCGACATGGTCGACAAATCGGTCTACAGGCCCCAAGTGCGTCCACAGCCCCCTACGTCACCCCTCATCGCACCGCGTCCATCCTTTTCCTTCGATCAACTCTTTGGAGTGAAGAATTTCCACCCGAAAGTGAGTATGGAGCAGGTTTGATCCGAGAATCGTGCGCGATGGATACGGCTTCCGGAACACCCCCTCCGACATCCACAGATCTTTCTCACAGCCTGTGGACAACTCTTCGGCGGATCGCACGCTTGTGGACAACCGAGCCTCAAGTCCCCTCCGGCGCAAGGGTTTCGAGTCAAGACTCCAGCCCAGATCTGGCCCTTTCGGGGAAAACGGGCTTTTCCATTGACGCGCGCCCGGCGCGAGCTCTACGTGCGTCACGAGCGGCCCGGCCTGATCCTTTTTCGGCCACGCTCCGCCACTACTCCATTTCACAGCAAATCGGCCATAAAGCGGCGCAATGGATATCGGGTCGAGAGCCGGAACCCCGCACCGGTAGCCTGGAGGGGTGATTGACCTTCGCCTGCTCCGTGAGGACCCCGACCGTGTTCGCGCCTCCCAGCGCGCCCGTGGAGAGGACGTCGCGCTCGTCGACTCCGTCCTGTCCGCCGACGAGCGGCGCAGGTCGTCCGGGCTCCGCTTCGACGAACTCCGCTCCGAGCAGAAGTCGCTCGGCAAGCTCATGGGCAAGGCCACGCCCGAGGAGCGCGCGGAGCTGCTCCAGCAGGCCGAGGGCCTCAAGGCGCGTGTGAAGGCCGCCGAGGCCGACCAGCGTGACGCCGAGGAGGAGACCCAGCGTCTCGCCCTCCAGCTGGGCAACGTCGTGCACCCCGACGTCCCGCGCGGCGGCGAGGAGGACTTCGTCGTCCTGGAGACGCACGGCACGATCCGCGACTTCGGCGCCGAGGGCTTCGAGCCCAAGGACCACCTGGAGCTCGGCGAGGCGCTCGGCGCCATCGACGTCGAGCGCGGCGCGAAGGTCTCCGGCTCGCGCTTCTACTACCTGACGGGCGTCGGCGCCCTTCTGGAGCTCGCGCTCGTCAACGCGGCGATCGCGCAGGCCACCGAAGCCGGCTTCACGCCGATGCTGACCCCGGCCCTGGTGCGCCCGCGCGCCATGGAGGGCACAGGCTTCCTCGGCCAGGCCGCGGAGAACGTGTACCACCTGGAGAAGGACGACTACTACCTGGTCGGCACCTCCGAGGTCCCGCTCGCCGCGTACCACATGGACGAGATCCTCGACGCGGACCAGCTGCCGATGCGCTACGCCGGGTTCTCCCCCTGCTTCCGCCGCGAGGCGGGCACGTACGGCAAGGACACCCGTGGCATCTTCCGCGTGCACCAGTTCGACAAGGTCGAGATGTTCTCGTACGTCCACCCCGACGACGCGCAGAACGAGCACCAGCGCCTCCTGGACTGGGAGAAGCAGTGGCTGACCGGCCTCGAGCTGCCCTTCCAGGTGATCGACGTCGCCACCGGTGACCTCGGCTCCTCCGCCTCGCGCAAGTTCGACTGCGAGGCGTGGATCCCGACGCAGGGCAAGTACCGCGAGCTGACCTCCGCGTCGAACTGCGACGGCTTCCAGGCGCGCCGCCTGTCGGTCCGCATGCGCGACGGCAAGAAGGTGCAGCCGCTCGCGACCCTGAACGGCACGCTCTGCGCGGTGCCCCGCACGATCGTCGCCCTCCTGGAGAACCACCAGCAGGCCGACGGCTCCGTGCGCGTGCCCGAGATGCTCCGGCCGTACCTCGGGGGCCGAACCACTCTTGACCCCAAGTAACCGCAGCCTGGAGCCGATCCCCCAGTGAGCCACCCCGCTCCCCTCGCCCCCGCCTTCCCGTACAAGCTCGTCGCGACCGATCTCGACGGAACGTTGCTGCGCTCCGACGACACGGTCTCCGGGCGGACGCGGGACGCACTCGCCGCTGTCACGGCGGCGGGTGCCGCGCACATCATCGTGACCGGCCGGGCCGTGCCCTGGACCCGCCACATCCTCGACGACCTGGGCTACGACGGGATCGCGGTGTGCGGCCAGGGCGCGCAGGTCTATCACGCGGGGGAGCACCGCCTCCTCACGTCGGTGACGCTCGACCGGCAGCTCGCCGGGCTGGCGCTCGCCAAGATCGAGGCGGAGATCGGTCCACTGGCGCTCGCCGCGAGCCGTGACGGGCTCGACGGCGAGGTCATCGTCGGCCCCGGCTACCACGAGGGCGGCGGCCTGCCCGCGACGCCGTTCACGGACGTCGCCGAGCTGTGGGCCGCGCCGCTCAACAAGGTCTATGTGCAGCACCCGAAGCTCAGCGACGACCAGCTCGCAGAGGCGGCGCGCACCGTCGCCGGCGATCTGGTGGGCGTCACGATGGCGGGCGAGGGCATCGTGGAACTGCTGCCGCTCGGCCTTTCGAAGGCGACGGGGCTCTCGCTGGCCGCCCGCCGTCTCGGCGTGAAGGCCGTCGACACGATCGCCTTCGGCGACATGCCCAACGACATCCCGATGTTCGCGTGGGCGGCTCACGGCGTGGCGATGGCCAACGCGCACGAGAGCCTCAAGGAAGTCGCCGACGAGGTGACCGCGTCGAACCAGGACGACGGGATCGCGGTCGTGCTCGAGCGGTTGCTGGGCTGAACCAGCAGAGGGACCGGCGCTGACATCAGCGCCGCGTCGCTGTGGCGGAGGATGCGCGGATCGAACGCGCGCGGGGCGGTCAGCCCCGACGACGGCTTAGCGGGCCGCTGCCTTACCACTCGGCCAATCCTCCGGGAGGGGCGGCCCGCGTGCCGCGGAGGGCACGCGCTCGAAGCGGCCGCCCCGGGCAGCACCCCTGGGCGGACCTCGACGGAGTGCAATGACTACTCCGGAGCCTGCCTCGGGCTGCCCCGCAGGGAGCTCGACGGACTACTGACAGACATCGTCGCGCTCCTCTCCCGGCGGGTGGGCGCCGGTGGGCCCCGGCGCGGTGTGATGCGGTGTTACGACAACTACTGTGCCCCGGGGCCGAGTTCACCGCCACCGAATTAATCGCGGGCGCTCACGCGGTCATCGCCGACGCCACCTGCGGCGCCTCACCTTGCTGAAGAACCACCCGGCGGGCGGCTCGTCCGAACGCCACGGCTGTGGGTCCGGGCCGCCGTCGCGCCACCGCGCGGCGAGCATGCGGGCCCGGGCGGACGGTTCGGCCGTCTCGGCGGCGCGTATGAAGTCGGCGTCCAGGACCACGCCGTCCCAGGCGTCGCCCGGGCCGGGCCGGGCCCCGTCACCGGTCGGCTTCTTGGCCATCGTCGACCCTCCTCGGGTGGCTGTCGGACCGCGCACCCTCCCACCAGTGTCCCGATGGGAGGGTGAAGGCGGCATGAAGAAGGGCGCGGAGCCAGGACGGCCCGGGTCCTACTCCTCCCCCGCCAGCTTCAGCGACCGCAGTCGCTGGCCCGCGTACCAGGTCGCCACCACAGTCACGCCCGCAAGGAGCACCGTGGCGAGCGGCAGGCCCACGTCCGAGGTGATGAGGTCGCCCCCGGACACCTTGTGGGCGACCGCGAGGGACCACTGCTGCACGCTGAGCGTGCGGGCCCCGGCGACCAGGGAGCCGAAGAGCGCCTCCCATACGAGGGCGTAGACCAGGCCGAACACGACGGCGTGCCGGGTCACCGTGCCCAGGAGCAGGAAGATCGCGGCGTACGCGATGGAGGCCACCAGGGCGGCGATGGTGTAGGCGACGGCGATCTGCTGCCCGTTCCCGTTCAGGATCAGACCCGCGATCAGCGTCGGGACGGCCGAGAAGACCATGGTCACCGCGATCGCCACGATGAGCTTCGTCAGAATGATCGTGGGGCGTTTGACCGGCTTGGACAGGAGATAGACCACCGACCCGTCGTCGATCTCGGGGCCGATGGCGCCGGTACCCGCGATGACGCCGATGAGCGGCACCATCGTGGCGAGCGCGAAGCCGCCGAGGACGTCGGACGCGGTCTGGTCGTCCGCCCCCGTGAGGCCGCGCACCAGCGCGGAGATCACGACGAGTAGTACAGGCAGCGCGAAGAGGATGAGGGCGCGGCGTCGGCCGAGCAGGGCCCGGTAGGTGAGCCGGGCGACAGTGGGGTCGTACATCAGGGCCTCCTACGCCGCGACGAGATACGAGAAGACGGACTCGAGGGACTCGTCGGACGGCGAGACCGTGAGCAGGCGGATGCCGTGCGCCCGCGCGACCTTCGGCAGCAGGGTGGTGAACCGGCCGAAGTCGACGGCCTGGATGCGCAGCGCGCCTTCCTTCAGGTCGACCTCGATGCCCGCCGTCGACGGGTCCGCGATCAGCGCGGCGGCCAGGGCACGGTCGTCGCTGGAGCGGATCAGGTAGCGGTGGGGGCGGTCGGTCATCAGGCGGCGGATCTTGCGGAAGTCACCGCTGGCCGCGTGGCGTCCGGCGACGATCACTTCGATGTGCGAGGCGAGCTGCTCGACCTCTTCGAGGATGTGGGAGGAGAAGAGCACGGTGCGCCCCTCGTCCCCCATGCGCCGCAGGAGGTCCATGAGCTGCATGCGCTGGCGCGGGTCCATGCCGTTGAACGGTTCGTCCAGAAGCAGCACGGACGGCTCGTGGACGAGCGCGGAGGCCATCTTCACGCGCTGCCGCATGCCCTTGGAGTACGTAGAGATCTTGCGGTCCTGCGCGTACTCCATCTCGACCGTGGCGAGCGCCCGCTGGGCCTCCTTCTTGCCGAGGCCGTGCAACTCGGCGTTGGCCACGACGAATTCCTCGCCTGTGAGGAAGTCGTACATCGCCTCACGCTCGGGGACGATGCCGATGTGCCGGTAGATCTGTTCGTTGCGCCAGATCGGCTGCCCGTCGAGGGTCACCGATCCGTTCGACGGGGCCAGGAAGCCGCCCATCATGTTGATGAGCGTGGACTTTCCCGCACCGTTCGGGCCGAGGAGGCCGGTCACGCCGGGGCCGATCGTCATCGTGACGTCGTTGACGGCCACGACGTTGCCGAACCAGCGCGAGACGTGGTCGATGTTGATCGCGGTCACAGTCCGACCTTCCGGTAGCGGCGCATCAGCAGCCCGTAGGAGCCGGCGATGAGCCCGAGTACGACGAGCAGATAGACCACGCCCTGGCCCGTGCCGGGGCCGTCGGCGCCGGGGAAGGCTGAGGTGGCGCCCAGGAAGGCGGTCTGTACGCCGTCGATGAGCGTGATCGGCGAGAACAGGCCGAGCCAGGACACCGCGCTCCCGTTGCCCTGGGTGTCGGCGATCGCCTGGACCGTGGAGACCGCTCCATAGGAGATGGTCAGGACGGCGATGACGGCGGCGATGCCGAAGCCGCGGCGCGGTGTGACGGCGGAGACCACGAGCCCTATCCCGGCGAAGAGCAGCGACAGCAGGGCCACGGAGACCAGTCCCTGGGCGAATCCCTTGGTCTGCTCGGAGAAGTCCAGCTTGGCGAGCAGAGAGCCTACGTAGAGGACGAGCAGCGGGGCGGCCGTGAGGACGAACAGGGCCGACGTCATGGCGGCGTACTTGGCGACCACGTAGTCCACGCGCTCGATGGGGCGCGAGAAGTACAGCGGCACCGATTTGAAGCGCAGGTCGCGGGAGACGGCCTGAGGCGCCTGCGACGCCACGTAGAGGCCGATCACCGCCTGGAGGATGATCGCGTAGCGCGTGTACTCGACGGGGAGATCCTTCGCCTTGGTGGTGACGGCGACCGCGACCATGATCAGCGCGGGGACGCACATCACGACGAAGAGCAGCATCGGCAGCACTTTGGACTTGGCCGAGCGGCCGAGTCCGTACGCCCCGCGCAGGCTCTGCGAGAACAACGAGCGGCGGGCGTACGCGCGGCCGAGACGCGGGCCGTCGTAGTGGCGATAGCCGATGTTGTGGATCTGGCTGGACGCACGGTCCGTGGCCATGGGCTCAGTGGTCATCGCGCGAGCCTCCCGTCTGCTGTGCGGCGGCCGTGGCCGCCCAGGCGGCGGCACGCTCGGAGGGCTGCTCCCGGTGGGCCTCGTCCTGGGGGCGGAAGACCTCCGCGATGTGGTGCCTGCGCTGTTCCATGCGGACCAGGCCGAGGCCGAGGTCGGCGACGACGTCGCGCACGATGTCGTACGTCTCCTCGCCCTGGGCGGTGAGCAGGACGGTGTGGCCCGCGCCGGGCAGCTCGCCGCCGGTGGTCGTCTCGATGCCGCGCCGGGCGAACGCCTCGCGCAGCGCTTTGGTCCCGTCGGGGTGTTCGTCGCTGTCGGTGACCTCGATCGCGAGCGTCGCCGTGTTCTGCGTGAAGTCGGTGGTGGAGCTGGAGCGCAGCAGCTTGCCGCCGTCGATGACGACGACGTGGTCGCAGGTGCGCTCGAGCTCGCCGAGCAGGTGCGAAGTGACCAGCACCGAGATGCCGAAGTCGGTGTGGACGCGGCGGATGAGGTCCAGCATGTCGTCGCGGCCGACCGGGTCCAGGCCGTTCGTCGGCTCGTCCAGGAAGACCAGCTGCGGGTCGTGGACGAGGGCTTGGGCCAGCTTCACCCGCTGCTTCATGCCCGTCGAGTAGCCACCGATGGGGCGGTAGCGCTCCTCGTACAGGCCGACGTGGCGCAGGGTGTCGGCGGTGCGCTCGCGGGCGGCGGTGGGCGGGAGCCCCGACATGCGTGCCATGTGGACGACGAACTCGGTGGCCGAGACGTCGGGTGGCAGGCAGTCGTGCTCGGGCATGTATCCCACGCGCTCGCGGATCTCACCGCCCTTGGTGGCGACGTCGAGTCCGAGCACTTCTGCACGGCCCTCCGAGGCGGGGGAGAGGCCGAGGAGGATTTTGATCATCGTGGACTTGCCGGCGCCATTGGCTCCGACGAGTCCGGTCACCCCGGGCCCGATATCCATGGTCAGCCCGTCGAGCGCGGTCACCCGGGGGAACCGCTTGCTCAGGCTTTCGGTCGCGATCACAGTCACGGTTCGACCGTAGTGGCGCGGGCCACACGGAATCGTCAGACCAGAGGGTCGACCTTTTATGAGACCTGAGTATTACGGGTCCCTAGGGGCAATGCCGTTGTTTTACGGATTCGCGGGTTGGGGTCGTTGGATACGGACGGCTTGGACGCCGCCGCGGGTGGGCTGGGGCCAATGGTGGTGTTC
>NZ_JBIRPI010000044.1:0-27560 GCF_044332585.1 Streptomyces sp. NPDC016845 | reverse complement strand
GACGCTGTCCAGGGGACGGTTCTGCCATTCCGTCATGCCAGCCATCACGCTGTCGGTGATCGTGGAGATGGTGGACTTGGAGATTTCCGCGCCGTGTACCTCGGCGAGATGCGCAGAGATCTCCCCGTGCGTCAGCCCTTTCGCCGAGAGCGACAGAACCATCTCGTCCACCCCGCCCAGCCGCCGCTGACGCTTCTTGACCAGCTACGGCTCGAACGAACCGGCCCGGTCTCGCGGCACCGCGATCTCGACCGGACCCGACTCGGTGATCACCGTCTTGGAGCGGTGCCCGTTGCGGTAGTTCTCCCGGCCGCCCTCGGCCCGCTCACCGGGCTCGTGCCCCAGGTGATCGGTGAGTTCGCCCTCCAGCGCGGACTCCAGCACCCGCTTGGTCAGCTGCTGCAGCAGGCCGCCCTCCCCGGTGAGTTTCACCCCGCCGGCCTGGGCCCGGGCCACCAGCTCGGCGACCAGCCCGTCATCGACGGCGTTCGCCCCACTCGCAGCGGCCTTCCCGGCCTCGATCCCACTCATCACGTCAGTCATCAACTGTCGCTTTCAGTACGGGAGTTACACCACTCACCGTGCAGACCCGAGCGTAGTCAACGAGGACGGCAGCACCCGTAGCGGCTCCCTGATGGACGACATCGTCCGTGAGGGCGCCCGTCGGATGCTCGCTGCGGCCCTGGAAGCCGAAGCCAGCCAGTACATGGCTGAGTTGCCGGGCGAGCGAGACGCGGCCGGTCGCCGTCTGGTGGTCCGCAACGGTCACCACCGCGAGCGGGCGGTGACCACCGCCGCCAGGCCGATTGCGGTGAAGGCACCGCGAGGGAACGACAAACGGGGCGATGGCGAGACGGGCGAGCGCAAGCCGTTCTCCTCCAAAATCCTCGCCCCCTGGTGCCGGAAGACCCCGAAGATCAGCGAGGTCCTGCCCCCTGCTCTACCTGCACGGTCAGCCCTCGGGTGACTTCGTGCCCGCGATGGAGCAGTTCCTCGGCTCGGCCGCTGGGCTCTCGCCGGCCACGGTGACCCGGCTGACCAGACAGTGGAGCGACGATCATGCCGCCTTCCAGGACCGGAACCTGTCCGGATCTGACTACGTGTACGTGTGGGCCGACGGCGTCCACCCCCAGGTCCGCCTCGGCCAAACCCGCTCCTGTGTCCTGATCCTCATGGGCGTGCGCACCGATGGCAGTAAGGAGCTGATCGTGCTCGCCGAGGGCCTGCGCGAGTCCGCCGAGGCCTGGGCCGACCTCCTGCGGGACTGCCGTCGGCGCGGCATGCGCGATCCGGAGCTCGTCGTCGGCGACGGGGCCATGGGGCTGTGGCGGGCCCTGGCCGAGGTGTTTCCGCAGGCCAGGCATTTAAGGCGCTGGGTTCACAAAATCCGGAACGTGGTCAACGCCCTGCCGAAATCGGCCCAGCCGAGCGCGAAGAAGGCGCTGCAGGAGATCTACAACGCCGAGGACCGCGATCACGCTGAGAAGGCGATGAAGGACTTCGGGCGCACCTACGGCGCGAAGTGGCCAAAAGCCGTCACGAAGATCACCGACGATGTCGATGAACTGGCGTTCTACGGCTTCCCAGCCGAGCACTGGGTCCACCTGCGCCCGACAAATCCGAACCGGCGAGCCGGACCTGGGGCTGAACCCAGCACGACTCTTGGCCACTGACAGTAACCGCAGGGCCTGGAACCAGCCCCTGCGAGGCACGGCCTGGAACACTGGATACCGTTGACGGCTCCGGAGCACTACATCAGCGCTACCCCTTGACACGGCCTCGTGCAAGGAGAAGCGCTGACGTACACCGGCGCTGTAAACACCTTCATGTGCGTCCGCACACTTTTGGTGTCAGTCGCGAAGCGCCTCCTCCTAGCCGATTAGCTTCACTCAGTGAGAGGTGTGGGCATCTTCGACGTAGACGCGGAAGCAGGCTCTACGCATTAACTGCCACGTAGATGCTGAGTGATACTGCGGTTCCAGCAGTTAGCTGGACGTCAGCAAGGTCTTTCGCAACGTCGTCCATTACCATCAACGCGGTTCGGAAGTCACCGTCTTCATCTTCTTCTGCTGGGTAGGCGTCCGGCCACACGATGAGCACTCTGGGTGCCTTCAGCTCGTGCAGACCCTCCCACATGGAGTCCGCGAGCGCATCCCAACTTCGTGTGCTTCGCAAGGGTGGATCGAGTGGTACGACTTCCTTGACGGCACGGAAAAAGGACTCCCGGTCTGTTCTCCCTTCCGTGTGTAGTGAGAAGACTGGGACACCGGCGCGCTCTGCCATCGAAAGAATCTCAAGCACGTCTTCCTTCGAGGTGATCACGACGTTTTCGAGAGCAGTCATCGATTCATTTGATCCTTACGAACGGAGGGTCCCCTGCGTCACCGTAGTGTGTCCACGTGTAGTAGGTCTCACCAGTGTCAATGTTCTTGACCACGCGCTGGGCTCCTGCACCCTGCCCGTAGACGTTCGCAACGCGGTACTCCCTGTAGGGTGAGTTAGGGCCCGTGGCACCGGGAAGATCCCCTGCCCAATTCTTGAACTTCGTACCCCATTTGGTGGCTGTAGGTCCGGTTGGTACGGTGCCGGCGTCGAGGTGACGAAGAGTGTCATCAAGGGCCGTCTGCTCTGCAGACGGAATTTTTCCGATCAGCCAAGTCACACACTTTGTGGGTTTCGCAGCCCGGGTCAGCGCGCGCGTGGACGTCGGGGCCTTGCACTTAGCGGCTCGTCCCAAACGAGTGGCATCGATAAGGTCATCGACCTTTTCGTACCCCTTCTTGAGGAGCTTTCCTCCCTTCCCGACAGGAAGAACCCCAGCTACCGCCCAGATGCACGCCTCGGCCGTGGGATTGCTGACGCACTCCTGAATGTCAGCACCACCCGAGAGCTCCCAGGCGCCCTTCAAAAGAAGCTTGGCCAGGTCAGGGCTTGCCTTGGGAAAGACCAGTTCACCGCCCGCGGACAACGTACCGGCCACGCAGGGTGGCAGGCTGTCCCGGTTCATCGGGATGTAGCACTTCGGCTTGTCTTTCTCCTGTGCTTCACGCTCACGCTTTCGCTTCTCGGCCGCTATGCGCCGAAGTTCTGCTTGTTCGGCGTCGCGCTTCTTGATGACGTCCTTCCAAGCCTCCTGAGCGAACCCCTCAGCTTCCTTCTCGCTCTTGCCCGCAGCGAGAGCGGACTGACGGGCCTCTTCAGCCGATCCAGCTGCCTCGGCTGCGGAGTTGTGGGCGTAGCTCGCGTCGAACTCTGCCTGGGCGGCGGATTCCTCGGCGTTGACGGCGTCCTGGTTGGCGCGGTCGGCGGCGCTGCGGGCGGCCGCGGATGAGGCCTTGGCGCTCTTGGCGCTGGTCTCGGCGCGGTCGGCGGCCTGGTCGGCCTCCGTTGCGTAGCCTTGGGCTGCTGTGGCGCTCTTTCCGGCTTCGACCTTGGCCGTCTGTGCGTCGGCTGCCGCGTCGTTGGCCACGGCAGCGGCCTCGGCGGCGATCCACCGGTTCTGCTGGGCCTTGGCCGCGATGCCTTCGCCTTCGGCGATGAGGCGCTCGACCTGGGCTATGTGGGTGCTGGCGAGTTGGTCCTTGCGGTCGGCCATGTACTGGCCGGTCTCCACGAAGTAGTGGACCTCGTCGGCCGGGGCGAGCAGGGTGATCTTGGCTGCGGCCCGGACCTCGGGGCCGCCGTCGTTGTACAGCTTGGTCGCCGTTGCCCGTTCGTCGCTGTTGCGGGCGCTGTACTGCGTGTTGTTGAGGAAGGTGAGCAGGGCCTGGGTGCTGCCGTCGAGCAGGGCCTTCTTGGCCTGGTCCTGCATGGCGGGGCCGCCGTCGTTGGAGAGCTTGGTGACCTCCGCGCGGTAGTAGCTCTCGGCGGTCTTGTACTGGCCGGTGGCGTAGAAGTCCGCGATCTGCTGGTCGGTGCCCGTCAGCGCCTCGGTGGCCGCGGTGCGCACGGCTTCGTAGGGGCTGGTGGACTGGAGGTCGGCGACCTGCTGGCGCCGCTCGCTGGCGATGGCGTTGTCCCAGCCGGTGCGGAGGTACTCCAGGACGTCGGCGTCGGTGCCGGACAGGGCCTGGGCGGCGGCGTCCTGGCGCCAGGAGCCGAAGTACTCCAGCGCCCGCAGCGCGACCTCGCGGCCCTTCGCGGCAATGGCCGCCTCGTCGGCGCCGGGCTGCGCCAGTTCTGCCGCGAGAGCGTGAACGTCGTTGCCGATCGCCTCTCCGTCGACAACGGCCTTGGACACATCGGAGGTGAAGACGTCGGCGTAGGTCTTCTGTGTCTTGGCGCGCTCGACGGCCGCGTTGGTGCGGGTGGCGAGATCCTCGGCCTCGGTCTCCCGCGCGATGGCGAAGGTCTTCTTGGCGGTGGCCACCGCGGCGCTGGCCGCGTTCGCGGCGGTCTTGGCCGCCGCGGCCTGCTTGGTGGCTTCGGCGGCCTGGTCGGCTGCCTCACCGGCGTGTTCGGCCGCCTCCTCAGCTGCATCGGCCGCATTGTCCGCGTGCGTGGCAGCGGAGTTGGCGGCGTTGCGGGCCTCACTCGCCGCTGCGGCGGACTTGCGTGCGAGCGCCTCGGCGGCGGTGGCCGCACGATTGGCCTCGTTGGCGTGCCGGCGCGTCTCGGCCGCGGCCGCGCGGGCCTCGGCGGCCGAACCGCCGGCCGCTTCCGCATAACCGGCTGCCTCATCGGCAGCGTCGGCCGCGGCGTTGGCGTTGCCCGTGGCACTGCGGGAGGCGAGGGCCGCCTCCGCGGCCGCGAGGGAGGCCTTGCCGGCCTGCTCGGCAGCCTTGGCTGACTTCCTGGCCAGCGCGCCCGCGTCGCGGGCTTCCTTGGCCCGGTCGCGGGCCGCCTGTGCCTGGTCCTTGTCCTTGCCGGCAGCGATCGCCGCGTTGGAGGCGCGGGTGGCGGCGTTGGCCGCGGCCGCGGCGGCGCTCGCGGTCTGTGCGGCGGCCAAGGATGCGCGGCGTGCGGAACGGTTGGCCGCGTCGGCCGCGCCGATCGCCTGCTGGGCGGCGCTCGCCGCGGCCCGGGCGGCATCGGCCGCCTGCTGGGCCTTCACGGTGGCGCGCTTGGCGTCGTTCTTGGCGGCCTGCGCCTCCGTGGCGGAGCGCCTGGCGGCCTCCTCGGCCAGCGCCGCGGCCGCGACCGCCTTGGCGGAGGCCTCCTTGGCGGCGTCGGTGGCGTCCTCGGCCTGCTGGCCGGCCTTCTCCGCCTGCTCGGTCAGCTGCGCGATGGTCGCGTGCTCCTGGTCACGGTCGCGGGCGACGAACTGCCCCACGTCCAGGAACTCGGTGATGTCTTCCGGGGTCCCCAGCAAGGCCAGCCTCGCGGCCGCCTTCATGTTGGTACCGCCGGAGTTGTACAGCTTGGTGGCCTCGACGCGATCGTCGGTCTGCCGCGCCGTGTACTGGCCGTTCTCGAGGAACTCCTTGACGTCCTCCGAGGCCCCCAACAGGGCAGCCTTGCCCGCGTCCTGCACTGCGCTGCCGCCGAGGTTCACCAGCCGGGTCGCCTCGACCCGCTGGTCCACCTCGTTCGGGGCCTTCCACCCCTCACCGAGGAAAGCCTCCAGGTCGGCGGGTGTACCGGCCAGGGCCCTCTTCGCGGCATCGCGCACCGCGGAGCCACCGGCGTTCAGGACGCGCGAGGCGTCCACCCGGTCATCGATCTCCTCGATCGACGGCACCTCGGTCAGGAACGCCCGGATGTCCTCGTCACTGCCGAGCAACGCCTGCTCTGCAGCTTCCTTGACGCCGGAGCCACCACCGAGCCAGTAACCGACGGCCATCCCCCGGTTCGCCGGGGGCTCGGCGTCGTCCGCGCTCGCGGTCGCGGTGCCAAGAAGGCCGGCCGTCAGCGCGGCCGAGAGCACCGAGGCACAGACAGCACGGGAGGCGAAGCCCTGCGCGCGTCCTATTCGTTGCGGATGGTCGTTGCGTCTACGCCGTGCGGGCGGAGATGACTTGTTCACCTGTAGACCTTTCCAATCTCAAAGGCTGATTCCACCCAAAATTGAGATCAGAGGGCTATTTAAGCACCTATGTCTGTCTTCGATGGATTGCCTGAACGGGATCGCGGAAGCGAACGTGCCGGGCCACCCCCGCGACCCGCACTCGCCAACGAAGCGCCAGGCAGCGGGGATCCGTTGGAGACCGATCACGCCGCCGTGGATCTTACCTGTGATGTACATGTGCTTATCTTGTGTAAATTGAGGTACCTCATTCCGCCTCGCGGCGCACTCCCGACCCTGAGAGAGACACATGGCGATAACCCCTGCCCGGAAACTGCTTCTGGGCTTCCTCACCGCGATGGCTGTGGCCGGGCTGGGCGCCACCGCGCTGGCCGCCCCGCAGGACTCGCCCGCAACGCCCCGAGCAGCGTCCGAAATGCCGACTCTCGTCGAGGACTTCGCCTACCCGGGCGCCGACAAACTGCTCCAGGAACGCGGCATCACCCTCAAGCGCGGCGACGGCCACATCATCCTCACGCCCATCACCGACGTGAACGAGTGCGTCTCCGACACCGCGAACCTCATGGTCGAGTCCCACAAGGGCAAGTTCTGCTTCAGGTCCAACGCCAAGAGCGGCTACCTCACCCTCGAACTGCCCGACTCCTTCAACATCTGGACCGGAGCCCAGCCGGTGAAGGCCACCTTGACCGCCGACGGCAAGAACACCGTGGTCAACGCTCCCGCCAACGACCTGACTGGAGTCGGTGAGTCCGGCGACACCGGCGTGCGCTCCGTCCTGGTCGAACTGCGCATCTCCGCCTGAGACGGCACCACCTCCACCTGCAGGCTTCATCACCTGCGCACGAGAGACCCGTCCGGACGGCACCTACGACCGGACCCGCGGCGGGCCACCTGTCACGCCTCAGCCATCCGTCTTCGAGGCAGCGCAGACCAGATCAAGGAAGTGTCACATGTTCAAGCCCCACCCGCGCACAGCGCTGACCAGCACCGCACTGGCGGCCGCCGTCGCCTGCGCCACGCTCACCGGCCCCGGCGCCCAAGCCCTCACCGGCTCCGCAGCGACTGGCCAGACCGCCGCGTTCACCGCGCGGATCGACATCGGTGACAACGAGAGCACCTGCTCCGGTGTCCTGGTCGAATCGCAGTGGCTGCTCACCTCCGCCACCTGCTTCTCCGCCGACGGCCACCCCGCCGCCGGCGCTCCGGCCAAGACGACCAAGGCCACCATCGGCCGCACCGACCTGGCGTCCGCCGCGGGCCAGGTCCGCAACGTGGTGCAGCTCGTCCCGCGCACCGACCGCGATGTGGTCCTGGCCCGACTGGACAAGCCCGTCACCACCGTCGCCCCGGCTCCCCTCGCAGGCCAGGCCCCGGCAGCCGGCACCACCGTGACCGTGGCCGGCTACGGGCGGACCAAGACGGAGTGGTCGCCGCTGAAGCTGCACACCGGCACCTTCACCGTCGGCGCCACCAGCACCAGCGACCTGCCCCTGACCGGTCAGAACGGCGCCACCATCTGCGCCGGCGACACGGGCGCCCCGGCCGTCACCACCGTCGGCGGCAAGACCGAACTCGTCGGCATCAGCTCCCGTTCCTGGCAGGGCGGCTGCTTCGGTACCGACGACGCCGAGACGCGCACTGACGCGCTCGATGTCCGCGTCGACGACCTGGCCGGCTGGGTATCGGCCCATGTGGCGCGCTGGGGCCTGAAGGCAGAGGCCAACGGCAAGTACGTCGCGGGCGAGTTCAGTGACGCGGGCAACCAGCAAGGCAAGCTTCGCGCCCGCAGTGACGCCCCCACCGGCTCATGGGAACAATTCGCCCTGCCTGCCAACGGCACGGACGGCGGCGTAAGCCTGCGCTCCCAGTACAACGACCTCTACGTGAGCGTCGAGGTCGAGGATTCCGGCAGCCACGCAGGGATGCTGCGGGCGCGTGCCACCAGCGCGGGCAGCTGGGAACGGTTCCAGCTTGAGCGCCAGAGCAACGGAAACTACGCCCTCAAGGCGAGCAAGAACGGCAAGTACGTCTCCACCGAAATCAACGACAGCGACACGGACAATGGTTTGCTCCGTGCCCGCAACGACACCGTCGGCGCCTGGGAACGATTCACCTTCACCCGCGCGGACAACTACCCCACCGCCTCGCGCGACACCGTACAGCCCGGGCCGCTGCCTGCCTCCTGACGGCAGTCTGTGAAATAACCCGGAAGGGGCGCGGAGACAGATGCCCTTGCTGTGACGCCTTAGACGAAGTCTCGCGGTTCAGCAGGGGCGCCTGGCCGAGTGCTGGGATGTGTCGACGACGCCTGAGGTCTGGTTCTGGAGCGCCGAGTTGATGGACGCCGCCGTTGAACGTCCGGCTGTCGGTCAGCTCAAGGTCGAAGTCGCGCGCGTCCCTGCCGATCGGACGCCCGCCGCTCCGGCCGGTGATCACCCGGAAGACGGCCAGTTGGAGACGGTCGACCGACCGACGGCCATCAGCGCCCGGTTCATCGACACGCTGCCGCGCGAGCGCAACGGAACCTCCGACTCCTTCTTTGGGCGGGCGACTGTCGGCGTGGTGTCGCGCGGGAGTTCCCTCACGGCCGCGGCGATGACGGGCCACTGAGCGGTGACGTCCCGGTCCTTGACTGCGGTGGATGGAGAGGTAATGATCGTCGGCGTTCATCCAGAGGACTTGAGGGACCTGGCCCCGTGACGGTCCGGCAACCTGCGACAGCAAGGTGCCAACGCCAGGAACGATGAGGAGTGGCCCCGCATGCAGCCTTGGTTCGTCGTCCCCCCGCTCAAGGGTTCCCTGGTCAGACTTGAGGCACTTTCCGATGACCATGCCGAAGATCTCGCTCGTGCGGCGGAGGAGGACCGCAGCAGCTTTTCTTTCACGCTCGTCCCACGCGCCGAGCAGGTTGCCGGTTACCTGAAAGCCCAGTTCGATCGCGTGGCGCAGGGCCTTGTTCCCTTCGCGCAGATTCGTCAGAGCGATGGGCGCGCCGTGGGCTGCACGGCGTACTGGGACCCGCGGTACTGGCCTGGCGGCAGTCGGCTGCGTGCTGTGGAGATCGGTTTCACCTGGCTGGGTGCCTCGGCGCAAGGCTGCGGCATCAATGCCGAGGCCAAGATGCTGCTGATGCAGTACGCGTTCGAGGAGTTGGGCGTGGCGCGGGTCGACCTCAAGACCGACGCCCGGAACAAGCGGTCGCGTCAGGCCATCGAGAACCTCGGAGCTACCCATGAGGGTGTACTGCGGAACTGGTCGATGTCCTGGGCGCCGGGAGAGGACGGCCGGCTGCGACATTCTGCTATGTACTCCGTCGTCAGCACCGAATGGAAGACGGTGAAGGACGGCCTCCTCGCCCGGTTGGCTCGTAGCCAGGGCACGTCGCCACAAGGGTTGTGAAGTCTCGTGGACGAAGTGGTGGGCGTGAGGGTGTCGCGCACGCACAGCGGATGAATGAATGGGCTGCCGCTGCCCGGACCTTCGCGTCAACGCCGGGGTGCACCGAGGGCGTCGAGGCGTTCGCCAAAACCTACGGTGCCACGTTCCCGAAGACAGTCGCGAAGATCACCGAAGGCCGGGACGAGTTCCTGGCCTTCTACGACCGCCGGTCGAGCACTGGATCCGCCTACGGACCACGAACCCGATCGAGTCCACCTTCTCCACGGTCAAGCTCCGCACCAGGGCCACCCAAGGGGCGGGCAGCCCGGCGGCCGCGCTCACGCTGGTGTGCGAGGTGGTCGAGGCCGCCGCCCAGCCGGGATAGCGCGCGATCACCAGCGACCACCTGGTGCCCCTGACCCGCGCCGACGCCCGCTTCGAGAACCTCGTCCTGATCGAGCGAGAGGAACAGGCCGCATGAGCTTCCACCACATCCAGCAGAACTCTGACGAGCACGGTCCCTTCGCGATCTACCTCGACGAGCTGCAGCACGTCGCCGAGGCGGACGAGGCCGACCTGGTCAGCGACGTGCTCAGCGACCCGGACCAGACGATGGCCCAGTCCGCCGTGGTGCGGCACCTGGACCGCCGCGCCGCCGACCTCCACCCCGGTCCCGCCTATGAGGAATGGGCGTGGGCGATGGCGGGGGCCACGACCGGCCATCCGTTCCTGGCGCAGCGCCTACGGGAGTCGTGTCCCTGTTCCGCGCCGTCACGCTCAAGCTGCCCTGGCAGCCGGACGACCTGCTCGCGACGTCCAACTGGCTCCAGCTCAAGACCGCCGCCGGGACGAACATCGAGGCCATCGAGGTCCTCGCCGAGTCCGGCCGGACCAAGCGGATCCGTAACACCGCCAGGACCGTCCTCGACCGCCCTGCAAGAACTGAACTGAACTCAGTTCACCCACAACTCTTGACTACTCCTCTTCGAGCAGTCGCCATCAACCCAAGAAGGATCGCAACCACGTTGAGGAATCATGTGGGCGGCGACCGTGCCCGCCGTCATCAGCCGTAGAAGGGTCGCGCTTCGTCCTCTGACTGGCCGGGGAATCACGTGCGCGTTTCGACGTTGAACTCAGCGCACGCGCGTTCCGGTCATGACCGGATGCCGCCTGGTGCCCGAAGCGACCTGACGAGCGGGCCGCGAGCCACGGTGGCGCGGCTGGCACCCGAGACTGTTTGCGCCGCGCCGCGCTGACAAACGGCGGCAGGCAGGTGCTCAGCGACGTGCGTGCAACCCAGGCGCGGCAGACCGGTGCCGCTACTCCCCCACCCTGTGCTCACCGGCCACCGAGGCCGCCGGGGCAGCCGTGGGCGTACTCGGGCGGCGTCGCGTGCAGTGTCCCCGGTCGCCAGCGAAAAGGACGCAAGCCCGCGGGTTGGCTCGTCGATGTGGGAGGCGCGTCCGGTGAAGTCCGGCGGAGTCGCGGGCGGTTGCGCCGGGCCGAGTCTGCCGACGGGCCGACGGCAGACTCGGCCTGCGGCACAAGGGCTCCGCGAGCATAGGGGAGGGCGCGGAGGATGCGCTGGTGGAGTCGGCCAGGCACTGCCGTGCCCCCAGCACTGGGGGCACGGCAGCAGCAGCCGAACCGCTTCGTACGCCAGGCACATGGGGAGCTTGCGATACTCCTACTCACCTGCCCATGCGATTGACGTCAGCAGCCTGACCCCGGAATCACAGGGCACGCTACAGTGCGGTCTGGTCCAGCATCCACGGAATTGATTCCGGTCGCGCCCCGGTTTTCGCTGTGCAGAATTCTTCTAGGGCTGCACGCACTCGCGGGACCGGAATGGCCGCTTCGCGCGGGTAGTACAGGGGCGTTGGCGGATCCAGGATCAACCGGGGGTCGAAGGAGGGTGGATCAGGATTCAGCGAGGCCCAGACGAATCGGGAGATGTGGTCCTCGCCTGCCCCCTCTGGAACCTTGCTCGTGAACCATCGCAGGGCGCCGAAGCCGTTCTCAGTGTTTACCGAGACGTGCAAGTAGTTACTTGGCCACCTTTCATCCGTCTCCTCCGGGTATTTACCCTCGACGATGCACACGGTGGCGTACTCGGGCAAGGTTTCGAACCCGTCAGAAGTCCTGCCACCTTGGACCAAGTCGTTCATGATGTGATTGACGAGATCAGCAATTTCCGAGTCTGATCGCGCATAGAACGCACCAGCATGCGTTCCTCCTGCAACAATCACAAGCTTTGCCTCCGTTTCAAGGCCGATTACACTTTGCACCTGTCACCAACGGGGGGAGTCCAGGTCGAACCGGGTCTCTTCACCTTACCAGTGAGGGCCTGCGCCTTCTTTGCGCCTGGGAGCCAGACGCAAAGAACTTGGTCCTCAAAAAGGATGGCGGGAACGGATTGCTTGCAACCTACTTGCACCGCGTCGGTGGCCTTGGGGCAAAGGTAGTTTTTGTTGATGACAATGTGCAACGCGTCACCGACTTCCCCCTTGCTTCGCATCTCCCAAGCCGTCTTCACTTCCGCATGGTGAGCGAGAGGCGAATACCCTGGTATGTAGGGAAAATCCGGAGACCCTTGAAGGTATCGGCTAATTTCCTCTGTCTGGGGAGTTCGGCCACTTGTCACGGGCGTCTGCCACAGCTTCTTTCCGTCAGCCGTGAAGACATATCCCGATGTGAACGACGATTCTTTTGGTAGGGCTTTCCGGGCGTTCAGCACCCACAGTGGGCAGGAGGCATCGGTGTTGTGGACGAGGACATTGGTGGTGCCGGTGGAGACGTAGTAGGTGTGCAGGTCTTCGACGGTGAGGTCGTAAGCGTCCTGCAGGCCTTGCCAGACATGAGTTCCGGTGATGGTGGCCGTGGTGTTTCGCGGGGTGCGCAGGGTGTCTCCGGCCCTGAGCGTGTCCGCGTTCTTCCATGCCCGGTCGTTCTCGGACCAGAAGGGGTGGTGACTGGTGGAGGTGAGGGTGGAACCGTCGGCAAGGGTGACGTCGGTGAAGTTCCGGTCGTCCGGAGTGTGAATAGTCCGGGTGACGCGCCGGGGGCCGGATTCGCCGGTGGCGGGATTCGTGGCCCTCACGAGGTCGCCGACTTCGAGCTGTTCGATCGGCCGGGACGTGCCGTCGGCCATGAGGACCCCGGTGCCGGCTGGGAAGCTGTGAGCGGCTCCGGTCAGGCAGGCGACTGCACGTCGGGTATCACGGCTGGCCTTCAGCCACTCCAGAGCGTCGTCGATCTTGGTGACGAGCTTGTACTTGCCTGAGGGAAGGACGCCCGCGACGGCCATGACGCAGCCGAGAGCCGTGGGGTCCTCAATACATGCCTGGATGTCGGCGAGTCCCGACAGTTCCCACGCGAGCGTCTTGTACGTGTGGGGATCCTTGAGTACTTCCAGGGTCTTGTCGATGGCCCCGTTGTCACAGACGGTCGTCCATCTGGTGAGAGCGTTGGCCAGGGGCCCCGGAAGCCCGGAACCGCCCAGTGGGAGCAGACTCGCGCAACGAGTCTTGGGTGCGTCCTCTTCCTGTGCCTTGCGCTCTTCCTCCGCCTGCTCGAGCAGCCTTTCCATTTCCTGGTCGGCGAGTTCGCGCGTCCTCTTCCAGGCAGCCGAGGCTTCGGCCTCCGCCTCCTTGGCGCTTTTGCCGGCGGCTACGGCCGACGCTTTGGCTTCGGCGGCGGACTGGTCGGCCTCTCGCGCTGAGTTGCGGGCGTAGGAGGCCGACCATTCGGCTTGGTAGGCGGAGCTTTCCGCTGCACTGGCGTCCTGCGCGGCCCGGTCTGCGGCGTTGCGTGCCGTGGCGGCGGAGGAGGCCGCATCAGCGGCGCTGTCTTCGGCGGCGTCTGCGGAGGTGTCGGCGTCGGCCGCGTATCTCTCGGCGTCTTCCTTGGACTTCTGCGCCTCTTCGGCAGCCGCGGTCGCTTGGTCGGATGCCTGTTCCGCCTTGGCTGCGGCTTCGGCGGCACGCCACGCATTCTCGGTTGCCTTGGCCGCGATCAGGCCGCCTTCGGCGAGGAGACGTTCGACCTGGTGGACGTGGTGGGAGGCGAGGTCGTCCTTGCGCTGGGCCATGTACTGGCCGGTGGAGACGAAATCGTGAATGAGCTGGGGCGGCCCGGCGAGGGCGATCTTCGCGGCTGCCTGGACTTCGGGGCCGCCCGTTTCGGCGAGGCGGGCGGTAGTGACCCGCTCGTCCATGAGGCGTTCGCCGTACTGGCCGACGTTCAGGAACGTCGCGTAAGTTTTGCCGCTGCCGAGGAGGGCGGCTTTGGCGGCCTCGCTGACGCCGGATCCGCCCGTTTCGGCGAGGCGGGCGACGTCGACCCGCATATCGGTGAAGCCGGCCTCGTACTGCCCGGAGGCGTAGAAGGCCTCGATCTGCTCGGGGGACCCGTTCAGGGCTTCGCTGGCAGCGCTACGTACGGAGGCGTAGGGGCTCTGGGAGCTCAGGTTGACAACGCGTTGCCGGATGTCACTTTGGTTGGCCTCCTTCCACCGGGTGCGCAGGTAGTCCAGGACGTCCTGGTCGGTACCGGAGAGTGCGCGGGCGGCGGCTTCCTGGTGCCAGGGGCCCAGCAGCTTCATGGCCTGCATGGCGAGCTGACGGCCCTTGACGGCAGTGGCCTGGATGTCGACGTCGGGCCGGTCGGCTTCCTGGGCCAGCACGGTCGCGGTGTCGTTCAAAGAGCGCGCCTCGGCCTGTGTCGCTGCGGAGGCCGAGATGCCGACTTCGGTGGCGGTCTTCACCGAGCGGGCGAGCTCGATCGCGGACTCGGTGCGGGTGGTGAGATCAGCCTCCTCGGTCTCACGGGCGAGCGCGAAGATGGTCTTGGCCTGGGCCACGGCGTCGTTCGCGGTGTCGGCAGCGCCCTTGGCCGCTTCGGCGTTCTTCTTTGCCGTGGCGGCGTAGGTGGCCGCGTTCCCGGCCTGTTCGGCGGCTTCGTCCGCGTAGGTCGCGGCCTTTCTTGCATGCTTGGCCGCCGAAGTGGCGGCGTCGCGGGCACCATAGGCGGCAATGGCAGCACGGTTGGCCAAGGCCGCGGAACGATCGGCTGCGGCGTCGGCGGCGTTGGCGTGGCGCCGTGCTTCTACGGCCGCCTGGCGCGCCTCGCTGGAGTGCACGCCCGCAGCGTCCGCGTATGCGTTTGCTTGCTCCGCGGCGGTGGCCGCAGCTCGCGCGTTGCCGGTAGCAGCCTTGGCCGCCGCGGCCGCCCTTCCGGCGGCTGCCGAGGCCTCGCCGGCGTGGCCGGCCGCGACAGCCGATTCGTCGGCGGCGTCCGCCGCGGCGCGCGCCTTCTTGGCGGCCTCCTTGGCGTTCTCGGCTTCGTCCTTGTTCGCCGAAGCGGCGATGGCCGCCTTGTAGGCGTTGTTCGCCGAATCCGCCGCGGCAGCGGCAGCTGCGGCGGTCTGCGCGGCGGCAAGCGCGGCGCGATGCGCGGCACGGTTGGCGGCGTTCGCCGAGCCGATGGCCTCCTGGGCGGCCTCGGCCGCACCCCGGGCTGCGTCTGCGGCCTGCGCGGCCTTGACCGCGGCCCTCTTGGAGTCGTCCTTGGCGGCTGCGGTTTCCTCGGCCGCCTGCAATGCGGCTTCCTTGGCCAGCGCGGCGGCCTCGATCGCCTTCTTGGACGACTCTTCTGCGGTCTTGCGAGCATCGTCGGCCTGCTTGCCGGCCGCCTTGGCCTGCTTGATCAGGTCCTCGATCGACGCATGCTCCTGGTCCCGGTTGCGGGCCGTGAACTGCCCGACCTCCAGGAACTCCACCATGTCGTCAGGCGTGCCCCGCAGCGCGATCTTGGCGGCCGCCTTCACGTTGGGCCCGCCGACGGTGGCCAGACGGGCGACCTCGACACGATCGTCCAACTGCCGCGCGGTGTACTGATCCTTGTTCAGGAAGATCTCGCGGTCCTCGGCGGTGCCCAGGAGCGCTTCCTTACCCGTTTCCTGCATGGCCTGGCCGCCCAGGGTGACCAGGCGGCCGATCTCGACCCTGTTGTCCAGGTCCAGTGGCTCCTCGAATCCGTCGAGAAGGAAGGACTCCAACTCGTCCGGCGACTTCAGCAGCGCCTCCTTGGCTGCCTCCCGCACGGTGGAGCCGCCGGTCATTGCCAGCCGTGCCGTCTCCACACGGTTGTCCAGGTGCTGGATGGCCTCTGCTTCGTCGAGGAACGTGCGGATGTCGTCATCGCCGCCCAGCAGCGCTTGCTCGGCGGCCTCCTTCAGACCGGCCCCGCCCGTCTCCCAATATTCGACGATCTCGGCTCGTATGTCCGATGGCAGCGGCACCGGCTCCGCCGCCACCGCCGTAGGCGATCCCAAAAGTCCCGACAGCAAGCCTGCGGAGAGCAGCATCCGCACAGCCCATCGAGGACGTGAAAAGCGTCTGAGTAGTCCCGAACCACCATTTCGGGAAGGTCTATGCCGTCTCACCCGGCGACTCCCTCACTATTGACGAAAACCCCAGCAAAGATTTGCGCGTGGACGGCATGCGGCATGGGCAAAAATGCACGATCAAGACCGCCATGCATCCCCTATTGGAAAAACACCCCCTGCGCGCCACACGCCACTGAGGCCGCTTGATCATACACAGATATCCTCCGCCCGCAGGATGAAAGAAAACGGACACCAAATCACCGGCCTACTGCAACTAAGCGACACATAAGCGCAGGTCAGGGCTGCAATTACAGATCATCTACCCATAGAGGGAAATACACCTTGTGTGCACTTTGATCACTTAACACCTACTCTGCATGCTTAACGAAGACATAAAGCACCCCACCCAGTCGACAGAGAGTGGATCTTGAGCGCGCAAGAGGTAAGCAAAATGTGAGTAAGGTGTGTACGATCAAATGCGCCGCACGCTCTCGAAGCGCAAGGCAGACTATTCAGGGCGATTCCCTTTCTAAGTTATCGCCTTTCTTTTCCCATTCCCTTGAGGGGTCCATCGCAGTGATGACTCGTGCACGTAAAGCTCTGCTAGGTGTTCTGCTTTCGGTGCTTACAGCTTCCGCGGCAACATTCGGCGTGGCCCACGCCGATAACGGCAGCGCAACGACGCCCTCGGCGACGTCCGACGCCGAAATGCCCACTCTCGCCGAAGACTTCAACTACCCGGGTGCGGCCCGCATCTTCGAGGAGACGGGAGTCCTCCTCAAGCGCGGTGACGGCCACATCGTGAAGGTTGCCTGCGACGGCACCAACGACATCTGGATCATGAGCAACGAGGTCGGGTCCGCGGACCACTGCTTCGACGTCACCACAAGGCCGGCGTTCCTCACCCTCGAGCTTCCCAAGGCTCACGGCATCTGGACCGAGGCCTATCCCGTGAAGACCACCGTGCGCGAGGACGACGGCACCACAACCGTCATCAACGCTCCCGCCAACAACTTCACCGGCTACGGCGAGTCCGGCGCCTCCGGCGAACGAACGATGCTCATCGAGCTACGCGTCGTCTGACCTCGCACCCGCTCGACGCAGCACCGCACCTCAGCAAGCGGCCGACGCATTGCCTGCGGGAAGCAGCGCTTGAAGCAGGGCCTGTGGAGCTGCCTGTCCCGCGCCGCAGCCGGACAGCCGAGCTCAAACGAAGCCAGGACGCGGCCTCCGCACTCCGACCACCCAGGTCAGCAGGGGCAGGACGCCACGCCAAGGGCGTACTGCCTGCCCTTCGGGGCCGACCTCCCCCACATGACATGTCTCCAAAAGAGATACAGGCCCGTCCCACCAGCTCCTGTGCTGCGCGTCTCAGCCGCCTGACCGCCACCCGAACGAGGAACACAGACAATGCAACGCACCCACCACAGCACGCAGCGCCTCCTTGCGCTGACTGGTGCCCTGAGCACAGGCCTTCTTGTGCTGTCCGCGAGCACCACATTCGCCATCACCGGGGACCCTACGGCCAACGCCACGCACGCTGCCACTGCTCGCCTGGATATCGGAGACGGCGAGCGCACCTGCTCCGGTGTCCTGGTCGACGCGCAGTGGCTGCTCACCTCCGCCACCTGCTTCTCCGCCGACGGCAAGCCCGCCGCCGGTGCCCCGGCCAAGCCGACCAAGGCCACCATCGGCCGCAGCGACCTGAGCACCACCGCGGGTCAGGTCCGCGCAGTGACCCAGCTGGTGCCGCGCACCGACCGTGATGTGACGCTGGCACGCCTGGACGCGCCGGTCACCGGCATCACTCCTGCTCCCATCGCCGCGCAGGCACCGGCCGCCGGCACCACGGTGACCGCGGCCGGCTACGGGCGGACCAAGACCGAGTGGTCGCCGCTGAAGCTGCACACCGGTGCCTTCACCGTCGGCGCCACCAGCACCAGCGACCTGCCGCTTGCGGGTAAGGACGGGGCCACGCTGTGCGCCGGTGACACCGGCGGCCCCCAGCTCGCCACCAACGGGAGCACCCTCGAACTGGTCGGCATCAACTCCCGCTCCTGGCAGGGCGGCTGCTTCGGCACCGACGAGGCCGAGACCCGCACCGACGCCATCGGGGTGCGTGTCGACGACCTGAAGTCGTGGATCGACACCACGGCGGACACCCCGGCCGTCACCGACTTCAACGGCGACGGCGTCGAGGACATCGCCATCGCCGACGCCAAGGCGAACGTCGGCGGCGACGCGGGCGCCGGCCTCGTACGGATCGTGTACGGCGGCGGCAAGGGCACCGCCCAGATCGACCAGGACCTGGACTGGGTGTCCGGCGGCGCCGAGGCAGGCGACGGCTTCGCCACCGCCATCGACACCGTCGACTACAACCAGGACGGCTACAGCGACCTGGTCGTCACCACCCCCGGCGAGGACCTCGGCGGCGCCGCGGACGCGGGCATGGCCGACATCCTCTACGGCGCACCCGGCGGTCTGGGCACCGGCACCGTCAAGGCCAAACACCTCGAGCAGGGCGCGGGCACCGGCGCCATCCTCTCCTCGGCCTCCGAGGCCGGCGACCACATGGGCCAGTCCCTCGCCGCAGGCACCACCGCCACCGGCCGCCCCTGGATCCTGATCGGCGTCCCCGGCGAGTCCGTCGGCACCGAGAAGGAGGGCGGCATGGCCTTCTACGTCTACGACGACACCAGCCGCACCCTCCACCAGGACCTGCCCACAGGCGTGCCCGGCGCGGTCGAGGCCGGGGACAAGTTCGGCGCCGCCGTCACCGGTGACGAGAACTACTTCGCCATCGGCGCCCCCGGCGAAGCGGTCGACACCGCCACCGACTCCGGCACCATCGCCCTCTTCAGCCACACCCTGGACGCCGACGGCCGCCCCACCAGCATCGGCGGCATGGATCAGGACAACAGCGCCATCGTCGGCGCCGCCGAGAAGGACGACGAATTCGGCGCCGCCCTGGCCATCACCTCCTACCGCACCACCGCCACCGCCACCGCCAACACCTCTATCCTCGCCATCGGCTCACCCGGCGAGACCACCACCTCCGGCGGCAAGGACCACGCCCAGGCCGGACGCGTCGTCCTGGTCCGCATCAACGCCGACAAGACCTGGAGCTACCTGCGCGAACTGCGCCAGGGCGAGGCCGACGACACCGTCAGCGGCACCTCCGAGACCGGCGACCGGATGGGCGAAAGCCTGACCGCCGTCAACACCGCCCCGCGCCAGGCCGCCACCGCCGCCACCCTGCTCGTCGCCGTCGGCACCCCCGGCGAGGCCATCGGCACCGAAACCGCCTCCGGCGCCATCCACGTCTTCGGCATGATCGGCGCGGCCGGCGACAACGACCTGTGGATCGAGGCCGGCGACGGCGACGGCATCCCCGGCACCCCCAAGGCCAACCACCGCCTCGGCGAAAGCATCCACTTCACCGGCACCCGCCTCTACGCCGGCATGCCCTACGGCCCCGCCGCCTACGGCGCGCTGCACGCCCTGCCGATCAGCAACGTCATCCCCGGCGGCACCAGCGGAACAGTGACCACCTACCAGCCCGGCACCAACGGCCTGCCCGCCGCCGGCACCACCTTCGGCACCGCCGCACGCTAAGCACGCAAGACCGACGGCCACCACACACCGGCCGCCGACCGGCCGGCCAGGGACTCCCGGAACATCTCCGGGAGCCCAACGACACGGCCTACGCCGAGCGTGGAACTCCGCCTGCACCGCTTCGAATGACTGTCATTCGAAGCGGTGCAGGCGTTGACGTTGGCGTTGGCCTCAAGAGCCAGACCCGGCCACCCGGCCATCGGATGGGTTACGTACATCCACAGCACGAGTGAGAGTTGTGCAAGCTGAAATTGCTGGTCACGGCGCTGGTGTGCGTGAGCATCGGGATGCTCGTGCTGGTCGCTGGCAGGTGACCAGCAACTTCAGCTTGCGCAACTCTCATTCGTCACAGGTGCGTCGCCCGGCGTAGCAGACGGTCGATGTTCTCGCGGCTGCGTCTGTCGGTGGGGGTCTGGACGACGAGGCGGACACCGGGGTGGTCGGTCAGTTCCATGCCGGTCGCACGCAGGCTCACTTCGCCGATCCCCGTGATGTCGTAGCGCTTGTCGCACAGGTGCGGTGGAGCGACGTCGTGCGTGGCCCAGAGCCGAGAGAACAGCGGACTGGCGGTGCACAGGCGGGCGACGAAGTCCTGCCATCGCGGGTCGCCCGCGTTCTGGCTGTAGCGATAGCGGAACCCTGCCACGGCCTCGGGCGCCTGCTCGTCGCGGTTGACGACGCGGGGTTGCCCCTCCGGTGCCGCGAAGAGCTGCCAGAGGGTGTTGCGCTTGCCGGGCGGAGCACTGACCAGAGCGGGGTGCAGGGCCGCGTATGCGCGGTTCCAGCGCAGCACGTCGGTGCGAGCGTCGACCAGCATGGCGGGCAACGGGTCCAGGGCTCCCAGGACGCTGTCGAGGTGGCCGGGGAGCTCGATCGGCGGATCGCTGATGGCCGGAGGCTGGGGGACCTCGGCCAGACGGTAGAGGTGGTCACGCTCGGCGGCGCTCAGAAACAGCGTGCGGGCCACCGCGTCGAGCACCTGGGAGCTGACGTTGATCGGCCGCCCCTGCTCCAGCCACGTGTACCAGGTGATGCCGACACCGGCCAGCTGGGCGACCTCCTCGCGGCGCAGTCCGGGGGTGCGCCGACGGACTGTCGCGGGTATGCCGACGTCCTCGGGTGAGACCCGCGCGCGTCGTGAGCGCAGGAAATCCCGTAGTTCGGTCCGGTTCATGGTTGTCGGCACAGGTCCACTGTGCCAGAGCCGGGAGACGTCGGCCTGGTGCTGCCAGTACCAGTGTCAGCAGGCTTCTGGCACCGGTGTCAGCACAAGGCGCAGGCTCGTACCGCCTGTTGTTCCTCAGGACTTTTCCGGGACGTCTTGCACGACGTTCCGAAGGACGGCTACCCAGATGAACGGACGACAAGTTCCATGAGCAACGCATTTCACAACAAGGTCGCGGTCGTGACGGGTGGAAGTGCCGGTATCGGGCATGTCACCGCGCGGAAGATCGCCGAAGGGGGCGGCACTGTCTACATCACGGGACGGGACAAGGTCGCCGTGACGGCGGCGGCCGCGGACATACCGGGTGATGTCATCGGGGTGCGGGCCGACTCGCGCTCGGCCGACGAGCTCGACCGGCTCTTCGCGCAGGTGGAGCGGCGCAGCGGCCAGCTGGACGTGCTGGTCGTCAACGCGGCGGCGATCGCGACCGCACCGCTGGGAACCATCACCGAGGACGTCATCAGGACGGTCTTCGACGTCAACATCACCGGCACGATCATGACCGTCCAGAAGGCGCTGCCGCTGCTGGCGGACGGTGGTGTCATCGTCCTCACCGGCTCGATGGCCGCTCACAAGGCGTCGCGCGGGCGGAGTCTCTACGCGGGCGGCGTTGGCCGGGATACGGGGACGCGGTACGGCTGCCGACGCGAGGTCGAGCCGCTTGTCCATGTCGAGCCGGAACGTGCCGTACGGATTCACGTTCGACCAGAACAGTGCGGTCAGCCCGCGCCGGTCCTCGGCGCTCAGCTTCTTGACCCACTTCGGCTCGGCCAGGACCTGCTGGAGCAGCAGGGTGTTGACGTGTACGAGCGCGGACTGGAGCAGGTGCAGCGCGAGCATCCACGTCTCGGCGTGCTCCTTGTCCGGGCCGGTCAGGGCACCGTCCTTGCCGTAGTGGAGCACGGTGTTCGCGCTGTTCCAGTTCTCCACGACCTGGAGCCCGCCGTGGATCTCGCGGCGCAGGTCGGGGCTGGCGAGATAGTCGCAGGCGAAGATCGTGCGCACGGCGCGGCCCAGTTCTCCGAGGGCCTGATAGGTGGGGTGCTCGGGGCCACCGCGGGTGAAGCGCCGCAGCACCTGTTCGGCCTCGGCCGTCCCCAGCCGGAGCGCGGTGGCGTACTTGACCATCTGGTCGTACTGCACGCTCACCCTCCCGCCCGCCCCGCACGGCCGCGCGCGGGTGTGACTGAGCGGGTTGGTTGGCCCGACTGGCCAAGTAGATGCTCAGGCTCGTGCCTGCGTGTCAGCCGCCGTGAAGACCCCACTCGTCGAGGCCCTCGTAGATGTGCGCTTCAACGCGTTGCGGGGCATCGAGCCCCACGGCCTCGCCCCCGTACACGGCGACGAGCGTGCCCTTGCCCCACCACCAGGTGTCGATCGACCTTGGACCGGCTCCGCGTCGACCGGCAGCTCGCAGAGGCCCTGACCCACGGGCCCGATCCGCTCCACCTCGCCGAGGTGTTCGGGCTCGATGAGAAGACAGCGATGCGCTACTCGGACTCCGCGCGAGCACTACTGGAACAAGCCGCTGAACAGCAGCTTCGATGATGTCCGGGCTTCTGCCGTCAGTTTTCGGGGGGCCGCGGCGGCGCGGGTTTCAGTCCGTCCAGGATGAGGTCGAGAAGGCGTTCGGCCTGCTCTCGCTGCTCGGGCTTGGCCGAGGTGAGGGCGATGCCAGCGAGGGCGGCGAACATGTCGGTCGGGCTGATGTCGGGCCGGATCGTTCCGGCAGCGCTATTGGCGTCCATGAGGGAGGAGAGGGCGGTCTGAATCATCTCGTGACTCTCGGCGTGGGGATTGGTTCCCAAGTTGACGACGGCTCGCAGGGCGTCGGCCATGCCGAGTTTGGCGGTGGCGTAGTCGATGAAACGGCGGGTCCAGGCTCGCAGCGCCTCAGGGGGTGACATCGCCGCAAGGAGGCCGGGGACGGCGTCGCACAGCCGGGCCACTTCGTTGCGGTACGCCGCCTCGATCAGGGCTTCCCGGGTCGGGAAGTTGCGGTAGAGGGTGCCGGTTCCCACGCCCGCTTCTCTGGCGATGCGCTCGAAGTGCGCATCCAGTCCCTCCTCGGTGAACACGTGCACCGCGGCGGCCAGGATCTTCTCCCGGTTCCGTTGTGCGTCAGCCCTCAGCGGGCGTCCTGCATCCCGGGCCATCAGCGGCTCTCCCTTTGTCTCCATTTGCTAAGTGGAGGCGGCGCCACTTAATGTGACCGAAGTGGCGGAGCCTCCACTTTCACTGTAAGGCACGGCCGCCACCACTCCTCCGCTGGAAGGACTGTTCATCATGTCGGGAACCGAGGGCAAAGTCGTGGCGATCACGGGCGCCAGCAGCGGCATCGGCGAGGCGACCGCGCTTCTGCTCGCCGAGCGCGGTGCGAAGATTGTCCTAGGGGCACGCCGTCCGGAGCGTCTTGAGGCTCTGGCCGCCCGCATCGAAGAGGCCGGCGGTGAAGCCGCTTGGGCCCGCACGGACGTGACGCGACGCGAGGACCTCTCCGGCCTCGTCGAGCTGGCGCGCGATCGATACGGCAAGCTCGACGTCCTCGTCAGCAATGCCGGGATCGGCTTGATCTCCCGTCTGGATGACCTGCGCGTCGAGGACTGGGAGGAGATGATCGACGTCAACCTCAAAGGGGTCCTGTACGGGATCGCCGCGGCCCTTCCCGTCTTCCGGGAGCAGGGCTTCGGGCACTTCGTCAACACCGTGTCCACCGCCGGACTGCGCATCGTGCCGCTCCAGTCGGTGTACGCCGGCACGAAGAACGCCGTGCGCACCATCTCCGAGGGACTGCGCCAGGAGGCCGGCGACAGCCTGCGCGTGACCGTCGTCTCACCCGGTGCCGTCCGCACGGACTTCGCGGAGCGCATGGATCCGGCGGTGAAAACCCAGATCGACAAGATGATGGAGATCGCTCTCTCTCCGGACGCGGTGGCGCGCGCCATCGCCTTCGCCATCGAGCAGCCGGACGGTGTCGATGTAGGCGACATCGTGGTTCGCCCCACCGCCCAGGCATAGTCTGCGCAACCACGCAGCCCACCCCCACGTTCTCACCGAACCCACGGATACCCCCAGCCGACGCACACGGACCGGCCCCCGAGTTCCCGCTAAACAAGCTTCAGTTGCGTTGAACCCACGGGCATCTACGACCTCGGGGCACATCAGTACAGCGACTATTGGTGAGAACCATCATGGGCAGGGCGTGAGTGCGCTGACCCGGTTCTCGTACTCGCGGCGGGCCTTGCCCTGAGCCGGCAGCGCAGGGACGCCCGAGGCGCCGTCGAGCGGCTGGCAGCGGGCGAGGAACTGGTGGTGCACTGCGGGGCGGCGGTCACGCGCAAGGTGTAGCCCTGGCCGCACCGTAAGGTCCTCCCCTGGTCGAGCGCGGCGCGCTCGGCGAGCTCCAGCTCGGTGGTGCGGAGGTAGTCGGCGACCTTGCCCGGCATGTCGAGGGAGACCGGCAGCTCCGGGGCGGGCGGGCGCGTCCCCCTCCTCGCTCGCGGCGTGGTCGGGCGGGAGGTCGGCGACGGACGTGCGGATCGCGCCGCGGCTGACCCGGTGATCGCGGGCGAGGGTGGCGATGGAGCACCCTTCCAGGTACGCCGTGCGTACATCGTCGGTCTTCGCGGCCGCCGTCGCAGGGCGGCGCCCGCCCTTGCTGCCCTTGGCCTCGGCGGTCGCAGTCCGTCGTAGGGGCTGGCGTCGGGGTAGAGGCGTTGGTGCTCGCGGCCGCGGCGATAGATCCAGAAGGCGTCGAAGTCGCCGTTGTCGATCAACGTGCGGAACGTCAGGACGGCTTCGGCACCGGCAAGTCCCCAGCGCGCTCCCGTGATTGCTAACCGGTCACCGATGATGTGCCTGCATGCTCCCTCGATCGCGCCGGTCGCGATCGGCCAGCCGTGCTGGAGCGCCCGGTCGTAACGGAGTTGCTCGAGGTGGCCGGTGAGGTAGCGGACGCAGTCGGTGGCGCCTGGTGCTCGTGGATGTCGCCCGCCGACCTCCTGGTGGATGCCGGGCAGTGCCAGCTCGACCTCGGCCACCCCGAACGTGCCCGGGAACTGATCGACGAAGGCATGGCCCTGCTCCCCCGGGCCCGCGCCAAGACCAAAGCCGTCTTCCTCACCTACGAGGCCGGCAGCCTCCTCAAGGCCGACGAGCCCGACCAGGCCGCCGAAGCCGCCGCCCAGTCCCTCACCCTCGCCAACAAGATCGGCGCCCCGCGCAGCACCGCCCTGGTGCACGAACCCGCCCCGGCCTTCCGGCAGTACGAAGGAGTCGACAGCGTCGATACACTCCTGGAACGCGTCCGCTCACGCTGACACTCCCAGCACGGCACCCGATGAACGTCGAGACCGTGGCGGCCTGCGGCATCGCGCGGCACGGCCGGGCGCAGGGTCTGGACGACCCTGACGCGCTGGCGGACTACCCCACTGTCCGCGACGCCGCGCCCGAGGGCTACGAGCTCGAATGCGAAGGCGCCCTCAGCATCGCGTGGAATGCCCATCTGGCCGCCACCGGACACGAGATTGCCGACACCGTATCCATCGCGCAGTACCCCGAACTCGATGCGGCTTGGAACTTCGACTTCGACAACAGTGCTGAACTCGCCCGCCGACTGCCCCGCCTGGCCACGCTGTACGCGTACTGACCGCGGGCGACGATCATCCATGCGACGGTCAGCGATCAACACAAGGACCGATTCGCTCACCGGCCGGAGCCGCTGGAGGGTGCCGTACTCCGCGCCCAACCATGGCGGCGTACGGCACCCGACGCCCCGCGAAGAAGGCACACAACGCGTCGGGGTCGGCTCCGTCCGTGGTGAACGACAAGATGACGTGCACCAGCCGACGGGCCAGCTCGCCGGTGGCCGCCACGTCGTCGCCTGCGGCCCTGGCCCAGCCGTCCAGCATCTGCACGGCGACCTCGAGGAGGTACCAGATCATCCCCTGGCGCAGCTCGGCCAGGGCCTCCTGCTGAAGCGCTTGGTCCATGGCCGGGATGCCGGTCACGGCAACCACGATGGACGGCAGCCGGTGACCCCGAACTCGGCGAGCAGCAGCGCCAATGGCTGCTCCCCGGGCCCGGTCTGCATCAGCGCGGAGAGCGCAGCGTGATCGCGACCTCGGAGTGCTCGAGGCCGGGGACGCACGGCTTGCCCGCTTCCTGGAAGGCTCGGTCTTTGCCGACGTCCTTCTCGATGAGGCCCTCCAGGAGAGGACTTTCAGCACGATCAAGTCGACACCGCCCTGTACTGGACCGGCAGACCCAACCCCGCACCGCGCCCCTGACCAGTACAACTCGCACTGGGAGAGCCAAGACGGCTCCCCCGGGTCAGTGCTGCGGAACTGACCCCGTCTTGCGTCGTGAAGCGGCCAGCAGGCCGAGCGGCACCAGCGCCAGCAGCGCGAGGACCATGCCAGTCAGCGGCGGCCCCTGCAGGTCCAGGGCGGAGGTAAGGGCGGCGCCGCCGATCCAGGAGCCGAGGGCGATGCCGACCTGGAACGCGGACGTGGCCAGCGCCATGGGCAGGGCCCGGCCGGCTCCGGCGACGCCGACCACCTCACCGACCACGACCGGGTTGGTCGCGAAACCGGCAGCGCCGAGCAGCACGACCAGGACCACGGCCACGACGCTGTTGGTCGCCCACAGGGTGATCGCGGCCAGGACGGCCGCGGTGGCCGCGGTGGCGGGGATGAGGGTGCCATAGGGCTTGCTGTCACCGCGGCGTCCGCCGAGCGTGGTGCCGACCAGCGCACCGGCGCCGAAGCCGAGCATGGACAGCGGTACCGCTGCCTCGGCGAGGCCGGCGCGGTCGGTCAGCAGCGGGGCAACGTAGCTGTAGGCGGCCATGATGCCGCCCTGAATGAGCGCGATGGCCAGGTAGACCAGCCACAGGCGCGGGTGCTTGAGCGAGGCCGTCTCGGCGCGCAGGGTGCTGTCGGCGCCGCCGCGGTCGGCGGGCAGCTGGCGGACGATCACGGCGGCGGCCACGGCGAGGGCGGCGAGCACCCAGAAGGGTGCCTGCCAGCCGGACAGCTGGCCGGCGGCGGTGCCAAGCGGCACGCCGACGACGTTGGCGAGGGTGGTTCCGCCGACCATGACGCCCATGGCGCGGGTGCTGGCGGCCGGGCCGGCGGCGGCGGTCGCGATCACCGCGCCCACGGCCCAGAAGGTGCCGTTGCCCAGCGCCGCGGCGAACCGGCCCACCAGGGCCGGCCCCAGGCTGGAGCTCAGGGCGCCGAGGACGTGGCCTGCGGCGAAGACGAGCAGTGCGGTGATCAGTGCATTGCGGCGCGGCAGGCGCAGAGTGGCCAGGGACATCACGGGCGCGCCGATCATCATGCCGACGGCGAAGACGGTGATCAGCATCCCGGCGCTGGACACGCTCACGCCAAGGGCGCCGGAGAGCTGCGGCAGCAGGCCGGTGACGATCATCTCGCTGGTGCCCATGATGAAGGTGATGGCACCCAGCAGCCAGACCACCGGCGGCAGCTTGACCTTCCCGGCGGGGACGGGCGCGCTGCCCTCATGCTCGGGCGAAGCGCCGGTCGGAGGGCCTTGCCGGGTGGAGGAGGAAGGGGACGCGGCAGAAGTCACCGAGGTCCTTTCGATCGGAGGGCACGTGCGACGGTCGCTGAAGAGCGGCCGGGGGTGACGGACGTGCCGTGGGGACGTATCAGCGGGGGTGTTCGCACCCCGCTGAGATCTACGGAACCAGCTGCGGCCTGCGGCAAAACATTCACACGCGTGAGGGGTAACGGCAGGGACCCCCTCCGGGCGGGGACCATGTGGGGGCGCACGGCGAAGCGCCGACAGGAGTACGTCGGCCGCAAAGGCGGCGGTCACCCGAGTGCAGGAGAGCGCAGACCGGACCGGCACAGGGGACGGGCCCGGGCCTCAGCTTGTTTTTTATGGTTTGTGAGCTTTGAGTTGATTACGTTCAGCGATGCTCTCGGGTCGTCTGGTCGTTTTGCCCACGTCATAGCGAG
>NZ_JBIRPI010000043.1:0-29757 GCF_044332585.1 Streptomyces sp. NPDC016845 | reverse complement strand
TGGCGAGCATCGCCTTGATGCGCTCGTGCTCGCTCGGCGCGCGTCCGGTGGTCGGGTCGACCGTGACGTCGCCGACGGTGAAGATTCCGAACTGCGTGCCGGACGCTGTCTTGTCCTGTCCCATTTACTGTTCCCTTGCTTTGCCCCATGTGTGGGGGAGTGATCAGTTTGCTCAGTGGTTCTCGGTGAGCAGAGTTATGGCGCTGTCGAGATCCAGATAGTCGCTTTCGCTTCCTTCCGGCACCAGGACGAAGGTCTGCCGAAGGAAGGTGGTGACCGCAACTGTCGATAGCTCGACCAAGGCCGTGCCGCCCGGATTGGTCAGCACAACGCGCAGGCATTCCTCTCCGGGCACCACCCGCACGTCACCCGCTCCGGCGGGGCACGTTGTCCCGTCGGAGAGGAGATCCCTGGAGAAGACCCAGGTGACAGGCGGCCCGGAGGGCGGCCCGAGTGAGAGTCCGACGGCAAAGGGATCAGATGCACGGTAATGCAGGCTTGCCGAGATGGGCACCATCGGCCCTTTCGGCGCACTGACTCGTGCCGTCGTCGAGCGGGTGACTGCCGGAAGACGCTGTTCCATGATGGCCTCAGAAAAGTGGAGGAGTGCAATTCCCTGCCGAGAGCCTAGAATCCGGCCGCTGACGGCCTTGCCGAGGAACGCACGAAGGTTTGCCCACGCGAGCACGATCGCCGCGTTCCCGTGACAGGAACGAGACGCCGGATCACGCTTCGAAGAGGGCGGCGCCCTGCGCCCGGCGGAACACGAAGACGCCGCCTTGGGCTCGAAGAGCTTTCCGGAAACCTGGTACGGCCGGCGCAAGCAGATACCGGTGCCGGCCGGGGGGTACACGGTGACCGCACCGGATCTGCGCGGCTACGGCGACACCGAGAAGCCCGCCACGGGCCATGACAAGCGGACCATGGCCAACGATGTCGTCGCGCTCATGGACCACCTCGGCGACCTGCCCGAGGCGCTGACAGCCGGCCGGGAGGAGACCTGGCTGACCCACTTCTGCCGCAGCTGGTCCTACGACCCCGACATGCTCAGCCCCGAAGAGATCGCCGTCTACATACGCGCCTACCAGCAGCCCGGCGCCGGAGGACGTCGCCCAGGACGGGCAGGACGCCGACCAGTTCATCGAATGCCCCACCGACTGGAACGGCTGACCCAGCACCGGATCGAGCACGCTCGGACCATTTTCAGGGCACTGACGGACAAGTACCGCACCCGCCGCGTCCGTAAGGTTCCAGCAGGCAGTCGGAAGGCCCTTTTCGGTGTCTTCCCTGTGCACGTCGCCGACGCGTATACCCCACCGGCCGCGACGACACACCACCTCGTACACCTACGCATCACCACCTCACCTCGTACACCCACCACGAAACCCGAGAGGGAGTTCTCCCATGTCCCGTACCAGCAAGCCCACCGTCGTCCTCGTCCACGGCGCGTTCGCCGACGCCTCCAGCTACGCCCAGGTGATCCCCCGGCTCATCGCCCGCGGCTACGACGTCGTCGCACCGGCCGTGCCCAATCGCAGCCTGATCGGCGACGCCGCCTACATCGCCTCTGTCGTCCGCCAGATACCCGGCCCGGTCGTCCTGGTGGGACACTCCTACGGCGGCGCCGTCATCACCGTCGCCGGCGCCGAGGAGAACGTCACGGCGCTGGTCTACCTGGCCGGTTACGCGCTGGAGAAGGGCGAGAGCCTCGGCGAACTGCAGGGCCGCTTCCCCGACTCCGACCTCGCCGCCGCGCTCGTCTACACGCCGTTCCCCCTCGAGGGCTCCACCGAGACCGGCACCGATGTGTCCGTCCAGCCCGACAAGTTCCCCGCCATCTTCGCCGCCGACGTCGACCCCCGGCTCGCCGAGGTCCTCGCCGTCTCCCAGCGTCCGCTCGCCGCCCAGGCGTTCGCCGACGCGGCCCCGGCCGCGGCCTGGAAGACCAAGCCCTCCTGGGGGCTGGTCTCCTCCTCCGACCACACCATCAACCCCGACGTCGAGCGCTACGGCTACGAGCGGGCCGGCATGACCACCGTCGAGGTCGACTCCTCCCACCTCGTGATGCTCTCCCACCCCGGACGCGTCGTGGAGCTGATCGAGGAAGCCGCCAAGGCCACCTCCGCCTGACGAGAGCCGTCCCCACAACACCCGTAATCGGCCCTCCACTTCGCAGAGAGCGACAATGAACGCACCGATCTCACGCCGTGCTGTAACGGCATCCCTTCTCGCAGGCGCAGCCGCGCTGGGCACCGCGGGCGTCGCCCACGCCCTGCCCGACGCGGCCGCCGACCGCCGGCCCCGACCGCACAGCCGACCGGACACCCCCACCGTCGTGCTGATCCACGGCGCGTTCGCCGACGCCTCCAGCTGGAGCGGCGTGATCGAGCGTCTGCGGGGACAGGGCCACCGCGTCCTGGCACCGGCCCTGCCCCTGCGCGGCCTGACCAGCGACGCCGCCTACATCCGCAGCGTCCTGGACAGCGTGACCGGCCCGATCGTGCTGGTGGGGCACTCCTACGGCGGCGCGGTCATCAGCCAGGCCGCCTCCGGCGCCTCCCAGGTCAAGGCCCTCGTCTACATCGCGGCCTTCGTGCCCGAGGTCGGGGAGAGCGCGCTTCAGCTGACCGACAAGTTCCCCGGCAGCACGCTGGCGCAGGCCACCGTCACGCAGTCCTACCCTCTCCCCGGCGGCGGGCAGGGAGAAGAGCTCGTCATCAAAAAGGAGCTGTTCCGCGAGCAGTTCGCGGCGGGCGTGCCCGTCCGCACCGCCCAGACCATGGCGGCCGGACAGCGGCCCATCACGCTCGCCGCGCTACAGGAACCGGCCACCGCCGCCGCGTGGAAGAAGATCCCCAGCTGGTACCTCGTAGCCGGCCAGGACCGCAACATCCCCCCGGCCGCCGAGCAGTGTCCGGGGAACCATCTGGCGGGTGCCCACCACCGGTGGCCCCGCAACGCGCTGGGCCACCGGCCCGAAACTCGCATCCGAAGGTTTCCTCGGTGCCAACGGCATCAAGGTCCACAACGGCGACGTATGGGTGACCAACCTCGACAAGGGCACCGTGCTGCGCATCCCGGTCAGCCGGCACGAGACAGCCGGCCCCGTCGAGACCAGGGCCACCGGCCTGGTCGACATCGACGACTTCGCCTTCACCGGCTCCGGCGACACACTGCTGGCCGCGATCAACGCCGACAACAAGATCGCGCTGGTCAAGCCGGACGGCGGGCACAAGACCGTACTCACCGGAACCGACGGGCTGGAGAACCCGACCTCGCTTGCCGTCCGCGGCGCCACGGCCTACATCGCCAGCGGCGCCTACTTCACCGACAACGACCCCAACCTCCTGGCCGCGCGCATACCCCACGGCAAGTAGTCCGTCACCCGCCCCACCTCGGCACTCGCAGAAGGGACAGCTCGGTGCCCCAAAGCGGGTCGAGCTGCGCCCGTTGCTCCGTCGGCGTTGATCGCTTCCTCGGGCCGGAAGGGAAAGGGGCGGCCCGTGTCACGGAGGCGACCTGGACTACGTTGGGCGGATGTTCGAGCCAGTGAGTGCTGAAGAGTCGGCGGCCTTGGAAGTGCTTGCCTGCAAGGTCCGTAACGAACTGGCGGCCGCGGGTCTGCCTGTGCGCGTCCCGGGCCTCCATTCGGAACTGGCCGGAGGCGCCGACGTGGAAACGGACGCCGGTGCTGACGTGGCGGGCGGGGTGTTCGTCGGCTGGGAGGCGAGCCCTCGCCTGCAAGCCTGTGCGAGCCGCGCGTTCAGGTTGAAACAACTGGACGAGCCGGTCCTGCGGCACGCGAGCGCAGTCGGGGCGGCGATGATGCAGGCGATGGCCGCCGTCCTGGCCTCGGCCGGGTTCGACGTCGAGGACGCGCGAGACCAATACCGCCCGCAGCAGTTGCGAGTCCTCTCCGGACCGCCGTCCGGACAGCTACGGGTCTGGGCGCTACGCGAGGACGAACTGACCCTGCCAGGCTGGCAGGGCACTCCGGCCCACGGCGACAACTGAAGGCGGCGGGGAGCACGGACTCATAGGGCCAGAGACAGGATTCTCTGGCTGCCCGTCCCCGGCCCTGTGGGGACCGCAGCCCTGCTGCTCGGCATGCTCGACGTGGTTCTGCGCCACGGGCGCTCGGTCGTGGCCCCCGTATGCAGGAGGACCTGCCGGTGCAGCCCGTGGGACGAGCACGTTGGGCGGGGAAGGCGGGGGAGTGGGGGCGGTAGGGGCGCGTGTGAACCAGGCGCGGGCCGCGTAGAGGTCAGCTTCAACGGTCAGCTTCAACGGTCAGATGACGACGTGGCGCCCCACTATGCCCGCCCGGGGACACGTACAACCGGACCCGGTGCGGGCAGCACGTTCCGGCCCACCCGGACGCAACCCCGGACGGGCGCGATCGAGCCCGGCCATGTCCTGCCATGCACGGTGTGGCACACGCGGCACCACTGGCCGCAGGGCCGTCCGTACCGGTCCGTTCGCACGAGGCACCGTCCGGCCACGACGCACGGTGCACGTGTGCTGTGCGGGTGGGGCGGCCGCGAAGCGAGTGGCTGTCCGCCCGCCGATTCCGTGGCCGCTCGCGCGTCGGCTGCAACCGGCGGTGACATGCAGTGCGACCAGTGCGGGCAGATCTTCGGTGCTGTGCTCGCACCGTCCACGACGTTGGCCTGGACGTGTCCCGCCTGTCTCAACCTCGGCCGGCAAGCCCCGTTTCGTACAAGTCTGCTGCCACGCAGAGGTGCTCGGCGGAGACCGGCCGCCTCGCCCCGCGTCAACCCCGAACACTCGGCCGATAAGCAGCGGTTCGACGGGACGATGCAGTAGATCCGGTCCGGGAGGGTTCCAGCAGCGCATCCCAGGGGGCCGACCGCTGAGGGGTCTGAGCCGCGCGTACGCGTACGCGCGGCCAAGCGGCACAGATGCAACCGAATCTGCGGTGCCGCCCTCCGCACGGTCGGCACGCGCTCAGACACCCTGACGGTGCGGCTCGGCCTGGACGCGATACGGCGCGTGGCCAAGGTGCGCGAGGGAATACGTGGCGGAACGGGTACCGCGCGGCTGGTGCGCTTGATGGAGCGAGCTGCGGCGGGGGACGAGGCGGGGGCTGCCGCACCGGCTGCGCCATGCACGGCCTGTCCCCTGGCTCGAACCGCAGTGCCGCGGCGCCGCCGGGCACGAGCACCTGGCCGCACGCCGCGCTGTCGCCGTTCCGGCGCGCCGGCTCTGTCGCGGCCCCGCGCACGCGTCACCGGCCGTCCGCTGCTGCGCGGGCTGTGCCGACCTCTTCGATCGACGGGTCGGGCGGGTGCGGCGGCCGGCTTCGTAGCGCGTTACGGCGCTGGATTCTTCAGGCGTTGAGGGCGTGGGCCACGGTGGGGTGCAGGCTGATGACCTGGTCCAGGCCGACCATCTGGAGAGTGCGCAGGACCGGTTCGGGGGCGGTGGCCAACCGCAGCCACCCGGCCTCTCGACGGACCCGGTGGTGGACCGTCAGGAAGGTGTTGATGCCGGTGGAGTCCATGAAGGTGAGCTGTCCCAAGTCGCACACGATGCGGCACAACGCCGGGTCCGCGGACTCGAGGGCACAACGCAGAACGTCTCCGCTGTTGTGATCGAGTTCGCCCGCCAGGCCGAGGACGAGCACCCCCTCGCGCACGGACGAGGTGACGGACAGCCCGCCCGGCTGCGGCCCTGCGGGTCCTGCCGTCTTGTCTGGTGTCATGCGCCGGATGCTCCCACAGGTGCCCCCGGCCCTGGAGCCGCCGGACGGCACAGCGCACCCGCAGCCGCGCGTTGCGCCCTGTTCTGCCTGCCCTGCCCGGCTGCCGGTGTAAAGGAGAACGGGGAGGGTACGCACGGCGGGGAGCGGGGGATGCACGTGGTTCAGACAGTGCCGCCTGCCCCCAGAGAGGCGGCATTTTGCCAGATACCGGCGGTGTCCATGCCGCGTTGGCCCTGACCGGCGACGCCGACGGCGGCTGTATCGCCGAGGCACGACGCTTCGCGGCGGACTTCCTCACCCGGGCGCGGAGTACGCACCTCGTCGGGGTGTCCCGGCGGGCTGTCGAGGTGACTCAATTGGTGGTGAGCGAATTGGTGACCAACGCCTGCAGATTCGCGCCGGGTCCGGTGCTGCTGGACCTGACCCTTCTTGCGGACACGCTCCGGGTGGAGGTCTGGGACTGCGACCCGGTGCTGCCGCTGACCCCGGCGGCCGACACCGGCCCGGCCGGGCGGCACGGCCTGAGAGTCGTCCTGATATACGTACAGAGCTTCGAGGCCCGGCGCGAGCCGGTCGGCAAGTGCGTCACTGTGACTCTCACCCTGGCCCGCGACCCGGGCGCGGCGCCCGGCGGGCCGACTCCGGTACGACAGCCGCCACTCCGCCAGGGGTCGGTCGCCCGAGCGGGCCGCCTGGTGCGTCAGGCGAGCTGGCGGCTGCGTGCGTGGTGGAGCAGCGGAGCTCCGGGATCAGGCTGTCCTCGGTGACTCACGCACCCTCACGCACCTTGACGTCTTGCTCGGGGCGCAAGCGCAAAGACCCACCGCACCCACCGCTGCCCTTCCTCGGCGGGAGGCACGCACCATCGCGAAGTGAAGTGCTGCCCAGCGGTGACCGCCTGGCTGGCGGAGTCACACTGGGCAGCGGAGGGAGGCCTGGCGTGACGGTCCACCACCGAGATCAAGGCGTGATGCGGGACGTTGGGATGCCCGGGGGCACTACCGGTGGGGCTCAGCACCATCCCGCTGAGGCGGGGCCGGCGAGAGGGCCTGCTCAGCCGGCGCGCGAGGGGGAGCGGGCGGGCGGGTGCGGCGATCGAGTGCGTGATGCTCGACCCAAGGGACCGACCGCGCCGGCCGACGCAAGAACAGGCGGAAGCTGGTCTCGGTGGGCTGATGGACGGAGGAGGAGCCGACCACCTACCACATGTTGCCGTCGTCACGGACACGCCTCACCAGGGCGTTGGCCCTCGCGGCGAGGCTTCTCGGTGAACTCGGTTTCTCGAAGGGCCGGTTGCGCGCGTGGTGATCGCGGGGCAGGACCGCTGAGGGGGCCGGTTGCGCCGGTGCCGCACGGTTCGGTTCGCCCCAGGCCGGGCGGCCGTCGAAATGGGCAGGCCTCTGCCGTCTTTCGGTCACTTCCAGGCGGTGGGGGAGTGAGGTGCGTACTGTCAGGGGACGCATCGTGCGTGTCCTGCCCGTGCCGAACGGAAGGCGCCGCCCGTGCCGCTCACCGCACCCACCGCCGAACAGAGGGCCGCCGCCCGCCTGCTCTTCGACGCCGACGGTTACGCCCCGCTGCCCTCCCTGCTCACCCGGGACGGTTTGGACGAGCTGCGGGTGGAGGCCCGGCGGCTGGTGGACCGTGCCCGTCGCCGGGATCTCACGATGGCGTGCATGGACGACTCCCCCCGGCACATGACCACCCTCGGCGGCCACATCATCGCCCGGGAATCACCCCTTCTGTGCGCACTGTACGAGAGCCCGCAACTGCTCGGCCTCGTGGGCGAGGTTGCCGGCGAGCCGCCCGTGACGGTGCCCGATCCGCTGGAGCGGCACGTACTCAACGTCCTCCACCGGCAGGGCGACACCCACGGCGCGCACACCGACGACTACCCCTATGCCTTGGTGCTCTTCCTCGAAGCCCCGCACACGCCCGTCGACGGCGGCCTGCTCCAGTACGTGCCCCGGGCCGGCTCACTGGCCGACCTGGACACCGGCCGAGCCCGCCTGGCCCATCACCGTGCGGGCGACGCCTACCTCCTGCGCAGCGACACCACGGCGCACCGCGTCACCCCCATCACCCGCCCCGGCGTACGCCGCACGGTACTCAACTTCGCCTACACCACCCGTGCCGCTGCCCCGCGCAGCACCCCGTCGGCCCGCGAGCTGTACATGTGACAGCCCCATCTGGCACTCCGGTATGCGCACTCCGCGAGAACGGCTCCATCGGGTTGATCGCGGAAGCGGAGTCGCGCGGGCCGCTTCGGCTCTGCGGCCCCTTTCCGTCGGCGAGGGCGGACGTCCCGCCCTGAAGGGCGTTGCGGGCTACGAGTAGGACGGCGGCAGGCCGACCGGTACGGAATTTCATGCCCGCTGTGACGAGGCGTCGCATGCCTGCTCACAGACGCGTTGAAAATGTGATGTGAAGGGGACCTGACGAGCGTGCGGTCAACCGGTGACGCGCAGGCCATCCGTTCGGCTGACGCTTCAGTGCCCCAGGGCATGCCTCGGCCCGTCGCCGTGCACCGTTCCCACATGATCATGGGTGCCCCTGTGTCTCCACCGAAGGTTGAACGCCGCCATGGGAACCCATCCCACCGAAGTGGAATTGCCGCCCGTCTACTGCCCGTTGGAGTCCGCCGTCCACCCACGGGCCCGCCGCATCGAGAAGCGGTCCGTCGCATGGATCGACGGCAGCGGGATGTGCGCGTCGGAGCGTGAGAGGTCGTGGGTGGTGGCCACGCACAGCGCCGACTTCCTCGCGCGCTTCGTGCCGGTGGCCGACGAGGACCGGCTCTGGGCCGCGACCCTGTGGGTGTACTGGGGCTTCGCCTTCGACGACGCGCGCTGCGACAGCGGACCGCTGAGCACCCGTCCCGCCCAGTTCAACGCCCTGGCCGGCCAGGTGCAGCGGGCCTGCGAGACCGGACTGGCGGAGCCGGAGGATCGCTACGCCCGCGTGTTGCAGGACATCATGCGGCACTTCCGCTCGTTCGCGCCGCCCACCCAGGTCGCCCGCTTCGTCCATGGCCACCGGGCGTGGCTGTCCGGTGTCGCCTGGCAGATCGGCAACCAGGCGGCGGGACGCATGCCAGGACTGGACGAGTTCCTGTCCATGAGACTGCTGTCGGCGGGCGGCCATCCGACGTTCGCCCTGCTGGAACTGGCCACCGGGGCCGAGGTGCCCGACCGGGAGCTGTACCGGCCGGCGGTCCAGGCGCTGACCGAAATGGCGATCATGGTGGCCTCGCTCGACAACGACCGGCACTCACTGCACAAGGAGCTGAGCCGGGGCCAGGCCGACCAGAACATCTACACCGTGCTCATGGCCGTGCGCGAACTGCCCTTGCAGCAGGCGGTCGACGAGGCCAACGGCCTGCGCGACCGCATCCTGCGGCGGTTTCTGGCACTGCACGACCGGGTGCGGCCCGCAGCCGGCGAAGACCTCGTGACCTACCTCCAGGGCCTCCGTCACGGCCTGCGCGGCAACAACGAGTGGGGGCTGCGAGTGCCCCGCTACCTCAGCCAGGGCTACTGGCCGGACGAGATGGAGGACACGAGCCTGGCCTGGGCCGAGAGCCCGAGCGACATGCGGCCGGGACCGGTGGAGGGCGCCCCGTCCATCGCCTGGTGGTGGGATCCGGACCTCGGCTGAGCCGGTCCGTCCATCCGCACGTCGGCGACGGCCTTCGCGCCGACGGCGCCGCCGGCGATGGCCTCGCCCGCGTAGGCGGGCCGGTAACCGGCGGCGCGCATCCGTTCCATCGGGCTGTCTCTGTCCGGGCCGGTGCGGTCCAGGCGCCCGGGCCGGGCCGTGTCGGCGCTGTTCGCCCGGGCGGACCCTGCTGCACAGCAGTACTGCGTCTCGGCAGGTAACGTCCCCTCCCTCGCCCCCCCGGGGACAGGCGGACGTACGTCGCCGAAAGGCCCGCTGAAGGATCATTGGCGGACCAGGTGCGAAGTCACCGCCCCGGCGTCACCGGCTCCGACTACCGCGCCGGTCAGGCTTCGCGCTGGACCATCGCCGAGGCGATCTCCTGCAACTGCCGGTAGGCGTTCGCGGTCGGCCGGGCGCACGACAACGCCCGCAGCGCTCCCGCCATCTGCCGGCGAGCCTCGTCCTCGGCCGCCTGCCGCCCCCCGGACTTCTCCACCAACTCCTGTGCCAGGGCGACATCCTGCTCGTCCAGAGGACGCGGTGACTCGTAGAGGGACCGCAGCTCCCGCGCCGCCGAGTCAGTCCCCGCGAGCGCCGCCACCACGGGCAGCGACTTCTTGCGCGCCGCGATGTCGGAGCCGACCGGCTTGCCGCTGAGCCTGCTGTGACCCCAGATGCCGAGCACATCGTCCACGCACTGGAACGCGACGCCCAGCCGACTGCCGAATTCCCGCAACCCGTCGACCCGTTCGCGGTCGGCGCCGGCCAGCACCCCACCCAGTGCGCAGGCACAGCCCATCAGCGAGCCGGTCTTGCCCGCCGCCATGGCCAGGTACTGCTCCACCGACACATCGAGGGCGCCTTCGAATGCCACGTCGGCGGACTGCCCCGCCACCAACTGCCGCAAGGCGCCGAGCAGTTCGGTGACGGCCGCACCCGAACTCTCGGGCACCTCCGAGACCGCCCGCACCGCGGCGACCAGCAGGCTGTCCCCGGTCAGCACCGCCGCCGGGGTGCCGAACACCGACCACGCGGCGGGCCGGTGCCTGCGCTGCGCGTCGCCGTCGATGACGTCGTCGTGCAGCAGGGTGAAGTCGTGCACCAGCTCCACCGCGACGGCCCCCGGCAGCGCGCGGACCGCCTCACCGCCCACGGCCACGGCGGACAGCAGCGTCAGCGCGGGCCGCACCGCCTTGCCCCGTTGCCGAGGCACTTGGACGGGACCGCCGTCCGCTTCGACCCAGCCGCGGTGATAGCCGGCCACGCGGCTCTCCGGCGCCGGGAGCCCGGCGACGGCATCGCGCAGCGCCGGGACGACAAGGTCCTCGACCCACCCCAGACGCGGGAAAGCGGTGCGCGGGGCCGGATCGATGGTCTGCAACATGCGCTGCTCCTAGGACTGTGAATCGGGACTGCGAATCGGGACTGCTAATCGGATGTCGACAGTCAACCGCTGGGGCACCTGCGCGGAGCGGCACAGCACACCGCCGGCCCTCATGATCACCGGGGCGGCCCAGAACTCATACGGTGCACTGAGCAGACCATCGCAGGGATCTCGGGCCGGGCGCACCAGTGTCGCCGGGATCTGCTTGTCGGTTCCGGCCGCACACCAGCGGCCGGAACCGACAGCCGGGAAGCAGCGGGCAGCGGCGCTCTCTCAAGGCGGGGTGCAGATATGAAGGGCCGGCGCTTCGGTGCGCCTCAAGCACCTGGCCGTACAGCTTCGTGACGGCCGTTCCGCGCTCACGCAGGTCCTGCCCGCGACGCCGGCCGCGCAGGTTGCAGCGCACCTGACCGCCGCCAGGCCATCCGATGGGTGCTACAGGACAGCGACGGTGAAGGAGACGGGATCGGAGCCGTCCGAGCGCGCGGCGTCAGCGGACCACTGCGTAGGCGGTGCCGCCCCGTGGGCTCGCCGCGGCCAGTACCGAACCGTCCGCGTCGATGCCCGTCGCGCAGACCCGGCCCAGGGAGCGTTGCGGGACGAGCCGGATGTCGTGGCCCCGGCTGGTCAGCTCGGCCAGGACTGCGGGGTCGAAGCTGTCGCTCTCAGCTATCAGCGCACGCGGGGAGGCCTGTCGGGGAGTGAAGGAGGTGGGGACGTGGTCGGTGTGGAAGGCGGCCGCTTCGGTGGCCTGCTGCGGGCTCATGTGGAAGTCGATGTGGTTGATGAGGAACTGCAGTGTCCACTGGTCCTGTTGGTCTCCGCCGGGCGTGCCGAAGGCGAGGTAGGGGCGGCCGTCCCGCAGAACGAGGGAAGGGCTGAGCGTGGTACGGGGACGTTTCCCGGGGGCGAGAGCGTTGGGGTGACCTTCGACCAGCCAGGCCATCTGACCGCGTGTGCCGAGCGGGAAGCCGAGTCCGGGAATCACCGGAGAGCTCTTGAGCCAGCCGCCGCTGGGCGTGGAGACGACCATGTTCCCGTCCCGGTCGCAGGCGCTGACACAGGTGGTGTCGCCTTTGGCGTTGGTTTGCTGCAGAACGGTGGGGATGCCGTTGGCCAGTTGGGTGATCCAGCCGTGCCCCTCCTGTGCCGAGTGGTCCAGAACCGGGGGGATGACGGGTGCACGGCCCTCGGGTGAGCCCGGCCGCAGCGTGCCGGACGCCTGCGCCCCGATGAGAGCGCGCCGGTCGGCCGTATAGGAGGAGTCGAGCAGGGCGCTCAGGGGAATGTCAGCGTGCTCAGGGTCGCCGTACCAGGCTTCGCGGTCGGCGAAGGCGAGCTTGGCCGCTTCGGTCACGGTGTGCAGATGATCGGCACTGCCGAAGCCCATGGCGGTGAGGTCGAAGCCTTCCAGCAGGGCCAGTTGCTGCAGGAACGCCGGCCCCTGTGACCAGGGTCCGGGCTTGTGCACGCGGTGGCCGCGGTAGTCGAGGACCGCGGGTGCCTCCACGGTCGCCCGCCAGCCGGCCAGGTCATCGCCGGTGAGGAGAGCGTGATTGTGCCGGCCGGTGGAGTCGATCGCCGTGGAGGTGGCCAGGTACGTGTCGATGGCCTCGGCGACGAAGCCTTCGTAGAACGCGGTGAGCGCCGCGTCGGCCTGAGCCGTGCGGTCCGCTCCGGCCGCGCCGGCCTCCGCGACGATGCGCCGGAAGGTGCGCGCGAGGGCGGGGTTGCGCATGCGTGAGCCGGCCTGCGGAGCCTTGCCGTGGTCCAGGTAGGTGGCCGCGGACTGCGTCCACTCGTCGCGGAACAGGGAGGCCATCGCGTTGATCATCTCGGCTGCTTTCGGCAGCAGCGGGAAGCCGTCCTCGGCGTATGCGATGGCTGGTTCGAGCACGTCCGCCACGCGCAGGCATCCGTGGTCGCGTACCAGCCGCATCCACGCTCCGAAGGCGCCCGGGACGACTGCCGCCAGCAGACCGGAGCCGGGGACGTCCCTCAGCCCGCGCGCGCGGAACGCCTCGATGGTGGCCGCTGCGGGCATGGGGCCTTGGCCGCAGATGACCTGTACGCGACCGGTCGCCCCGTCGTGCACCATGATCGGGGCGTCCCCGGCCGGGCCGTTGAGATGCGGTTCCACGACTTGGATGACGAACGCTGCCGCCGCGGCCGCGTCGAACGCGTTGCCGCCGCGGTCGAACATGGCCATGCCTGATGCCGATGCGAGCCAATGGGTCGAGGAAACGGCGCCGAGGGTGCCGTGCAGTTCGGGGCGGAGCAGCAGCACTGGAGTCCTTTCGACGATGGCCGCCATGGCTGGCGGTTGCTCATGTGGTGGGCTGCGCCGTGTCGGCCAGGGTGCCGCGGGCAGTGGGTGCGACGCGTCCGGTGACGGCGCACTGTTCGGGCCGGCCGTTGTGCACCGTCAGAGCGCACTCGAGCCGTGCGGGCCGTCCCGCCTCGATGCCCTGAAGGAGGGTGTAGGGGTGTGTACCGTCTCGGGCGGGGAGCAGTCCGGTGTGCGCCAGCCACAGGCCGAGAGCCCCGGCCACGGGAGCGCAGGCGGGGTCCTCCGCAATACCGAACCCCGGAGCGAAGAGCCGGGTCCGCGCGGTGCGGGCGGTGGGGGACCAGTGCAGCAGACACAGTGCAGGCAGCCCGTCGTCCGTCATGCGCGGGAAGTCGGGCCGGGCCGTGGCAAGTGCTTCCGGGCGTACGGGGAGGAAGGCGAAGGGGGTGCCGAAGCCGGTGGCGTGCGGCTCTCCGGCCTGATCCTTTCTCGTCAGGCCGACGGCGGCCAGCAGAGCCCCGGCGGCCAGCGGATGGTCGGCCGGGTGGCCGCTCGCGGTGAATGTGGCCCGGTCGGCTTGCGCGTCGAGGATGTGCCGGGCTGTACCGCATTCCTGGACCAGCCGTCCCGGTGGGACGAGCCCGATCCGGACGAGAGTCGCGGCAGTGCCCACGCATGAATGCCCGCCGCCGGCGGACTCGCCGAGGGGAGTGAACACCCGGACTCGATAGGTGGCCTCCGGTGCACTGGCCGGCAGGACGAATACGCTCTCGTCTGCGCCGATCGCGGTGGCCGCCGCCAGCATGTCCTGCTCGGACAGTGTGGTGGCGTGCGGGACGACAGCCAGTGGGCTGCCTGCGTAAGGGGTTGCAGTGAACATGGACACCAGCTCGTAGTGGATCATGGGGTGCCTCCAGAGCGGATCACGGCCCGTGCGATCTCCGCGAGGACTTCGAGGCGACCCTGGTAGGGGGCACCACTGCGCGGCCAGTGGACGACCACGTCGGTGAAGCCCGCAGCGGCGAACTGCCCGCAGGCGTCCTCGTACGCGCTGACGGAGTCGGAGACGCCGCGGATCATCGCACCGGTCACCACCAGGCGGCGCACGGTGGCGGGGTCGCGCCCGATGTCCGCGCACGCCGCCTCCACCGCTCGCACCTGTGCGGCCAGCTGTGGCATCGCCCGGTCGAAGGGGACCGGATCACCCCACCCAGGCGTTCCGGCGGTGACCCAGATCGCGGCGTGGCGTGCGGCCAGCCGCATGCCGCGGGGGCCGGTGGCGGCCACGGCGAACGGCACCCGCGGGCGTTGTACGCAGCCGGGAACCGTGTGCGCGTCGACAGCGGTGAAATACCGGCCGGCGTAGTCGGTGACCGGTTGGCGCAGCAGCCGGTCGGTCAGGTCGACGAACTCCTCGAAACGGTCGGCGCGCACGCTCGGCGGCAGCGGGCTGCCGCCGAGCACGGTCTCGTCGTATCCGCCCGCCCCGGCGCCGAGGCCGCAGACCAGGCGCCCTCCGCTGATGTCGTCGAGGGCGATCAGATCCTTGGCGAACGCCACCGGGTGCCGGAAGCTCGGGCTGGTGACCAGGGTGCCCAGCTGGATCCGGGAGGTGGCGGTGGCCGCCGCGCTGAGCGTCGGAACCGTGCCGTACCAGGGCCCGTCGTGCAGCATCCGCCACATGAGGTGGTCATAGGTCCAGGCGTGGTCGAAGCCGAGGGCTTCGGCTCGTGCCCACAACTCACGGGCTCTGCTCCAGCGATGTTCGGGCAGCAGGACCACACCGTGACGGAACCGGCTCACCGGGCTACCGTTCGCGGGCGGTCGGTGGCCGGCAGACCAACGGCCAGGCGGGCGATGCGGAACAGGGACGCGGCCAGGTCCTCCTCGCACGCGGTCACCTCGGGCCGGCGCAGTTCTCGGGGGATCTCGCCGTCCGCAGGCACCGGGTACAGCCCGTTCGACCTCAGGTCGATGGCCAGGGCCTTTTGCCTGCGCAGCAGTTGGGCCGACATCTCGGGGGCGGACACCACCCCGCGCTGGGTGAGGAAGTAGCAGTCGAAGACCTCTCCCCACATGCGCGGCTGGGCGGTGTCGCGCTCGGTGATGGAGCGCTGGAGCAGGGAGCGGCCGCCGGTGACCAGCTTGGAGGCCACGCCGAAGTGGATCTGGTTGCTCAGCCGTACCTCCCGTGTCAGCGCCTCGACCTCGGACTCCACCACGGCAGGCGTCTTGCGGCCGCGGAAGAGACTGCGCACCGGCGGGTAGTCCAGCGCCCAGGTGCCGCTGAAGGTGGAGTGCAGCCGGTACATGCTCGGCCGAATGACGCCGTTGTAGACGGCGCGGTCGCTGGAGCCGGTGTACAGCAGCATCCCGCAGTATCCGCGTACGAATTCGGTGATGGCGGTGGAGAGCGCCGCACGCTCGCTCCCGCTTGCCGAAGGGAGCCGGGCGAGGGCGTCGGCGAGCAGCCGCCAGATGATGAAGGAGACCTGGTGGCCGGTGATCCAGCGAAACCAGAACAGCCGCTCCATGGTGTGGCCCACGGGAGGTTCGGGGATCTCGAAGCCGGCGTGGGCCGCTGCTTGCAGGCGGCGGCAGATCTCCTGGGTGTCGCTCTGCTCGACGCTGCCCCGGGCGGCGTAGGGCTCGCCCGGCTGCGGCAGGGTGAGGGGTTCGAGCCCGTAGGGGTAGTCGCTGAAGTCCCAGCCGCCGGTGTGGGGCAGGGCCAGGGCGATGGTCTCGACGGCGCGGCTCATCGATTGCCGCCGACCGGTAGATGGGCGAACTCGAACTCCAGGCCGTTGACGTCGAGGCAGTAGAAACTCTCCACGCCGTCGTCGTCGATCACGATGTCCGAGGGCGGGTCGGGCAGGCTGAAGGCGTAGCGGCCCGATGCGTACAACTCGCACCACACCGTGCGCTGTGCGCGCAGGCGGGCACTGTCGGCCACGGCCATGCACACGTGCTGGAACTGTGCCGGGTTCGATTCCGGCGGACCGGTGCCGGCCGCAACGCGTTCGAACAGGTGGAAGCGTGTGTCTCCAAGAGCCATCTCCAGCATGCGGGTGATCCCCGGCAGACGGTGGAGGGTGAGCGGGGAGAACACGTTCGTCGACCATGTACGGCGGCAGCCGAAGAAGTCCTCGTACCACGAGGCGCAGTTGTCCAGGTCGGTCGTCTGGACACCGATGTGGTGCAGACGTGCGGGCGAACGGTCCGTGGGGACGGACTTGGTGCTCATGCAACTCCTACGATGATCCGGTGCGAGTGCGAGTGAGGGGTGCGGGCGCGGTCACAGGCGCAGGTGCGGTCACAGGCGCACGAGTTCGAAGATCACTTCGCCGACCGCGAGGTCGATGGTGTGCTTGCGATGCAGACGCCAGCCGCCCTCCTCGAAGACCGATTCCCAGTCGGCGATCGTCGGAATGAACGTGCCCATCAGGTCGTGGGCCACCTCGAAGCCGAGCGTGAAGACGGGCAGGTCACGGTCGGCGGTGTCCGGCGTGCGCGTCGCATCGCCCAGCAGGAAGCGGCGGGCGCCCGGGAACAGTTCGCGCAGCCGCTGGAGTACGGCTACGCAGTTGGCCCGGGGCCAGAAGTCATGGCCCATCATGAAAGAGGTGAGCAGTTCCACCCGGTCGAACGCCTCGTGGGGAACCAGTGCCAGCACGTCGGCCTGGAAGAGGGTGACCCGGTCGGCCAGCCCTGCCGCGGCCGCCGCGCCGGCCGCCACGTCCAGGGCGGGGCGGGCGATGTCGATGCCCACGGCGTGGGCGGCGGGAAAGTGCCGCAGCAGTTGCAGGACCCGCTCACCGCTGCCGCAGCCCAGATCGGCCACCGAGGTGACGTCGAAGTCGAGTCCGCCGACGGCCTGCCAGAACCAGGGGTCGTAGGAGAAGGTGCTGATCTCGCGGCAGGCGAAGGCGATCGCGGCGCTGTCGCGCCGGTGGAAGTCGCCTTCACGGTTGTGGGCGTACACCACCTCGGGCATACGGCGGAACAGGTCCGCGCTGCCCTGGCAGAGCCAGTGGAAGAAGGACCTGGTCCGACATGCTTCGGTGAAGTTGACGCCTGGGACGATGCGGGTTCCTTCGCGTTTCACCACGTCGACGGCGGCCAGTGCCCGGAACAGAGCGAGCGCCGCAGGCGTGTCGAGCTGTTTGTGCGTGACGAACTGGTGGACGTTCAAGACGCCACGTTCGGATAGTTCATCCAGCGCACCTATCTCCCATGCGGCGCCGATGGCCGAGGCCGCCACGGCGGAGTTGAAGATGTGCGCCATGGAGAGCGTGGAGTCATCGGGCTGCGTCTTCATGGAACCCCTCATCTGTGTCGTGTCCTGTCCACCCCAAGGCACGGTCGCGGGTCGGTTGACGCGAAGACGTCGATGGCCGAGCGGTATCCGTCGTCTCGTCTCGGACTGCTGCCCCGTTTCTCCGTCTTGGCGCATGGGTGCACTGCGCAAGGTGTGCAGCAGAAGTCTGTGCGCCGCTTGCACCGGAGTTTTCGAGCAGGGGAGGGTGGGGCCCGATCGGCATGGGCCATGGGGTGGAGAAATAGAGAACCGAGTCCGTTGATTGAACCGCGGTCAAACGTTCAGGAGCGCATCACGGCGTCACACGCTCATGCATCGGAAGGCTGCTGACGAACAGGCGGGCGGCCCGCAGACGTGGCACGGGGGCGGGTCTCCGCTGCGGACCGGCTGCGGGCCCGTTGGTTCGCCCCGCTTCTTCGCGGTCACGTGCGTGCGGTCCCTCCCGGTCCGCAGGGCGTCGGCGAGGCTGCCGCCGTGCAGTGGGGATGAGAACCGTCGTCCGGAGTCGGCCCACCACAGTCAACTGGGGTCTGGGCACCAGTCGGTGGTCTGCGGATCCGTCAGTCTGCGGGGGTGCGATACCGCTCTGCGGCAAGGGTGCGCTGAACTTCCGAAGGCCAGGAGGAACTCTTTGGTCCACCGTCCCTTTGTTCATGCGCAAGGCATACCCACGCCTTCGCGAGCAGACACCGACCGCCACCACGTTGTTACGCAAGGTGCATCTTTGGGTATAGATTTAGCCAGCGCTGGCCGTGTGCTTCTCATGGCGTTCCATGTCGATCTGCTGGCGCACGACCTGGTCGAGCTCGTCGGTGCGGTATCCCGAGCGGACGGCCAATGTGTAGCAGGCGGCCGACAGGGCCGCGACAAGAAGCACGTCACTTCCGTACTGCAATGTCGGGCGCGGTCCCTCATCCCCGAAATACGCGATGAAGGGGAGCGGCACCAGCACAGGGAACACCCACAGACCAGCTTTGATCTGACGCCTTCCCTCATGGTCGGAGATCGCCCACAGCACGAGGAGGAACAGCACGATCAGTCCGACGAACGCGCCGGCGTACAGGCCGATCGGCCAGTGTTCACCGTCGGTGCCGACCTGGAACATCCATCCGGCCGACACGGCCACCACCACCCACGCCACGGCCCACGCCAAAGCGAAGGCGCCGCTGACGTTCCGGGAGGACCAGCCGTTCCTGACGCTGCTGCGTGCCGCGTACACCGGAAGTCCGGCAAAGAGAATAGTCGTCACATTGACCAGGGTGTTCCAGCCGGCGAAGTAGATCAGCAGCGTGGAGCACAGAAAGCCGGTGAGGAGCCAGAACCGCAGAAAAGGTATGTTGATGGCGCGCGGCAGATCGGGCGCCACACGCCGGAACACCGCCACGCACGGCCCGGCGAAAAGATAGCTGAGGGTGATCGCAGTGCCGACCATGCCGATGAAGACGTACCAGCTCGGCAGGGGCAGGAAAAGGAGAAAACCCACCACGGTGCACGTCACCAGAGCCACCCATGGCACGCCCCACCGGTTGATGCGCTGAAAGCCCGCCGGGACTTCCCCGTTGATGGACATGGCGTACGTGGTGCGGCCCGCGAGCCCCAGCATGACCCAGCCGGTCGCGGCCGGTGAAAGGGCCGCATCGCTGATCAACACGTAGGAGAACCACGCGAAGCCGGCGGCGGTAACCGCATCGATGAGCGGGGACGCCTGCCAGTTGCTGTTCAGCAGCCCGCTCCAGTCGCCGGGCCCCACACCTGCGCTTCGCCAGTCCAGCGCACCGATGAAACCCACCTGCAGACAGGTGTACAGCACCGCGGGAATGAGGATTCCGCCGACCAGCAGGGCAATCGGAATATTTCGCTTGGGGTTGATCGCCTCGCCGCTGAAATCGATGATCTGCCGGACTCCGCAGTAAGCGAAGATGATGCCCCCGCCGGATATCGCCCCGAATATTCCGCCCACGCCCATGGGGGTGAACCCGCCGAAATGGGTGAAATTCTCGGCCTTGAACGCGGTGAACATCATGGCGAACGTAACCGTCGGAATGAGAAGCTTCCAAACGGTGACCCATTTATTGCTCTCGCTGAGCAACTTGGAGCCGAACAGGTTGAGGCCGAGGAACACCAGCATGATGGCGCATCCGGAGAGAATTCCCTGCGGCCATGCCAGCACCTTGATTTCCCCGGACTGGTGCAGCACGCCCAGGCCGGGCCACTTCCCTCCCGCATAAGTAAGGATCGCCATTGTCTCGACCACCGGTACGGCGATGATCGCGACCACCGCCCCCCAGGCGTTGATCCAGCTTACGAAGGCGCCGTGGCTCATACGCGGATACCGCACGCCGCCGCCCGCGCGTGGGACAGCGGTGCCCAGCTCCATCCACGCGACGCCGATCACGGTGAAGAAGGCGGCACCGACGAGCCAGGACAGCACCGCCGCGGGGCCTGCGTGAGTGACGGATATCAGGCAGGTCAAAAGCCAGCCGGATCCGATTTGAACGCTCGTGGCGAGCCCGATGAGTCCGGTGAGCCCGATGGTGCGACGAAGGTGTACGTCAGCAGCGCCGTACTCGCCGGGCGACTCGTCCGCGATCATGACCACTTCTCCCTTGATCTTTTCCAGGCGAGGCCCACCAACGAAGGCCAATTGCTATCCGGCAAGCCAGATCTGCAACAGTCGGCCGGCTTCGGAAGCGTGCTCTCACTCGCCACCGCAAACAGCGCATGGCACGAGAGACCGCCCACACAAACGATGACGCGTTCACCCGACGAACGCGACTGGAGTGAGCCGACCGCATATCGTCGCCGACTGCCGGCCCTCGTCGTGGACAGGTTGAATGACGGGTCGGCACAGCCGTCCCATAAGTGAGTTCGTGTGAGTTCGTGTGAGGAGGGAAGAAACGTGACCTCGATGGCGCGCGCTCCGCGAGCTGTCCCGGCTGCAACCCGCCTCGGCGCCTGCCCATATGTTTGACATATCGACAGCTGAACAAACGCATTTTGCGAACGCGCATGGAAACGGTCACCGTGTGGGCATGGAAATGTCCCAGGGCACCGCCCGAACCTCCACCGGCACAGCCCTTGCAGCGCCGTCCCTGAGCGGCAACCGACCTGCCGGAGTGGCACTCATACTCTGCAGCGGTCTGTCCAACCAAGCTGGGGCATCCATGGCGGCACTGGCGTTCCCGGTGATCGGCCCGGCCGGGGTGGTCGCAGTCCGTCAGTACGTGGCCGCCGGTGTGCTTTGGGTGGCAGGCCGGCCACGCCTGCGGTCGTTCACCCCGGCGCAATGGCGGCCGGTTACCGCACTGGCGCTGGTCTTCGCCATGATGAACCTGTCGCTCTACGAGGCCATCGATCGCATCGGGCTCGGGCTGGCCGTCACCCTGGAATTCTGCGGTCCACTCGCCGTGGCCCTGGCCGCTTCCCGCCGCAGGATCGACGCGCTGTGCGCGCTGGCAGCCGCAAGCGCCGTCGTCGTGCTCACCCGGCCCTCCGCGTCGACGGACTACCCCGGCATCGGTCTGGCACTGCTGGCCGCCGCATGCTGGGCCTGCTACATCCTGCTCAACCGCGAAGTCGGCCGACGCCTGCCCGGTCTCGAAGGCCCGGCCGCGGCCGCACTCATCTCCGCTGCCGTCTACCTGCCCTTCGGCTTTCTGCAACTGTGGCGGAATCCGCCCACCACAACGGTCCTCGCCTGCGCGCTGGCAGCGGGTCTGCTGTCTTCGGCCGTGCCGTTCCTCGCCGACGCTTATGCTCTCCGGTGCGTGCCAACCCACTTGTTCGGCGTCTTCATAAGCGTCAACCCGGTGTTCGCGGCCTTGACTGGCTCCCTCGTGCTACACCAGCACCTTGACCTCGGAGCCTGGACAGCCATGTTGGTCATCGTCTTCGTCAACGCCGTGACTGTCGCAGCACCGCATCCGAGAGCAGTGCGCCGCCAGGAATGAGAGGACCCGGCCAGCGGTAGCCCACCACCCTACGAATCGCACACGCCGCAGGTCGCGCTGGCCTGGCACCGGCCACAAGCGTCACTCGCCCCGCCTGGCAACGAGATTCGCAGGTACGGCAGCATGACCGGGCGGCGTGCTCAGGCGGTGCTGCAGAACCCAGCCGGCAGTGGTTGCCACCCCAGTCGGCACCCTGTGCCGTCCAACGCCGCAACGTCCGCCGCTCCGCTGTCGCCGACACCTGGACCGCAACACGGGGTAGTGCTGACTGGCAGCAGCAGTTACACGGATGCTTCACACCTGCCACGCACAGCGGCGTCGCGCGTGAGGCCTGGCCCACCTCGTTCCGGCCCGCGCGCCGCCCTGGCCCTGTAACGGCGGTGCACCGCGGACGCCCTCACCTCCCGGCTGTGAGGCCGTCTTCGTCGGGCTCGTCCTGGGCGCTGAGGCCGGCCATCCACAGTGGCATCAGCCAGTGCACCACGAGCGCGCCGATGAGGACCGGGGCCGCGTACGCCGTAGGGGTGTGTCCGTCGGCCGCATCGGTGATCAGCAGGGCGGCGGCGCCCGCGGCCAGCAGCAGCGTCATCATCCGGTGGGCGCCGGCCTGGACCCGTGCGCGGTCGGCCAGTTGACGCTCGTCCAAGGCGCGGGTGCGCAGTTCGAGCAGGCCGCGGGTGGCGGCGTTGATGACCCCGGTGGCGACCATCCACGGCAGCGTCAGGGCGGCCACGGAGACCACCGCCCATATCTGACGGTCCTTCGCGAGGGAGAAGTAGGCCAGGAGCCCGCCGATGGACGCGGTCAAAAGCACGTGCGCGGCGACGACCAGACGCCGTCGGGTGGCCGTGGCGTACAGCGGCCGGGCCCGTCGGTCGTTCATGAGCTGCAGCATGCCGCGGTCGTAGCGGGTCAGCGGGGTGGTGGTCATGGCGCTTTCCTCCCGTAGAACTCGTCGGTGAGCGGCCGGAACGGCTCCAGCGAGAACAGCGCCTCCACCGGCAGCTCGAAGAACACCGCGATCTTCAAAGCCAGGTCCAGGCTCGGGTTGTACTGTCCGCGCTCGATGTAGCCGATGGTCTGGTAATGCGCCCCCACCGCCTCGGCCAGGCGCTGGCGCGAGATCTTCCGCTCGGCCCGCACCACGGCCAGCCTGTTGTGAACCTGCTCGCTCATGTATAAGAAGTACTACATCGCAAGTCATGACTGCAACAGGCATGAGAGTCGCGTGCGATCCATGCGCACCCTGTGGGGAGCGAGAACGGTGTCGAGGGTCAACAGCGCCGGCGCTGCTGCCGCTGCATGCCAACACCCTCCAACGGCCTGTCGGGCCCCTCCTGCGACGACCGCCACGCTGTCGTGGCAACCGCCCCGGCCGACACCCAGCCGTCGACGCCGTGCTCGGCGCGCGAGGAAGCGGTAGTGCTTTCACCACACTGTCTGTGCTGCATAAGGCCCCGGATGTCTGCCGTCGGGAAAGGCGGCTGTGAAGCCCGGTTGATGGTCACCACGCGGGGCGAGGTGAGGTTTGCGCGGTGAGTGAGAGTGCCGTGGAGGAAAGCGGGCGCACTGCGGGCGCCGGGAGGTCAGGTGCCAAGCAGGTCGGCCGAGACCTTCCAAAGGCGCTCGGCTGCAGCGGGATCGAGCGCCCATTCCTTGACGCCGTGCGGGTGTTGCGCGAGGTCGGCGTCGTTCGGCACGGTGTAGGCCTCCTGCGAGTCATCCAGGTAGTGGCCCCCGGACTGGGCGAACTGCGGGGCGACGGCCGCGACCATGGTGGTGGCGGCTCCCTGCTGGACCGTTTTGTACGTGAAGACGCCGGCGGCCTCGGCTGCGTCGAGTGACTGCTTCTGCTGAGCGGTGAAGTTGCGTTGCAGACCTGTCGCGACGCCGCCAGGGTTCACCGCGTTGGCGACGATGCCGTCGCACGCCCACAGACGGCTCGCTTCAACGGCGAAGAGGGAGTTCGCCGTCTTCGACTGGGCGTAGGCGGTCTGCGGGTGGTAGCTGCGCCGTTCGAAGTGGAGGTCGTCGAAGTCGATGCCGGAACGCATGTGCGCCGTCGAACTGACCGAGACGATCCGTGCCCCGTCGCGGTCGGACGCTCCGCGGGCCAGGGCACGGTGCAGGCCGATGGCGAGTGCGAGGTGCCCCAGATGGTTTGTCGCGAACTGCAACTCCCAGCCCTCGCGGGTGCGTTCGAGGCCACCGGTGACCACGCCCGCGTTGTTGATGAGCAGGTGAAGCGGGCCGCTCCACGCGTCGACGAACGACGTGACGGTGGTTCTGTCGGCGAGGTCCAGCCGGACGACGCGGGGGCGGATCCCTCCGGTCGAGCTCTCGATCGAACCTGCGACGGCGTCCCCCGCAGCCGTGTTCCGCACGGCGAGCGTCACCTGCGCACCGGCTGCGGTCAAAGCGCGGGCCGTCTCGACCCCGATCCCGGAGGAAGCTCCCGTCACGATCGCGCGGATGCCGGTGAGGTCGACGCTTTGCGCCACCTCGTCCGCGGTGCTGGAGGCGGTGAAGGACGTGGAGAGAGGTGCGTTGGCCGTCATACGAGGAAGCTATACAGATTAGGCGGAACTTGTATAGCTGGGCTTCCGCTCCTATGCTCGCCACTATGAGCAGCTCCGAGGCCGGCCCCCCGTCGTCACCGAACACCCATACCGACCGCCGGACCGCGGTATTGGACTCCGCTCTCGCGACGTTCGCTCGATTCGGCTACCGGAAGACCTCGATGGAGGAAGTGGCACGGGGGGCACACATCTCCCGCCCCGGGCTCTACTTCCTCTTCTCCTCGAAGGAGTCGCTGTTCCGTGCCGCCACGACCCAGGCCTTGGAACGCGACATCGCAGTGGTCGAAGACGTCCTGGCCGATGCCGACCGTCCTCTTCCGCAGCGCCTCCTCGAAGCCTTCGACCAATGGGCGGGCCGCTACGTCGGCCCGCTGGCACGCGATGTGACGGCGGTAATTGCGGACAACCCCCACCTCCTCGGAGAGATCGCACAGAGCGCTTCACGACGTTTCGAGGAATTGATCACGGGTGCGATCGCCGTCGAGTCGGGACAGGAGACGGCTGCCCCCGTCGCACAGACGATGATCAGCGCATCGATCGGCCTCAAGCACCAGGCCGCAACGCGGGAGTCCTACATCGAGCGCCTGAAGGTCGCCATCGACCTCCTCGTGCACTGACACACGCGGCGTGCCGCTTGTGCCCAGAGCCGGCACCTCCGGCCCTCGCGCACAGCGCTGCCTGCCTGTCTGCCTCGCGCTGTGACCGTTCGGCGCACCAATCACAGCGCGGTGCAGGCACCGCCGACCGGCGCGGGCTTTCGCCCAGCTGCATGTACGCGCTCCTGACCAGCAGCGACATGGCCTACGCGGCCACCCCCATCGCCACGATCGCCGAGCCCGGCCAGTTCAAGCTGACCAAGATGTACGACTTCAACGACCAGGCCGAAGCACTGAGAACCAACAGCAAACTGACTGTGGTGAACGATCCATTGACGGCGCTGGCCGCAACGGGCCACACGGGCAAGGACGGCCTGTGCTACCTGACCCGCCCCCTTCCATCCGGGTATCTGCGCCGACGGCTACTGCTGCAACAACGTACGGCTGGGTCGCCGACCTGCTGGAGCGCCGTCGGGTCACCGTCCGCGCCGGTCCCACCGCTTCGCGAACGGCGGGATCGCGGCGCTGCCCGACGCCCCGCGCCCCGGCCGCCCGGCAAGACTTCTTCGACCGCAGGACGACTGGGCGGCGCTGACCGCTGCAACGATCCGCACGAGCTTCGCTCAGCCCGGCCAGAGCGCCGTGAGGGCCCAGGTCGACACCTTCGCCAACATGCTCGGAGGCCAGTCCGCGAATCCGTTGAAACTGATCAACCGGGAGATCAAGCGCCACACCGGCATCGTCCAGGACTTCCCCAACGACGACGCACTACTGCGGCTGTTCACCGCCGTGCTCTTGCAATTGCACGACGAATGGACTGTCTTCCCTCGTCGCTGCATGCCCGAGGGCGGCATGGCCAAGCTCTACCGCGAGCGCCCCGACGGCGCTTCCGCACTACCCAAGACCACCACCAACACCACCACCACGACGACCGACTGATCGCTACACCAGCACAGGAGACGTGACCTGCTTCCTCCGATCCTGTGTGCAAAGACCGGCGGCTATGGGCAAATCAGGGGCCCAATGTTCGCCCCAGTAACAGGTGCCACCGCGCCACCTTAGACACCCGGTCGATGATTTTTGCCAAAGCAGCAAGGTGTCTTCGTGAATCGGCACGGCTGCGCGGACGCTGGTTCTCAAGCGCCCCGAACTGCAGGGGTAGGTACGAGAGGGCAACCGATGGCCAGCAGTGACATAGCCGCAGCCGCAGCCGCAGCCGCAGCCGCAGCGAGCCGGGCCGATGAGCAAGACACCGAGTCGTCCGCCCGCTTGGCCACTGTGCGCCACATCGCCAGTCGGTTCACGCTCTGGCCGCCACCGCTTCTGGTGAACTGGCAAATGGCACCCCGGTGCGCATTTCGCGTTGCCTCCAGGTGACGGTTCACAAGGGGCGCATCACTCGCGTCTGCGAGTTCGGCGACCAACAGCAGCGGCTGCCGCTGGATGAAGCCCTGCGCGCTGCAGACCGCTTCCGCAGCTGACACCTTCACCACCCCAACAACATCGTCAGGAGTCATCATGGACGTCTTTCTCACAGGTGCCAGCGGCTATATCGGCGGAGCTGTAGCCCGCCGTCTGATCCGCGAGGGGCACACGGTGCGCGGCTTGACCCGCACGCCCGGCGTGGTCGATGCTCTCGCCGCCGCCGGCATCACACCGGTCGTCGGGGACCTCGACGACGCGGCGCTGCTCAAGCGAGAGGCCGACCGCGCCGACGCGGTCATCAATACCGCGCACAGCGACCACCGCGGCGCTGTGGCCGCCTTTGCTGACGCTCTGCGGGGCTCGGGCAAGGTGTTGATCCACACCAGCGGGACCAGCGTCATCGGTGATGACGCCCAGGGCCAGTTCGAATCGGAGGTGGTCTTCGACGACGCGAAGCCTTTCAGCCCGGGGGACCACGAGATCCGGCGAGCTCGGTATGCCATCGACCGCTTCGTCGTCGATACCGGTGCGGCGGGGGTGCGTTCGGTGGTGCTGTGCAACTCACTGATCTACGGCAACGGCAAGGGACCGCGCCCGCAGACCGTGCTGATCCCGCCGCTGGTCACACAGGCCCAGGCCAGCAAGACCGTCCGCATCGTCGGACGCGGCCTGAACCGCTGGTCGACGGTGCACCTCGATGACATGGCGGACCTGTATCACCTAGCGCTCACCGACCCCGCGGCCACGGGCTTCTACTTCGTGGAGGGCGGTGAGGACGCCTCGTTCGCCGACATCGGTGCGGCGATCGCCCGTCGGCTGGGTCTGGGGCCGGTGGAGCCGTGGGACCTGGGTTCCGCTGCGGCCACGTGGGGGGAGGGTTTCTCCCGGTACGCCCTCGGCGCCAACAGCCGCGTACGTGCCACCCGGGCGTACGGCCTCGGCTGGCGCCCCTCGCGCCCATCGATCACGAACTGGATCGAGCAGGAAATGCCCTTGCCGTGAGGCGGTCGGCGCGTCGGTGGTGTGGTGGCGCGGCGAAAGGGCACGGTCGGGTGATCGCTCTCAGGGCTTTGAACAGCGCGATCAACCTTCGATGACACGAACGTGCGTCAGTCGAGGTGCGATGGCAAGGAGGAGCCGCAGCTCCCACCCCCGGCGGAGCCCGCCCGACTTCGCGAGGCCGCCGGCATCATCCAGGCCCGCCTCGCGCAGGCTCTGAAGTCCACCGTGCAGACGGTCAAGAACTACGAGAACGGCTGCTCCGAGCCGAAGTCACCGCGTCTGGAGACCTGCCAGCGGCTGCTGAACGGGTGGGTGGCGAAGTACCCCGCCCACGGAGCTCCCTCCGCCCTGGCCCCGGTGGCCGCGCGGCAGCCGCAGGTGCCGCAGACGTTCACCGGCCCGGCCGCCCCCCGGCCGGAGGCAAAGACGGCCGTGCCGGTAAAGGCCCCGGCCGTGCCCGAGCGTCCGGCCGCACGCCCGGCGACGTCGTTCTGCCGCCCGGCGGCGAAGAAGACCGTCAAGCCCGTGAGTGACCCGCGCTTTCCGCACGGCCCGCTCGCTGTCCTCGCTCGATGGCGACAGCTTCGCGTACGCCGTGGGCGGCATCGCACTGGACGGCCCGGCGGCCACCGTGGTGGTGCTGGTGCAGTGGACGCTGCGCCGAGTCCGGTCTCGGCGCGCCGAAGCTCAACCGGTACGGTGCTGGCGGGCGGCTTGGCGGCGGGCGCCGGACCCGTCGACGCGCTGGCGGCGGTAGGCGACGAGCGCCCAGCTCCGGCGGCGGCTCCGAAGAAGTTTCACCAGGTCGAAGAGGGTATTCGCGTCGAGCTTCGCGCTGCGGTCGGTTCCCCGGAAGTCAGCGGGGCCACCAGGCCGTACACCAGACCGTAGAGGACGCCGCCCGCGGCCAGGACCGCGACGGCGAAGGCGACTGCGAGAGCCCGGCCCACCCCTCATAACCGCAGCTCCCGACCGTCTGGCTTCGAGCGCGGCCTCTGATCGGATGTCATGAGAAGGGAGACTTCACGGGCAGACGCCGCAGTTGCAGAGATAGCCCGCAGGGTCACAGGCATCAAAGGTCCGCCTGCGCAACGTAAGGCTCCTGGCTGGCAAGCAGTGAGACCTCAGCGATCTCGGCGACGGTGGTGGCGTCGAAGTCCGTGTGGTTGTAGAGCTTCAGCGCCGCCTTCTCCAAGTGGCCTTGTGCGGCGGGTTCCCATCGTTTCTCATGCTCCGGTCCTCCCCGCCGATGACAAAGCCTGACACCAGAATGACGTCAGCCACTGCCGTCAAGGTGATGTCAGTTGCTGTCATCGGTGTTACGGTGATGTCATCCCTGACATCACGACCTCCGCCCCCGGCGGGGGGAGCCTTCAGCAGGAGGGCGCACCATGCGCGTTTTTGTCACCGGAGCGTCCGGACACGTCGGCTCCGCCGTCGTCCCCGAACTGCTCGAAGCGGGACACCAGGTCTTCGGTCTGGCCCGCTCGGACAAGTCCGCCGCCGCGTTGACGGCTGCCGGTGCCCAGGTGCACCCAGACGACCTGGATGATCTCGCCGGCCTCACCGCGGCCGCCGCCGCGGCCGACGGTGTCATCCACCTGGCCTTCAAGCACGACGCCATGTTCGACGGCGACTTCGAGGGCGCGGCAGCGGCGGATCTGCGCGTCATCGAGGCGCTCGGGGACACCCTGGCCGGTACCGGCAGGGCTCTGGTGGGCACGACGGGAACCGTCGCCTTGGCGGGCATCGAGGGCACCCTCACCGAAGTCGACGCGCTCGACGCAGCCCCGCGATCGACGCCGAGAACGCGGTCGTCGCACTCGCGGAGCGCGGCATCCGCTCGTCCGTCGTCCGTCGTCCGTCGTCCGTCGTCCGTCGTCCGTCGTCCGTCGTCCGTCGTCCGTCGTCCGTCGTCCGTCTCACTTCGACCGTGCATAGCACGCTCGACCGCAATGGCTTCATCCCGGCCTTGATCTCCATCGCCCGCTCGAAGGGCGTCGCCGCCTACGTCGGCGACGGGGCCAACCGCTGGCCCGCCGTGCACGCTTGACGCGGCACGCCTGTACCGGCTGGCGCTGGAATCCGCGTCGGCGGGGTCACGGCTGCACGCCGTCGACGACGAGTGGATCCCCTTCCGGCAGATCGCCAAGGCCATCGGCCGCGGGCTGGACCTGCCCGTGGTCAGCCTCCCGTCGACGCGGGCCGACGCCCACTTCGGCTTCCTCGGCGCCCTCGCCCAGGCCGACAACCCGTCCTCGACCACGCAATGACCCAGGACTTCCTCGACTGGAAGTCCGTCCAGTACGGCTCATCGACGACCTCGCCCAAGGGCACTACTTCGACGCCCCGGCGACCGCCACGCACTGAGCCCCCCATCCCACCGGTTCCACCGCGCCGCATCCCGACGGCGTGGCGGAACCGGTCCACACGACCCCTCACGCCCACGAAGACCGGCTGCCGCGCGCCCCGCGCCACACTGCAGCCGACACGGAGAGAAGGACATGAACATGAAAGAGCTATCCGCGCGGATGGACCCCGAACTCGCCGAGGCCCTGAAGGCCGTGCCGATGGGGGAGACGGGGGTGTTCAACCTCAGCGACCTGGAAGGGACGCGAGCCGGCGTCCGCGCCATGGCCGAGTCCATCGCCGCCACTCTCCCCGACGAGCCCACCGTCACCGCCCACGAGATCCGCGCGCCGCGTGCCGAAGGCCCCGACGTCCCGCTCCTTTTGCTGCGCCCCCAGAACGCGCCCGGACCACTGCCGGTCCTCCTCTGGTTCCACGGCGGCGGGCAGGTGATTGGTTACGCCGCCCAGGACGCGGCC
>NZ_JBIRPI010000042.1:0-30850 GCF_044332585.1 Streptomyces sp. NPDC016845 | reverse complement strand
GCTACAGCAATCTCGTCCGGAGTCACACACTCTCAACGCCACACCGCGCTGAAAGGACACGCACCACAACAACCGACCTGACCAAGCCCTACTAGTGTCCTGCGCCGGAGATCCATCGTTAGTTTGTGTATGACTGCTTCTGCGGATGTGCCGGTGCCTCGTCGTGGTCCGAAGTTGGAACCGTTGTTGTTGTCGTCTGACGAGCGTGTGGTGTTGGAACGTTGGGCCCGCAGGGCGTCATCTGCGCAGGCAGTGGCCTTGCGGGCCCGCATCGTGTTGGCATGTGCCGGTGCTGATGTGCCGCCGATCGTTGTGGTGGCACGGGAGTTGCATATCGCGGCGGACACGGTGCGCAAGTGGCGTCGCCGGTTTCTCGCGGCCCGCCTGGACGGGCTGGTGGACGAGCCCCGGCCGGGCCGGCCGCCCCGCATCAGCGTGGACCAGGTGGAGGCGGTCGTGGTCCGCACCCTGGAGGAGATCCCGAAGAACGCCACTCACTGGTCTCGTGCGTCCATGGCCGACCGCAGTGGCATGTCGAAATCGACGGTGGGCCGGATCTGGCGACGCTTCCAGCTCAAGCCGCACCTGAGCGACACGTTCAAGCTCTCGACGGACCCGCTGTTCGTCGAGAAGGTCTACGACGTCGTGGGACTGTATTTCAACCCGCCCGAGGGCGCGGTGGTGCTGTCGGTGGACGAGAAGTCCCAGATTCAGGCGCTGGACCGCTCGCAACCGGTGCTGCCGATGATGCCGGGCATGCCCGAGCGCCGAACCCATGACTATGTCCGCAACGGTCTGACCACCCTGTTCGCGGCCTTCGATGTCGCGACCGGCGAAGTCATCACCTCCCTGCACCGCCGGCACCGGGCCGCAGAGTTCAGGAAGTTCCTCATCAAGATCGACCACGTGGTCCCTGGGCACCTGCAGGTTCACTTGATCTGCGACAACTACGGCACCCACAAGACCCCGGCCATCAGGACATGGCTCGCCAAACACCCGCGCTTTCACCTGCACTTCACGCCCACCGGCTCCTCCTGGATCAACCAGGTGGAGCGATGGTTCGGCTTCCTCGCGGACCAGAAGATCCGCCGCGGCGCACACAAGAGCGTGCGTTCCCTAGAAGCCGACATCCGGGCCTGGGTCAAACAGTGGAACGAGAACCCGACCCCGTTCACCTGGACCAAAACAGCCGAAGAGATCCTCGACTCACTCGCCCGTTTCTGCCAACGGATCTCCGGCGCAGGACACTAGAGGAAGTTCGACAGCGCAAGGCCCGGACTAGGTGTCCGGGCCTTCGTCGTGCCCGGATCTTTTCTCCCGGTCGTTGCTGTCCGGGTCTCGACTTCCGGCCCTACGGGGTGAAGGAGCCGTGCCCGCCAGGACGAGACGCAAGCACCTGAGTCCTGTCACTGTCCCGCCCGCCATGTCGAACTCGCACCGGAGGCAGTACTGATGACCACCCGCCAGACACCCGGGGCAACACCCGCGCCGATCGCCGCTACGCTGAACACGCCACCCTGGGCCAGGGCTACGACCCCACAGGGACGCTCTCAGGCAGAGAGCCGCAGGACCGCCGACCGCGCGGCGAACGCCCACGCGGACGACACCACGCAGGTGTCCGCGATCCCCGTTCTCTCCGCTCAGAGGAGCCCCACCATGCCCCGGGACATCGATCCCGAGCTGCCCATGCAGCCCTCCCCCGGCCAGCAGGCTTCCATTCCTTCCCGCCCGACCCGGTCGCGCCGCCGCCTCGTTCAGCGCCTGCGCATCATCACTGCCCGTACGCGGGCCATCATCTGGAAGCTGGTGAAGCTGTCCGGCGTGGAGTTCGTCAAGGGCTTCGCCAACAAGGCTGGCGCCATCACCGCGCTCGCCCTGGGCGCGGTCGCCATGGCCTATGCGCTGGGCATCGAACCGGCCGACGCCGTACGTCGCGTGCTCGGCATGTGACTGCCCCTGCTGCCCGGAGCGCGACGCACGCCAACTCCGGGCAGCAGGGGCTGGTGGCAGCCATTTTCCCGGTCAACCACATGGGGGCGAGGGGCCATCCTTCTTTTATCGTCATCGCGACGATAAAGGCGGTAGAGTGTTCCACGAACGGGCGATACAACGCGTTCCGAGCGTCGTCCGTGAAAGGAGCACCTCCCGTGGAAACCGACGGCACCGTGCCAGAAATCCCCTCACAAGCGCCTCTCGTGGTCGCGCCAGGCCGCATCTTGGATGCCAAGACTGCACTCGCCCTGAACGTCCATGCCAGCCCGGGGGTGTACGCGCTCCTGCTCGGGTCCGGGATCTCCCTGACGTCCGGCGTGAAGACCGGATGGGGCATCGTCGAAGACCTCGTCGGCCGCGTCGCCGCCATGCAGGATCCCGACGACGCCGATGCCGCCGAGAAGGCGGTCGCTGACCCGGTCGGGTGGTGGGCGCAGCACTACGACGGCGTCCTCGGGTACTCGGGCCTTCTGAGTGCTGTGGCGCCCACGGCAGCTGCCCGCCAGCAGCAGCTCGCCCGGTACTTCCAGCCCCAGGAAGACGATGAGCCCGGTGCGAAGGGTCCCACTCCCGCCCACCGCGCGATCGCCCAGTTGGTGAAGCGGGGAAGTGTCCGCGTCATCCTGACCACCAACTTCGACCGGCTCACCGAGCGGGCTCTGGAAGAGGCGGGTATCTCGCCCCAGGTCATCAGCCGACCGAGCCAGATCGCGGAGATGATGCCGCTCCCCCACGCGCCGGTGACAGTGATCAAGCTCCACGGCGACTACGCCGCCCTGGACCAGCTCAATACGGTGGACGAGCTGGAGACCTACGAGCCGGAACAACAGGAGCTACTCAAGCGGGTCCTGGACGAGTACGGGCTGATCATCTGCGGCTGGTCCGCGGACTGGGACACGGCGCTCGTCCGTGCCCTGGAAGGTGTACGTCCCCGCCGGTATCCGATGTTCTGGTCGTCCTTCAGCACGCTCGGAGAAGCAGCGAAGCACCTGACCACCCAGCACAGCGCCGTCGTCATAGAGGGCATGGCGGCGGACGACCTCTTCACCGACCTCCAGCGGCGCGTCGAAGCCCTAGACCTGATGGCGGCGCCACCCGTCACCCGCGACATTGCCGTCACCCGCCTCAAGCGGGCCCTGCCCGACCCGGTGCGCAGGATCGAGGCCTCCGACCTCATCCACCAGACCGTCACCGACATCCTCGACAGAACAGCAGCAGCCGCGCGTCCCCTGAGCGGGCCCGTCTTCGACGAGAGCGTGCGCGGCTACCGGGCCGACTGCGACGTCCTGCTCCACCTCCTGGCCCACGGAGTCTTCAACGACGACGGAACCCATGACGCCCTGTGGCTACGCGCCCTCGAACGGCTCACCCGCATCCGCGGCACGCTCCCCGGATATTTCACTGAGGCGCTGGAGACGCTGCGGCACTACCCGGCGCTCTTGGCCACCTGGACCATGGGCGTCACCGCCGTCGTCAGCCGTCGCGAAGAATTCCTGGCGACCATCATGGCCCAACCCACCTGGAACACCCTGTCGGGCAAGACCCGTACGCAGCCGCCGGCCGTCTACCTCAACCCCGTGCGCGTCCTGCCAGCCGACCTCAAATCCGTCATGCCCCCGCCAGAGGGGAAGCGTTGGCGTTTCCCGCAGAGCAAGTTCCTGCGGCAGGAAACACGCGAACCACTGCAAGTCCTCGAACCCGACGACACGGCGTACCAGACCGCCTGCACCCGCTTCGAGTTCCTCGCCTCCATGATCGCCATGGACGACGACACACAGCACATGCGCCTCCCGTGGGTCGGCGAGTTCATGGACGACGTGCACTGGGAGTACGACACCAGCATGGCCAACATGATCAAGGCAGAACTGACACCCAACTGGCCGCTACTTCAGGCGGGCGCGTTCGGTGGTGACGTGGAACGCGCACAAACGGCTTACGAACGCCTCGTCGAATGCCGGGCAAGGAACCCCGAGTTCCGCTGGGGGTAGGGCACCTCAGCCCTCCCCTTCAGAACCGGTCGCGCGGGGCATGACGGAGGTCAGGCCGCGCTGGCCATGCCGCTCGGAGCTTCATGAACGGTTTGGGGTACGTCAGCAGGCGGCCGGTGCTCCAGAGGCGCAGGCTGACGGTGTGGAGGGGCCTGTGGACGTCGCCCTCGCGCGGCCCGTGACACAGCTGCCGACAGGCCCGTCGTGGGCCTACGAGATCAAGATCGACGGTTCTCCAGACACTTCAGCCGTGTCTCATTCCGCGGGTACACCAGCGCTCCTGTAGCTGAGTTCGCGCTCTATGGCGGAGCTTTGGCGGTTTCCCCCGTCGGGCTGAACCAGAGCTGGTCAGTTGGGAGGAACAGCGGGCTTCTTGGCCGTGCTGTTCTTCGGAGGCCGCCCGGTGCTGCCGGAGCAGTGAGCGTCTCCCCACGCACCGAACAGGCTCTGGAACAGGCCATGGAGCGCCTCTTCACCGGCCGCCCGGAGCGCACCGACGGCCAGCTCACCAAGAACAACCTCCACAGTGAGGCTGGCGTCAGCCGCGCCACCCTCCACCGGGCCCCGCGCATCCTCGCCGCCTGGGACAGCCGCCTTGCCGACAGCCCGGCCGCCGCCCGTGAACGCACCCGCCACAGGGAGCTCGCCGTGCTGCGCGGCGAGCTCACCAAGAGCCGGGCCCGACGACGCCTGCTCCAAGACCAGGTCGACGCCGCGGCCACCGTCATCGCGGCCCTCGCTGCGGAGAACGCCGCCCTGCGCGCGCAGCACGCCCGCTCCTCCGCCGTGATCGTCCCGCACCGGCCTCCCGATGCCCGTGGCCGGTAGGCCGCCATCCGGCCCTGGCTACGCCCATCATGATCCCACGGGACAGACCTCATCACTGCTCCATGCCCGCCGACCTCGCACGGGCCTCAGCAGATACGGCCGTGGGACTGCTGGGCTCGCATGTTGAAGGTGTTGCGTATTCAGGGTGGAGCGGCGCTGGTGTCACAGCTTGTGATCGCTATGTACGACTCGTGCCACTCAATTGGTGAGCCTTTCCAACCTCAAGTTGAGGCGTGGTGAAGGCCGTTGCCATCCTCCACCACGCCTCAACTTGATGTTGGAAAAAGTTCACTGCCGTCACGACTACGCCGCAGACGTTGCTTGCTCGGTCTCGCTGCGCTTGCGATCTGGGGATGGGGGAAACGGTGAATACTAGGGCGAGGCCCTTCCGGTTCAGCGGACACTCACGCCGATGATGGAAAAGGCGAAAACCGCTACGCCGATGAAAGCAATCCCGATAGGTAGGCCCACCCAGAGAATGTGAAGCCTCACGCCGTCCACCCACGGTGACGGCTTTCGTGTAGTCTTGGATCGCTTGAGAGAAATGCGCCGTCCAAGTACTCGAACCTCTGGGAGTTTAAACGCTCGAAATTCGGACTGATTGCGACTCTCGCCATCTTCGCGGAGCTTCCTCAAACTTTTCGCACCCGCGGGGCTGATTGAGTCGATCTCGTTACGGATTACATTCAAGATTGCCGAATGCATGCGGTTCCGTTCATAGTGCTTAAGGCTGAGGGCCACGCCGAGGGCGCCAAGAAGAATCACCACTACTGCGGCAGGAGCATCAGCTTTCGAGAGTCCCCCGACTCCGCACAACCCCACTACCGTCGCTGCAATCGCCGCTAGGGTGCTCGTCACGGTGGCGCGCAGGTTCTCGTGCTGACGGGCTTGAGCTGCGTGTTCCTCGTAGAAGTGCCACAGAGTCGCTATTTGGGCGGACTTTACCCTGTCTGGGTCATCTACGCTCATGCCAAGTCTCAATCCTTCAGCGATCAGCGAAAGTTAGACCTGCTGAGGGCAAGTCAGAAACACATCCGAGACAGCAACCTTTCCCGGAGGGCCGCCTGTGGGCACACTGAGGACTAGCTCATTTCCACCTGTGCGTAGGGCTATGGAGGCGAATACCTCATGCCACGACCGTTGTGGTTCCGTATCGAAAATCTGGTCAAGGATCTCCGTCTGGTTTAGTCGAATCCGAAGCCTTGCTTTCCCTATCGGATTCACTCGGAAGGCGAGGATCGAGGGGGCAGCCTTGTCCACGACAGTTGGCCCTTGAAACTCGATGCGATGATCACTGATCAGTCCACTACCAAACGTGGCTGAACCGTCTTGCAAAACTAAGTGAGACGAGACTGTGGTCACTTGTGCCACTCCTCTCCCAGCCTGACCGTTTATTTCAAATCGGAGCTGTTTCCTTCGGCAGCCGGAGAGTATTGCGAAGCTATCCACCTGTCACTACGCGAGACTGAAGTCTTTTCCAGAACCGCCCGGTATCGGCGGTTCTGGAGTCCCTCCGTCCACATGGGTGTGACTCTGGTCTTGCGCATTCTCTGATGGATAAGGTAGTTGAGCTGAGCCGACTGGCTTCACATCGAGTGGCACATCGACGCTGGGCGGAGCGTGCCATGACTTTCTTCACCAGTCCGACGCGGGCACCGCGATGAGGCTGCACGCGATCTCCCGCCTGGACGGCGGCAGGCTCGACGGCATCCATCTGCTGTGGTCGCCGCCGTGGCCGACCGGTCATTCGCTGGACGGGTTCACGATCTTCCGGCGCAACGCGCGTGGTGAGAAGGACCAGTTCTGCCTCAACCTAACCGCCGCTCAGCTGGCCGAGGCCCGCCAGCTCGGTCGGCTCTGGCTGCCCGACGCCGTGATCTGGGCGCAGTCCCGGGATCTGGATGACCCGAAGGCGCTGTGGACCTACCGCATCGAGTTGGTCCGGCGGCACAGCGTCGTCTGGATCACCTCGCCGCGGGCGCGGGCGGCGTTCGTCGGCACCGACGACGGGACGGTGGTGGCCGGTGCCGTGTTTCTCGGGCCCACCGTCATCCTGCGCGGCACCGACCTCGGCATCGTCTGGCTGGTCACCGGATTCGGCAAGGCGACCGCGCAGGTCTGCGGCGACGTCCCTGACGAGAATCAGTGGACCGGCGTCACCCCGATAGTGAAGAACCTGCAGGTGCCGTTCGGCTCGGTCAATGCCGCGGTGCCAACGGCCGCCGGGGGCCGGGCGCTGGCCGACGGCCGGGCCGCGCCCGAGGGCATCGCGGGCAACTTCGGTGACGTCACCCTGTACGCGGATGGGGCGCTGCGGCGGCCTGGTGGTGTGCCGGCGATGCGCGTGGTGTCCGAGAAGCCGGGGGCCGGCGGCAACGACTGGGACGTCTCGCCGTACGGCCTGGCGGTTGCGCCGACCCTGCTCGCGCCGTGGCGGCGGGGCTGGGGCATGGCGCATCTGGACCGCGACTCGCTGACTCCCGGGCGTCGCTACGACTACCGGATCGTCGGCTCGGTGCCCCGTAGCGACCGGGACGAGCAGATGTTCGATCTGCACACGGTGCCCCGCGGCTACCGGCTGCCACGCTCCTTCCGCTGGGGTGACGCGTCGGTGTGGACCGATCGGCCGTGCACGGTCGTCGCTGTGGAGACCTTCGGTGGTTCGCCGTCGACGTTCCGCAAGGGGTTCGAACTCAAGCGCCTTCAGCTAGCGCTGGACAACCCGAGCCGGCGGGTGCTGATCGAGTTACAGGCCCGCGGGCAGGTGTCCGCGCGGGGATCGCGCAACGGCACGGTGGTCGCCTCGGTGTCGGCCACGAGCGACCGGCGCACCGTGCTCGACTTCGGCACCCCGGTCGACATGGTGGCGGTCGAGGGCGACCTGGCGGTGTCCGGCATCGTTCTGCGGCCACTCGACTCCGGGCTCAAGCCCGACGAACGGGTCACGGTCGAACAGAACATCTACGACATCGAGTACGGCCCGACGGCATCGCCCGACCCGCCCTCGATGATCCGGGCGACAAACCTGTCCGACCCGGCGCGTACGGCGGCTCGCGGTGTTCTGGACACCGGCCGCGGGTTCGAGGTGGTCTGGGCCGCGCCGCCCTCGATCGACCCGGCCGCTCTGGCGTTCCTGCCACCGTCGGTGAGCGCCCCGCCGACCGAGGTCGCCTATTACCTGCTCGATCGCAGCTGGGCGGGCCAGGCGTTCACGCGCGCCGACGGGGACGGCATGCAGGTCTCCGGTCGCAACGCTCCGACCGGCTCCGACACGCCGGCGTGGGGGATGAACCTGCTGGCGGCGTTCCCGCCGGCCGGTGCGGCGCCGTCCTCCTACACCGGGCTCGTGCAGGGGACCGAGCTCTTCGCGGCGGACGTGCTGTCCTACGGCGAGAACGTCACCTACCGGGTGCGCTCGGTCGACGTGATCGGCCGCCCGTCCGGGCCCGCCGTCGCCGCGCCCGTTCCGCTGCGCACCTACGTTCGCCCGCCCGTGCCGACCACGCCACCGCTCGCCGCGCCGATCGACCCGCAGGTCGTTCCGCCCGCCGGCGTGCAGGTCACGCTTCTGCAGCACGACGACCCCGACCTGACGGGGACGCAGGCGGCCACCGCGGCCGGCGGCGACGTGGTCCTCCTGCGCTGGGGCTGGGGACCGGAGCAGCGCGAGCTCGCGCCCGATGTGGCCGAGTTCCGGGTCTACCGGCACGGCTCGGCACTGACCGCGATCGCCCTGAGCCCCGCCGGCATCCCGACTGCCGTGCCGGGCGGCTGGAGTCTGCCGGTCGTCGCGAGCCGGCCGATCGCCGCCGACGAGTTCGCCGGGGTGAGCGTGGTGCTGGGCCTGGCGTACCGCATTCTCGGGCACCCGGCCGGCACCTCGGTGGCCCTCCGGCTCGCGGCCAGCCCGGAGTCGGCGGCGCAGGCGCCGGTACCCGGTCCTCTGACGCTCAACCGGACCACGTCGGCCGAGCTCGATCCGGAGTACTGGGATGACCGGGTCGACGTGGTGCCCCGAGCGGCGCTGAGCGGGTCGGACGTCGAGGCCTACGAGCTGGTCCGGCCGGCCGGGGTGGCCACGAGCGACACCGTGCCGCGGCAGCGGCTCGCGTTCGGGGTGACCGCCGCCGACGCCGAGCCCTATGTGCCCGACCGCCGGGCGGCAGTGGAGCCGACGCCCCGACCCGGCAACGAGTCGACGGTGGCCGCTCACGAGGTCACCGCCCGCTACTACGGCCGGCCCTCGCTGATTCCAGTGGACCTCGCCGACGTGCCCGCCCTGACGCTGCGCCGGCAAGCCGGCGACACCGTGCACGGGGTGCTTCGCCCGGCCGACTACGTGCCGGCCGGGGCTGCTCTAGTGTCCCGGATGCTGCTCGAACGGATCCCGGCCTCGGCGGTCCTGCCCCGGCTGCGGGTCGAGCCCGGGGCGATCTCGCTGGTCCGCGCGGACGGATCGACCGTCGCCTGGGTGCTCTCGCCGGCCGATCAGGCGGCGTTGCGAGCGGGGTACGCGGCCCGTCAGGTGCCCGACCGGTTCCTGGCCTACGCCGCGACCCGGCTGGACGGGCTGGACGAGGCGGCCGAGCGGCTCGGCGTACTGGATCCGTCGTCGTCGTTCGATGACACACTGCCCAACCGGCCGTCCCGCTGGCTCTACACGCTGCGCACCGTGGACGCGACCGGCCGACCCTCGGCGGCGGCCCAGATGCTCGGCGTGGTGGTGCACGTGCCGTCCCCGTCGCGGGCGTTGGCACCGCTGCTGCTCGGGCTCGACGTGGCCGCTGGGACTGCCACCGTCCGGCTGGACTGCACGGACGTCGACGGCGACCCGTACGTGTTCGTCACGGCCGACAACTCGTTCGGCACGGCGACCGCGTCGCTGGCGACGATCCGCAACCGGGCCGACCTCGCGCCGATCGACCGCCTGGTGGTGCGGGACGCGTCCGGCACCACCGCGACCGCGGTGGCCGCCGTACGCGGCGCGGACGACCAGGCGTCGGCCAATATCACGGTGCCGCCGGACGGGCTGGTCCTGCACGTCTGGGCGCTGGCAGTGAGCGCCGACGGCGTCCCGTCCCGTCTGGCCGGTCCGCTGCATGCGGCGTCGAGGGAGATCTGATGCTCGTCTCACCGATCGCCGACGTCTCGGCCCTCGCCTGGTCGCACACCACGGTGTCCGACCTGCCGCCGGGGCTGAGCCGGCTCGCCCCGCCGTCCGGCCCGGGCATCGGAACCCCGGCCCGGCCCGCGTCCGAACACCCGGCGCTTCTCGGCAGCGGGTTCACGACCACGCTGCGGTTCCCGGGTTCCGGCCGCTGGCGGCACGCGCAGGCCAGCGGCAGCACCGTGCACTGGCTGTGGGGTAGCGCGGCGGACGTCCTACGGTTCGGCACCCTGCGCACCCGGCTGCCGCTGGGCAACCCGGTCGTCGCGCTGCGCTTCACCGATGCCACCGACGCCTCCGCCGAGCAGGGTGACCCGCAGGGGGTGAAGGGACAGGGCCCGGTCATGCTGGCCGGCAACCCGGTCACGGTGATGCAGCTGCGCCTGTTCGCACTCATGCCCGCCGCCCCCGGCATGGACACCCTCTCGGTGCTGCGATATCTGGCGGCGGCGTTCGACGCCGAAGGCTTGACCTTCGGCACCCCGACGTGGCAGGAGTTCGTGGCGACGATGGCGGGGCTGGCGGCACCGCTGCGAGTGCTCGAACCGGGCGGGAGCCCGGCCACCGGCCGCTCGATCGCCATAGCCGGCGGCGCGCCCATGCCCCTGACCGCGGCCCACCTCGGCGACGCGGTGGCGGCGCTCGGCATGACCAGGGCCGGGCTCACCGGCACCACACTCGACGTGTCGGCCGGGGCTTCGCCAATCGCGAGCGCCGATGGCGTGGCTCACCCGGACGGTCGCGTTCCAGTCACCGCAGCAACCTCCACGATCAGCGTCGCATCGGTGGAGGACTGGTTGTCGCCGCAGCAGTCAGCCGCACTGAGCCGGTTCACGCGAGGTAACACCGTGCGCCCGTTCGTCGACGGGGTGGCGACCTACGCCGACCTGTTCGCTCAGGTCAACCGGGCCGTGACCGCAGGGGCGGAGGGCTCCTTCTACGTGACCGGTTACTCGCTGCAGCACGACGTGGTGCTCGGCCCGGCCGCTGCCGGAACGCGGCGACGGGTGGTCGACGTGGCCACCGACATGGCCGCGGCGGGTGGCGAGGCCCGGTTCCTTGCCTTGGAGATGCTCCAGCTCAATCCTGGCTGGGTGCGTGACGTGCAGACGGCCGCCCAGGTCACGGCGATCCTGCTGTCCCAGGCGGGGCTGGTCGCGACCGCCTTGCAGCCAGACGACACGCTCAACAAGATCAGTTTCCTGCTGCACGCCGAGTTCCTGGCCGGGCTGGTGTTCTACGGCTCGACCGACCCGGAGGGGCTGCTCGAGAAGCTGTTCGAGCTCAACAAGGGCGCGATCCAGGCGCTCGGCGCGATCTCCGGGGTCGAGGCCTATCTCGACCCGGTGGACGCCGAGGTGGGCGACAACCCGCGGGCGGTGACCACGGGCGCGCTCGCCTCGGTCGTGCTCGGCGCCACCCGGAAGTTCAGTGTGTTTCACCAGAAGATCCAGGTGGTCCGCACCGACGAGGGCGTGCACGCCTACTGCGGCGGGATCGACCTCAACGCCGACCGGCTGCAGACCCCGGGACACGGCTCCCGATCGCCGTTCCACGACGTGCACGCCCGGGTCGACGGCCCGGCCACCGCCGAGCTGGTGAAGACGTTCGCCGAGCGCTGGCAGCATGTCGCCGGCACGACGCTGCGGCTGGAGGCGCCGGGCGCGCTCGACGGCCTACCCACCGGCGGGTCCGATGTGGTGCAGGTGGCGCGCACGTACTACCGCCCGCTCGCCGGTTCGGGCCGGGGCCTGCCCTATGCCCCGGCCGGGGAGAGCACGATCCTGGAGACGATGCTGGCGGCGATCGGCCGGGCCCGGCGGTACCTCTACCTCGAGGACCAGTACCTGACCCCGCCGCCCGCATTCGCCGACGCGCTCGTGGCGGCCGCCGCGCACGTGTCCGGTCCGCTGATCATCGCGATCCCGGCCAGCCCCGACCAGCCGTTCGGGATGCCCCGGCGGCAGGCGCTCATCGACGACCTGCGCGCGGCCTGGGGAGACCGGGTCAAGGTGGGAATCCTGCGCCGCAAGTTCTCGCACACGTCGACCTCGCGGGAGTCGTCATCCGGCCGGCTCTGGCTGGCCGCGCCGGTGACCGCCGGCACCAACATGATCGAGGTCGCGCCGCCCGAGCGGGTTCCGGCGACGCCGTTCTGGCTCACCATCGACGGCGAGGTGATGCGTGCGACCCACCGGGTTGCCGGCTTCACCAGCCCGACAAGTGTCCGGCTCGACGTCGAGCGCTGGGAGGACACCCGGCTGTTCGATGCCGCCTCGGGCACCCCGCGGGCCGAGCACAACGTGCCCGCCGCCGTTTCCGTCGGCTCGTTCCCGTCGATCTACGTCCACGCGAAGATGCTTCTCGTCGACGACGCCTTCGCCGCCATCGGCTCGGCCAACTCCAACCGGCGCGGTTACTACTCCGACGGCGAGTGCAACGTCTTCGCGATGCGCGAGCAGGTCGCCGACGGCGACAACTGGATCCGGGACCTGCGCATCGCGCTCTGGGCCGAACACCTGGGGCTGGCCCCGGAATACGCCGCGGTCGCGCTCCGGGACCCGGCCGCGGGACTGGCGCTCTTCGACCGCAAGTTCACCGTCGGCAGCCGGTTCACCACGTTCGAGGCCCAGCCGTACGCGACGGAGTTGGCCCTCTCGGCCGAGCTCACCGACAAGACCTCGGCCCTGACCAGCCTGCTCTGGGACGCCACCTTCATCGCATCGATCGGCGTCGAGATCGCCGGGCTGCAGTCGGGCGACCTGTTCGCCACGTTCATCGACCCGAGCAGCTGGCTGGAGGCACCGTGAAACTGAATGAGCTGTTCGCCGCCATCGCGTGGCCGGTCTCGGAGATCGACACCTCGTTCCCGCCGAGCACAACCGGCGCCGTGCTGGCCGCCCAGGCCACCGAGGCGATCGAGGTCGACGACGTGGTCACCGAGATCGGGCCGGACGGCACGGTCACACTCACCGGCACCCTGTCGCTGGTGGCCGGAACGCCGCCAGCGCGTACCCGCCTGGTCAGTCACCTGTTCCCATCGCTCGGCTTCACGTTCGTGCCGAAGGCCGACTGGACCTCCGCCTTCCGCGTCTCGATCGGCCCGGCCGGGGGCTCGACCGTGCAGATCGACGTGCTGCCGCTCAAGGTCGCGGTGCCGCCCGACCTGCTTAGCGCCCACCCCGACCCGGCCAAACAGGGCGCCAACGCGGGCGTCCAGCTCTCGACCGGCGCCGGCGACTCGGTGATCAGCCGGGACTTCTCGTTCCTGATCGACGCCGGCCAGATGATCCACCTCGAACCGCACCTGCCGATCTCGATCGGACCGTGCTCGATCTTCGGCGCGCCGGCGATCGCGGTCCACGAGATCACGCTGATCTCCTCGATCGCGCAGGCGCGGGATCAGGTCGACTGGCTCCGCCGCGACCTCGACCAAGGCATGTTCGCGTGGCGCGGCGGCTCGCTCGGCTTCGGCGGGATCGAGCTCGACTTCGACGAGCCCAAAACCGTGCTGCGCGACCTGCGGCAACGGATCCATCTCAGCGAGCAGGCCGCCGTGGTCCTGGAGGACCTGGTCGTGCCAAGCGTGCTGTGGCCGCCGCTGCCGCAGCACGGCACGATCGGCGTACGCCGATCGCTGCAACCCGGCGAGACGCTCGACCATTACCTAAGCTTCGCCGACGCGCCGATCGTGGTGCCACTGGGCACGACGGGCCGCCACCTCTTCCTCAGTCAGCTCTTCTTCATCACGCCCGAGCAGGCGGCGGACTGGTGGACCGGCCTGACCCTGGAGGGCGGTCTGGCCTGGCCCGACAGCGGCCAGGCGCCCCCGGGCAACTTCGACCTGACCGTGGGTCTCGTCGACGGCGACGTGCTGCGAATCGGCTTTGAGCACACGCCGGCCGGGTCGCACATCCCGATCCTGCACCTCGACCTGTGGAAGATCACGGTCGACATCACCGGGGCCAAGACCGGCGTCTCGTTGCAGGAGCTGATGCGCCGCTCGCCGAGCCCGGGCGCCGCGATCCAGTTCCTCGTCACGATGGTGATCAAGGAGAAGCCCGGTCCTGGTGCCGGGGCGGCCGGCGCGGTGAAAGCGATCGCCGAGGACGGGCAACCGTTTGAGGCGGCCCTGGTCGACGTCGGATGGGACCGCGGCAAGCCGACCGGCAACATGGTCATGCCGCACGGCGCGCAGCTGCACCTGTCGACGTTCGTGCTCGAGGTACACGAGATGGGGCTGGCCTCCGAACACGGCGCCACCTACATGTCGATCTCCGGCGGGATCCGCCTCGGCGTTGACAAGTTCGAGGGCGGGGTGTGGTTCACTCGGCTGCGCGGCCGCCTCGCCGGCAACTTGGACGCGCCGGTATTCCAGCTCGGCGGCATCGGCCTGGAGATCAAGGTCAAGAACGTCGTCGAGATCAGCGCGCACGGCATGTACCGCGACGACATCGCGCCGAACGGCACGCGGCTGCAGGAACAGGGATTCGGCGGTGGGATCGTCGTCTACTGCGGCGGCAACAAGTGGGGCCTGACCCTCGACCTGTACTGGGGAACCCGGACCCCGCCAGGCGGGCCGGGCGACGAGTTCTTCCTGTTCCTGTTGGCGTTCTTCGGCGCGATCCCGATGGGCCCGGTCGAGCTGACCGGGATCGAGGTCCTTTTCGCGTACGGGCTGATGCCCAAGATCGACGCGGGCGACCGTCAGGCCGGCGAGTTGAAGTACTACTCCTGGCTCAAACGCGCCCGGCCGACGGCGCTGCCGGAGACCCGGGACCTGGACAGCTCGTGGACGCCGACCAAGGACGCCTGGGCGTTCGGGCTCGGCGCCGGTGTGTCGATCAGCGGCGCCGGCTCGGTGATCAAGATCAGGGCATTCGGCGCGGGGTTCGACTCGCCGTCCGTGTCCGGGCTGATCATCGCGATCGAACTCCAGATGTTCGGAGCCGAGACGCCGATCGCGGTTGGCGTGTTCGAGTACGACTTCCGCCGCGACGCCTTCGTGCTGATGATCCAGCTGGACATCACGATCGACAAGATCGTCAAGAACTTCCCGAAGAACCTGAACCTGCGGCTCGGCGGGACGATCACCTTCGGCAACAAGCCCGGCCTCGTCGCGTTCGGCCGGCTCGCCGCCCCGGACACGTGGATCGGCGGCAAGCTGCTGGTCAAACTATCCGAGGTGTTCGCGCTGACGATGCGTGCCGCCTTCTGCGTGGAGTGGCAGGAGAACGAGCACGTCGGCGGCGGCCTGACCATCTCGCTTAAGGTCGTCGGGTCGATCGGGGTGATGGAGTTCCAGGGCTGGGGTGCGCTGGAGATCATCGTCACCTACATGCTGACCGGGACGAACGACTTCGTAGCGAGGATCCGATTCGATGCCGGCATGGCCATCGTGCTCTTCGGGTTCATCCGGTTCGGCATCAGCATCGCGCTGCTCGCCGAGTGGCTCGCGCACGTGCCGAACTACTTCGTGTTCCGGGTGACCTTCCGCTTTGAGACGCCGTGGTTCCTGCCGGACGTCTCGTACTCGATCGAGGTCACCCGCGGCACCCTGGTCCCGTCGGCGCGCGGCGTGACCACGAGTCCTCTGACCCAGGCCGGCTCGCAGGCCCTCACCGGTTCGAGCCCGGTCCGTGTGAAGCGCGCCGACGGCCGGGCCGGTGGCGAGCCGACTGCGCTCGCGTCGGTCGACGATCTCGCCGGGGCAACCGGCGCCTGGCGGGGCAGCGCCGCGCCGGTCCCGCTGGACGCGACGATCGAGGTCGACTTCTCGGTGATGCTTGTCGACGCGCTCGGGATCGGGGCGACGAATCCCGATCTCGGCGTGCAGGTGTCGGGGGACGGCTCACTGGCGCTGACCACCCGCTACACCCTGACCCGCCTGATCATGCGGCGGCGACCGTTGTCGGGCGGCGCATGGCAGACCGTCGAAGATCTGACCTCGTCGGCGTCTGACCGCAACTTCCTCTGGATGTGGGCTCAGGACACTCGGGTGGGCGGCCAGGTCGCGGCGAAGCGGCTGCTGCTCAACGGGAGTACGCCGTTCACGGTCGGGGTGAACGTCCCGATCGTCGATGCCGAGATCCTCGACGACAACCCGAACTACCCGTGCTGTCAGGTGCGCCGGCCCGACGTCGCGCGGTTCGACTTCGACCCGGAGCCGCGCGGTCCGCTCCCGGCCGGATTCACGCGGGATTTCCGGTACGAGGATCGCGGCACGACGGCACCGGTCCGGATGCACGGCGTCCCCTGCGCGGTGGTTCTGCCCACCGCGGCCGGGTCGACCGCGGGCCGCGTCGGCTCGTTCGCAGCCACCGGCACAATCTTCACCGCGTCGGCGTCCGAGGATCTTGCGGCGGCGATCGTCCGGGTCGCGGTGACCAGCAAGGAGAGGCTACGGCTGGCGCTGGTCACGCTGGACCGCGACGGGCGTGAGGCGGACCGGCAGCACGTCACCACCGGTGCGGTCGCGTTCCAGGAGTTCGCGATCGACCCGGGCGCGCCGTTCGCGACCGTGTTCCTGGCGGTCGAGACGATCAAGGAGGAGAGCCCACAGGCGCCGGTCACGCCCGGTACCGTCCTGCTCGACGCCGTCGAGTGCATCACCGTGGCCGACCGCGACCGGTTCGAGCGGGAGAGCGACATCTGCTCGCGCGAGAGCGACGGTGGCGCCCCCCCGACGGTCACCTTCCTGGCCCACCACGAGTACGAGATCACCCTCACCACCGAGGTCGCGATCAAGCACTCGGTGACCGAGTGGGAGTCCAGCACCGTCACCGAGAAGGTCGCCTTCACCACGGCCGGCCCGCCCGGGCTGAACGCCGCCCCCGAGCCGGGCCTCGAGCTCGAGCCGTACGTGGTCAGCCGGGCCCCGGGCGGTCGCGGCCTGACCTACGGCGAGGAGTCGGTGCATCTGGTGCTGTCCGAGGCGCTGAGCATCTTCGGTCCCGGGTCCGGCGTGACCGAGGCGACGCTGCGGCTCCCGGTGGCGATCGCGGTCGAGTCCGCCTTCGACGCGAACCCGCAGGCGCACGTGGGCAAGACGTCGCGTACGTCAGCGGACTGGTTCCTCACCCACCGGGGCGAGGCCGATCCGTTCGTGCGGCCCTCCCGGCACGACTACGTGCCGGCCGTGTCGAAGGACGCCGCGGTGCTGCGCTACCTGCGGCTCGCCGAGGCATCGTCGGGCACCTGCCCTGTGCAGGACGTCGAGCAGCTGCCGCGGGTCGGCGTCGAGCCGTTCGACCCAACCGGCCGGTCGCTGTGGGAGCCGGGCGCGTCCTACGTCGCGGTGATGCGGCTCGCCGGCAGCCCGGTGGTAGAGCGGACGGTGTTCGAGGACGCCGATCTGACCGCGTTCACCGCGGTGTCCGGCTCGTGGCAGGTCACCGGCGGCGCGCTCACGGCCGCCGGGGCCAGCACCGGCGCGTTCGGCGAGACGACCTGGGATCTCTACCGGGTGGAGCTGCAAGGATCGATCGACCAGGGCGGCGCGATCGGCGTCATGGTGCTGGCCGGCGGACCCGTCACGGACGCCGTGCACGCGGCCGTCGTCCGCGCGATGGACGACTCCGTCTCCCTGGTGGTCCGCAACGGCGCCGGGACCGTGCTCGGCACCGTCCCACTGGCCGCGGCCGGTCAGAGCAGCGCGCTAACCGTCGATGTGTTCGCCGACGTCATCCGGGCGCGGTGCGGGGATGCCGTGCTCGACTTCCCCCGCGGCAACCGGGGCACCGGTTCGTGCGTACTCACCTCGTCCGACGCCCGGGTCACCTCGCTCCGCGTGCACGGCGTCGACATGTACCGCCGACCGTTCCGCACCAGCCGGTACGAAGGCTTCGCCGAGCACGTGGCCAGCTGCGCCGACGTCGAACGGCACCACGCGGGCAGCGCCGCCGAACCGCTCGCGACGCTGCTCGCCCGGATCACCGGCGCGGCCGCCGCCGCAATGACACCGACCGCCCCCGCGGCCGACCGCGAACGATGCTTCGCCGACGCGGCCGCCGCCCTCGCCGTGCCGCTGCGCGAGGACAGCGACCGGCTGCACGTCACCCTTATGGCCGGCGGCACCGACCGGTGGCTGCTGCTCGAGTCACCCGAGCCGATGGACTTCACCGAGGAGATCACGCTGCGGCTGCTGCGCCGGGAGGTGCACGAGGCGCTCACCGCCGCCGACAAGGCGCGGCTGGGCCCGCTGATCGAGGCCGCGCTGCAGATCCCGCCGACCGGCCCGCAACTCCCCGCGGGCTGGGCTACGGGCGCGCGTCGGCTGGTGATCCAGACCCGCTCGTTCGGCATCCTCGACGGTCCCGGCGCGCGCAAGTCCGTCTACCGCGCCTCGCTGGACGGCAAGTTCCTGACCGTCGTCGAGCTCGCCACCGGCGCCACGGCCAGGTTCAAGGCGCCCGCGCTCACCCCGGCCGACCGCGCGCTGCTGCAGGACGTGTTCGTCGTCCTGAACGGCGCACTCCGCATCATCGCCTGGCAGGTGCCGACGAGCACGGAGTGGATCCCGGAGACGGCCACCGTGCTGCAGGACGCGCCGGGCCTGCACACCCTGGTCCTACCGGCGACGTCACTCGCCGACGGGGTCTATCGGCTCGACCTGTCACTGACCCGGCGCTGGTTCGACACCACCGACCCGCTGGGACCGGACAACGCCTACCTCGACGAGGCCTCGGTGGAGGTGCTGGTGGCCTGAGTAGGGTTCCTGACGGAAAATCAACGGATACGACTGACCAGGGCAAACGTGGTCGAGGTGGCAGAGTCGGAGCGGTCGACCTTGGCGGTGTCAGGGATGGGATCGTGTGCCCGGGACTCCCGAAGCTACGGCGAGCCGCAAAGTAGCCGATCATCCGAGTTCGTAGATGTATGACGGGTCGTTATCCGAGGCGCCCGCGACACCGGTCTGCGGAATCTGCCCCTGCACGACACGGTACAGAACCGGATTTGGCTGGAGATCGCCTCCCTCGCACTCGACCTCCTCGCCTGGATGCCCATGCTCGCCCTGACCGGCCAAACCCGCCGCTGGGAACCCAAACGGCTTCGCCTGCGGCTGTTCTCCGCCGCCGCGCAGAGGGCGAACACCGGCCGCCGTCGCTGGCTCCGTTTCACCGCGCGATGGCCCTGGACCGACGAAATCATCCGAGCGATCGACCGGCTCAAGGCATTGCCGAGTCCCGGCTGACCAGCCACGCCGACCGCCTCAATGACCAGCACCACCACACCGGAGCAGTGGAACCCGGCGCCCACCCGACGCGACACTCGGGCTGTCAGCCTGCCCACCCTCAGCCCTCGAAAGCGAAATGGTCCGCCGACTCCGTCGGTACTGACCTTGTCGCTCTTGGCCAGCAGCTCCAAGACGAGCGGGCGCCGACAGATCCTTCGCGCCGTCCAGCACCACACGGTTGAACTCTTCGATCAAGTCCCGGGCCTGCCGCGCCAACTTCGCCGGATCCGTCTTCGCCGCCATGTGCTCGATCCTTGCCGCTGAGATGGTGCCCATCAGTGTCCCAGGGCTTGTCCCAGCAGTCTGCGTGTCCCAGCGACAGCTCCCTACCAGGGGAAACGGGGGGTTGATGTCCCAGCGCTGCTGGGACAATCGGACACTTCGGACGCTGAGACAAGGTGATGTCCCAGCGTCCTGCGGCCCGGTAGACGGAGGCATCCGACCGCGATGTCAGCCGGTTCGGGCGGCACGACCTTCTCGCTCATCGCACTGCCCCTACAAGATGCGGATGACGTTCCTTCGCAAGCAAAGGAGAGCACCGGTCCGCCACCCGGTTTCGCCACAGGGCATCAAGTGACAGCCACACCCGGGCCTGTTGTCGCCCCGGGTGCGGAGGGTGGTTACACGGCCTGGAGGCGCATAGCCTCCCGGCGGTCCAGACCGGTGTGAGACCACGGCACCGCGGTTCGCCCTGCCACCTTTCACCGGTTCGCTTGCCGGGCCGCGAGCGCGAAGGCCCCGCTGCTGTCCCTGTCAGCCGGGGAGCGCGGCAAGGGCCACTCATCTGGATGAACGACGGCGGCGAGCGGAACGGCGAATCGTTCCGTCAGGACAGGCCGAGGTCATGAAACTTCCGCACCGCACGGGCACGGCCCCCCTGCTTGCCACCGCTGTTTCGACCCTCCTGGCCGCAGCCCTGACCGGCCTCGCCCCCGCTCACGCCACCACGGCGGCGGGCGCCCCCGCAGCGGCCCGGGACCAGATCTCCTGCGCACGCGGGTTCGTCTGCATCTACCCCGAGATCGACTTCGGCGGCCAGCCCTACGTCAAACGAGCCGTCGACGGCTCGGTACGGCACCTGCCGGACTACATCCGCGGCAAGGGCAGCTCGATCATCAACAACAGCAGCCGCACCGCACGCGTCTACCAGAAGGACAACTACTTCGGCCGGCACGTCTGCGTCGGACGCTAAGGCGGCACCATCGGCGACCTGCGCTCCTACCAGCTCAACGACACCACCCACAGCCTGAACATCAAGGACACCCCCTGCGGCGCCTGATGAAGCCCCCGAGACGGCCAGTACGGCTCCCGGCCGCCTGCCGACAATGCGCCTCCGAGGGCCGCGTATTGGCGCCGACCACTCGCGGCTGGCGCGGGGCCCTGCTGATCCTTGCGGCCGACGGGCACGTCGTGTTCGGACAGCAGGCCCGGACAGGACGATCCGGCCGGGCGGCGAGACCTCGCAGGCGCACCCCCCGGCACGCGGCACCGCGGCACCATGCCAGGCCCTCATCTGACGGTCCGCCTGCTGGACGGCCACCCGTGCTGGGGGCCCTTTTCAACCCCGAGCGGTCATCGGATGATCGCTCTATGGTGCTCTGTTCTTCCTCCCTCCGGCTGTGGTTGCTTCCCAATGCCGTCCTGCTCGTCGTGTTGCCGTTGTGGGGTGCGCTTCGCTACCCCCGCCTGCCGGGGCGGATACCGCAGCACATCGGAACCGAAGGAGTGGACGCCTGGACGGACAAGTCGATCGGCGCCGCGTTCGTGCTGGTCTTCCTGTACACGGGAGTGACCGCGTTGACGGTCGGCGGTGCGGAGCTGACACTGCGGCTGACCCCACGCGATGCATTACCGCACGCCAAGCCCGCATCGTTCCCTCCCGCCCGGGCGGCATCGTCCCTGCTCAACAGACCCGGCAGCCGGGCCTCAGCACGCCGCATCGCACGCGCCCTGCTGCTGCTCAACATCTGCATCGGCATCTCCCTCCTCATGGGCTGCGCAATACTCTGGCGCTCGACGCCGGACGCGCATGTGCCCGCCTGGCTCCTCACCGCCATGACGCTGCCGCTCCTCGCCGGCACCGTGATGACGGTCCTTGCGGCCATAAGCGACCGAAAACACTGAGCCCGTCCCTCCCTCGTCTGGCCGACGGGAAGGGGATCAAGGGCGTTGCACAGAGCGTGGCCGAGAGCTGGTCGCGCTCGGTGACGTCATCGGTGACGGCAGCAACGTGACCATGGGCCCGTGCGGTGGGCGGGGTGCTTCCTGTCCGTTCACCGGCGGGAGTATGCCCGGGTACGCCACACTCGTTCCTATGGCAGAGGGTGAGTGGTGGAGTGTGCGGGTGGAGTTGCTGGGCGGCGGGATGGCCAGTGAACTGTGGCCGCGACCGGGCCGCATCTTCGCCGTCTCCTCCACACACACCTTGCACGTCCTGGCCGAGGCCATCGACGACGCCTTCGCCCGCTGGGACCGCAGTCACCTGCACGAGTTCGACTTCCCCTCGATCGGGAAACGGGCCACCGAGCACCGCTACGCCGACATCGAGGACCCTGCGATGGAGCTCGACGCCGATCACGTGCGCATCGGGGATATCCTGCAGCCGGGCACGGAGTTCGGGTATGTATTCGATCTCGGGGATAACTGGCGGCACGCCTGCCAGGTCGCCGAGCGGCCGGTCGACCTGGACAGGGAGGTCGGCATCGTGCCCGACAAACCGCTGCCGTACTGGGGCTGGGGTCTCATCCCCGACCCGTACGGGCGGCTATGGGACGGCGACGATGGCGAACAACCCATCCCCTCTGCGCCACACGAGCCGTGGCCCTGGGCCAACGCTCCACAGCCCTCGCTGGCGACCCTGCACTGCCCAGGCCAGTACACCCGTCTCCTCGCTGCCTCCGACGCCGACGCCGACGCCGACGCCGACAGCATCTGACCTGGGGCATGCTCGGGCAGCCGACCAAGCAGGAGTCCCACACGTGTGGGAGTGATCCTCTCGCGAGCTCCGCCGGGTCACGAGGGCCGAAGACAGCCTCCAGCGTGTGGGGGAGCATGGCTCAGGAAGATCGAACGCGCAGCTCAGGCAGGTGCCCCTGTGGACATCTCATTCCAGCGCACTGGCAGTTCTCATCCGGTGTCACCCAGAGTTCTCACTCGATGTTCCGCCCCGGGCATCTCCACCAGCGGCGTACGGAACATAACAGTGAGAAGCGTGGGTGACACGGGGGTGAGACGTCACAGCGGAACTTCACCCTGCCGAGCCGAAGTCAGTAACGTGCCCCGGCTCCCAGCCGGCCGGTTCATCGTCCAGTTTCGGCGGGCCACAGCTGGGCCAGGTAGAGCTCCTGCCCGGCCAGCTGGTTGCGTGCGGCGGTGAAGGCGGGGTCGGCCAGGCCGGCACTGCGGAATTGCTGTTGCAGCCGGGCGGCCTGTTGCGCGGTGATGCTCCGGCCGTAACCGGACAGGCGCAGGGAGTAGCGGCCCGGGGAAACGGCGAATGCGTCTGGGATGCCGCCGGCCGCGAATTGGTAGATCGACATTGGGCCGAGCGGAACGTCGATGAGGAAGTTGCCCTCGACTTCGGGGGGTTGTGAAGGTGGGGAGGGAGGGCCGTCCCAAAGCTCGAATCGCAGGCGCTGCTCCACCAGTTCCTGTGCGACGCGGATGTGGATCTCGTGCTCGCTGGCGGCGAACCAGCCGTGGACGGGAATGGCAGGCGAGGGGCCGTAGTCGTCGTCGCGGTCGGGGACGATCGCGAGCATCCCGTGGTCAGAGTCGACGTCGTGGATGGTGTGGGTGACAAGTGAGGTCATCGGGAGCATCCAACGGGCGGGCGCCGGAGCGTGCAGAGGTCAGCACCCGCCCGGTTTGAGGTCATCGGACCTTGATGTGGAAAGCGTCGGAGTCCAGGATCCGGTCGTCGTTGTACCACTTGCCGAGGATCCTGCCAGCGAGACCATTCTGCGTCCGGCTCAGCGGTTGCACGGAGAACCAGTTGACGTAGTCGTTGCCTCCACTGTATTCGGGCCGCGCGCGTGCCGCGCCCTCATAGGTCGAGGCGAAGGGGAACTCGTCGCACTCCTTCTCGGCGCCGTCGTCGTCGACTTCGTCCTTCCAGTCCTCGAAGTGCGCATCGCAGGCCAGGCCCTTGTCGTAGCGGTTGGCCCTGTATCGCTTCCTGTGGTCGGAGCTGACGGACGGGGCCAGCCGGTGGTTCGGGAACGTGGCAGCGCCTCCAGGGATCTTCTTGTCGCTGCGCGGCGGCATGGTCGATCCCGGGTCGTTCAGCGCCTTGGCGATGTGGTCCGCGACCTTCTTGTAGCCGGAGTCCGCTGCATTGCTGTAAGCCAGGAAAGGATCCACCGACTCGAAGATGGAACCCTGCTTCTTGGCCCCGGCCGTACCGGTGATATACCAGGCGGAATCGAATCGTATGGAGGTCGAACCGCTGGTGGATTGGTCGGGATCGGTCTCGAACCCGGGAATGGAGAACACGAACTTGCCGTAGACGGTGGCCCGCTGAATCTGCTGGCCGTGTCCCTTCCTCGGGGTCTTTGCCTCCGAGACCAGCTGCGCCTCGGCCCATCCCGAGCTCAACCAGTTCTGAATTGTATCGTTGCGCCCGTTGCGATCACCGTCCTCACATGAATCCCAGTCGGAGTCGTCGGTGGGTATGCACTCGATACGCATGTCCAGCTGCGCCTCGGGATGGGTCTCCCACAAGCGCGCCCCCGAGCCTATACCTCGGAATCGCCACTCGTGGGCGCGCATCTGGAATTCGAGGTAGCGGTCGGTGGAACTGCCCGGTACAGGGCCTTGCTTGCCATATCCGACCAGGTAGATGTCGGCCTCAACCCGTGCGAGCCCGCCGCCGGGCGGACTCACCTGCGCCCATGCGGTTCCCGCCTGGCACCAGGCGAAGTGGCTGCGCACCCAGCCGCCGGGAGCCGTCGCCTTGTCCCTGTTCTTCAGGCAGGTCTCGAAGTTGTGCGGGTCCTCCTGCACCTCGACGCCGGGCCGGTAGTCGTCGGCCTCCACGGCGTAGCTCTGGCCGGAGTTCTCTCGCATCCGCCGGGCTTCGGCTTCGGTGCGGGGGAGCTCGTGCCGCTGGCCGGCCTTGCCCGCACCCAGTTCCTCGGGCGACACCCCCCGCTCCAGAGCGTCCAGCACGGCGCCGGGGTTGCCGACGTACCGGGGATCGGTGGTGTAGCCCTGGATGACCGTGGTCTCGCCCTGTGGCTCCATGGGCGCAGCCACTGTCGGATTGATCGATGCGGCGGCGAGTATCAGGCCGCCGCTCACAGCGATGAGGACGCGGCGTAAGCCATGTTCCATGTGACCACTTCCCTGAGTGTGAGAGAACCTGATGCGGGTACCGCCGATCGACAGCGGTGCGTTCTCGTGGGCGATGTGGCGCGGCACAGGAGTGCCGGAGATGCCAGTGATGCGTCACGGGCACGATCTGTGATGTGCCCATGGTGAATCGTTGCGATGTTTGAGGTGGCCCCGGTCAAGGTCGGACTCAGAGGCCGCTGTGCGCGTCCATGGACGCGTGTTGCCGCGAAGGCTCGCTCAGCACTGGTTGAAGGTGGCCGAGTTGTACCAGATTTTCTTCAGGTCGCCGTTGAGGTACATAGCCCACTCACCGGCGGAGTTGCGGACGAATCCGATGTTGCGCCCGGTGTACTCACCTGCAGCGGTTTGCCCCTGGTACTCGGCTGTCCCCCGGTCCTCTTGGAAGTTCATGCTCCAGCCCGCAGTGAAGAAGGTGTTGTTCCCCACCGCACCGTCAGCCTCGAGGTGGTCGTACCGGTTCTGCCATCGCTTGGTCGAGTACGTGGTCTCGGGTCCGAAGCGGCAGTCGATGTCAGAGATCTTCCAGGGCTGCCCATCGGACCGCAGTGACTTGTCCGCCCACAGGATCGCTTGCCACATGCCGGCGAGGTTGCTGTAGGAGTGGGAGGAAGCCGACACAATGCCTTCGTCGTTCCAGTCGTCGCGTCCGAGCCCCTTGCCGTGCACTACTCCCGCGGCCTCGTTGGCCGCGGCGGGCGCGACGGCGACGGCCATTCCCACGCCGAAGGCCACGGCCCCGGCAGTCACGGCAATTCTCCTGGGTAACGACATGAATTTGAGTCCTTCCTGGGCGCGGCCTGGCCCCCGGTGGGCCTTTGGCGTTCCGCGCTCCATAGCGTTTTTTCTTCTCCCGCTCGCCCCGCAACAGTGCGGGCCGCGCTCAGGGTGCTCAGGACGGACGGGCCGGTCCGGCGGGCGAACATCCACCACGCTGCCCGTCGTACTAGCGCCTGTCGTGAGCGGTCAGCTCGTGCAGGGGCACGGGCCGTCGTACGCCACTGACTCTCCACGCTGGCTGCGTTGTTGCGCAGCCCCGGTCACAGTCCGCAACAATCGCGTCCTCCCAGGTGGGGCGGTGGGACAGTGGCCGAAGACCATCGCCCTGTCGCGGCGGAGCCTTGTCCAGCTCTTTTGCGGCTGCGTAGGTTGCGGTACACGCGCTGCCGACGGCGGGCGACATCGAGGAACACGGGATACAGGGAGCACGGCGAGTCAAGGGGGATCGAGTGGGCCGTCCGGAAGCTCCGTTGGATCCAGACGCCGGGCCCGTCCAGCGGTTTGCGCTGGAGTTGCGCAAGCTGCGCCAGGATGCCGGCTCGATTACCTACCGGGTGCTGGCTCAGCGGACGCCGTACACGGTTTCGACGCTGTCCAGGGCCGCTTCGGGTGAGCTATTGCCCTCGCTGCAGGTCACCATGGCCTACGTACAGGGGTGCGGAGGAGACCCGGAGGAGTGGGAACAGCGCTGGAGACAGGCGGCGCAGGAAGCGGCCGCCGAGACTGCAGACCGGGACGACGCTGAGCCGCCGTACCAGGGTCTGACCCGGTTCGAATCCCACGATCAGAAGTGGTTCTTCGGCCGCGACGAGCTGATCGCAGACCTGCTGGAGCTGGTGCAGCAGCACCGTCTGACCGCCGTCGTCGGCGCCTCCGGCAGCGGGAAGTCCTCACTGCTGCGCGCCGGGCTGATCCCGGCCCTGCAGAAGGCGGACTCACAGGACCTACGCCCTGCGACCATCCGGATCTTCACACCTGGAGCGCATCCCGCCCGTGCTCATGCCGAATTGTTCGCGCCGAAGGACTCCGATGACGACACGGTGGTCGTGGTCGACCAGTTCGAGGAGGTCTTCACGCTGTGCGCCGAGCCCGCGGAGCGGACGGCGTTCATCAGCCTTCTGCTGGCGGCGCGTGAGCCGGGGAACCGGTTACGCGTGATCATCGCGGTGCGCGCCGACTTCCTCGGGCGCTGTGCCGGGGACCGCGGGCTCGCCGACGCGCTGCGCAGCGCCACCCTGCTGGTCGGGCCGATGAGTCCGGCCGAGCTGCGGGAGGTGATCGTGAAACCGGCCGCTGCCTCAGGGCTGACCGTGGAACGCGCCCTGACTGCCCGGCTCATTGAGGAGGCCACCGATGAACCGGGAGGATTGCCCCTGCTGTCACACGTGCTCCTGGAGACCTGGCGCCGCCGCAACGGCAAGACGCTGACCCTGGCGGGCTACGAAGCGGCCGACGGCCTGGAGGGCGCGATCGCCAAGACCGCCGAGAAAGTCTATGGCCGGTTCACCCAAAGGCAGGCGGCCGCGGCCCGCCGGGTCCTGCTGCGGCTGGTCGCCCCCGGCGACGATGCCCCCGACACCCGCCGGTCCGCCGGGCGCGCGGAACTGCAGGCCACCGGCGGGCAGGAAACCGAGACCGTCCCGGTGGTGGAGGCGCTCGCCCGGGCACGTCTGCTCACCCTGGACGAGGCCAGGGTCGAGCTTGCCCATGAGGCCCTGCTGACCGCATGGCCCAGGCTGCACTGGTGGATCGAGGAGGACCGCGAACGCCTGCGCGAGCACCGGAGGCTGACCGAGGCGGCGCGTGCCTGGGAGGAACTGGGCCGCGACCCGGGCGCCCTGTACCGAGGCAGCAGGTTTGGCACCGCCCAGGAACACTTCGGCGACGCACACCCAGGGAGAGATCTCACCGCCTTGGAGCATGATTTCCTCAGCGCCAGCACCACTGCACTCCACCAGGAGGAACAGTCGACAGCCCGCACCACCCGCCGCCTACGCTGGCTGAGAACCGGCCTGTCCCTGGTAGTGGTGCTTGCCTTGCTCGCGGGCGCGATCGCCTGGCAACAGAGTCGGTTCAGTGATCAGCGGCTCGCCGATGCCACGTCCCGTCGCGTCGCGGCTGCCGCTGAGACCGTGCGCTATGCCGACCCGCTGACAGCCATGCGGCTGAGCGTCGCGGCATGGCGCATCAGCCCGACCATGGAGGCCAAGGCCGCACTCGTGGGTTCGCTGACCCAACGCGAGCAGGACGTTTTCACCGGCCCCGGGGTGCAGGGATATGACATGCGACGCCTCAGCTCCGACGGCCGCACCCTGATGACGGCCGGCGATGGCCAGATACTCATGTGGGACGTGGACAGCCGGCAACGCATCCGCACCATTCCGCTCCGTGATGACGTCTCGCCGTACGATCTTTCCGCAGACGGCAGGTACCTGCTGGCGGTCGCAGGTGACACGGTGCAGTGGCAGGACACGGCCTCGGGCCGGACCATCAGTCTTCCATGGGACTTCAACAACACCAATGTGTGGTTCACCAAGAACAACCACATCCTCAAGGTGCTGGGCGAGCGCTCGGTCGGCCTGTGGGACCTGCGGCAACAGCGCATGGTGTTCCAACGCCGAACCGCCAAACCCGGACGTGCCGTTCTCGACGCCAGCGGCAGGTTCATGGCGCTGTGCACGGCATCCGGCGCCCTGGAGGTATGGGATGTCCAGGCATCCCGTCAGGTATGGGATTTGCGATCGAACGCCATCTTTCGGCTGGCCTGCGTCCGCGACAACAACGTCATCGACGCCGGGCAGGTTCTCCTCGACTCTCGGCGGCGGATGCTGATGGTCGTCACCGGCGCAGGGCTGCGGATGTGGAGCTTGGACTTGGGCAAGGAAGTCCCGCCCACTGCTGACATCACGTCGGGGTATGCCATTCCTAGCCGGGACGGTCACTTCCTCGTCACAGTGGACGACAACACGATCCGTGTGTGGAGAACCGCCTACCCCGACGCACCCGTGTACCGATATCCCCTGAACGGCCGCAGCATTTGGGATGTGAAGCTGGATACAGAACGCAGGGCAATTCGGTACATCGAGGAACAGCCCACATCGGCTGCCCTCGTGCGCAGCATCTATCTGGGGAATGCGCTGGACCCGAAGTGGCACCGTGCGCAACCGCGTGCCGCCGCGCCGGAAACCGGGTCAATCGGCGGGTTCCTGACCGCTACCGCCCCCGGGCCCCCACACAGTGACCGCATGGCAACCGGCGACGAGGGCGGCCGGGTGACCGTATGGGACCGGGCACTCAAACGACGCCTGAGCATCTTCACTGGTACTGCCACAGGGAGCACAGGAAGCAAAGAGCCCGAAGCCGTGACCGAACTGACGTACTCACCCGACGGCCAGTTCCTGGCCGTCGGCGGCAGCGCCGGCACGGTGAGGCTGTGGGACGCCGTATCCAACCGGCCACTGGGAACCAGCTTCCTCACAGCGGGAGACAGCATCGATTCCCTCACCTTCGCGACCGACGGGGCCACCCTCACCATCGACGGCGAACACAGCCCGCCACGCACCTACCCCATCGCCCCGGAACTCGCCTCCAAGACCATCTGCCAACGAGCACAGGGCGGCGTGCCCCCGACGAACTGGACATCACTCATCCCTGAAATCCCCTACCGGAAAACCTGTTGACCAAGCAGCACTTGCCACCCGACCAGCCACCGCACGCCGCGTGCCCGGAACGAGCTCGGATCTGCACTCGATGCTGCACGCCCTGCACACCAACGCCGCGCTGGCCGAGCATCCGGGCCACAGCACGGCCCACCTCGCTGCCGACCGGATCGCCGCGCACCTGCTCACCCAGTGGAAACTGTCCGCGCACACTGCGGCCTGCGCACCTTCTCCGCGGCCGTCGACATCGACCGCGCCTTCTACCTCGGCGCGCTCACCAGCGGCTCAGCCACCACCGCGACCGGGGCGAGCATCAGCGCCCGCACCTGCGGACTGTAAGACGTTCGGCTCTGCCAAGATTTTCGTAGCCGGTGATCGTCGGTCTTGGCAGGGCGTGACAGCGCAGCGCAAGAACGATCGGTGCGGGGCACCATAGGCTGCGGGCCAGCCAACAAACTCGGTCCAGAGCGCGTGGCGCTGCACACCCCTGCCAGGGCCGCGGCGGTCACAAGTCCAAAACGGCGCGCAGAGCCTGGTCGACCCGGCTCATGACCTCCGGCGCCACGGTGCCGCGCAAGGACGCCCCGGCGAAGCGGGCCGCGCGCAGTTGTTGCAGGTTGACCGCGACCGCGGTGCAGGCGAGGGGGGTGTCGATGACGACGGACATCGCGGTGTCGGGGTAGCGGCCGGGCGGGTGCAGGACGAGGGCGAGGACGGCGCCGTAGGCGGCGTCCAGGCCGGTGAGGGAGACGAGGAGAACATCGCGGCCGTCGGTGAGGGTCCATACCTGGGCCTTGACCCAAGGCCGGGTAGTTAACGTTTTCGCAGGTCACGCAAGCCAGTTGAAGGATTTCCGACGCAGAACAACGGAGCTCGTTGGTACAGGCAGTCGTCCAAGACAGCTTGTACTTGAGGAGCTCCGTTGCCGTTTCATCATGTCCTGCCTGCCCCGATGATGGCCATCACCCGTACGGTCACTGTGGCCGCGGGCCGGTTCGCGCCCGGGCATCTGGGTGAGCTGACGGCCGTCGTGCCGTTCGAGCTGGTCGACGCGGTCCTGGCGGAGACCCACTCGGTGCAAAGACGACTGCGTGATCTCCCTTCGCGGGTCGGGATCTACTTCCTGCTCGCGATGTGTCTGTTCCCTGAAGTCGGCCACCGGCTGGTCTGGGACAAGCTGACGGGCGGACTGGCCGACGTGCCGGTGGCCTCCCCCACGCCGAAGGCCCTGCGTGATCTGCACCGACGACTGGGCAGCGCGCCGGTGCGCGCGTTATTCGAGGTTCTCGCGGGGCCTCTGGCCCGGCCGACGACACCCGGTGTGCGGTTCGGGCCGTACCGGACTGTGTCATTCGACGGCTGCAGTTCTAGAAGGTCCCCGACTCCTGGCGAAACAGGGCCTGGCTGGGGCGAACCTCCCATCACGGCTATCCCACACTGGAGTTGATGACACTGGTCGAGACCGGCACACGGGCCTTTGGCTTCGTTCACGTTCAGCAGCAGCGTTTGTCGATGAGTTTCGACAGCAGTTGGCGATCAACGTGCTCGCAGATGTTCACGGGAAATGACGGTGGTGCCGTCAGTGACGGCGTTCGCACCGATCACGGGGATTACTTACCGGCACCTCCGGGGAAGCAGGCACGGTAATCTCGGGCCATGCCCGAGACATCGGTGGCGCGCTTCTACGACGAACTGGCTGACGACTACCATCTGATCTATTCAGACTGGGACGCGAGCATCCGTCGGCAGGGGGGGGGCCTTCCCCCATGAAGGTGGGCACGCGGTTATTGATCACGCGGCGAGCGTGAGTTTAGCGGCGTGGTGTCGGCGTTCGTATTCGTTGGGGCTG
>NZ_JBIRPI010000041.1:0-33569 GCF_044332585.1 Streptomyces sp. NPDC016845 | reverse complement strand
ACCTCCACCCCAACACGGTAGAAGCAAGCCGTCGCCCCGGCACCACCGATCAGCGTCTTCCCAGGTCAGTCATCCCTCGAGAGGATCCACACCCAAACAAGTTGATACTCGCCGGCACCGGCGTTCCAGGCTGAGGGGCGCACGAAAGCGGGCCCGGCCTGTGCGATGCACAGGGCCGGCGCGTGCCCTGCACTGGGGCAGGGCCAGAGAGAGCCCGCGCGCTGGATGCCGTGGACTGGGGCTAACCAGAGATGAAGGCGATGGCATCGTGGCTGTGGATGCTCTCCAGGTTGCGGATACTCACCGCGTGCCGAAGGCCCCGATCTCGGCAGGAGGCACTGACCGCGCGGGCCATGTCCTCGACGAACACCGGACTGTCGTACGCCTGCATGGTCAGGACACGCTCGTCGACGCGCTTGACCAAGGGCACCACTGGCGCCGAGGCGGAGGACGACAGCAACCGCACGGCGCCGTGAACCGGCAGGGGGTAGGGGATGTCGCCCTGGCCAGTCACGGTGAGCGTGACCTGGCTGCGTTGATTGTGAGCGCCGTAGTCGGAGATGGCTTTGGAGCACGGGCAGAGGCTGGTCACCTCAGCGGTCACGGCCGTCTGGACCGTCACGTTGCCGTTGTCCCAGTGCCCTTCGATGCGAATGTCGTGCACCTGCTTTGACTCACGGCCACTTGCCGGGGCGACCACGGTCGTGCTGACAGGCATGGCCATCGCCACGGTGATAGCGGGCGCATCCAGCAGATCCGCACCGGTCTTGAGGACGGTGGGCAACCGCCGCGGGTCGAACCTCTGCAAGTGCTCGTGTACGAGGGCAACCATGCGGCTCATATGCGTGCCGCGCCGGTCATGCTGGAGGCGGACCGTCACCTCGAAGTCCGCGATGCCCTCCTGGCGAAAGTGGCCGTCCTCGAAGGACACGGGGTAGCGGACACCGTCGATACCGACCCGGTCGAGTTCAATACCCCGGGAGTCGGTCTCGTTTTGGATGTCGTGCATGCTCACTCGCCCCGGTACGTGCAGCCCGACGTGCACGTCTCGCGGACCGTAAGAGCCGAGAGCCTCGACAGATTGGGCTGGAGACGTTCCCAGATCCAGCGGGCCAGGACCTCGCTGGTCGGGTTCTCCAGGCCCTCGATGTCGTTCAGGTAATAGTGGTCGAGTTGCGACTCGATCGGCTTGAACGTCCGCTTGAGGTCACCGAAGTCCATTACCCAGCCCGCATCGGGGTCGACCGGAGCCTCGACGTGCACGATCACCTTGTAGGAGTGACCGTGCAGTCGGGAGCACTTGTGGCCCTCGGGGACGTTGGGCAGCCGGTGCGCCGCCTCGAAGTTGAACTCGCGAAAGATTTCCATTTACTGAATTCCCAGATACTTGTGCGTCTGGAGAGAGAGAATCCAGCGCGGGTTTTTCATGCAGTAGTCGACCACTGCACGGGTGTTGGCCTCCACGTCGGGGCCGTCCATCGGTTGAAGGCGGAAGTATCTGAAGTCCAACGCCTCGAACTGGGCCGGGTCCCCGCCCAGTTGGGGATAGACCAGCTTCAACTCGTCGCCCTTAGCGACCACGAGTTCGGAGCCGATCTTGGGGCTCACGCACAGCCAGTCGATGCCCGCCGGCGGCACGCGCGTGCCGTTGGTCTCCACTGCGACCTCGAAGCCCCTGGCATGCAGGGCCTCGACGGCTGCCTCGTCGAGTTGCAGGAGCGGCTCGCCGCCTGTGCACACGACGAAGCGGTGCTCGGCGGATTCAGACGGCCAGGCGTTCTCCACGGCCTCGGCGAGGTCCTCAGGCGTGGCGAATCGGCCGCCGCCTTCGCCGTCGGTGCCCACGAAGTCGGTGTCGCAGAACTGGCAGATGGCGCGATGGCGGTCCTTCTCCAGGCCCGTCCACAGGTTGCAGCGTGAGAGGCGGCAGAAGACCGCCGGGCGGCCTGCGTGGCTGCCCTCGCCCTGGAGGGTGTAGAAGATCTCTTTGATCAGATAGGTCATTCTCAGGCGTCCTGGTACCGCACGGGGTCGGTATAACCGGCCTCGGCGAAGCCCTTCAAGCGCAGCAGGCAGGTCTCGCAGCGGCCGCAGGCACGTCCCTGCTCGTCGGGGTCGTAACAACTGGAGGTGATGGAGTAGTCCACACCCAGGCGCAGGCCCTCACGCACGATGTCGGCCTTCGACATCTCCATGAGCGGCGAGTGGATCTTGAGCTGCTGGGTGCCCTCGACGCCGGCACGGGTCGCGAGGTTGGCCATCTTTGCGTACGCGTCGATGTACTCGGGACGGCAGTCCGGGTAGCCGCTGTAGTCGACGGCAGTAACACCGGTGAAGATGTCACTCGCGTTGACAGTTTCGGCGTATGCCAGTGCGAACGACAGGAAGATCGTGTTGCGTGCCGGCACATAAGTAATCGGCACACCGCCCTCCCCGGCGTGGTCCAGAGAGTCGTGCTTGGGCACCTCAATGTCAGAGGTCAGAGCCGAGCCGCCGAAAACTCGCAGGTCAATGTCAGCAATGACGTGCCGGGCCGCACCCTGGGCCTCGACCACGCGCTTCGCGGCCTCGAGCTCGACGCTGTGGCGCTGGCCGTAGCGGAAGCTGAGGGCGTACGGCGTGTAGCCCTGGTCCTTCGCGATGGCCAGAACTGTGGTCGAGTCCAGACCGCCGCTCAGCAGAACGATCGCAGGACGTGCCATGCCTTACTCCCTAGTTAGACCGTTGTGTATGCCTGAAGCCTAGCGTGGAAACTGACAGGTAGAGTAATCACCAGTGAGTACGAGTTATGAGTGTCGGGAGTCGAACCGCGTGGGGCAACTATCGCTGGTGGTCACATGCACTGACCGCAAGATCGAGAGGCCGGACGCGGCCCTGTGCGCCAGGAACCTGCCGAAGGGCAGCGTGAAGCTGCGCTCCGGCAACTGGCAAGAGCGCCTACGAAACGCGACCGCCCGCGGAGGACCTTCTCTGCACTCCCTCAAGAACCTCTACCGCGGTGATCACTGGGCCCGATCGCGCCGGCTCGTGACGGCGGCCTCGGCCGCGGGGTACCAGGCAGAACTGTGGGTGGCCTCGGCCGGGCTGGGCCTGCAGCCGGTGGAGCCCGAAGAGCAGAAGACACCCGTTTACGCGGCAACCTTCAGCACGCGGCACGCCGATGCCGTCGCCACGTCAACGGAGGAGAACGCCCGGTGGTGGGGCCACCTTCAGGCGGGAACCGGTCGGGCCACGCTGCAGGAACTCGGCCGTCGGGGGCCGGTCCTGATGGTGCTGTCCGAGGTCTACGCGGGCGCCATGGCAGAGGAACTGATGGCCCTGGGAGAGCAGGGCGGTGAGGCACTACTCATCGGGGGCGTGCGCGAGGTCCCCGGAGTGCACCGGGTCCGCTCCGACGCCGGCTTGAGCCACGCACTGGGCGGCACGTTGACGAGCCTGAACGCGCGCATGGCCGCGGCGTGGCTCGAGCACTCCCGGGGCCATGCGCTCACCTCGCCGGAGGCGCAGAAGGCGTGGACTGCGTGGGCGACCGCCACCACGAAGCCGGTGCAGTACAACCGGGAACCCATGTCGGATGATGACGTGATCGCTTTTATCCGGCGAGAGGCGGCGAAGGTGCCGGACATCTCCCGCACCCGGCTGCTGCGGGCCCTGCGCGACAGCGGTCGAGCGTGCGAGCAGAGCAGGTTTGCCAGTCTGTACAAGAGGACCATGGGGGAGCGGTGACAGAAGACGTCATCAGACGCAGGGCACTGCGGATCGAGCAGAATCCGGGCATCCCGCTGTACGTGTTCGCGCTCGAAGCGGGAGAGATTGACCGGGTGGCCGATGTCGCGCGAATCTCCCGGGACGAAGCGGGCAAACTGTTCGGGTACCAGAGGCCCGAGAAGAAGCAGCACGTGAAGCAGATCCTGGAGTACCTCGACAGCGAGGACGTGCTGTTCCCCAACGGCCTCATCCTTGCCCTTCCGGCCTCGGTGCGGTTCCGGGGCAGCCGCGGGCCGAACAGCACGGACGGCCTTTCCACCATCGGAACGCTGGAGATCTCCCTGCCCGAGTCGCCCAGTGCACCCCGGCCTGCCTTCATCGTGGACGGTCAGCAGCGGAGCCTGGCGCTCGCGCGCACCCGCAGATCCAAGCTGCCCGTCATGGTGGCCGGCTTTGTCGCCGAGGACATCGAGGTGCAGCGGGATCAGTTCCTGCGTGTCAACACGGTGTCGCCACTGCCCGGCAACCTTGTGACGGAACTCCTCCCCGAGGTGCACACCAAACTCCCGACGAAACTGTCCGCAAAGAAGCTCCCTTCCGTCCTGGTGAATGCTCTGAACCAGGACGCCGATTCCCCCTTCAAGGGACTGATCAAGCAGGCGTCGACCATCACGGACAAGCGAACCAGCGCCGTGGTGAAGGACAACAGTCTGATCTCCGCCATCGAGGAATCCTTGAAGCCGTCGGGCGCCCTTTTCCCGTACAAGAATCTCTCGAACGGGACGGTCGACACCGCCACGATCCGCAGCATCCTCATCACCTACTGGAGCGCGGTACGGGACACCTTCCCCGACGCCTGGGGCATGTCACCGACCAAGAGCCGCCTCATGCACGGTGTTGGCATCCGCTCGATGGGGCGACTCATGGACCGAGTCATGGACCGGGTCCTCGCCATCGCCGAACCGGGTTCGCCCGAGGCCTACGAGCGGGCCAAGGCCGAGTTGGCACTCATCGCTCCCCACTGCCATTGGACCAAGGGGCGCTGGCCAGAACTCAACACCCCGTGGGACGAACTCCAGAACACACCACGGCATATCAGTACCCTTTCGAACCTTTTGATTCGCATCTACTTCCAGTCGAGGACCAGTGCGTCGTGAAGTTCTATTTTCCGGACAGTCAGGACCAAGTCAGCCCGAGTTACGACTTCCTTAACGATGAATACTCCGACTTTCGTGTCCGACAGCGCGATGACCGCTATGCGCACCAGGTAGTCACTCCCGCCCCTTACAAGGGAATACTGGTCAGCAAGGCCATCGTTGACGGCTCTGTTAAGGGTGCCGGTAAGTACACTGCTCCCCAGCGGCAGCGGCTCTACCGCCTCGGCGTCCGCGACTTCTTCCGACTCCCCGAAGGAATGGACAGCCTCGGAGACTGCGGCGCATTCAACTATGTCGACGAGAAGATCCCTCCGTACTCAGTTGAAGAAGTTCTCGATTTTTATGAAGGGTGCCAGTTCGATGAGGGCGTCAGCATTGACCACGTAATCTTCGGCTACCAACCGGAGGCCACCGAAGCAGAGGTCGATCCCGCGTGGGCCGAGCGCCGACGCATCTCACTCAGGCTCGCCGAGGAATTCCTTGGTGGCATCGAGGCCCGCAAGAGCAAGGTCATCCCCTTCGGTGCCGCCCAGGGATGGAGCCCGGCCAGCTATGCAGACAGCGTGGCCCAACTCCAGGACATGGGTTACAAGCGCATCGCCCTTGGTGGCATGGTCCCCCTCAAGACCCACGAGATCATGGCCTGCCTCGACAAGATCGAAGAGATCCGCGACAAGGACAACACCAAACTGCACCTGCTGGGCATCACGCGCATCGGCAGCATGGAAGAATTCTCCAAGCGTGGCGTGGCCAGCTTCGACAGCACGTCCGCCTTCCGGCAGGCCTTCATGGACGAGCGCAACAACTTCCACACCGCCGAGGACACCTACACGGCCGTCAGGGTCCCCCAGGTCGACGGGAACCCCACGCTCAAGAGGCAGATCCTGGCGGGAGTGGTCTCCCAGTCAGCCGCCATCAAGGCGGAGCGCGAATGCCTCCACGCCCTGCGTGCGTACGGCAGCGAGCAACTGGACCTACCCAAGGCCATGGCGGCCCTGGAGACCTATTTGACTCTCGTTGACGAGAAAAAATGGGCCAAGTACCACGACAAATACAAGAAAACCCTGGCCGACCGGCCCTGGGAGCACTGCTCCTGCCTTCTCTGCAAGGACCTGGGCGTCGAGATCGTCATCTTCCGCGGCACCGAACGGAACAAGCGTCGCGGATTTCATAACATGACCGTCCTCCAGGCGAAGATGAGCAAGCTCAACTTCACGTGAACACCTGAACCGCCCGATGTCTACGAACTGCCCACCTAGGAGAAGATGTGGCCGACCGATACGCGTTGCGACTCCCTGCCCTGCAAGTGAATCAAGGCGACAAGCAGATCTACTGCTTCGCGGTCGACGGCAAGAAACTGCACGACTTCACCGCCGTCTCCCGCATTCGCCGCGATGACGAGAAGCAACTGCAGGGGTACCAGCGGCCCGAGGCCCTCAGCCACATCCGGGCAATCCGCCGCTACCTTGAGTCCGACGGGGCGATGCTGCCCAACGCCCTGGTCCTTGCGTTCGACGACCGGGTGGAGTTCGTTGCCGGCCGGCCTACCAAGGGCATCGACTACGCCGTCCCGGGCGAGTTGGTCATCCCCGTCGACGAGTCGCTCGCCGAGCATGAAAAGCCGGCCTGGCTCGTAGACGGCCAGCAGCGCAGCGCCGCGATCCGGGACGCCGACCTGGCGGAGTTCCCCGTCGCGGCGGTGGGATTCATTGCCTCCCAGGAAGATCAGCGGTCGCAGTTCATCCTGGTCAACTCGACCAAGCCGCTGCCCAAGGGCCTGGTGTACGAACTGCTGCCCGAGACCACCGGCCAGTTGCCACGCTCGTACGCACGCCGTCAACTCGCGGCGAAGATCATGGTCCTGCTGAACATGGGGGATGGCCCCTTCAGCGGAAGGATCAGCAGCCCCACGTCGCCCGGGGGCAATATCAAGGACAACAGCGTTCTGAAGATGCTGGAGCACAGCATCTATGAAGGCGCCCTGTACCAGTACCGCAACGCCGAGGACGGTACCGGCGACGAAGAGGCGATGCTGGCGCACCTGCTGTCCTTCTGGACGCCTGTGGCGAGCATGTTCGAGGACGCGTGGGACAGGCCTCCCAAGGAGTCGAGGCTGACCCATGGCGTGGGCATCCAGGCCATGGGCTTCGTCATGGACCGGCTCACCGCGGACGTCCACTACAGCAAGGTCAACTGGGACAAGGTCCGCAGCACCCTGCGCGGGCTGGAAGGCCGCGTGGCCTGGACGTCGGGCAAATGGACGTTCTCGGATGGCCAGGAACGCAACTGGAACAGTCTCCAGAACACGGCCGGCGACGTGCGGCTGCTCAGCAGCCACCTGCAGGCCCGGGTCAGCAAGTAGTCACACCTTTGCGGTTTCCACCGGTGGCCTCCTCCACGAAAGCGGGGGAGAGGGAGGCCACCGGTGCGTCAGCAGCGTCCTGCAGCATGGATGCCGAGCCGCTGCCGTCCGCATAGAAGATGTGCTGGGTACGGGCGTGCTGCGTGATGAAACCGGTTGCCGCGTACTTCGCACAGCGCGTCGCGATGACGACCAGATCAGCAGAGCGGGCCTTCTGCCGGAGTTGCGCACTGTCGACGTGGCCGCTGGATCGGGCGGCGTCCACCCCGGGAGCCAGATGCTGGATCTCCTCGACACAGCGCGTGAGCACGGCTTCGTCCAGGGAATACAGCAGCACTTTCATGGACGGAAGGTCGGAGAGCGGCGACTCCTGGTCGCCGTCGGAGACAACCCACTCCTGCCAGGAGAACAAGACGTCCATTTCTCCTGAAAGGCGCTTGGTGAACGCCAAGTCTACTTCGTTGAGCCGTTGCTGGTGACGCCACAGCGGCTCCAGCAGGTCGTAAGCAAGCGTGGCGCGAGCCAACTGGTCGGGGCATGCCGCCAGGAACAGCCGATCGACGAAGTCCAGCGCAATTGCGGCCCGTTCGGGGGAGGCCCATCGACTGCGATAGGCGCCGATCTCATCGAGTAGTTCGGCATAGGTCTGTGCGGAGGGCCCGGCGCGCAGTGCAATCTCCGGGGCCGCATATCCGACGGCTTCGCACCGACTGCCCGCCAGGCCTCCTCGGCGACCTGATTCTCCAAGCCGTCCAGCAGGTTGGCCAGTACTGCATCGTGGTCGGCCGGCGTGGGCCATGCACTCCAACTGCTCCTCGATAGCTGCGGTGCCCTCGCTGCTCCCCGCGGCAACGGCAGCAAGGAAGGCCGGCCAGGGGGCAACACTCTGCCCGGCTTGCGGCGTGTCGTCGGCAGCAATCTGCGGCCCGGGAACCACATCGGCGCGAGGCTCTGCGACTGCATCGAGTTCGGCCAAAACGCGCTGAGCTTCCTGCCACAGCAGCGGGGGCAACGCGTCTGTGAGGGCTTGGCCCTGCACGACACCCGCGAGACGACGCAGAGCACGGAGGTCCTCAAGGACGGTGGCCGCCAGCAGAAGCGCGGAGAGGGCCCGGGTGCCGACAGCGGTGTGCAGCAAGGCAGGGACGAACCGTCCTTTTTCCTCCAACCGTGCCCGCGCAGTTGGCAGATCGCCCTCCGCCAGGGGCTGTTCCAGCGCCATGTACACGGAGTTCAAGATTGCTTCCCTGACCGGGAGGGGAAGGTTTTGCTGGACGACGTCGGCCAGTTCGGGGTGAGAACGTACTGCCGTGGTGCCTGGCGCTGCTCGTTGGATTCAACGTAACGGTCGGTGCGGCCCAGGCGCTGTTCCAGTTGGTTGGGTGACCACGGCAGGCGCACGTGGACCACGGACCGGGCTGCCTGGAGGTTCAGGCCATCCTCCGCAGTGTCGTCGGCTACGAGAACGGCAGCGCTTTCGACGGGCTTTCGCCACGAGGCGGTCGCCGTTTCAGACGCGTCGGGTCCTGCGCTGCGGGTGTGCTCGAAAAAGCTCACCCGGGGCAAGCGGGTTCGCAGGCGTGCGGTGAGCGTCGAAGCAAGTGAGCCGGGGCCGCAGAAGACCGCGATGCGGCCGCCCTTGCGCAGGGCGGGAAGAAAGGGTGTCGATGAGGTCATCGAGTTCCCGGGCGCCGTTTCCCGCGCTCTCCGACTCGAGATTTGCCAGATTCGCGGGCTCGTGCGGCGCTACGGGCACGCTGGAGAGGTACTTCCGCTCGCGGGTGCTCAGCCCGGCACGCTCAGCAGTGTCTTTGCCACGGCGCACCCGCTATCGCAGGGCGTCCAGGTAGTCGGCAGATAAGCCGCCGAGACGGAAAGCGAGCACGGCCAGGGCCAGCGCATAGTCGGTGCGCCTGCTCTCCAGGCCCTCGTCGAGGAGGTGGCCCCACAGTTGGGTCTGCCACGCCAGGAGGCTGTCGGTAGCTGGGGAGTAAGACTGGGCTGTCAGCTTTTCCGGCTCGGCACGGCCGCGCACCTCGTTGGCGACGGCTGCCGAGTCGTCATTCTGGCGCAGGACGTTCGACCTGTGGTTCCTGATCACCCGGCGGTGCAGTCGGTACGTCTCGCTGATGTGCGCCCGAAGAGCGGTCACCCGTGCGTGGAGATCAGGCATTCTTGCCTCGTCGCGGAGGCCCTCGTATTCGTCGAGCAGGTCGAGGACGTGAGCAGCGAGGCGCACGAAGCGGGAATCCTCCGGGGCAGCAGTTCCTTGATCATGTCGATCGTGGACGGCAGCAGTGGGTGACATTCCGCGTCGAGGCTGAGCACGTGGTTTGCCAATTCGGCCCGGTGCGCGGACCGCTTGGCGATCTCCTCCCGCTCGCTCCACTTGTAAACATCGGGATCAAGCAGGTGCAGGAGCCCCAGGTGCGTGGTGTGGCTGGAGGTGACGGGTGTGTCGGACAGCAGGAGGAGCTTCGACGCGGAGTGTGCGAGATCCCGCAGTGCGCAGTAGGTGGGGTCCGTGTCATAGCGGTCCTGGACCAGTTGGTGGGCCTCGTCGACCACGACGAGATCACTGCTGTGATGCTGCTCCCACAGGTCGGGAGAGTCATGAGAGATGATCTTTACGCGTCGAGGGAAGTCGTCGGTGAAGAACTTCGTGCGCAGTTCGGCCATCCACTGGCGGCGCAGGGCATCGGGGACGAGGAATGTCACGCGCGCGCCTGCGGGGGTGTCGATCAGGGTCTGCAGCGCCACGTACGAGGCTTCGATCGTCTTGCCGAGTCCTACTTCGTCGGCGAGGAGATAGCGCTGGACCGGGTCTGAGAGCACGGTCAGTGCGGCGCGGACCTGGTGCGGGTAGATCTCGGCGGCGGCCGCCGGGAGAGCGGGGATGCTGGCGCTTGCTGCACGCTGAGCGACCAGGTTGTCCCGCGTGCAGGGCTGGCGCAGCCGGGCCCGATACGCCCAGTCACCCCCTCCGCAAGGTGCCGATCGAGACGATTCTGTCCGACCACCCCGTTGGGGCCAGAACAACAAACGATTGACCTGCAGTTGTTCCAACCACCTCGCCCGCGTCAGTGGCATGAGCTGTACTGTCTGGACGCCGTCCGCCTCGTTCCGCTCAGCGCAGGCGGGCCAGGCTCCTGTCACACCAAGAAAGAAAATGATCGTGAACGTCCCTGCTCCTGCCGGAATCGCGACGCTCGTCGCCTACATCGCCACCATCCCGGCCGCCAACCTGGCTGTCACTCACATCGGTGCCCTGCCCGTCGGCTTCGGCTACGAAGCCCCGGCCGGCGTTTACATGGTGGGCCTGGCCCTGGTGCTGCGCGACCTCGCCCGTGAGGCCGCGGGCCGCCGTGCGATCCTCGCGGCGATTGCACTCGGCACTGTCGTCTCCTACTTCCTGGCGGACCCGGCGCTGGCCTTCGCGTCGGCCGCCGCGTTCGCCGTCGCGGAGACGATGGACTTCGCCGTCTACGAGCCGCTCCGGACGCGAGGACTCCTTGTCGCCATGCTCGCTTCGAACGCGGTGGGACTAGTCGCCGACAGTCTGATCTTCCTCAGGCTGGCATTCGGCTCCTTCGACTTCTTGCAGGGGCAGATCCTCGGAAAGGCGTGGATGACGCTCGGGGCCATAGCAGTCCTCGACTTCCTACGCCGCCGGAAGCTCACCGCCGCAGAAACCCTGCCCCCCGCATAAGGCTGCAAGGCCGGCAGCCCCTGGCGGTTCGCTGTCCTTTCACTAAACAATCATGAGGCTGCCGTGGGCGAGCTGCAGAACAAGAGACTGATCGTCAGCCGCGGCACGGTGCGCGCCCACGCGCTAACCTCGGGTGGCTGGTGTCCCAGGGGACGACTCCCGCGCAGGGTCGCCCGCAGCAACCGCCCGGGCAGCTGTTTGGCATCGTCGCGCTGCCACAACCTGGGTGGTCGGCTCCATCCGAGGCTGATCCAGTCATCCAGGCTCCAACCGCCCTCGTACCGTTCCAGGAAGAGCCCCGGGTTCTCAGTTGCCAGGTCCTCTACACGTTCTGCGACGTGGGTATGGGGTGTCCAGGCAAGGAACCCACCGGAGCTGAACAGAGCGCCCGCAGAGGCAATAAATTCGACGCAAAGGCGGCGTTTAACAAGCCACAGCCGGGACGCGCCACCTGACGCGCGGTGGCCCAGGTCCGACCGCTCGCCTCGCCCAGGCGGATCACTCCCGCAAGCGCCAACACACCAGCAAGGCGTTGTACAGCCCGGCCGTATGAATCGGCATTCCGTCGCCGCACAGCGGGAAGCGGCGTCCAGGGATGTCCGACGGCCGCTGATACGGACTGGAGCGGGGCGATCCGGTGTTGCTGGTCGAAGCAAGCACGAGAAGGTGGCCATGCCGAGAAAGGCTTCCGCCGCGCCGAGCACCTGCTCCAGATCCCCGAAACGACCGGTACCTACCAGAACTTCTATGGCGGCCGCGAGGAATCCGAAGCCGAGTTCTCCCGATTCGACCACTCTCTGTGGATTGGAACACAGGACCCCAACTGTTGGGAGCACGACCGCCACACCATTTAACACGTATTGATTGCGAGGATCAGTTCTGACGAGTCCGATGCGCTTCAGGCAACTTCTCGGACACATGCCAGGTGGGGACTCGGCGAACTCAATTCCCGTTACCGTGAAGTCTCGCCGGAGGGAGTCGCCCCCATCGCCTCAGGCTACGTAGAGGGGGCTTCCCGATGGCCCCATCCCTCTCCACTAAGGCCTACTCTGCAAATGATTCATGACGCACTGAGTGAGCTGCTGGCTTTTGCATCACCCGGCGAAGTCGAGGTTATACAGGCGGACGAGGCCATGCGTGACGTGGTGAACTCCCTCTCCCTTCAGGCGGAAGTCGCGAAGAATCTTCCAGGTCTCGATCGGGGCGAAGACGTGTTCGACGCGGGCGCGGACCTTACGGTTGGAGGCGTTGTGTCCCTACTTCCAGACGAAGAGTGCGACTGACTCAACCTTCCGCGAGTTCGCGCAAGATAGCAGACGAGCCGCGAGAGTTGACGAACACGACTGGTCGCGTTCCCCGCTTGGCAGTAATGAAGTCGGTGGCGGCATGCTTCGCCGATGCTGTCACCACGACGAAGACGTCAGCGGTCGCTGCCTGTGCGGCAAGTTTGCTGCTGCCGTCGTATTCGGCGCTCGTCTCGACGTCGATCTTGGGTACCAGAAAGCGCAGCACCTGTGCCGCCCGGATAGTGGCCGACTCGGTCAGGGAATACAGCACCACCTTTGAGTCCTGCAGGTAGCGGTACGGCGCTCCAGGGTCGGTGTCCTGTACTTGCTCGGCAAGCAAGTCTTCCGGGACGCCGACTCCCAGTTCGTCGGCTATGAGCTTGATAGCCTCAATGTCGGTTGGGTCCAGTGCCGTCTTAAACGGCCTTACCGTGTTGGTGATCTTGTAGAAGAAATCAACAGTGACGGGACTCGTTGCCGCCGCCGATGTAGCTGTCGCCGTCTGCAGTATGTCGATCGCCCACGTCGTCGTTACAGCTGAGACGTTCGCGGAGATGATGAGATCGGTCCACTCGAGCGCTGAGGCGAGCACCTCGGATGTCGGGTTGGCAGACAGCAGGTAGTCCAGTAGGGCTTGGGTCTGCACCCGAACGCCAGCCGAATTCTTGCCGCTCAGCGCGAGACCGGCAAGGACACGTTCGCTGAGTTCGGCCGCTCCATCTTCAGTGAAGATGTCGCGGTGCGCCGCCATGAACTGGCCTCCGATCTCACCGAGTTTGCCGAGTACCTCGTCGGATGCATCGTGAAGCCATGCGGTCAGTGCGCTGTTGCTCAGTGGCGTCCAGGCGTCAGTTATTTCGGGGCCGGCCGCCAGTGCTGCGCTGCCATGGTCGCCTTCCAGAGCGTCCAGCCAGGTGCGCCAATCCACGTGGGATCCGTCTTGGGTGAACTGCTCCAGCCAGGCAAGATCATCGCGCAGGCGTGCACTCGCTCCGCCGATCAAGCCATGCAGGTGATGCGTGGAGACGTACTCAAGCACCAATGCTGCTTGCTGTGGTGACTGCAGGTCGCGTGCACAGGTCAGGAGCAGGTATGCCGCGTGGAGGCTCGGTTCGAGTGTCAGCACGAGTTCGATGGCTGCCTGCAGTTCGCCCCGCGCCATCATCCCGGTCGCGCGCTCCAGGGGCGATTCGCTTGGAGCGCCGGGCTGGTCCAGGGGGGCGGGTGGCTCCGACGGGGTGGTGGGCTGAGGGGTTTGTTCCCGGTGCAGGTGCAGCACGTTGCGCAGATGGGCGGGGAGGCCGGGTTCGACCGTGCCGGCTTCGTCGAGGAGTCGGTTGAGAGTGTCGTCTCCCGCGTCCTCTTCGACCGCGATGAGGAACTCCACGACAGCCTGCGCCCGACTCGTTTTCGGTGTGCCCGAGAACAGGGGCCGGAATGCCGCGGGGAGCGCGGCAACAGCACTGAGTAGTTCATTCTCTGCGCCTGCTGCGTCGTGCGAGGCGAACCATCTGGCGTAAACCGCCTGCTGGATCACTTGAGTGACGCTCAAGGGACGACGCATGGCGAGGACGTGGTCGAGATCCCGGTCCTCGAGAACGGCCTTCCAATCATCGAGTCCAGCGAACAGTCGCAGTCGCAGGAAGGCCAGGTTCGGCTGGTCGAGATCGGCGGTCGCCTCAAGTTCGCGCAGGCAGGCCAAGGCGACAGTACGGTCACGGGCAGCGATGGCGTGTCCGAGGTCGTCGAGGACCTCGACGGTGGTTCGGGGGGCGTCGAACTCCGAGGGCGGCCTGCCGTTGAGGAGTTTGCTGAGCACCAGCAGGGCGTCGCGTACCTGGCCTCGCGCGTGTTTCCAATCCTCCGAATCCGCTGTCGGGCGGGGCAGCACCTCAAAGCGCAGTGGCTTGACAGGTGCCTTTGCCAGTGCAGCGTCGAACGGATCAGCCGGGTTGAGGGCACCACAGTGGCGGGGCAGGTCGCTGAAAGTGGGGCCGATCCAACTGTCGAGGATGGCGAGTGTCTCGCGCTGCTGGCGCGGGGTGGGCGCGAACCCGTACCACCACAGACGGCCGTGAGAACTGCGTGGCAGGAATCCGATCTGGCGCTGCTGGATGCCTGCCATGAAGTTCTCGAGGATGAGTTGTAGGTTCGGTTCTATCCGTGTGGGCGTGATGTCGTTGCCTGGACCGAAGAATTCCTTGAAGTCGACGCTCATGGCAATTGGTACCTGTTCTGGTATTCGACCCAAGCGCGAGCGATCTGGTCGGGGTCGGATACGACGGTGACGCCTTCCTGGTTCACTCTCTGGCCGAAGAAGGTGAAGTTCATCGAGCCGTGAACATGGAATCGGTCGCTCACCATGCCCTTGTCGTGCAGTGTCTTCCGGATGAGCAGGGTCGGCCGTGGCCCCACCGGGGCGAGGTCGGTGAGGCGTTGTCCTGTGACGACGTTGCGCGGCTCGTCACGCATGATCACTCGGACGTCCGAGCCACGGCGGGCGAGTTCGATGAGTACTTCCGTCAGCCGGATGGGTCGGGCCGGCAAGGCGGGGAGCACGCTCTTGAACTGTCCGGATGCATTGTCGATGACGACAATGTCGGAGATCCACGGGGACAGTACCCACAAGCGACTTGACGGCGCCAGCAACTCGGACACCAATAGGTTCTGCACCAGATCGGTAAGTTGTCGAGTCTCGCCAGCCCCGGTGGTGATGATCCTTCTCATGCGGACACCTCGGCAAGTTCGAGGGTGACCACGACGCTGCCCTCGGAGCGGTGGTCGATCTCGACGACTCGTGGGAAGACCTGGAGGAAATCCGTTTCGATGGCGCGGATCGACAGATCCACAAGCATGCCTGCCAGGACGGGTACGTCCTCGGGGGGTGCGATGAGTTGGGCAGATCCCTGTTGGGCCAGGCGTGTGCGCACTAGGGTGACCGCGTCGGGATCTGTCACGCTGATGAGGTCGGCTGTTGACGTAAACAGCCCCCGGAGCAAATCGGGTGCGGCCGGCAAATTGTCGAAGTAGGGGTTCCACGACTGCAGTGCTCCGGAGCGTATGGCCCATCCGCGTGGCCAGAGGGCGCTCTGGATGGCGTCGATACGTTGGCGGTCCGAAGAGTTCGCCGACAGGTTCAACCCGGCGTCCAAGTCGTGCCTCTGACGCATCAGATAAGCCCAGGTCCGCGGCGAGATTTCAAGGCCCAAACGTTGCTCTTGGATCTCCCACTCGTCGATGAGGGTACGTAGTGCCTGGTCCGTCTGTGCGGTCGATCCGGGCCGGAGCAGGCGGTTTGCCAGGCTCGAGACGACGGCTTGTTCCGCGCCGTGGATACCTGAGGCGCGCAACTGCGCCCGTATGCGGTCAAGGTTTTTCACCCGGTCTGCCTGTGTCGCCGAACCTCGGTATTCAGCAACGAGGTCGAGCCAGTCGCTGCGCTCGGTGGTGTAGCGCACGATCCGCCGCATGTGTGCGTCGACCAGTTCGCTGGTGGAGGGCTGGACGGCTCTCATGATCAGCCGTAGGAACCGCCGCGGGTCAGGGCGCACGCGCGTCGCCAGCGCTTCGATGAAGCCGCCGCCTCCGATCGAGGCTTCGGTGAGCCAGACCTGGCCGCGGCGCCATGTGCCGTCGAGGGCGTAGCCGGGCTCTATGTCGACGATGATGCCTTCGGGGTCGTGCTCGGGACAGATCTCCCGGGCGGCCCACAGGGCTGCCTGTCCCAGCGTGGCGAGGACACGCTGGCGTAGCCAGGCTTGGAACTGCGCGGGATCAGGGTTCCATACCTGATCCGTCAGGTGGTCCAGGCGGGCGACGATGTCCTTGTCGGCGAGGAGTTGGCGCAGTCGTTCACCCACTCGGCCGAGTGTGGCAGATTCGCTCTCCTCGACGTCCGAGCTGCGGAACATTGCCCTCAGGGTGTCCGTCAACCGATCGGCGAAGGTTTCCCGCACCCTCTGGTAGGCGTGGGGAAGCGGCGTGCCGTCGGTCACGGCGGACATCAGCAGCATGCATTCGGTGGTCTGGTGCAGCCATTCCAACTGGAACTTGTTCATCTGTTCCAGTAGTTCGGGGTCGTTCGTCAGAACGTGCTGGAACCAGGCGCTGCGCAGGGCTGGGTCGATGTCACTGGGTGGTGCAATCACCTCTGGCACCGTGATCGTCAGGCGTAGGCCGTCCACGTCGTAGGTGGCTCCGAGACCAATCCGCTCGTCATCGAGCGAGAACTGTGCTTTGACTCGGGCTTCACCGCCACGGGCGAAGACCAGGCTGGCCTCGCTCTGGACGGCAAGACGGCGGACCTCGACGTGGGCGTTTTGAGCGTGCAGGAAGAAGCGTGCTTCATCGATGAGGCCGCCAATGGGGTCCGACAGGGGAAGGCGGGCGACCAGGCCGAGGCCCCTCTCCAGGAACTGGGATCGCCAGAGCAGGGCCGCGTTGGAAGCATCCTTGAGTTCTGGCGGTGCGAGTTGGAGTTCCACCCTGTCGGGACGGACGATGGGGATGAGGGTGGGGACTCCGCCGACTTCGACGGTGGCGGCCTCCTCCCGATGGTGCGCCTGAAGGACAGGGGCGAGGTCCATAACGGTCTCGCGCTGCCCGTAGGGAATGGGGATCCAGTGCCGGTGCTCGAGATTGCGGGTGGCAAAGCGCCGTGACACTCGTCCGGGCGCGTATTCGCGCAGCATCTGGGCCAGGCCCATCGCCTGCAGTTCAGGTTCCTTCTCCCACGACTGCTGCGGGGGTATGACCACGTACCCTTCGGGAAGTGCGAGTTCGCTGAAGAGGTTCTCGGGGAAGAAGTCGGGCAGCGGATTCTTGCCCATCAAATCCTTGCCCTTGACGTACGTGTGGTCCTCCGCAACGGCCCACTCACTGTCCAGCCGTCGTGCCAGCGTGGGCACGGCCGCCAGGATGAGCGGGCGAGGGGGGTGCCACAGAATCTCGGCGGCCAACTCCTCGGAAACCTGGAGCGCGCCTTCGATCCACAGACGGAGGCTGCGCTGGCGGCCGGGATCGCGCAGCAGGTCGCGCAGAATGGCGACGGCAGTCTTCTGAACCTTGCGGTTGTCCGGGTACTCCGGATCGGCGCGACCCTGCAAATCACGCCACAGCTTTGCGTACCGGTGATCGGGCTGCTGCAGTTGTGCTGCCAGCCAGTCAAGCATCGCCAGGGTGGCTTGGATGCGCAGGACTGCCCGGTTGCGGATGGGAAGTACCAGTTCAGGCAAGACGGGATCGAACAGCGCGTCCCAGGCTTCGTAGGTGGCACGGTCGCGTCCGTAGTCGGAGAGCACCACCACGGTGTACGGGCGCATGCGACGGCTTCGCCCGGCTCGGCCCTTGCGCTGCAGGAATGCGGCGACGCCGCGGGGCGCCTTGTGCTGCAGCACAGCGCCAACGTCCGGATCGTCGAAGCCGACCTCGAGCGAGGCAGTTGCGACGACGAGTTGGGAGGCGGTGTCGACTCCCGCGTCTTGCGAGGTGGTCCGGCTCACGTTGAGGCCTGGGCGGTCGAGTTTGTGGCCCAGTTTCACCGGCAGGTCCCAGACCTGGCCAGCGCGCCGCTGGTCGGTGACGCCGTCTTGTACGGGACGTCGCAGGGATGCCAGGGGGTCTTTGAACTGCTGGGCACGGGGGGCGCGGTAGCGCTGGCCTTCCGCGTCGAGGAGGTAGAAGAAGAGCCGGTTGGTGACGTCGAGGTCGTCGGTGAAGACGAACGCCTTGGTGCCCAGAAGTCCTTGGGATGTGCGCCCTGCCGGGTGGTCGAGGACGCGCGGGAGGAGCATTGCCGTCTGAATGGTGGTGGACAGCACAGAGGCACCGCTGGCGGGGTCGCTGCGCACGGCGACCATGTATTCGGCGCCCTCGTACTCCATCTCATCTGCGCCCGGTTCGATGTTGGTGACGAGTCCGTCGTCAACACCCGTCAGATCGGCCATGTGGCGCACGGCGTTCGACAGCGTCGCGGACAAGCCGACGAAGGTGACCGGACCGCGCAGCGAGTGGTGCCAGCGTCGCAGGACGAGGGCTGCCTGGGCGCCGGTGGTGCCGCTGTAGGTGTGGATCTCGTCGAGCAGCATCAAGCGGGGCTTCTTGGCCGCGCCGACACCGAACAGTGTTCCCAGGGACAGGTCGGACAGACCGCGGTTGAGCATCTCGGTGGTGGTGAACAGCACGTCCGGAGGCCGCTGGCGCATCCGGTTCCGGGTCAGGACCAGCATGGAGTCATCGAACACGCGCTTGCAGGTGCTGCAGGTCAGGCGTTCCGTTCTGGCCCTGGCGTCCTGCTCGGACCAGAACAGTGTGCCCCCGCACACCGTGTATCCGTCACCGGGACAGGTGAAGTGAGGGCACTGAAAGCCTTCAGCCCGTTTCGTCCATGTGGAATAGGAGGCTGTCAGGCTCTTCGTACTGGTTGGGGTGTCCTTGTTGAGTACTCCGATGGTCATGGGCCGACCGTTGGCCTTCGTCCACAGGTGGTCGAGTCGCCGGGCGTTCGCAAAAGCGGTGTTGAGTTGGTCCTTGAGAAGCTCGTTGCGCGGGTAGACGGCCAGCGCACGTGTCCATGTCGACTTGTCCTGGAGTCCCGTCAGGTAGGCGAAGGCCGGCAGGTAGAAGGCGAGTGTCTTGCCGCTACCGGTGCCGGCACCCACGACGGTGGCGGTGGTGATGTTGGACTGCAGGGCCGTGAAGATCTGGCGGCTGGCACGGACCTGGAACCCGCTGACGTCTGCGTGTTGGGGCCCCCGCCGCGTCATGGCATCGATGACCTGGCGGTAGAGGTCGTGGAGTGCATCGGTGCCGTCGATGACTGCGTGTCTGGACTGGTCGCGCCGGGGGTAGGCGCGGGGGCGCCGCGCGTAGCGGAAGTCCGAGACCAGCGCGGCGCCTTGGCGCCAGGCCGCGGGGTCGCCGGAAGGGAAGATCTGGCGCAATCGGGCCAGCAGACGCAGTGTCTCGCCGTTGCGGGTACGCCACCGTGACGGCGAGACCGCACCATCGCGGATGATCAGGCCCTTGTCCTCAAGGGCCTCGATTGCCTCCTGGGCGGTGTCGAGTTCGCCGCACTGCATGAGGACGTCATCGATGTGGGTGTGCAGTTCGTCTTCGGTAAATCCGCCGTCGACAACGCCCCAGGACAGCAGAGGGTCCTCGTGTGCTTCGAGGACGCCGAGGATTTCACTCTCGGTCTCAGGAGTCACCGCAGCCTCACCCAGAAGCGGTCCAGGATTCCCAGCCTCGACAGCCCGGTAAGGACCTCGGGGGTGAAGGAGTTCAAGGGCGTCCCGGCGGCTTCCTGGGCGCCCATGATCACTCGGGCGAGGATCGGGTCAACGAGTACGGAGATCTGCTTGCCGCATGCCTGGAGGCTCTCCAGCGCCGCGGTCAGCCTGGCGACGTCACCCGACTCGGGGACGACGCGGTTGTTCAGGACATTGAGCACGCCTTGCGCCTTCTCGATCTTGATGCGGATCTCTTCCACGTCGATCCCGCTCTTGCTCAGCGTAGCGACGAGATCCTCATTGATCACCGGCACTTCACGGTTGCGTTCAGCAGTCCATGCCTGCTCAACGGACTTACGAAGGCCCTTCACGAAGCCATCGGCTGCCTTGACCTGAGCCTTCAGTGCTTGCAGTGGGGCATCGGCGTCCTGGCTGGGGAGCATTTCGGCGAGCGCGTGCAGGTCTACGGCCAGTTGGGCGGCCTGCGGACCGAGGTCCGTGTCCAAGGCAGCATGAGCTGTGCGCAGTTCGGCGACGCCCCGGCTGAGGCGCTGGATCGTCTCGATGAGGGTCTCGACGTTCTCGGCCTGTCCGGCCAACTCGCCGGTGCGGCGGTTGATCTTGTCCTCGTCGTGGGCAGCGACCGCTGCCACACGCAGACGCTGAACTTGTTCAATGAGCGTCATGCGCCCCCCTCGGGTCCAGCCACGTCCATGACCTCACGGCTCAAGGTCTCCAGCCCGGCCACGAGCCGCTGGAGGGTCTCGTCGTACTCACGCTGAGCTTCCGAGGCGGGTCCGGCCTGAAGCTTTTGCTCCAGCACCTTCACAGCAGCCAACGCAGGGTCGAGCCACGCGCGGATGCGCAGGGCCGGCCCTTCGTCCAGGGTCACCAGGCGCAGACGCTGATCGGTGGTGAGGGTGGGCCAGGCGCTAAAGCCCTCACTCAGGTCTTTCACCTTCTTCAGATCACCGGCTTTCACCGACTTCGCCGCGCTGTGGAGGGCGGGCGCGTTGATCGAGTTGGCTGACTGGGCAAGCGCTGCCAGGTCGGAGAGCAGGGTGTTGAGGGCATGGGCCACCTCGACGACGTCGCCGCCGAGATCGCTCACGTCGGGTACCAGCCGTCGGGTTTCGTCGAACATCGGATCCAGCATGGTGGTTCGCTTTTTGATGCCGTCCGCCACTTTTCGAATCTGCTCGGGGACGTGCTCGGGCCAGGGCGCCTCACCCGCGTCGTCGCGCATTGCACGCACAAGGCGCGGCAGGTCAATGGCCAGCGGCTTGCCCGTGCCCTGGCGGTAGGACGTCAAGCGGAGCAGTCGTCGCTGAAGGAGGTTGCGATCCGCCTTCGGGTCAGCACTGGTGAAGCGGTCCTGCAATCCCCGTGTGTAGGGCCGTTGCTCGGGATCGGCCAGCTTCGACGGCCTGGCGAAGAGCGCCTTGACCCGGCTGAGTGCGTCGCTCTTGTACGAGTCGGCGATCCCGAGCGACCTGCTGACGGACAGAAGGGCGTGCGCAAGGCGGCCCAGCTCGGCGTCGTCACCTTGTGAGGGAAGGAGGGAAGCGGACACGCTGTCCGCCCATGCCTGGACTTTGGTCACGCACAGGCTTTGCAGTGCGTCGCCATGCGGCACGTTCGCCCAGGACTCCTTCGCGTCCACCCAGGCGAGCGCACGAAGAACTCGGACGTCCTCCATGTTGCGGTGGTCGATCGAGATCAGCGCGGTCTGCAGAGCACTTCCGTCCAGTGCGATCGAAGTCTTCGCATCAAAACTCGGCGCAAGTTCCGCCCCTCCCTTGGACCAGTCTCCGTTGTCGCCTCCGTATCCGTCTTCGAGTCCCAGATAGCCGATGACGGCGGTGTGCACGATATTCCTGAGATCGTTGCGGTGTCTCTGAAGAAGCTCGCCGGTCTTGTGCCATTCGTCGACGGCCCGGACCAAAGGCGGCTTCGAAGCCGCCGGCGGCGGGGACGACGGGGGCGGAGACGGCGAGCCCGCAGGGGGCTCTTCCGTTTCGTCTGAGGGCGGGATGGAACCCGGCCGCACCGTCTCATGCGGGTGGGTCTGCTGCTCGGTGATGAGGTCCGGCAGGGGCGGGATGGCAAATGCTTCGTGAATCGTCGGGTGAAGGTTCTGCGGTCCGTGACCCGGCCCCCAGAAGCGGACCATCCGTACGCGGCGCTCGGAGAGTGCGGGGTCACCTGGCGTGCGCAGCCGGACCTGGTCCTCGACGTTGTCGAGGGTGTCCAGCGCACCGGTGTGGAAGTCGTTCTCGAATCCGGCGCTGGGAAAGCGGCCTTCGTCGAGTTCGGTCTGGTCGCGGTGCAGGACGGGGCGCAGGACGCGGGTCAGCACGTCGCGCGCGACAAAGGCATCACCCTTGGACTGGCTGCGGATGGCCCGGTCGAGTGCCGTCCTGCTGAACGGAAACAGGCCGACGCCTGCAACCTCCCCGAATGCCTGGTGGCACTTGTCCCGGACGGGGCATTGCAGACAATGGTTGGGCTCCGGGCGTTCGTCCGTGTGGTGCTTGTCGATCTCCTTGAAGCCGACACGTACCGCGTTGAGGTACCGGGCGGCGAACCGTGCGGGGTCGAACGGGGCTGTTCTGTCCGCGGGAAGTTCGAGATCGAAGACCTTATAGGTCCGCGTGTACACCGTCTCCGGCATCTGGTTGACGAAGTAGCCAGTGGTGACGGCCATGACGACACGCATCGGGCACAGGGCGAGCGTCTCGGTGGGCAGCAGGGTGATTGCGTCGATGAGGCCGCCCTGGATGCCTTGGAAGATCGAGAAGTCCTCGATCAGGAGGAGAAGTTCCAGTCCCTGCCTGTGCAGGTCGAGGCGTAGTTCGACGAGGAGTTGCTTGAGGTCGTCTCCCCCGATCCCGAAGACCTCACTGACCGCCGGTCCGAGTTGCTCGTTGAGCATCTTCGCTGCCAGGTCCCGCAGGGGAGCATCGCTGGCGAGTGCGCTGGCGACACTGGCGGCGTCGGCGCCGGCCTTGCTGACATCGTCGACCGAGAGGTCCAGGTCTGTTGCGGTGAAACCGAACGCGTCCTCCTTGTCCTCCGAGCCCTTGCCGGAGAGCTTTTCCCGGACCAGACGCGCGATGGGACCGTTGTCGGCGAGCAATCGTCTGCGAAAGACGGGGTCGCCCAGCAGTGCGGGCAGGCCCTCCGCGGAGGCAAGGAAGGCGCGGAGATCGTTCTCCTCGGGTGTGCCGTCTTTGTCTGCTCCGCGGGTCTCGACCAGGACAGCCAACTCGTTGCGCAGTCGGAGTTGTGCGGTGGTTTCGTCCGCGGCAGCATCCGAAGCAGCAGCGACCTTCGCGCGCAGTTCCGCGGCGCGTTCGCTGGTGGCGTGTTCCAGGATGAGTTCGAGGATCCCGCGCAGCGACATGCGGTGTTTGGGGACAAAGATCAGCCGGGTCGCGTCGTTGGGCTTCAGGTTGATGCGAAGCCAGCGGATCAGGTGCGACTTGCCTGTGCCCGACTTCCCGAGGATGGGGATGATGGGCTGGTCCGGCGGCAGTTCCTCGACGGCGCGCCGTAGGTTGTGTTCGTCGACGATGGTGCCGCCGACAGCGCTGTCCACCCGGTCGCGCAGGAGGATCGGGATCGAGGTGTGCGTGGCGAGGAAGACTCCGTTAGAGGTGCTCTCTGCCTCGACCGGAATGATGGCTGGGGCCTCACGGGCCTCCCAGCATGCAGCAGGAAGAGTACCCCGCCAGGTCATCGCTTTCCTCCTCGAACCAGGGTGACGTGCGTTTGGCGTTGGCTGTCGAATCGCGACAGCCGGATGCCATCTGCGTCCGGCAGGGTGTCGAAGACGAGCCGACCGCGGTCCTGCAGGATGCGCAGTGCCTGGCCGACCGAACTGTCTGCGCAGTCTTGTGCGATGCCCGGGTCGGGGTCTCCGCCGGGGAGGTACGCCACGAGGGAGGCGCGGACGAGACCGCCGTGCAGCACAGGCAGTTTGGCCGCCAACTGGCCTAGGAAGTCGCCGATAGGCATCGTTCCGGAAGGCAGTTCGTCCAAGACGTCGTTCATCGCCACGACGGGAAGGGGCACAAATCCTGATTTGGCCTGTATGAGCGAAGGTGCCGCAAGGCCAAGTACCTGTCCCCATCGGGCGCTGGGACCCCAGCGTGTGTCGTTGGTGATGGCCCAGGTGTCATTATCCGGGTCCGGGAATTGCGCGTGCTGGAGGTCCTGAATGCCGCCAGTCCACGACAGGGGACGCCCGAGCGCGTCCTGCGCGAGGAACCACGACATCGCTCTCAGCAGATCACGTGCCCCGCCGGTGAGGCTCTCCCCTGGGCCGGTCTGCCACGGATCTCCGTCACGGTCCAGATCGAGGGCATGCTTTTGGAGTGTCCGGCGGAACGCCGCCGGCGACAGGGTGCCTCCCGTGGCAGCGACGGTGTCGCTCACGGTGAGCACGCCGGCTGTGTCGCTGCAGAGCATCCCGATCGCCCGGAAGGTGGACAGGGTGTCCGAGACACCTTCAGCGGAGGAGACTGCCTCGTTCAGGCCTGGCGGTCTGAACGCCTCGATCAATTCTTCCTCGGTCCAGGCCCGTCGGGACCCGGCGAGGAAGTTGACGATGGAGCGGCCAAGGGCCGGAAGGCTTCGCGGTGGGTTCAAGACAGCCATCAGAGTCTCCTGAGGAAGTCGTCAATGGTCCAGTGAGGGCTGCGGATGCTCTTGATGAGGGCATCTGGATAGGCCGGGTCGGGCATGTCTTCCGGGACGACTACGACGCGCAGCGGTCCGCTGGTGGGGGCGAGCCATGAAAGGGGTGGCGTCTGCCCGTGGTCCATCAGGATCAGACTCGGCACCGAGAGGCGCGCAGGTACCCCGCCGGTACGCAGGGGGTCCACGGCGACCATGCCCTCGTCGGCGAACCGCGAGGCCGTACGGATGGCCGGGAGCCCAAGCAGCGCGGCCGGGGCGACGATGCCGCGAACGCCGTTGGTGACGCATGACTGGATGAGGCTGCTCAAGGCAGTTCTGAGGCGTCCGCTGGGGTAGGTGACCACAATGCTGCGGTGACCGGCGGCCAGGTTCGCCAGGGCTGCGCTGGGGCTTCTGCCGAGATCGGGCATGAGCGCCTCTGCGACGAGGGGACGCACGGTGTGCAAGGCGGGCCGGTGCGCGTGCCCCTCTGCAGGACATCCGGAGCACGCGGGCGCCACGTTCTGGCTGGCCCGCATCGCGCCTATATCCGTGTAGGTGTACTCCTCGCTCAGTACGCGTCCCCAGCATTCTCTTCTTGCCAGCAGGCGGGTGATGCGCGCGGTTGAGGCGGCTTCGGCGTTCTTGATCTCCGTGCGAATCCGCTGCAGGGCAGCCTCAAAAGTCTTCCGGTCCAGGTTGGCCACGTGCGGTCTGAGCCGTACCGGGACGTGGCTCACGAAGGCAGTCCACTCCTCGTCGAACCGTGCCTGCCATGCCTGCTCGGACTCACCGGGTATGCGCTCGACCACCGGGGGGGCCAGCCTTGCGATGGTGATGAGGTTGGCGCGTTCCATGAGGACTAGCGTGTTGCGGTTCCACAGTTGATTGGCGTCCGAGGGCTCATCGCCGTGCTCAGGTACCACCGTGGTGTCCAGGACCAGACCGTTGCCCGCCTCCTTCGGGGACCGGTCCTGATCCCGCATGGCTTGCCATCGGTTCCAGGCCTTGACGTCCCCGATCACGGTCGCGTTTTCGACTTGCTGGCCTTCGCCCTCGTCAGGCACGGCGGGAAGCCACACCGACAGCGCCGCATGGCCGTCGCGTCCCGCGCGGCCGACTTCCTGATAGAAGCGGTCGACCGAGGCAGGGACGCACGCATGCACCACGGTACGGACGTCGCTCTGGTCCACTCCCAGACCAAAAGCGCTGGTGCCGACCACGATGTCGGTCGTGGTCGGCCCGTCGTCGCCGGACCATCCGCGCATGATGCCCAGACGCTCGGCAGAACCGAGGTCTCCATGGAAGACGGCGGTGCGTGCAAACCCGGCAGCCCGCAGGCGCTCGGCGATGATCCTTGCGGCTTCCTTCTTGGTGGTGTAGATGATCGCCGGCCGCGGGAGGTGGTGCATCGCCTCGGTGAGAAGATCCATCCGGACGTCGGAGGACGTCGTAGTGCCCAGGAGGTAGCGCAGTTCGGAGCGCAGGAAGGTCGATCCGACGAACAGTGACTCGGCGCTGCCGGCGAAGAGGCGGTCGTTGAGTGTAAGGCTGGGTGCCGACAGCGTTGCGGACAAGAGGGTGACGCGTGGCGGGGGGTGCCCGGCACTGGTGGCGAGTTCTCGCAGTTCGCCCACGAGTGACGCGACAATCTGGAACTCGGGACGAAAGCTCAGGCCCCACAGGCGCACCAGGTGTGCCTCGTCGATGACCAGGTTGGTGAGTTGGCCAGTTGCCGCAAGGGTGCGCAGCGTCGCGGTGAATCCTCGTACGAGGGCTTCGGGCGAGGTGAGAAGGATCCGCTGAGTTCCCTCGCGCAGGCGTTCCTTGATGGCTGCGCGTTCCTCGCTGATGCGGTCGCTGTGATAGGCCAGTTCGCGAGGGAGTACGGACGCCGGGAATCGCTTGCGTAGGTGGCGTTCCTGGTCGAGTGCCAGAGCGATGGTGGGCAGCACCACGATGGTGGTTCCGCGCGCACGAAGCAGTCCAGGGGCCAGACCGACGAGAGATTTGCCCGTGCCGGTGGGCAGGACGACGTGCAGGGTGGAGGCCGGGTCCGCCAGGGAAGCAGTGCGCACTGCGCTGGCCTGGCTGCGTGAGCGGTAGTGGTTGATATCGGGAGCGATTGCGTGCAGGGCTGGATCGACGGGCACCGGGCTGTTCGGGCGGGCGCTGGTGTCCAGCGTGGTGTTGCCGGTGCCGATGAACGGACCGGGGCTTGTGCAGGCGAGATCGATCCAGCGGGGGTCGCCATGGAGCCAGTGGGGCGTCCAGGCATCACCGAGGCGCACAGTGTGCCGTGTGGCGCCGAACCGTTCGACACGCAGGTGTGCTCGCTCGAGCGCCTGCAGGGCGATTCCGCGTTCGTGAAGGTTGATCTCCAGTTCGTGGTGGCGCTGGCCCGTCACGCCGGCTTGATGGCGGAGCATCTGAGCCAGCAGGGCGGCGATGTCGCCGCTGAAGGCGGGCCCGGCAAGGGGTGAGCGCCAGGCATCGGCGAACCGGCGGTGGGGGCCGGTGAGCTGTTCTGTCGATACCTCCTTTCCCAGGACCATGCGCTGGATGATGTCGAGTTGAGCGGTCACACGCACCCGTCCTGCTCCGGGCTGCGGCCCGAGACCACGACCACACCGGTGCTGTCCAAGCGGAGCGACGGTGTCTGGAGGGCTGCCATGAGCGCTTGGCCCGCCAGCGCTTCCGTTTCCACTTCTTCCTCCAGTTCAGCGCGCTCGTTTCCCTCCGATCGCGCGGCACGCAGTCTCAACTGCCGCAGTCGGGTGGCGATGTCGGTCTCGGCCATGGCCAGGGCCCGGGTGCGGGTCGCCTCTACGACGTCGTTGCTGTGGACCAGGCGCTGGGCACTGTGTTCAGCAGCTCGCCAGCGCGTCTCCCATTGGTCGGCCGGGATGAATGCGTATGCGTGTTTGATGCGCTCTGAGTTGAGTGCGTAGTCGCCTCCGGGCTCTGCGGGCGTCGGCTTGGCATAGCGCGCCTGCAGGGCGTCGAGGTGGCGCCCGTCGGTGATGGGTGTGCCATCTGCGTCGGTCCACACGGTCGCAATGAGCGGCGGGAAGAGCGCGTCGGCGCGGCGTCGCAGCGACGGCAAGTCCACCAGGTCGCTGGTCCAGGCTGCAGCAAGTTGGTCGAGCAGGTCGCTTTCCGGGCTGCCCTGCAACGGCTGCGCTTCGATGGCGTAGTCGAAGCGGTAGGCAAGGCGCTCTGCGTAGGGCCAGGTGGGGATCCACCGCCACAGGCCGAAGGCTCTCCCCCGGTCGTCGTTCCACAGGAAGTCGGACACGGCATCGATGAACTGATCGCCGTAGCGGTAGAGGCGGACGTCTTCGTGCTCGACGGCCACTCTGCGCACGAAGGTGCCGCGGTGTCCTGCGAGCGGCACGAAGTCGCGCTGCAGTCGCGCTGCGGATACCAGCGGCATCTGGACGTGTCCGGCTGCCAGCCGGCTGACGGGTTCGTAGCTGCCGATGGCATGGGCGGGGTCGCCTGCAGGGGCAAACCGTAGGTTCCCGGCCGCCCGCCGCGAGGACAGCAGTGCATCGGTGACGTCGGCGAACGAGGCTGCCTGGCTCTCCGATGCCATCATCCGTCCGTACACCGAGCGCTCGTCAGCGGGTGCTTCGATGCTGTCCAGGGCGTCCTGTTCCTGTACGCGCTTGACCTCGTCCTCGAGCATGGTGCGGACCATGCGGATGGCGTCGGGTGCGGCATCGGCACCGTGCTCGAACAGCAGGTCCCAGGCGGCGTCTGTGGCGGCGTCCACCGCATGCTGCAGGCTGGCTACCGACGTGTCGAAGACGGCGAACCCTTCGCTGAGGATCTGCATCCACGCTGCGGCAAACGACTGCGGGTCGGTCGTCTCGGCCACCCAGTAGGAGCGCCAGGCGCCGCCTTCGCGCCGGGCGTCCCAGCGGTCACACCGGCCGATACGCTGTTCGAGGCGGTTTGCCCTGGGCGGCAGGCCCACGTGGATGAGGAGATCGGCGAACTGGAGGTTGCGTCCTTCTTCCGCTGATTGGTCGGCAACGAGGACGGCTGCCGTCCGGCTCTGCTCGAAATCCCGCACTGCCTGCTCGGAGGCTGCGGGCGAGTCGCTCGCCAGGTGCTGGTAGACAGCCCCGGGAAGCACTTCTTTGAACGCCTCGGCCAACTCCCCTGCCAACTGCGGGGTCGGGCAGAAGACGACCACCCGCTCGCGTGCTTTGAACAGGTAGGTCAGTGCGTCGGCCAGTGGGCGTGCCATGTCGCGGCGGCGGCTGACGAAGCGCAGGTCACTCTCGATGCGGTCGAGCGCGTCCTGCTCGCCCGGCGTGGCGGCCATTCGAGACTGAGCCCACGCGCACAGGGCATCCGGGTCCAGGGACAATGCCACGGCCGTCGCGAAGGCCGACGCTGTCTCGCGGCGAGCCTCTTCGTCGTACTCACAAGCCGCAAGAGCCTCCTGGCGCCAGTTGTCCAAAAGGGAGGCAAGGCCGGCAAAAGCGGACGAGGGAAGAACCACCTGCTGGGGGCGCAGACGCCCGGTGACCCGGTACGACTCGTGCAGCGCAGCGGTACGACGGGTGCGCAGCATCCGGCGGTGGAGCCGATACACCTCGGACACATAGGTGCGCAGCGCGCCGATCGCAACGGCCAACGCATGCCGTTCCGGCCCTGCGACTGCCTGCCTGACCTCACCGATCAAGGCGGCGACTTCAGCGTCTTCAGGGAACGCGGCGCCGATCTCCGTGAGGCGCTTGTTCAGCAGCACGCCAGGAAAGTGGGGCTGTAGTCCAAGGAACAGCCGGCCCAGCGCGGAACGCGCCTCCATGCGCCGTCGCAGGTCCTCGGTCGTCGTGTCCCGGTACACGACCGGGTCGAGCAGTTTAAGCATGGCCAGGAAGGCACGTTCGTTGTGCAGCGCGGGCGTCGCCGACAGCAGCAGCAAGCGCGGGCTAGCGGTGGCAACCTCGGCAAGGCGCGTGTAGCGGCTGGACAGTTCGGGCTGCTCGCTGTGCGCCAGGCGGGCAAGATGGTGCGCCTCATCGACCACGACGAGATCAGCCGGTACCCACGTGTCGGGTGCGTCGTCGCGGGAGTACATGATGCGGGCGCCTGGGAAGTCACCGGTGCGGAACTTGCCTGACAGTTCGCGGCGCCATTGCTCCACGAGGAACGGCGGGAGAATCAGTTGCACGGTGAGGTCGGGCTGGTCCAGCAGGAGTTCTCGCACGACAAGGCCGGCCTCGATCGTCTTGCCGAGACCGACCTCATCGGCCAGGAGGTAGCGCTGCACTGGGTCCTGCAGCACGCGCCACACGGTCTCGACCTGGTGCTCGTACAACTCGATACCGCTCGAGAGGGCGCCGCGCATGCCATGGGCCGCCGAACGCTGCGTCAGGGTGCTCTGCAGGAAGGGACGCCGCATGTCGGCCAGCAGAGGCGATTCCAGCAGTCCGGCGCCGGCAAAGCCGACGGGGTCGGTCAGCGGCTGGTCCCAGCGGACATACAGGTCCTCTTCGGCAAGGTATCCCTCCCAGTTGCGCGCCCGCACATGGATGTCCCGATGGGCTGTGGCCTCGATGACGCGCCCGGAGCGCCATTCGGCACCCGTGGGCCAGAACACCCGCGTCTCGGGTGCCAGCGTGAACCGCTTAAGCCCTTTCCTGGGGACGGTGTGACGACTGCGCTCGTCCGGAGGCTGTCCTGGGGTGTCGAAGTACTCGAGGATCAGGCCATCGCCGTCCTGGCCTACGAGTTTGCCTGCCCCGAGCGTGTTGACGCTGGATACGAGCAGGTCGCCCCGGCGCAGCGACAGGCCGCGGGAAGTGTCGCTGCTGCGCGCCGGACGACTCGCCTTCGCTGTGCGGGGCCGGGTCTGCGCCGCCTTGCCCGCGCCGCCGTCGATGGCCCGTGATCCACGGCATTGCGGGAACCGTGAACAGCCCCAGAAGCAGTTGCCTGCGTTAGGTCCCCGCGATGCGAATTGCATGACCATTTTGGCGCCGCACCGGGGACACAGGACAGCATCATCGGTCACAGGCACGCTCCGAAAGAGCAGCGCAAGCAGGCACCGTCGGCAGGTTAGGAGGGCGCAGGCGGCCCGGCGCCATTCCGCCGGGCTGCCGGGACGGCCGTGGAGTGCGCACACGCAGGTCCTGATGCACGCGCTGGGTGGAGGCAACGGCAGGCAGTTGCGCGTCCGTGCGGAGCGGGGCGCCCACATGGTGCACGTGTCCGCTGCCCGGCGCCGACTGACGATACAGAAACCCGCGTCGGTGTACTGGATAGCCGACCGGCCCACGCGTCGGTGCACGGACATGTGCAACGGTGCAGTGTGCCAGCTGCACAGATTCCTCTACGGCCTCACAGCAGGTGCATGTGGAGCTTTCCCACTTGTGTGAAACGGCACGCCCACACCTCCAACAACCAGCAAAGCAGTACATCTCCCCCACGCTCGGCCTTGGCATTGCACTTCCTTCACAAGGTGCTCACATCCAGCTGGTTGCAGCGTAAACGGAGCCACTGACAGTGCCTCCGCCCGGGCGTACCGGTCCGCCGCGGCCCCGCGACGGAAAAATGCTGCTCACCATGCCGGAAGCTCCCCCTGCCCCGCTCGACGTCACCACGGTCGCGTACCGACTCGCGCCGCCCCGCCCCTACGGCATATTCAGCGCACGTTGGCGGCGATCGTGCCGTTCACGATCACCATGGAATACCGATCTATGAGGCACGTGCAAGGCGATGGACTGTTTCCACCGAAGCAGTGTCTCTGCCGGGAGGCAGACGGACCGCCCGGGGAGCGATTGGAGCCAGGCCGATAAGCCGACGCGACCCTTGAGACGGCAGATGTAGGCGAGGTGTTCGAACGTTGCAGCGGAGCGAGTCGGGCGCTGCTCGCTCGATGGCCAACGGTACGCCGCACGAGGAGACCGGCGCGGTGCGCCCACTGCGTCACTGGCCAACGGTGTCAGGACGAAGGACTGTTCGGAACGCGACCCGGGACCTTTATACGGCTGCCGTGGGAGGGCCCCACTCGCTGCGCGGCGGGGACGCTGGCAGCAACTACCCCTGCTGGGCCGTGGATCCGGGCAGACCTGCTGGCGTCGACTGGAGCGCTGGCAGAAGGCGGGCGTCTTCGACCAACTGCACCGGAACTACTCCTGTCGGAGCTGAACTCGGTCGGCGAACTGGACTGGAGCCGCGCATGCGTGGACGCCTCCCACGTACACGCGAAGGGGGGCGCCGCGACGGGCCCGTCGCCAATCAACCGCCGCAAGACCGGCAGCAAGCACCACCTGATCTGCGACGGGAAAGGCACCCCGCTCAAGGCCATTCACTACCGCAGCGAACGTCAACGACGTCACCCAGCCCCTGACCCTCGTCTACACCGTCCCGCCCGTTGCCGGTCGCGTCGTCCCTCCCCGCAGGCGGCCCGAAGCCGTGCTCGGCGACAAGGGCTACGACAGCGAACCCAACCGCCGCGAACTGCGCAACGCGGCATCCAGCCTGTCATCTCCCGACGCGACCACCCCGACATCCACGGCTTGGGCAAACTCCGCTACGTCGTCGAGCAGACCTTCGCCCTGCCCCACCAGTTCAAACGACTCGCCGTCCGCTGGGAACGACGCCACGACCTCCACAACGCCTTCATCTCGCTGAGCTGCGCACCCATCTGCTGGCGACGCCTCAGGAAAGCCACCACATGACCGCGTTACGTCCTAGCAGTAGCCGTCCGCCCTGGCATGAGCTGGAACAAGGTCAGTTTCTCAGGGAGGTCCGCTACGGCCATGACGTCGAAGTAGTCTTCGTCGGCGGGGTCGGGAACGTTCAAGGCGGGGATCATTCGTCGCCCGTCGGCGGGTCGAGCGGCTGCGCCTCGGCCCAGCGCATCACGAACTCCGCGCCGGCTTGAGTGAACTGGTAGACCTCCACCATGGGAGGCGTGCCCGTGCCGTTCCAGGGGATCTTTACCAAGTAGCCGTCCCGCATCAGGTACCAGATGGACAGCCCGGACCCGTGGGCCAGCATGATGTTAGGGAACTTGACCCGTCCTTGGCGGATACCGCTGGCTCGGAGGGGTCCCGCGAAGGCCTCGATCAGGCGTCGCTCGAGTTCGCCGTAGCGGCTGTTCAGTACGGCCAGGTTGGCCTTGTACTGGCGGAGTGACTTGCGGTCGATCTGGTCAGGACCGTTACCCTTGCGACGGTGGCAGTTCGGGCAGAGCGCGATCAAGTTCTCAAACTTGTGCTCCTGCACCTTGGCCCAGTCGTCGATGTGCTCGATGTCGACAGGGTGCGCTCGGCAGGTGGGTACGGCGCAGCGGTGGCCGGCTTCGATGAGCACTGCTCGCCGCAACTCGGCCGGCATCGCGGGTCGTCCTTCTGGCATGGCGTGAGCGTAGACCGTCTGGCCCCCCTGGCCCCCCTGGTGGACAGCCGCTGCGTTGCTGGGCGCTGAAGTGCACCGCAAGATCGTGTTACGAGCTCCAAGGAGGGCTGAACCCTACGACCGTTGAAGTCGAGAGTCTTAGCCAGGAGCGGCGCCAACTCCCCTAGGTGGTCATTAAGTTGACCTACTTAGCGGTAACTCGCTAACGTCGCAGTAACGTTAAGGGGCCCCACCGTGGCATGCCATGGTGGGGCCCCTTTTTGTCCTCTTCTGCACAAGCAGTGGAGGTGAGTGAGGGCGTCGCCGTCATCAGGTTCCTAGGCCACGAGAGCAGCGACGCCCCACCACGAAGGGGGTTACCCATGAACCACCAGCATGACATGTCTGCCACCGAGAGCCAGAAGGACGGCCTGGTCAGTTCCGAGGTTCAACTCGCAGGCACGCCCCGATGCGTGCGCGTGACCATCGGCAAGCACTTCAGCCTGTTCGTGTCCCTGTCGGTCTCACCTGGCTTCCTCACGCTCCTGGCCGTTGCCGTTGGTGTCGCGGGTGGGAACTACTGGTTCCTGCTCTGAACTTCTTGGCCTGCTACCTGTCCACGGTCTGGCGCAGTGATCAGCGCCAGACCATGGACCACTTGTGAACAGGGCGAACTCAGTGGATTGCGATAGAGCCTGTAACCAGCGCCTTCCATGAGGCAGAAGCAGCCTCCGGAACCGGCGGCAGAGTTGGCGCCGGGCCAGAGGGGACCTCCTCAAAGCACGGTTCAGAATCACCCGCCTGACGGCGGGTGAGGGGCACTGCGGGGAGCGGACCTGCCAGATTTTGCAATCTCGCGGAGTCGGGCTACTACGCCTGGAGTGAGCGGTGCCCTCGACCGCACGGTGCGACTCGCCTGGCTGACCAAAGCCATTCTCGGCATTCATGCTGCCCTCAGGCGGCATCTACGCTCGCCGACTAGGCCGTGTTTTAGGTCCGGGTTCCGTTCCTTGCCTCTTGCCGTGATGATCACTGTGTGGGGCGTGGGGATCTTTCTGATGAGCAGTGGTC
>NZ_JBIRPI010000040.1:0-40614 GCF_044332585.1 Streptomyces sp. NPDC016845 | reverse complement strand
GTCACCCGCGCCCGCCTCGGCCGTCTTCTACGCCAAGGGCACGTCACGCAGCCCGGTCGGGGCCTCTACAAGAAGCGGACTTAACGCCCACTCAGTTCCCGCAAGGTCGTCTCCTGCTCCCCGCACCCGCGGGGAGGGTCCCGCGCGGTCGTCGCCGCGGTGCCGGACGGGGTACTGCTCCCCGCACCCGCGGGGATGGTCCCGCCGCGGTGGTCCAGGACGAGACTCTGCCCGGCTGCTCCCCGCACCCGCGGGGGTGGTCCCCACATCGCGGCGGCGCCCTCGGGCCCGTACTTCTGCTCCCCGCACCCGCGGGGATGGTCCCATGATCTGGGCGGGCGGAAAGGTCCGGGTCACCTGCTCCCCGCATCCGCGGGGATGGTCCCGTGTGCAGCCTGCGGCACTGGTCCTGGCTGTGCTGCTCCCCGCATCCGCGGGGATGGTCCCAAGTATCTGGCCGATGCACGCCGACGCATCGCCTGCTCCCCACACCCGCGGGGATGGTCCCGATATCAGGCAATCTGACCTTGGTGAGGAGCCCTGCTCCCCGCACCCGCGGGGATGGTCCCCGCACGGGTGTCTGACGGCCCCGGCGCTCTTCCTGCTCCCGCACGCGCGGGGATGGTCCCCCCCCCAGGTAGGCAGCGGAGTTACGAGCGTCGCTGCTGCCCGCACGCGCGGGGATGTCTCCAGGCTCACATGATCGTCGCTCAGGCGGTCGAGCTGCTCCCGCACCCGCCGGAATGGTCCCTGCTTCTTCGGGGTGCCGGTCGTCACCGCCGGCTGCTCCCCGCACCTGCGGGGATGGCCCCATCGCGCCGGTCGTCGTGCTGAACGTCTCAGCCCACTCCCCGCACGCGCGGGGATGGTCCCTACAGCGACGTCGCCTACAACTTCACGGCGTGCTGCTCCCCGCACCCGCGAGGATGGTCCCGGGTTCCATGTCACCGCCTGACCGGGGTAGTACTGCTCCCCGCACCTGCGGGGATGGTCCCTGCAACTGCACTCTCGACTACGCGAAGGAGGGCTGCTCCCCGCACCCGCAGGGATGGTCCCGGCGGCACTCCGAGCAAGACCCGGTACCGCCCGCCCTTCCCCCACTGCTCCCCGCACCCGCGGGGATGGTCCCGGGCTGGTCCCGTGCGCCTGTTCCACGGGATCCTGCTCCCCGCACCGGCGGGGATGGTCCCGACCCGGTGGCGCCCTTCATGGTCTTGCCGTGCTGCTCCCCGCACCCGCGGGGATGGTCCCTGCTTCTTCGCGGGCCGGTAGCCGCCCGGCGGCTGCTCCCCGCACCGCGGGGATGATCCTGAGAAGGCGCCGACGACCTACACCGTGGAGCGCTGCTCCCCGCACGGGCGGGGATGGCCCCACCCCGGTCGCGACCCGCAAGGACCTCGAGCACTGCCCCGCACGCGCGGGGATGGTCCCCACATCGCGGCGGCGCCCTCGGGCCCGTACTTCTGCTCCCCGCACCCGCGGGGGTGGTCCCTGCCCGCCACCGGCGAACCCGTCCTCGACCCCCTGCTCCCCGCATCCGCGGGGATGGTCCCGCGCTCATCCAGCCCGTCGTGTCCGGCGTCCACTGCTCCCCGCACCCGCGGGGATGGTCCCTTGCTCCGCCTCCTGGCGGGCGCCCTGCCGTCCTGCTTCCCGCACCCGCGGGGATGGTCCCGCGGCAGGGATCGACAGGCGCTCCATCCAGCGCTGCTCCCCGCACCCGCGGGGATGGTCCCCGGCGGCGGCGCTTGCGGTCGTGCCGACGGCGCTGCTCCCCGCACCCGCGGGGATGGTCCCGACTACATCGGCATCCCGTGGGACTACGCGTCCTGCTCCCCGCACCCGCGGGGATGGTCCCCACTCGACTGGTAGGCCGACACCCCGTTAAACCTGCTCGCCGCACACGCGGGGATGGTCCCTCCGGCCGGGGCCGTACTTGTTGATCACGGCGCTGCTCCCCGCACGCGCGGGGATGGTCCCCCTGGCGGGTTCGGTTCCAACGTGAGGACGAGCTGCTCCCCGTACGCACGGGGGTGGTCCCGTCGCCGAGGCGTTCCGGTTGGGCAACGCGCCCTGCTCCCCGCACGCCGGGATGGTCCCGGCATGAAGTGGCTCGGCCTCGAGGACAGTTCCTGCTCCCCACATGTGCGGGGGCGGTCCCAGGCGCCGCAGGAGGGCGAACAGGCCCGTAGGCTGCTTCCCGCACCCGCGGAGATGGTCCCGCCCACCCGTACGGCCGATGGCCCCCGCGCGTCCGCTCCCCGCACGCGCGGGGATGGTCCCGTCATGCGGCGTTTCGGGGGGATGGCCAAGAACGGCTCCCCGCACGCGCGGGGATGGTCCCACGGCTGCCACGCGGTGAACTTGCTCCGCGGACTGCTCCCCGCACGCGCGGGGATGGTCCCCACCACCGGCCGCCCGGCCTAGGCCCACCCCTCTGCTCCCGCACGCGCGGGAATGGTCCCGCAATGAGGGCGGGCGCGTGCTCGTCGCACGTCTGCTCCCCGCACGCGCGAGGATGGTCCCGGCCGCTTGACTTCCGCTGACGCGCGGTCCTGGCTGCTCCCCGCATGCGCGGGGATGGTCCCCGGCACTGCCCGCCTGGTAGTTGGGCGATTGCCTGCTCCCCGCACGCGCGGGGATGGTCCCCGGCGCCCCCATTTCCAACCGGCGGTTGGTGTCTGCTCCCCGCACCCGCGGGGATGGTCCCGTCGTCAACCCGCTGATGAACCGGATCCCTGGCTGATCCCCGCACCCGCGGGGATGGTCCCAGCTCCCGCCGATCCGCAACCTTGGCCTTCCCCTGCTCCCCGCACCTGCGGGGATGGCCCCTACAACGTCGGCGACACCGTCGCCGCCCAACTCTGCTCCCCGCACCCGCGGGGATGGTCCCGTGGCGAACGCAAGGATGATCAGGTACGTCATCTGCTCCCCGCACCCGCGGGTATGGTCCCCCTGGCCAGTCCACTCCGTGGGCGCGCGTCTTCCCTGCTCCCCGCACGCGCGGGGATGGTCCCAAGGGCGACCAGGTCGCCAAGTCCCTGCCCGCCTGCTCCTCGCACGCGCAGGGATGGTCCTGCGACGGGGCAACCGGGGGCCGTGCTGACGTCCTGCTCCCCGCACGCGCGGGTATGGTCCCCTGTCGACCGACTCCGAACTGTGGGTCCTTGACTGCTCCCCGCACCTGCGGGGATGGTCCCAGGGCGCGTTGGATGTCGGGCGAGAACCGGCTCTGCTCCCCGCACGCGCGGGAATGGTCCCCAGGAGAGCGGCGGCAACCCGCGAGCGATCAACTGCTCCCTGCACGCGCGGGGATGGTCCCACTGGCTTTATTCACGAGTAGTGGCTCTGGCTCAACTTCTAATACGCGGCTACTCTCCGTGACTGCTGGGCCTCTTCGAGCTGTGGGTGAAGTCGCCTGAAAATGATTCCTGGGCAACGCAGTTGGGCTGAATGTTCAGGGCCGTGGAAGAGGTCCTGCTCCGGCTCAAGGAGTTACTGTTCCCGTCGATCGCAGCCATCGCGGTGCTGTCGGTAGACGTGAACATCGCGATCGTGCGCGTTGACGCGCAATGCACCGCCGAAGGCGCCGTGTGCCCAATCTGTGGCACCTGGTCGAACCGGGTTCACGGTTCCTACCTGCGGTTCCCTGCTGATGTTCCCAGCGGAGGCCGACGGGTTGTCCTTCAACTGAAGGTCCGACGGTTCACCTGTGGAAACTCGGACTGCGCACGCCGTACCTTCGTCGAGCAGATACCGGGCCTGACGCGTCGGCACAGTCAGCGGACCGAACGGTTGCGCTCGACCCTGGCGTCGGTCGGCTTGGCGCTCGCGGGCCGGGCCGGGGCCCGTATCGCCGGCGTTCTCGGCGTTTCCGTCAGCCGCAGCACGGTGCTTCGTCTGGTGGACGCGCTTCCCGAGCCCGAGGTGGCCGCACCACGGGTTATCGGCGTTGACGAGTACGCGACCCGGAAGGGCCGCCACTACGGCACAGTCCTCATCGACATCGAGACCCGCCGCCCCATCGACCTGCTGCCCGACCGGGAGGCGTCCAGCCTGGCGGCCTGGCTCGCCACGCGGCCGAGCGTTGAGGTGATCTGCCGTGACCGGGCGCCGTTCTTCGCCGAAGGTGCCACCGTCGGCGCTCCACAGGCGGTCCAGGTCGCGGACCGCTGGCACCTCTGGCACAACGTGAGCGAGGCTGCCGAACGGGCCGTCGCTCAGCACCGCCGCTGCCTCCGCGCCCTTGTCACGGCCGCCCCCGATCCCGATCCGGAGCCTGCGCCGGAGAAAGATCCCTCTGGCTCGCCATGGCCGACCGGCCATCGTTTCGCCGACCGCACCAGGGCCCGGCACGCCGACGTCCACGCACTGCTGGAAGCCGGGCACAGCCGTCGCTCGGTCCAGCGGCAGCTCGGAATGACCTGGCGGACCGTCAAGCAGCTCGCCGAGGCCAAGGCTCCGGAGGAGCTGTTCACCGGCCAGTGGCAGAACCGGCCCTCGGTCCTCGATGATTACAAGCCCTACCTGGACGACCGGTGGAACGAGGGCTGCACCAATGCCTGGAAGCTGTGGGAAGAGATCGTGCCGCTCGGCTACAAGGGCAGCTACCAGCGCGTCCGCGCCTACCTGCACAAGAAGCGCACTTCCCCACGACCGGTAGTCGCCCGGCCGCCCTCACCCCGAACGGTCGCCGGATGGATTCTCCGGCGACCGGAAACCCTTCCCGAGCCCGAACAACTGCTGCTCAAAACCGTGCGCACCCACTGCCCCGAGATCGACGCGCTCACCCGACACGTCCGCGCTTTCGCCGTCATGCTGACCGAGCGCCAGGGCGAGCGTCTTCCGGACTGGCTCGTCGCCGTCCGGCAGGACGATCTGCCCAGTCTCCACACCCTTGCCGCCGGCATCGACCGCGACCGCGATGCCGTCATCGCCGGTCTCACCCTGCCCTGGAGCTCGGGCGCAGTTGAAGGCCATGTCAACCGCATCAAAATGATCAAGCGGCAGATGTATGGACGCGCTGGCTTCAACCTCCTGCGCAAGCGGGTGCTGCTTGCCTCCTGAGCGCACTGTCAGTGGCCAGTGCGACGATCCCCAGACGACCGCGCGAGGAGAGACATGGGCACCTGGGACATCGGCCCCTTCGATAACGACACCGCCGCCGATTTCGCCGGTGACCTGGACGAGGCAGCACTGGAAGAGCGCGAAGCCATGATCCGGGGCGTGCTCAAGCGTGCCGCCGGGCCCGCGGACTTCCTGGGTATCTACGACGGCGAGCGAGCCGTGGGCGCGGCGGCTCTGGTCGTTGCCCAGCATTCTGACTGCGATCGGCCGTGTTCGAACTATGGCCCTTCGGAGCCGCTACCGGAGTTGCCTGCAGACCTTCGAATGCTCGCCGTCGACGCCCTGGATCAAGTGGTTTCCAACCGGTCTGAACTCGCCGAGCTGTGGGCCGAAGCCGCGGACTGGTCGAAGTGGCGCCAGGACATCACCCGCCTCCGCGACGCCCTCGACCCTCCGATCCCGCCACAAGAGGAAGCCCTGTTCGAAATCTAATCGGTGACCCGCAGTCACGGATCACAGAACCTGAGCCAGAACCTGAGAAGCGACAGCGCTCTCTCCGTTCCGGTGTGCGGCGGATCCGCCGCAGAACCAGAGTTCTGGACGTCGTCCGGGGGCGAGCGGTCGGATGTCACTTGTGCTGCACGCCGTGACCGCCGTCCAGGGGCGCCAGCCGCCGACTGAGCTCAAGTACCTTCTCGATGGTCCGGGGGTCGTCGGCGCCACGGAAAACCGGGGCCGGGCGGGCCCCGGGCCCGATGAGTACGCCGGCCTGCCCCTCGAGTGAGGCATCGGTGGCCGCGAAGACCGACGGCAAAGCAGCCACTGACGCGGGGCCGGTGGTGGCGCGTGTGAAGGTCCGGCGCACCAGCGGCCACAGCAGGCGCAGTGGCGGGGAGACGATCTTCGGTGAGGTCATGGTGCCGTCGGTCATGCTGGTGGCGGCGCCGCCGGGGTCGGCCGCGAAGACGGTGACGCCGGTGCCGCGGAGGCGTTCGGCCAGGTGAAGGGTGTAGGCGAGGTTGGCGAGCTTGGCTCGGCCGTACCAGTGGAAGGCGTAGTAGCCGCCCGGCGGTTCCGCGGCGTCGAAGGTGCGCCTGGCGGCCTTGACGGCGGCGGAGGTGACGTTGACGATCCGGCTCGGTGCGGCCGCCTGGAGCCGGTCGAGCAGCAGTTCGGTCAGCAGGTACGGCGAGAGGTGGTTGACGGCGAAGGACGCCTCGATGCCGTCGACGGTCTGGCGGCGTTGGGGGAACATCGCACCGACGTTGTTGACCAGCACCTTCAGCGGACCTTCGGCTGCCAGGTGCGCGGCCAGCGCCCGCACCTGATCGAGCGATGCGAGGTCGGCGGTCAGGAATTGCGGTGCGGCTCCGGTCGCGACCGCCGCGATCTCCTTGATGGCGCTCGTGCCGCGCTCGGCGTTGCGGCCGACCACCGTCACGGCGTACCCGTGCCGCGCGAGTCCCTTCGCGGTCTCCAGACCGATGCCTCCGGTCCCCGCCGTCACCACTGCCCGCTCGCTCATGGCCCCGCCCCTCACTGCCGCACACCAAGTGGATAGTTATCCGTTTCGATGGGCGCACGCTAACACAATCGGATAGCTATCCGGTTGGTGCGGAGAGGACGAACAGCCCGACGGACCGCCGGACCGACACGGGCAGGAGAGGAGGTGCGCCGCCGTCAGCGCGGCGGGCGCAGACCCTCCAGCAGAACGTCCAGGTAGAGGTCCCGGCGTGCACCGCCCCCGGAGTGCACCGCATGGTGCACACCGCACAGTAAGCGGCGCACGTCCTCGGCATCGACACCGTCTCGGATCGCGCCACTCAGACGGGCGCGGTCCAGCAGGCCGGTGACCGCCTGGTCGAGTTCGGCCCTCATGTCCGCGGTCTGCGCACTGGCGTCGGCAGCAGATTCCAGCACGGCCGCGAAGTCCGGGTCGTCGAGCATGCGGTCCAGCGCGAAGCGCAGCAGACGACGCAGACCCGCACGCGGGTCACCGGCGGCCACCGCCGCCTGCGCCTGTGCGACCAGTTCCCGGAAGCGTTCCGCCGAGAGCGCCTCGACCAGCGCATGGCGGTTGGGAAAGTGCCGGTAGACCGTCCCCACACCCACCCCGGCAAGCCGGGCGATGGCATTCAGCTGCAATGACGTGTCACCAGCGGCCAGTCGCTCGCGGGCGATCCGCAGGATCCGGGCCCGATTGCGCACCGCATCCGCCCGCAGCTCCGTCTCCTGCCCCGCCCTCGGTGTCACGCCCCCAGCATAAGCAGCCCAGGCCCCGGCCAGAGCCGAGGCCAACCGAAACGCACAACCACTCACGCCACAAGACCGGACGACTCGATGCCGAAGGGGTCGCGGAACTGGAGGAGCTGGGCATGGTGTGGGCGCCACGCGAGGACGCCTTCAACGACGGCCTCACCGCCGCGAAGGCGCGGGCGCAGGTGCACGGGCACTTCCTGCCGCCCGCGACCGCCGTGTGGAACGACTACCCGGTCGGGAAGTGAGCGAAGAACATGCTCCATGCGGCCAAGCTCGCCGACCAGATCGCCGCACGCCGCGAAGCCGGCGAACCGGTCGCGTCCGCGGCCGGGACGCTCACCGACGAGCGGCGCCAGCAGCTGGACGACATCGACCCCGGCTGGCAACGCTGCCTGCGTCTGCTCCAGGCACACCTGGCCGACGGCGGAAGCCTGCCCACGAAGGCCGGGGAGGTCGTGGTCCGGGGCGAGGACCTCGGACGCTGGGTCACCGCACAACGGTACGGCTTCGACCAGCTGCTCCCTGCGCAACAGTGGCTGCTGGAGAACGCCCTCGGCATCAAGGCGGCCGCGGAGGAGGAGCGGCCGGTGAAGCGGACCCAGGAGGACAAGTGGCTCCTCAACCTCGCCGCCGCCCGCCAGTTCCACGCCCGCGAGGGCCACCTCAACGTCCCCCGCAAGCACGTCGAAGAGCTGCCACTGGAGGCGGCCGGACCCGCCGCCACCGGACGGGAGACCACACCGGAGGGCACCGTCCTGGTCGACCTGGGGACGTGTGGACGGCAAACGTACGCCGCCGCGCCAACAAACTCATCGAACAACGACGCACGGCACTCGACCAGCTCGGCATGCGCTGGTAAGCCGTGCAATGACATCACGGCTCGCTGCTGGCCAACCCACTGCTACGACCCCGAGTGTTCACAGAGTGGGCGGACCAGACCCGCGTTGCGGTGCCACCGGGGTGTACGCACGCCACTCCCACAGACGCGAAGAGCAGCCTGTACATCGGCCGAGTTACGGAGGCAGGCGGCATCATTCCCGCGCGCAGGAGCAGTCGGCCCGGCCATCGCGTAACGCGGATAGCGGGGATCATCCCCGCAGGCGCGGGGAGCAGTCGATCGAGCAGACCGTCGGGACGCTCTCCGCGGGACCATCCCCGCGGGCGCGGGGAGCAGAGCCGAGCAAGGCGTAGACATCATCACGGCCGGGGACCATCCCCGCGGGCGCGGGGAGCAGCCCGCCGTCAGTGACGCCCACGTGGCCGCCCTGGGACCATCCCCGCGGGCGCGGGGAGCAGGAGATGGCCGAGCCGGAGTTCAGCGAGGGGACGGGACCATCCCCGCGGGCTCGGGGAGCAGGGCCGACTGTGGTGGGCCCGCCTTCAGGGCCGGGGACCATCCCCGCGGGCGCGGGGAGCAGACTGGATGACCTGGGGGTTTTCAAGTCCAGGCCTCGCTTTTCAGTACTTCCTCCGAATCCGACATACGCATCAAAACGGATATCCCGTGTTACTGGCGTCCGAAGCGCCGGCGTTTGGAGGCTCTGCTCCAGCCTGTCGGCGGGGTGGACTGGGGTGGCCTGTCTGTCGCCGGGGCATTAGGAGCGGGGCGTCGGATAAGGGTGAGCCCTTCATGGTCGGTCGGGTGCCAAGCATGGTCATGAGTGCGGAAGGTGAAGCCCTGTTCGTTGTCGGTGGTACGGGCCAGCAGAGCGCGGCCCTGGTCGGCGTACTGCTGGACTTCGTGCCAGAGGACGTCGCGGATGCGGGCCGAGGGATTGCCGACGAAGACGCCTGCGGAAATCTCCAGCATCCAGCGGGTGAGGAAGCCGCGCAGGCCGGTGGGGCAGTTGGTGAGGACGATGACGGTCACCAGAGCTCGTCTCCGTAGTCCTCGGCTCCGTCGCCGCCGTAGTTGATGCCGGAGGCGACGTGGTGGCCGCCGTCGCTGTGCAGCGTGACCACGTCGTGGCCGGCACCCGCAGACGGCGTAGTGGAGTTGGCGGTGTCGGGTGGCAGGAGCAGGCGTTGGATGTCGTTCACGCACCGGTCGAGCAGAGACAGTTCGGTGATGCGGTCGCGCAGGGCGCGGCGGGTGCGGGGGCCGGTGTCTTCGTCGCTTTCGGCGGCTGTGTCGAAGGCGAGGGGGATGCCGATTTCGGTTTTGTACAGGTCGGCGATGTCCAGGACGAAGGACAGTTCGTGGCCGGAGTGGATGAAGCCGAGGGCGGGGCTGCATCCCAGGGAGGTGACGACGGCGTGGGCGATGCCGTACATGCACTGGGCGGCGGCGGTGATGGCCTGGTTGACGGGATCCCCGCTGGCATAGTCGCCGGGGGTGTAGCGGCGGCCGCGCCAGCGGATGCCGGTGCGGGCGGCCTGGGCGCGGTAGCAGTCCTTGACGCGTCGCCCTTCGCGGCCCAGGAGTTCCTGGCGGGTCAGGCCCGCAGGGTCCTCATCGGGAAAACGCAGCCGGTACATCGCACGGGCCACCGCCAGGCGGCTGCGGGGATTGGCCCACTGCCGCGCTTGTGCCTCCATCAGCGCCGAGGAGCGGCTGAGGGCGCGGCCGGAGGCGTAGTAGCGCACGCCGTGTTCACCGACCCAGCACACGGCCGCGCCCACCTCGCCCAGCACCGTCATCGCCTGGTGGGTGACGCGGGTGCCGGGACCGAGCAGGAGCGTGCCGATGGTGGCCGCAGGGATGTGGGTGGTGCCTTCCGCGTCCTGGGCGGTGATGGCGTTAGCGTCACGGTGCACCAGACAGCGTTCCAGGTAGAGGAAGGACAGCCGGTCGCTGGTGCGAGTGAGCTGACGCGGAGTGAGAGCCGCCCGCCTGGCGACCGACGTCATGCCGTCACCCGGCGGGCGGGAGTGAGCGGGGCCAGGGTGAGCAGGCCGCAGCCGTAGGCACTTGGGCGTGGGTGCGGCGCAGTGAGTCGAGGCTCCGGCCAACCGTCAACTCCTCGTCTGTGCGATGGATTTCGCAATCTTGACGAACCGGTCGCCTCGGATACTCCCTCCTGCTAGCGTCCTGTCATATGCCAGAAGTTAAACCGTTAAGAGCAGTGAGGCGATGACGGAACGTGGCTGAGCCAAGTGCCTTACGTGCCCGACCATTTCGGCCCCGATGGGATCCGCGCGAGGTCCCGTGCATCCCGGTGCTGACTCTGGACGACCGGCTTGTTGATGTGAGCCTGGTAGACCTGCTCCACGATGCCGACGGTCTGCGGACTGTGGAAGGCGGCACGCCGGGCGAAAAGGTTGCGGTCATCGAGTTCCTGCTGGCCATCTGCTACGCATCCGGCACGTATCCGAAGTCGGCTGCGCAGTGGCCTGCCTGGGTGGACGAGAAGGATGCTCTCCGGCCGGCCGCCCAGTGGCTCGCGCAGCGGCCCGAGAGCGAAGTCTGGGACTTGTTCCATCCTGTGGAGCCGCTGGGGCAGAACGCCTTGCTTGCCCCGTACCTTGACGAGCACGGCGCCGGGCCGGCGCAACTGGTGATCGAACGCGTCGGTGACTACAACCAGTTCTTCGACCACCACCACCTGGAGCATCCCAGCCCGCTGCCGGTCGCCGCGGCCTTCCGGGCCATGCTCACCCAGCACGTGTACGGGCCGGCCGGGCGGGCCAGGGTCTCGGGGAAGGCGACGCTGGGTGCCACCATCACCAATCTCGCCGCTGCCCGCCTCGGCACGCGCATCCGGGTCATCGCGCTCGGGGACACCCTGGGTGAGACGCTGCGCCTCAATCTCGCCCCGGTCAACGGGCCGCGTGGGGAGCTGAACCGTACGTGGACCGTCGGCACGAAGCGGCGGGGATTCACCTCCAAGCCCAAGGGGCGAGCGGTGGCGGGCCCGGCCGATCTGCACAGCTACCTCGGCCGCTCCATCCTGCTGCGCCCGACCCCGGACGGTGAGTTCGTAGACCGGGTGCTGCTCGGTGCGGGCGAGCTCCTGTCGCTGACGGACGAACACATGCAGGATGCGGTGTATGCCACGCGGGCGGACGGCACCCGCAAACCGCTGTGGGCTTCGGCGACCCGGGCGGTCTGGCGGCAGGCGCACGCCCTCTACGCGGCGGTGGCCGAGGCCCGTGCGCAGGCCGGCAGCAACGACGGCGGCACCTTGTACCGCAGACTGGCACTTTTCCCGGCCGAGGATGTGGCGCCCGAGCCCGGCCAACAGCCCGCGCGCCGCATCGAGTTGTGGGCGGTCGGACTGGTCGCCAAGCAGACGACCGCCATCGCCTGGGTGGACGGGACGTTTCCGTTCGCCCCCGGGCTGGAGGCCCGCCTGTATCTCGCCTCCTACCGGGGATCAGAGATCGCCGAACACGTGGCGGACGCCTTGTACAAGGCGGCGTTCGCGGCATGGCGCGTGGCCTATCCGAACCCCAAACCGGCCGACAAGAGCAGTCAGATCGCGCGGTTCGATGCGGGCGCTCAGCACTGGGCGGCCACGCAGGAGCCGTTCGATGTGCTGATGGAGGAGACGACGCTGGGTGAGGACGTGCGCGCGCTGCTGCTGGAGTACGCCGAGACCCTCGCCCTCACCGCGCGCAAGTTCCTGGCCGAATGCCTTGACCCGCTGCCCAGGAACGCACAGGGCACCAAGGCCCGGGCCGCCGCCCTGAGGCGGTTCGACGAGGAATTGGCGTCGCCGAAGGCTCCGGCCGAACTGAGAGGGGAGTCCGCATGACCACCAGGCCCGGCGCCGAACCGGAAGCCAGTGACAGCGCCGTCGCGCTCACGGCCTGGCTCGCCAGCCTCGTCCGCAACCACGACTACGCCAGCCTGGCCGAACTCCGGCGCCCCCGCGTCCAGCGCGAACCGCACTTCAGGGCCCTGTGGTTCAGCCCGGACGAGGCGCAGCGGGAGGTCTACGCCCAGGTCGCCTTCCTGTTCGCCATCTACCACCAGGGGCGCTCGCAGCCCGCCTACGGCTACGGCAGTCTCGGGGAGGCGGCGCGCCGGATCGGCAGCGGAGACAGGCGCGGCCCTGAGGATCCGGGCGCTGCCCGATTGATCGACCGCATCGTTTCCAGTCGCCGCATCCCCTGGCGGCATCTGCAGCACGCCGTCGCTCGCCTGCGGGCCTGCGAGCGGCAGCCACCCTCCTGGCCCCGGCTGGTCGACGACCTCAACCGGTGGCACGACCGCAAGGCCCGGGTCCCCTACGAATGGGGCGTGGCCTTCCACATCCCCGCGGCCCGGGCCGCCGCCGCGCGTTCCGCTGCCCTGCCTGCCGCCTCCTCTCTTGAGAAGGACTCCCTTACGTGACCAGAAACTCTCCTGCCACCGGCAGCCAGTTCCTCTCCCTGCACCTGCTGGAGACCCTGGTGGCCGTGCTCCCGGTGCGTGATGAGAACGGGGCACCCAAGTCCATCGTCTACGGCGGCGCCGAGCGCCACATGATCACCAGTCAGGCGCGGCGCCGGGCCGAGCGGATCCATGCCCGCGACCGCGCCAACGCCGGGCGCGGCGCCCTGGCCGGGCGGGCCACCGGCATCCGCACCCGCGAGTGGGCTCTGCTCACCGCCCGCGAGCTCACCGCCGAGCACGGCTGGCAGCAGGACGAGGCGATCCGCACCGCGCGCGCCGTGATCGAGGCCACCGGCCTGAAGTTCGGCGAGGCGGACAAGAAGACCGTCGCCAACCTGACCCGGGTGCTGCTGTTCGCGCCGGCGGACGCCGGCACCCGCATCGCCGCCCATATCGCCGAGCACGCCGAGAGCGTGCGGGCGTGGAGCGAGGAGTACCTGACGGCACAGACCGCCGCCGCGGCGGCGGCCAAGAAGAAGCGCGGCCGCAAGAACAAGGACAAGGACGCGGTGCCGGAGGAGGCGGAGGAGGAGACCGCAGCAGAGGCGAAGCTGCCCCCGGTGCCGGCCGCGACCCGCGCCGCGGTCCTCACCGCGCTCGCCCCGCGCGACGCCATCGACATCGCCCTGTACGGGCGCTTCCTCGCCGAGATCGCGGACTCCCCCAACGTCGACGGAGCGGTCCAGAGCAGCCACGCCTTCACCGTGCACGAAGCGGAGCAGGTCGACGACTTCTACGCGGCGGCCGACGACGCGAAGCTGGACCGCAAGAAGAACGCGCTGGACTTCCTCGACGCGGCCGACGACGCCGGCGCCGGGATGACCGGCTACCAGTCGCTGATCTCGGGCACCTTCTACCGCCACGCCGTGCTCGACCGCCGGCGGCTGCGCCGCAACCTGCAGGCGGCCGGAATGAGCGAGCCCGAAGCGGAGGAAGTCGCGGTGGCGGCGGAGGCGGAGTTCGTCACCGCCTTCGTCGAGGCCTTCCCCGAGGCGAAGCGGAACTCCACCGCCTCCACCGGCTCCCTGCCCGCCCTCGTCCTGGCCTTCGAAGGCGAGCGCCCCTACAACTACGCGGCCGCCTTCCAGACCCCCATCGACGAAAGCCCCCTGGACAAGAACGGCGAAGGCCCCGCCGGGCCGGCCGCGGTCAAACGGCTGCTCAAGCACCACGCCTTCGTCAGCCGGCGCCGCCCCGACATCAGCGCCGGACGCGTGCTGACCTACGACCCGCAGATCAACGACCTCCTGGACACCCTGGACGACACCGGCGTTGCGGCCGTGTCCGGCATCGAGGAGCTCACGGCGTGAGCGGGCACGTCCTGCTCGTCCGCCTGGCCGCCCCCCTGCAGTCCTGGGGGGTGGCCTCCCGCTTCTCCCACCGCGACACCCATCCCCGCCCCACCAAGTCCGCCGTCCTCGGCCTGTGCGCGGCGGCCCTCGGCCGGGACCGCACCGAGCCGGTGGACGACCTCGCCGCCCTCACCTTCGGAGTCCGCGCCGACCACCCGGGCACCCCGGTACGCGACTACCACACCGTCGGCGCCGGCCACTTCCCGCTGCGGCCCCGCGACCTCATCACCGACCACCGCCGGGCCGCCGCCCTCGCCAAAAGCATGGAAAACGCCGAGGGAACAGAGTTCGGCCACCACGAACTCGCCCGCTGGTACGGGGCCCCGAAGAAGATCACCCAGGATCCCGTCTCCGGCACCCTCGTCTCCGCCGAACTCTCCCGCTCCGCAATGATCACCGAACGCTGGTACCTGTCGGACGCCGCGTTCCTCGCCGCCCTGCACCACCCCGACAAGGCGCTGCTGGAAGACATCGCCCACGCCCTGGAACACCCGAAAAGGCTGCTGTGGCTCGGCCGCAAATCCTGCCCGCCCTCCGGCACCCTGGCCGCGGAGATTCTGCCCGGCACCATCACCGAAGCCTTCACCGCCAAACGCCTGCTGCCCGGCCCGCCGGGCAACGCAAGCGCGGGCCGGCGCCCCTGGGCATGGATCCAGGTCCCCTCCGGCACCCGCGGCGCCCTGCAGATCAACGATCAGCCCGTCAGCTTCGACCCCGGCCGCCGCACCCACGCCACCCGCTGGGAGACCCGCACCCGCATCACCATCGCACCGACCGCCACCGAATGGGACATCATCCCGTGACCAGCACCCGGGCCGCCACCGCCCGCTTCGTCGCCACCCACTCCGTCCTCTGCCTCGACGCCCGCCACCCCCTGGTCGCCAAGTCGATGATCGATGCCCAGGAGATGCACCGGACCGTCATGAGCGGCTTCCGCGGCTGGGTCGAGGACGGCGCCCCCAATCCGCGCGCCGACATGGGAGTGCTGTCCACCTGGTCCGTCGACCTCAAAGCCGCCGCCCTCGTTCTGGTCGTCCAGTCCCGTGTCCCCGGCGACTGGTCCCGGATCCCGCGTGCTGCTTTCACCACCGCCCCGCACATCATCACCGTCGACCGCACCTTCACCGCAGGCGAACCCGTCCCCTTCCGCACGGTCGTCAACCCCACCCGCAGCAAACCGTCGGGCAAACCCGTCTCCGAAGGCGTCCGGGGCACCCGCACCGCACACACCACACCCGAGCACGTGAAACGGTGGTTCACCCGGCGCCTGCAACCCGTCGGCGAACCCAAGACAGCCCCCGACGGCGGCGCCCGCATCGGCGCCACCACCGACCCCGACACCCTCGGCATCCGCATGCTGCCGACCATCTCCAGCGCCCACCGCAACAAACCCGTCCGGATCGGCCGAGCCGAGATCCGCGGCACCCTCACCGTCACCGACCCCGACACCCTCGTCGAAGCCCTGGCCAACGGCCTCGGCCACGCCCGCGCCTACAGCTGCGGCCTCATCCTCACCCGCTGAACACACCGGCAGGAGACGCGGGCGCGAACACCACGGCCTGGTTGAGGACGCGTGCGGCGGGCCGCGCTTGCGGTGGGCCGGGCCCGCACCCTGCCGGCCATCCCCGCACACGCGGGGGAAAAAGGGACGCAGTGCTCCTAACGGGAGCCATTCCCGCACATCCGCGGGAGGACCGACGGGGGCCGAGGCTACGCCTGGCCGCCCCGCCAGGGCCAGCCCGATACACCTCACCGGCCGCCACGACGGCGCATCAAAATGCTCAGCGTCGCCCGGGCATCACGCCGGCGCTCCGAAGTACGGAACAGGACAGACGAAGCCGCCACCGTCACCACCGCCCCGCAGTAGGCGAACGCAGTGACAACGGAAAGGCCCACACCCGCCCGGAAAACGGGCTCAACGACACTCGACAGCACGGACATCCAAGTCCCCCTCGGGATCAGCAGCCAGAGGTCCTCTCCCCGGCGCGGTCCCACAGATATCCACCAACCCGGGGGCGTTCAGCACACTTCACACGGCCGGAAAACCCGCAGAGAACCTGGTCAGGGGGCAGATGAAAATGCGTTCAGCGAACTCTTCCGCAGACGACGAAACGGGCGGTGACAGGCAGACACCGACGTTCATGAGCGACCTGAAGGCGCTGTACCAGGCAGCGGGTGGCGGCAGCAGGAGCCTCACCTACACGATCCTGGTCCGCGAGGCCGCGGCCTCCGGATACACCATGGGCAAGTCCAGTCTCACGGCCTGGATGAACACGGACCCTTCGAAGGCGTACCCCCCGACCGAAGAGCGCCACGTCGAGTACGTGTTGAAGAAGCTCATCCCCGACCTGCAGGCACGAGCCGTTCGCCGGTCGCCGCGCTTCACCTCGATCCCGGAGGGGCCCTGGGCTGCCCGGTTAGGAGCCGCGCAGAGAGTCAGCCAGAGCGGCCAAGGCGGTCGCGGAAGCCGGGTGGGCGCAGCCTCAAAGGGTCGTCTGCTGCGCGGTGCCTCCCAGGTCCTGCTGGATGTCCTGCCGGTCGACTTCGTGGGACGCGAGGAAGAACTGGACAGCCTGGAGCACTTCGTTACGGCGCCCGAAGGCTCGCCCAACTACCTGTGGTGGCAGGCCGGGCCCTGGGCCGGTAAGACGGCGCTGCTGTCCTGGTTTGCCGCCCGCTGCCTGCCCGCCGGAGTCGACGTCGCGCACTACTTCATCGCCGGTCGTCTGGGCACCGACCACCGGGACGGCTTCGTCCGCACCGTCAGCAACCAGCTGGCTGCTGCGGCCGACGGCAAACGGCCCCGGCCCAGCGACCTGCAGCAACCGAACCTCGGCCCGCTCTACGAAGCAGCAGCCCAGGCCTGCGCAGCGCGTCATCGCCGCCTCATCCTCATCGTCGACGGACTCGACGAAGACGCCGACGCCGGTTCCGATGCGACCGGGATCGCCGGGCTCCTGCCCAAGAACCCGCCCGCCGACATGCGCGTCATCGTCACCGGACGGCCCCACCCGCGCCCGCCCCAGAAGTTGGCGACGGACCACCCCCTGCGCGACCCTGCCATCGTCCGGCCACTGGCCGACTCCCCCGCCGCGCGCATCATCCGCGATGCCGCCCTGACCGAGTTACGGACTCTGCTGACCGACCCCGCCGGACAACACCTGCTGGGCCTGCTGGTCACGGCGCGCGGCGCCCTCACCGGCGCGGACCTCGCCGAACTCGCCGAGATCACACCCTTGGAGGTGCGCGACAAACTGTTCGGTGTCACCGGCCGTTCCTTGGCCCCCACCCGCACCGATTTGCTGCCCCTGGAGGTGCGCACCGAGGCAGAAGCGGAAGCGGGACGCCAGACCTTCGTGCTCGCCCACCAAGAACTCCATGTCGCCGCGTATGAGGCACTCGGCCGGCCGTTCCGTACCGCCTGTGTCACTGCCCTGCACAACTGGGCCCGCCAGTACGAGGACGAGGGCTGGCCCGACGACACCCCGAACTACCTGCTCACCGGCTACGCCCGCCTCCTGCAGGCGGAGGGCGACACCGAACGGCTCACCGCCCTGGCTCTCGACGCACGCCGCCAACTTCTGCTCGTAGAGCGCGCCGGGGCGGACGTCGCCCTGCGCCACCTCGACTGGGCCGCATCCGCATCCGTCCCCACGAACTCGGTGTCGGCGCTGGGCACGGCCGCGGCGCTCGCCGCCTCCCGGGACATGCTGCTGCCCCACGTACGACCGCTGCCCCCGGCGGCGGCGCAGACCATCGCCCGGCTCGGCGACGCCCCCCGGGCCCGCGCCCTGACCAGTGCTGCCGGGAGCGCCGCCGACAAGGCACTGAACCTGGCCGGCGTGGCACGCGTCCTGCACACCACGGGTGACACGCAGGCGGTTGCGACGGCCCGGGAAGCAGCCACGTGGGCGCAGCAGGCGCTGCGCGAGGCGGGCCGATTCGGCGCCGGGGTCGACGAGGCGGAAAGCGCCGCCGGGCAGACGGCCCTCGCCCTGCTGAAAACAGCCCTGGCGAACGACGGTGGTACGCGGGAGCAGAGCATGCCTCGCCGACGGCCGGCAGAGTACTGGAACAAGCCCGCCGCCCCGGGCCGTGCTGCGCGCGAAGACCGCGAGCGCCGGGGTCTTCTCGAGGAGGGCCTGGCGCTGCTGCGCTGCACCCGCGGGATGGGAACAGCGCGCCTGGAAGCCTGGGCGCAGGCCGCCCGTCTCCTGGCAGCGGACCACCCCGAGCGGGCCGACGAACTCCTGAACACCCTGGAAGAACAAGCCGAACACCTCGCTTGCGAGGAGCCAGCCGAAACAGACGCCGCAACCTGCGCGATCCAGCTCTGGCGCACGGCAGCCGGCGCGGCCCCCGACCGCGCAGGCCGCCTCATCGACCGCATCCTGGCCCACGCGCACGAGGTCTTCACCGACGCGCCCACCCTGGAAAACGTCTCCATCCTCGCACTCGCCGCCCGCTATGCCGCGCCCCTCCGGCCCGAGCCGGCTGCACGCCTCGTGACCACCGCCTGCCGCCACCTCGAACACGTCCTGGGCCCGGCCGCTGACCCCCTGACACCGGCCGATGCCTTCCACCTCGAATTCGGCTTCCCCCACACCCTCGCCCTCCTCGTCGAGGCGCTCCACGCCGTCGGCGCACCGCCCGAGCAGAGCACCCGCGTGCGGCACCTCGCCGACCGCCACCTGCCGGCGGAGCCGCACGAGCACGCGGAGCACCCCGCCCCGAGCGGGGAGGAGTGTCCTGCGGAAGCCGTCGAGCTCACCGAGGAGGCCTACCGGCTGGCCGAGGCGGCTCGCGGGGATGAGGCCGAGCAGCGACTGGAGCAGGCGCTGGCGCTCATGCCCGCCAGCATCCCCGGCGGCGGCCGCAGCCCCGGCTGGCTCCCCGACCTGGCAGCCGCCCTCGTCCGCACCGACCCCGCCACAAACACCCAGCCCCTCACCGACCTGGCCCGGCACCCCACCGACCGCGCCCGCATCCACGCCGCTCTCGCCCTGGCCTACAGCGACACCCACCAGCCCGCCCTCGCACGCCGCCACGCCCACCAAGCCGCCCACGCCGCCACCAACAGCCCCAACTGGCCGCACGCGGCACAGGCACTGGCCGGCGCCGGCGAGGCACAGGCCGCCATCCGCCTCATCGAACAACACCCACACCCCCGCGGCGCCGCCGCACGAGCCGCCTGGCGCACCACCGACCGCACAGCACGCATCGCCGTCGCCACCGAACTCGCCCCCCACGCCCCCGAACAAGCAGGAACCCTGCTCTGGCCCCTCCTCGAACGCCTCCACGCCACCAGCCGCACCATCCGCAGCACCGGCCTGCTGTCCTCACTGGCCGAACTCCTGCCCGCCGCCAACCACCTACCACCCGCCCCCAGACAGCTCCTTGAGACGCTGCTGGAACAAGCCCGCGACCAGACCTCCCGCCACAGCCCCCACTCCTGGCTCCCCGAAGACGTCCTCGTCCACGCACTCCTGCGCCTCAAGGGCGGCGACCACCCCGACCTCCAACTCGCCTGGCTGACCCGCGACCTCGCCAGCCGCGGACCCGCACACTTCCCCACCCCCGCCCTCGCCGTCCTCCACGCAGCCCTCGGCGACACCCACACCGCCCTCCACACAGCACAACAACCCACCAACCCACTCCAACGCGCCGCCGCCCTCACCGCAGTCGCAGCCCACCACGCCCACCTTCCGGTCCGCCCCGACCCCACCGGACACAGCCACTACACACGTGCCATCCAGCACCTGGCACACACCGCCACAACCCTGCCCCCCAACCACCAAGCAGCCGCCCAAGCCCTCCACCACGCCCTGACCACCCCCGCCTGGCACCACACCATCCACCCCCTGCACAAACTCGCCCCCGAAACACTCACCACCATCCGCAACATCACCATCACCCACCTCCACACACCACCCACACCACAACACCACTGAACCGAGAGGCGAGGTCGACACCGTGCGCCCGGACGCGCCTGTCCCGGCTGCTCCCACGCCCGCGAGAATGGTCTCGACACTGGCGTGTTCCACGTCCCGCTCCAGGTCTGCCTCCCGCGTGTCCGGTCGACTACTCCCCGCACGAGCGGGGATGGTTCCGATGCGGACCGCACCGTCTACGCGCCGAATCTCTGCTCCCCGCACCCGCGGGGATGGTCCCGACGGCAGCACCTGGACGCTGTTCGCCGTCGTCTGCTCCCCGCACGCGCGGGGATGGACCCTCGCCCCGGGCGTACCGCGTGAGGAACCTGAGCTGCTCCCCGCCCCCGTGGGGGTGGTCCCCGTCACCCGGGCGCATCGTGCAGTGCCAACTCTTGGTCCCCGCACGCGCGGGGATGGTCCCGATCGACACCTCCACGTCGACGTGAAGCCTCCCCTGCTCCCCGCACGCGCGGGGATGGTCCCAAGGGCGACCAGGTCGCCAAGTCCCTGCCTGCTCCCCGCACGCGCAGGGATGGTCCCAAGGGCGACCAGGTCGCCAAGTCCCTGCCTGCTCCCCGCACGCGCAGGGATGGTCCTGCGACGGGGCAATTGGGGGCCGTGCTGACGTCCTGCTCCCCGCACGCGCGGGTATGGTCCCCGGTAGGCACCGGACTCCAGCTCCGTGCTGTGCTGCTCCCCGCACCCGCGGGGATGGTCCCTCCTCGTAGAGGCGGGCTGGGACGGTGACGTTCTGCTCCCCGCACGCGCAGGGATGGTCCCTGGCAGCGCTCCCGCCTCACGACGAAGCTCGGCTGCTCCCCGCAAGCGCGGGGATGGTCCCGAGGCCGATTCCGTGCACCCCGTCGCGATGTACTGCTCCTCGCACGCGCAGGGATGGTCCCGCGGCCGTCCACGTCGAGCTCGGGACAGCCGCCTGCTCTCCACACGCGCGGGGATGGTCCCGTCTGTCAAGCACCGGGTTCTGTGGAGAGTGGGTTAGCTGGTTTGGAGTGACGCAGGGGGTTCGGTCGCGTAGTGGGCGGCCTCGTGCTCGGCGGGGGTGATGTGTCCGAGTTCGCCGTGCAGGCGTCGCTGGTTGAACCAGTCGATGTACTCGGCGACCGCGATCTCGACGTCGTGGATGGACGTCCACGGCCCCTTGTTGCGGATCAGCTCGGCCTTGAAGAGGCTGTTGAACGCCTCGGCCAGGGCATTGTCATACGAGTCGCCTTTGGATCCGACCGAGGCCACGGCTGCCTCGTCGGCGAGGCGTTCGGTGTAGCGGATGGCACGATATTGGGCGAGTTCAACCAGTCGTTGCAACACCGGGCTGTGACAACGAGCGTAACTGCTCTTCGAAGACCTCGGTCGGCGTTCGCCAACCGAGGACCTTGCGAGGCCGGTTGTTGATCGCTAGGGCGACCGCTTCGAGGCCCGTGGACGACCAACGGGAGAGATCAGTGCCCTTCGGGAAGTACTGACGCAGCAGACCGTTCGTGTTCTCGTTTGTCGGTCGTTGCCAGGGCGAGTGCGGATCGGCGAAGAACACTGTCGTCCCGATGTCGAGAGCGAACTGGGCATGGCCGGAGAGTTCCTTCCCGCGATCCCAGGTGAGAGTCTTGCGCAGCTGCCCGGGCAGCCGGGTCATCGACATCGTGAGCGCCGAATTCATCGCGATCGCACCGTAGCCGCCGAGCGAGGCGCCGTTCTTCACCGGTGGAATCTCGCCCCAGCCCTTGAGCCGGGGCAGGTGCACCAAGAGCGTGGAGCGGCTGCTGCGCTCGACCAGCGTGCCGATCGCGGAGCGGCCCGTCCCGATGATCAAATCGCCTTCCCAGTGTCCGGGGACCGCGCGGTCCCCGGCTTCGGCGGGGCGTTCGCTCAGGACGACGTCCGCGGTGACATGCCCCTGCGGCTTGTTCTGCGACCGAGCCCGGGGAGACCGCAGTGCACGGCCGGTACGCAGACACGTGACCAGTTCTCGCTTGAGCGCGCCACGGCCCTCGATGAACAGCGCCTGGTAGATCGCTTCGTGGCTGATGCGCATGGACTCATCATCGGGGAAGTCGATAGGGAGCCGGTGCGAGATCTGCTCCGGGCTCCATGCCGTCGCCCATCTTCTGTCCTGCCGGTGCGGCTTGTTCAGCCCTTTCCACGCGGGCGTTTGTGGCCCGGTGACGATGGTGCCGTCGGACCGGCGGACACTGCCGGCGAGCCGGTACTGCACGTATGCACGCAACGGGTCGTTACCTGCGAGTTTTGCAGTCTTCGGGCGCTTTGCGGCCTGCTGTGCTTTCCACTGCGCGACCACGGCCCGGTAGACCGGTTTGCCATTTCGGGTCGCGGCGTTGCGGCGCAGCTCGCGTGAGACCGTGCCCGCGTCGCGGCCGATCCTGCGGGCGATCTCGCGCACACCGAGCTCCTAAACGCGCATCAGCGCGATCTCCTCGCGCTCGGCGAACGACAAATAGCGGCCGGTGGGCTCGTCCAGGCTGATCGGCGGCATTCCGCCAGCGTGACGGAACCACCGGATCCCGACCGGTGCCGACACGCCGACCCCCTCGGCCGCCTGGACCGTTGTGATCCCGGACGCGATCAGGCGCCAGAACTTCCGCTGCACAGCGCGCGACGGCTCCGGACGTCCGGGCGAGCGCATGGGCGCCCGCATCGCTCTATCCGCGGCCCACTGCCGTCGCGCCCCGGCCGGAGCCTGCGGCATTGACTTCCTCGGTCGTTCCATCCAACACCTCCACGATCAAGGTGTTGCGACGACCGGTTGAATTCGCCTTGGACTCCGCGGTCGGAGTGATGGGTGAGGCCGGCCAGGTCGGCGCCGGTGCGCCGGCGGCGCCAGATCGCCATCTCCAGCGCGTGAAGGGCGAGGTCGGTGTAGAGGCTGGTGGCGACCTGCCAGCCGACAACCATGCGGGAGAACACGTCGATGACGAAGGCCGCGTAGACCCAGCCGGAGAATGTTCTGATGTAGGTGATGTCTGCGACCCACAGCTGGTTGGGGGCAGTGGCGGTGAACTGCCGCTCGACCAGGTCGGCCGGACGGCCGGTCTCGGGCGCGGGCCGGGTGGTGCGTGGGCTCTTGGCCCGGATCACCCCGCGAAGTCCCGCCTGCCGCATGAGGCGTTCGACCGTGCAGCGGGCCACCCGGATGCCGCCGCGGACCAGGGCGGCATGAACCTTGCGGGCCCCGTAGACGCCGTAGTTGTCGGTATGGATCTGGCGTATGAGTTCGGTGAGTTGCTCATCGCGCAGACTGCGGGCCGAGGGCGGGCGGGAGTGGGCGGCGTAGTAGGTGCTCGGCGCGATCGGCGCGTCCGTCTGGGCGAGGACGTCGCAGATCGGCTGGACGCCGAACGTCTCCTTGTACTGGTCGATGTAGGCGACCTTCAGCGCAGTGGACGGTCCAGCTCCGCAGCGAAGAAAGCCGAGGCGGACTTCAATATCGCGTTCGCCCGCCGCAGTTCCTTCACCTCCCGCTCCAGCTCCGCGATCCGGGCGGCCTCCGCACTGGTGGTCCCGGCGACGGTGCCCTCGTCGATCTCGGCCCGCTTCACCCAGCCCCGCAAAACCTCGGGATGTACGTCCAGCTGGTCGGCGATGCGCTTGATCGCACCGGCCCGGCCGGCCGGGTCCTTGCGGGCCTCGACGGCCAGACGCGTCGCGCGTTCACGCAGTTCGTCAGGGTACTTACGGGGAGCAGCCATGATCGGCATCCTTCCGGGTCTTGATGATCTCCATCAAACCCGGGTCGATTCACCCGTACTGTTTGGACTCATCGCCCATGCGCCACACTCCCCGGTATGACGAGCTTTCAGCAAAGGAAGGACATCGGCGACGCGCACGAACAGTGCGTCGCACGGGAGTTGGGTAAGCGTGGGTGGACCGTCGACGAGTGGGGCCAGGGCGTGCTGAGCCCAGCGGCGCGTGCCGCGCTGCGCCGCAGCAACAGCTTCCTGCGCTGGACCCCCGACCTCATCGCCGCCCGCGGCCCGCACCTGTTCATGATCGACTGCAAGAGCCGGATGACCAGCCGGGCCCCCGGCCGGCATGCGGTCGAGGCGGCAGCCGTCACCGCCCACCTGCAACTCGCGGCCTGGACCGGAATGCCGGTCTGCTACGTGTTCGACAATCTGGACGTCCTCACCCCGCTCGACGTCCTCATGACAGGCGGCCGCGGCCCCCGCTCGGCCCGCGGCTCCGGAAGCCCCTATCACCTCGTGCCCGTGCAGCACGCCCTGGACTTCGACACCGTCTTCGGCGAAGTATCCGGCGATGCCCAGCGACTGCCCGCAGCCTGACAGATCGGCGCATGGAGGCAACATCTGACCAGCAGAACCGAAACGATTCTGGGACGGTGCACCGCCTCAATCCGTTTCCACGGTCTTGAATGTCACGCCCTGGCGAAGGAGTCTGGGCAGCCAGCCGTACTTCCTCGTCATTCCCTTCTGCCGGGAGTAACCATCTGGCCGGGACAGGATGACCTGCCCGCACACGCGGGGGTGGTCCCGCGTTCCGTGACGCGGTCGACATGGGCACCGCCTGCTCCCCGCACGCGCGGGGATGGTCCCTGCACGGGGATGTGGAGGCAGAACCCGAAGCTCTGCTCCCCGCACGCGCGGGGATGGTCCCGACGGATCGGCGAGCGTCACGGTGCAGGTGCGCTGTTCCCCGCACGCGCGGGGATGGTCCCCGTCCGCTTCCGCTGCGTCGCTGACCAGTGCGCTGCTCCCCGCACGCGTGGGGATGGTCCCGCCCTGGACGTCGTAGTCGTCGAGAGAGGGAAGCTGCTCCTCGCACGCGCGGGGATGGTCCCGGCAGGTACTTGCGGATGCCGCCTGGGATGCCCTGCTCCCCGCACGCGCGGGGGTGGTCCCGCCAAGTGGCCGCCCGGCCCGACCAGCTGGTCCTGCCTTCCGCACGCGCGGGGATGATCCCCAGTCCAGGCCGTCCTTGGTGTAGCCCACGGTCTACTCCCCGCACGCGCGGAAATGATCCCGCGCCGAGGGATCTGAAGCTGGCCGTCGTCGACTGCTCCCCGCACGCACGGAGATGGTCCCGCCTCGCGGTGGCTGATGAGCCGGCTCGACCCCTGCTCCCCGCACCCGCGGGGATGGTCCCGCCATCGCGGCGGCGGACGGTACGGTCGGCTGCTCCCCGAACCCGCGGGAATGGCCCCTTGGCGACGTAGATTTCGCCGCCGGCGTCGCCCGGCTCCCCGCACCCGCGAGGATGGCCCCAGGCCCGGCGGATACGCGAGAGGCGGCATCGTCTGCTCCCCGCACCCGCGGGGACGGTCCCCGGTTTCACCATTCAGTGCTGCCGGTCGACCACTGCTCCCTGCACGCGCGGGGATGGTCCCGGCTGCGGCCGGGAGGGCTCGGGCGCAGTCGTCTGCTCCCCGGCACGCTCGGGGATGGTCCCCGGGACGCGGTTGCTGTGACACCGCAGACGCACTGCTCCCCGCACCCGCGGGGATGGTCCCCTGAGCTACGCCAAGCTGGCCGCACGCTGCATCTGCTCCCGCACGCGCGAAGATGGTCCGAACCTGGCGCACGCCCGAAAGATCCGGGCCGTCTGCTCCCCGCACGCGCGGGGATGGTCCCAGACCGGAGACGGCGGCGCCGAGCAGGGTGCCCTGCTCCCCGTACGCGCAGGGATGGTCCCGACGCCCAGCGGCAGGGCCTGGGCGGAATGATCTGCTCCCCGCACGCGCAGGGATGGTCCCGTCTGCATGATGGGCGGCTGAACCTCGTAGTGCTGCTCCCCGCACGCACGCGCGGGGATGGTCCCGCTGCTGAGATCATGCGCGAGATTGAAGAGTGCTGCTCCCCGCAGACGCGGGGATGGTCCCATGGCGGCCAGAGACTCCGGTGCGGCCCCGGCCTGCTCCCCGCACACGCGGGGATGGTCCCCCGACCGACGGGCTGGCCGCAATCGGCTACTCCTGCTCCCCGCACGCGCGGGGATGGTCCCGTCTGTCGCCGTCTTGAGGTACAAGGGGGTACTTGCTCCACGCACGCGCGTGGATGGTCCCATGTCCTCAACGGTGTAAGGCGTCTCGACACCCTGTTCCCCGCACGCGCGGGGATGGTCCCGAGTGAAGGTCCGCCCCAACCTTGGCCGGTGGCTGCTCCCCGCACGCGCGGGGATGGTCCCGCCTACGACTCCCGCAAGGGCACCGCCATGAACCGCTGTCCGCACGCGCGGGGATGGTCCCATCGCTGCCATCGCTAAGCCCGAGGGGCTCGGCTGCTGCCCGCACCCGCGGGGATGGTCCCATGGCGTCGTTGAGGGCCTGGCCGGGCGTGGTCTGCTCCCCCACCCGTGGGGATGGTCCCGCGGAGGGGCGGACGTGGGCGAAGTACGGGCTCTGCTCCCCGCACGCGCGGGGATGGTCCCCTGACTTGAATACGGCGCTGCGCCTCTCGGTCCTGCTCCACGCGCACGCGAGGATGGTCCCACCCGAGGCGTACGCGGCATCGACCCGAAGACCTGTTCCCCGCGCCCGCGAGGATGATCCCCTCACCGGCCCCGAGTACACCGGCCCGGTCGACTGCTCCCCGTGCATGCGCGGATGATCCCTCGGTGACGCCGGGACACAGCTTCCAGTTCGGCTGCTCCCCGCACGCGCAGACATGGTCCCTTGGAGACCTAGATTTCGCCGTCGGCGTCGTGCTGCTCCCCGCACGCGCGGGGATGGTCCCGCTGCCCTCCGTGCCCGTCTGGCCGCCCCGGACTGCTCCCCGCACCCGCGGGGATGGTCCCGCGCCACCGAGGCGCAGCTCCGCGCCACCTTCCTGCTCCCCGCACGCGCGGGGATGGTCCCTACGGTGCTCCGGTCGATAATCCGGACGGGTGCTGTTCCCCGCACGCAACGCGGGGATGGTTCCTTCGACTCCCTCACCGCGGCGTACGATTCGATCTGCTTCCGCACGCGCGGGGATGATCCCATGCTGCCCAACCGGCTGCACCCCGGCTCACCCTGCTCCCCGTACGCACGGAGACGATCCCAAGTACGGCGGGTACGCATCCGCGGGTGACCCCTGCTCTGGAGTTTCCCCGTGATCTCGGACACGTGATCGTTATGCCGCGAGGGTGTGTTGATGCCGCTGCCTTGTCTCGGCCGGAGTGAGGTAGCCGAAGGTCCGGTGCTTGCGCAGGCGGCGGTTGTAGAAGGTTTCGATGAAGGAGAAGACCTCGGCTCGGGCGGTGGCCCGGTTGGGCCAGGTACGGGTGCCGATTTCCTCCTTGAGCAGGGCCCAGAAGCTCTCCGCGGCAGCGTTGTCGAAGCACGATCCGGTGCGTCCGCAGCTCTGCCTCAGGCCCAACTCTCCTATTTTGCGCCGGAATTGAGCCGAGGTGTATTCACTGCCGCGATCACTGTGGATCACGCAGCCGGGCTCCAGTTGGCCCCGGCCGTGGGCCATGTCCAGGGCGTCGACGACGAGGCCGGCGCGGTGATGGTTGGCCATGGCATAGCCGACGACCTCGCGGGTGGCCAGGTCCAGCCAGCAGGCGAGGTAGAGCCAGCCCTCGGCGGTGGGCAGGCAGGTGATGTCGCCGACCAGCCGGGTCCCGGGCCGCTCGGCGTGGAAATCGCGGCCGATCAGGTCCGGGGCCGGCTTCGCCTTCGCGTCCGGCCGGGTCAGCGAGCGCCTTTTGCGCCGGGTGACGCCGCGGATGGCGCGTTCACGCATCACCCGGGCGACGCGCTTGCGGTTCACCCGTAGGCCCAGGCGGCGCAGTTCGGCGTGGATGCGCGGGACACCGTAGGTGTGGCGGGAGGCGGTGTGCACCACGGTGATCTCGTGGGCGAGCGCGTCGTCGGCGGCCTGCCGGGCACGGCGGGCGGCCTCGCCCTCGCGCCAGGCGTAGTAGGAGGAGCGGGCGACATTCAGCACCCGGCACAGCAAGACGATCGGGTACGTCGCCTTCTCCGCATGGATCAACCGGTAGAGCTCGCTCACCGGTCGTTCTCCTTCACGAAGAAGGCCGTCGCTTTTTTCAGGATTTCGATCGTCTGCTGCTGTTCACAGACCTCCTTGCGCAGCCGCTTGAGCTCCTCGCGCTCGGCGCTGGTCAGCTCACCGCTCTCGCCCCCGCCCCGGTCCGCCTTCGCCCGGCGGTACCAGCCGCGCAGGGATTCCGAGCTGATGCCAAGCTCCCGGGCGACGGCGGTAACCGTCTTGCCCGAGGAGTCGACGAGCGCGATCGCGTCACGCTTGAACTCCTCGGTGTACCGCTTCGTGTATTTGCTTCCCACCTGGTGCTACTTCCTCTGGAACCTCAAGATCCCAGTCTCCAGGTGTCCACGATCAAGGGGAAGCTCCACCCAGGGCCTTGCCCATCTCCTCGGCCTTGGTGCCCTGCTCCCCGCACCCGCGGGGATGGTCCCCCTCAAGCAGCGCCCGCTTCGTCGCGTCCTTCTGCTCCCCGCACGCGCGGGGATAGTCCCAAGCCCGGCGGCTACGCGACAGGCGGCATCGTCTGCTTTCCCCGCAGCCCCTGTCTCACCGCAGACGGATCGTGATCTATTCCTCCCCAGTTCGTACAAGGGCGCCGTTGGCCCCTGGAGCGTAGGTGCGACGCACGTTCTTCGCGATCTTGTTGGCAACTTCCTGGTCCAGGTTCACGCCCTGCATCTGGGCAAGCGCCACCAGGTACAGGAAGACGTCGGCGAGCTCCTCGCCGTGATCGGGGAGTTGCTTGCGCCAGGCGGTAAAGGCCTCGCCGATCTCTGCGGTCAAAAGTCCGAATTCCATGGCGACGTCCGTGGTGTTGAAGCCTTTGCTGAGCTTGTTCTCCCAGGCGAGCTTCTGGGCCTCGGCGATGTCCACGGTGGTCCCCTTGGCAGTGTGATCCGTTGTTTCGGGGAACCCTAGCGAGGCTCAGGGGGCTGATGGGTGAAAACCACGCGAGGTTCAGCCGGTGAAACGGCCGCCGCTTTATGCGGTGTCGTACGTCAGGACAGGCACGTGGCGGGCCAGGACATGGAAGACGCGCTGATAGGCGTCGGCAAGCTCCTTGATCGCCTCCAGGTCGGGGGCTCGGCCGTCGCGCGCCGAGAGTCGGCTTCGCACAGTGCCGGCGGGGGCGGTGAGGTGCAGGAAGATTCCGTCGCGGGCGGTGACGAGTTGAGCGAGGTCGAGGGCCTGGCTCCAGGTAAGGCGGGAGTAGCCGCGGTAGAGGGGGCCGTAGACAAGTTCGCTGAGGAAGCCTCGGTCCAAGACCAGTGGGCCCGGGCGGGCCAGGAGGTCGCGGTAGCGGCTGGTCAGGTTCTGGTGGTTGGGGGTCTGGGGCGAGTGGATGGCGGTGAAGCCGTACTGGGTGACGAGAAGGTGGGCCAGGGTGCTTTTGCCCACTCCATCACCGCCTTCGATCACGATGGTTCGGTGGCCGGTGATCTCCTCAAGGGTCACCTGCCGATCCACGTGGTCACCTCTTCCGTGCTGCGCAGTATGGCGTCCACACCGTATTGGATCATCAGGTTGCGGCAGTTGGGCTCACGGCCGGCGGCGTGCGTGTAGCTGCTGCGCGATAGGTAGGCGGCTGCCGGCCTGCCTATCGCACAGGCCGCGCCGATCAGGAGGGCAGCGCCGGGCGGGGTCTCGGGGCCGGAGGCGTCGACGAGGATGCGGGCGGAGGCGAGAGCGGCGGTCCAGTCGCGCCGCGCGGCGGTGAGGGGATCGGGGGCCTCGAACCGGGTCTGGCTGATAGTCGTCACATGCGGGTTGCGGGTAAGGACGGACAGGGGGTGGTGCGGCGGGACATACGGGGAGGGTTCGGTGTACACCGTGTTGCTGCTTGGGCTGGGGGCGGGCGTGTCGGCCGCGGGTGCGGGAAGTTGCAGGGTGGCGTCGACGCAGGCGTCGATGGCCTGCCGCGCCTGGGCCTGGTTGCGGCGGGCGAAGTCGGCGAAGCGGCTGGTTCCTGACGGCTCGGTGGTCGCGGAGAGCCGGGGGAGGCGGACGGTGCGGGTGGCGAGGGCGTCCAGGAGCGGGTCGGGGAAATCGGTGCGGGGGCCGTCGGGGGCGGTGGAGTAGTCCTGGAAGTCGGTGGTCAGCAGGATCACGGGTACGCCGCGGGCGGCTGCGTAGCCGATCTCCATGCAGACGCCGTCGTCCGGGCTGGGGCCGTGGACGATGGCGATGAGGGCGCGGATGCGGCGCAACCGGTCGCGGTCGAGTTCGAAGAGCCGGCGGCCTTTGACGTCGGCGACGAGGTTTTCCTCGTCGGTGTCGCAGAAGGGGAGGAAGACGTGGTCTTCGCCGAGCTTGCGGGCGAGGTGGTGGGCCAGCTGGGCGGCGAGGGCGCGGTCGTGGGCGGCGAAGAGACGGTGGGCGACGTAGTAGGACACGGGCGGCCTCCTGCTGCGGGTCAGGACGGGGCGCTGCGTGGGGCGGGGAGGGTCAGCGGCGTGTGGGCGATGTGGTGGCTGGCGGCCTGGACGGCGTGGGTCAGGGCTGCGGGCGGAGGGACGCCGCGGGTGCGGTGGGCGAGGTAGGTGCCGGCCAGGGTGTCGCCGGCGCCGGTGATTTGCCGGACGGTGGGCTGAACGGGTGGGGTGACGGGCGGCAGGGCCCGGCCGTTGAGCACGGCCCGGGCGGGGCGGGGGCCGTCGCTGATGACGATTTCCCGGCAGGAGCGGGGGGCGGCGTGCAGGGTGAGGACGGTGTGCTCTTCGGCGTTGACGAAGATGGTGGTGGCCTGGTGGAGCCAGGGTGCGGCGGCGGGGATGAGTTGCGGGGCGCTGGGGAGGTGGAAGTCCAGGCTGAAAGGACAGCCGCGTGCGGCCAGTGCCGGCAGTACGGCGGCGACGTGGAGGGGGTGGCGGCAGCTGATGTGGAAGGCGGCCTGGGGGTGGCGGTCGATCAGGTGTAGGGCGTGGCCCGTGAGGTGCTCGGCTGCGCCATAGGCGGTGTCGACGGCGGTGACGGTGTCTGCCGTGTCGTAGTGGATGGTGAACGCGGCCGAGGGCTGTGGTGCGTGGTGGAGGAGGGTCCAGTCCAGCGCGGGCAGGCGTGGGTCGTGGGGCAGGCGGGCCAGGTCGCGGCCGAGGACGGCTCCTGGGGCGACCGGGAGTCCGGTGCGGGCGGCCGCGACGGCCAGGTGGAGGGCGGCGCCGCCGAGCTGGCGCACCGGCTGATGGCCGGGGCGGTGGATGTGGTCGAGGGAGATGTTGCCGATCACGATGGTGCGCTGCATCGCTCGGTCTCCCTTTCGGTCAGGTCCGGGTGTGTGCGCAGTCGGTGAGGGCGGGGCAGGTCGGGCGGCGGGGGCACAGACGTGCGGGCGGCCGGTTGAGGTAGAGGCGCTTGAAGTAGATGAGCGTCAGGTGGGTCCACCAGGTCGGGGCCGTCTGGCTGGGGAGGGTGATGTTCTGGTCGGCGGTCAGGGTGCGCAGGGCGTCGGTGTGGGTGGCGACGGCGTGTTCGAGCAGAAGGCGCAGGTGTTCGTGGGCGACGGGGCCTGCGGGGAGGGTGAAGCCGAGGGCGGGGGCAAGTTTGGTGACCATGCCGGAGTCGACGGGGATGATGCCGCAGTGGTAGCCGCGGGCGTACAGGGCGGCGCACTGGGCGACCTTGTAGGAGGCCCCGCGCACGTCGCGGGTGAAGGCAGCGATGAACGTCTGTGTGTTCCAGGCGGCCGGGTCGGTGCCGTCCTTGTCCCAGCGGTCCAGGGTGTCGGCCAGTGAGTACAGGTAGGTCAGGCGGGTGGCGGTCAGGCCGAGCGGGGCGACCAGGTCGCGTGCCTGGTCGTCGTCGAGGTCGGTGAGGGCGTCGAAGCCGAGGGTGGTTGCGCGGGCAAGGACGGCTCGGTAGGTGTCGATCATGCGGTAGTTGATCCGGGTGGACCAGCCGGCGGCGAGCATCCGCAGGCGCGGGTCAGTGATGGTGGGCGGCCACCAGCGGTTGTGGTCGTGGTTGGCTTCTACCTCGGCCGTCACGTCGGCGAGGGCGGCGGCCCGGGTGACGAGGGTCAGGACGCGGTTGTCGGTGCGTCTGTGGGGGGTGGTGGGGGTCATGGTCGTCATAGTGCTCCTGCGGGGGCGGGCGGGAGGGTGGCGAGGGCGCGGTTGGAGGAGAGCACGGGAATGGGCAGTCTGGCCTGCAGGGCGGTGGCGGCGGTCAGGGTGCGCCAGCCGGTGCATGACAGTACGAGCGCGTCGGCCGCGGCCAGCGCGGCCGGTGGCAGGCTGGCGCACAGGTCGAGGATCTGCTTCGGGCTGATGTGCGGGTAGCCGTCGTCGAGGCCGAGGCTGGCCTGGGCCAGCACGTCGATTCCGTGTTCGCCCAGCGCCGTGGCCTCGGCGCGGGTGATGGGCTGCGGGTAGGGCGTGGCCAGCACGATGCGGGCCAGCCGGTGCCGGTGCAGGAGGGCGGTGAGGGCGTCGAAGGCGGTGATCACGCCCGGCGGCAGTGCGGGCCCTCCGGTGAACCCGGCGGAGGTGCAGGCCAGCACGGTGGTGTCCAGCGGCAGATGGTGCATCGAGTCGAGGGCGTCGGTGGTGGCGGCCCGCAGCCCGTGCCAGAACGAGTTGTCGACGGCGGTGGTGCGGGAGGCCGGCACGAGCCGAGCGTAGTGGAAGACGACGCCCGGCTCGCCGAGTCGGGGCAGTTCCTCCTCGACCGCCTGATTGGCCCACGGCAGCAAAACGCCCACGTGCCGCAGGCCCGGCTGTGCGGCGGCGACCGGGTCAGCGGGCACGGTGGGTGCCGTAGATGACGCGGGGGGCGTAGCCGGTGACGGTGATGTCGGCCGGCGTTCCCACCGGGACAGTGGCGCCCTGGTCGATGATCTGGATCGCGTAGGAGCCAAGGCGGCGGAACCAGGTGCCGCGCTCGTCGACGAAGTAGGCGTGGACACCGGGGATGTTCAGACCGGCCGGGTAGACGCGTTGTTTCATCGGCCGGTCCCAGATCTGGTCGATGTCGGCCTTCCATGTCTCGAAGTGCGCCGCGGACGGCAGCTCCTGCGGGCTGGTGGCTTCTTCGGCGAGCGGGGTGCCGGGGAAGGCGCGGGCCACACGCACGTTGGTGCGGTGGCACATCAGCCCGGCGTCATAAATCCGCCGCAGGGCGTTGAGGTTGGCCAGGTGCGTGGCGTGGGTCTCGCCGGGCAGGCCGTAGATGAGGTTGAGGCCGGGCAGCAGCTTCGGCAGCCCGCCCGTACCGCGCCCGCCCCCAGCCTCATTCACGTGTTCGACGGCGCGCAGCAGGATCTCCTCGGTGCATGTGAGGGTGTTGCGCTCGATCACGGCCGGGTCGAACGACTCGATGCCCATGGGCGCGCAATTGCCCTCGGTGCACAGGTCGGCGACCGCGGCCGCGATCCGTTTACCGACCGGTGCGGCCACCGCGAGGGGATCGGCGTTGTCGATGTGCAGCATCTGCAAGTCCGGGCACCGCTCCCGTATCCCTTCCAGCAAGGCCCGGATCGCTCCTTCACTGCGGCCCTGGTAGGAGAAGAAGCAAGTCTGCTGGCCGAGGCGGAAATGCCGCACCCCCGCGACATACAGCTGGACGGTCTCGGCCAGGACGTCGTCGACGCTGCGGTGGGCGACCACCGGTGACTTGGCGGGCTCGTTGCAGAAACGGCAGAACGCCTTGCGGGTACAGCCGCGGTACAACTCCAGCTCGGCCACCGGTGGCCACGGCATCTGTTCGATCAGCCCAGCGAACGAGGAGCGGTCCGCCTCCAACTGTTCGTACGGCGCAGGAGAGCGGCTGCCCAGGGCGAGGGCGGACGAGGTGACGGTGTGAGTGTGGACCGCATCGAACAACCCGGCCCAGGAGGCCGGCTCCGACAGTGCCCAGGTGGCCATGGGGCCGAGCAGGTACCGGCGCCCGCGCACGCAGGCCAGGGCGCGGGCAATGTCGTCCTGCGAGCCGTTGACCGCGTGCAGGTGCACCGAGGGCACCTTGTCCCCCGCCACCACGATCACCGCCTCGGCGTCCCGCAGCAGCTCCACCGCTTTGTCCCGGTTGACGGTGGCCGAGTACGTCCAGCGATCGCTCAGCGGCGCCTTCACAGTGGGACGGCCGCCCGCCAGGCACCAGCGGACATCGTCGATCGTCACGTATCTGACGTCCGCGGCGGGCCGGGCCCGGCGCAGCGTCGCGTACGCCTGCCGCACATAGGCGGACAGGTACGGTGGGACACCCAGGCCACTGGGCTCGACGGTGTAACAGTCCAAGATCACCAAAGGAGCGGTCACCGGAACTCCTCTCGTCCACCGACACGTCGGGGCGGGCTGTGCGCTCCAGCGCGGACGGCCCACTGCGTCTCACGGATCAAAAGCTCACGACCGCAGGCCAGCGCTCGCCGCCAATAACGAACAGCAAAGGTGCCCAACACCTCTTCTCTGCGGTCACGTTCGCCTTCGCTGGAAGGTTCATTCAAGCGCGGCCCGGGCGGTCCAGGAAGGGGGGACGGATGCAGTCCCGCGTGGTTGCGGATTGCGCCACCGTCACCGCCGTCTCGCCGAACCGCGCGCGCAGCACCCGGGCGGTCTTCAGCACCCGCCTGACCGTGTTGCGGACCACCAGCCCGCAGCCGCCGCCCCCTCCTGCTCCAGCCGGTCGGCGAGTACGTCCAGGTCGTCGGCGAGGTGCTCCACGTGCACGTCCGTGCCCCGGCCCGACGGCTCCGGGCACCGCACCAGCGGGGCGCCGTCCGGCGGGCAGCGTCGCCGACAGCACGACCACCGGCACCCGGTAGGCACCCAGCCAGCCCAGCACCCGGTCCAGATACACACTCATGTAGGTGTCGTAGGCGTGCGCCTCGTCGATCACGATCACCTTGCCCGCCACCGCCAGGTGACGCAGCGCCAGATGCCGGCTCTTCAGCCCCGCGAACAGCAGCTGGTCGATGGTGCCCGCGACGAACGAGGCCAGCATCGCCCGCTTGCGGCCCCGCAATCACGCATGCGCCACCACCTCCCCCGCGCCGTCCCCGGCACCGCCCGGCCGCCGCAGCGGCCCGGCGTCGGCGTCCACCTCGACAGCGGCGATGTGCCCACTGCGGGCCAGCAGCGGCGCGAACTCCTCGTTCAACGCCGCCTTGGAATGCGCCAGATGCACCGAGAAGCGTGCCTGGTCCGCGCCGGGAAGCTGTTTGATCCACTCCAGCAGGCGTGGCCACATCGCGTTGCCGGTGGCCATCGTCGGCAGTGCGAAGAACACCCCGCCCGCGCCCGAACGCGCCGCGAACACCTCCGCCACCGCCAGCGCCGCCTCCGTCTTCCCCTCCCCCATCGGCGCCTCCACGATCATCAGCCCCGGCTCCGTCATCTCCCGGGCCAGCTCCCCCGCGGCCGCCTGCACCGGCCGCACCACCGCACCCTGGGGCAGACGGAACCGGGAGGTAAACAGCTCCTGCACCGGCCCGGCCGGCTCCGACGCCGCCCACGGGGCCGGCAGGTCCAGCCCCCGCCAGGCCGCCGCCAGCCGCTGCTCCCCGCTCTGCGCCGCGGCCCCGGGAAAGTAGGGGAACAGTTCCGGGTTGCTCGCGATCCAGTCCGCGACGATCACCACCGACATCAGCAGCACCTGCGCCGGCTGCGGCAGCCTGACCCCCCGCCACCCGGCCAGCCGCTTCCCCACCCCGAAGTACTCCGCGCATCCATCCAGCAGCTCCGTCTGCACCCGCCGCCACAACCCACAACTTGCACCCGGCGTCCGCAGCAACTCCTCCCGGTCGAACAACGCCGTGACCTGCCCCGGCTCCGGCGGCACCCCGTGATGCCCGCCCACCACCATCGCGAACTGCCCCGCCTGCCGCACCGGCCAGCCACACCGCTCCTGCAGCCACTCCCCCAGCAACACCTGACCCGCCAGCCCATGCGGAGCCAGCCGCCGATCGGCTTCCATCGCCTGCTGCGAGCGCATCTGCAAGCCCTCAGCCCGCATCGCATTCGCCAACAACTCCACCTGACAGGCAAACGCCGGCGTGGCCTTACCGATGTCATGCACCGCCGCCAGCCACACCACCAACGCCCGCCCGTCCGCCTCGCCCTCCGGCAAAGCAGCAGCGATCACCCGACGCACACTCGCCGGCAACCACTCATCCCACAACAGCCCCGCAACCGCGGCAGCGTCCTCCATATGCCGCCACAACGGCAACCAGCCAGCACTATCCCGGTCATGCTTCGCCCACACCGACCGCGCCGCCCCACCCAGCCGCGACAGCAGCGTCTGTCCGGCACCCCCACCGATCATGCACAGTGACTATCACGACAACCCCACCCAGCACACCAGAACGAACAAACACACCCCACCCTGACCCGCCACACCCCGACCTGGCCTGCCCACAGCACCACTAAGCTGCGAAACCCCAGCCCCCGCCGCTTGAACCCGCAGCTCACACAGTCTGCTCCCCGCACCCGCAGGGATGGTCCCCTGTCGGCCGTCGATTCTGGGAGGCCGACCATCTGCTCCCCGCACCCGCGAGGATGGTCCCGTCGAGGAGTTCGAGCGCGAGGCCAAGGACCGCTGCTCACCGCACCCGCGGGGATGGTCCCGACGACGGACCGCCCCGCAGCAACCGGGGCGGCTGCTCCCCGCACCGGCGGGGATGGTCCCCTGAACGATGCGCCGAGGCTGGCGGCGGTGGTCTGCTCCCCGCACCCGCGGGGATGGTCCCATGCGCGGCACCGCCGCCGGGCTCACGGCGGGCTGCTCCCCGCACGCGCGAGGATGGTCCCGAATGCGGGCGGTAGCGTTTGTCGCTGTTGGGCTGCTCCCCGCACCCGCGAGGATGGTCCCACGGGCGGTGAAGCGCTCATCCCGCTCGGAGCCTGCTCCCCGCACCCGCGGGGATGGTCCCGCCAAGGTCCCCATGCACCTGTACCTGCACGGCTGCTCCCCGCACCCGCGGGGAATGGTCCCTGGCTGTGCGGGATGCCCCACTGGTGGCACAGCTGCTCTCCGCACCCGTGGGGATGGTCCCCCGGGCGTCTGGATCCAGGCACAGCCCGGCGTCTGCTCCCCGCGCCCGCGGAAATGATCCCGCGGGCGCGGCGCAGGCGACGCCACCGCCGTCCTGCTCCCCGCACACGCTGGGATGGCCCCGGGGCCTCGCCCGCGGGGTCCTCGTTCTCGTCCTGCTCCCCGCGCATGCGGGGATGGTCCCTCCTGCGCCTGTCCCAGGCGGCGGCCCGCTGCTGCTCCTTTACCTGCACGTCGGACTCGCGCCCTGCTCCCCGCACATGCAGGGATGCTCCCTACCGCAAGGCGGTCTGCAAGTGCGAGCCGACCTGCTCCCCGCACGCACGGGGATGGTCCCATCGCCGACGCCTACGCCGCCCGCGATGGCGGCTGCTTCCCGCACGCGTGGGGATGATCCCTACCTCGTTCAAATCAGCGACTGACGTCTCGACCGCTGTCCGCACACGCGGGATGGCCCCGGTGCGACGTGTTGAGCGACACTGACGTGCAGATGCTCCCCGCACCCGCAGAGATGGTCCCTTAATCGCGATGATGGCGGCGGCGATCGAGAGCCGCTCCCTGCACGCGCGGGGATGGTCCCAACGTGGCGGGCCGCACGGCTGCGGCTAAGGCCCCTACATGGCCAATGCCTTGGGGTGCGGCTCTTTTGAAGTGACGCGTTGATCTGGGGAAGCACCGTTTGGCGTGTGCTCGCCGCTGACCGTCTCTACCGTGGTGGTGGAGGGGGTGTCGGATGGGATCGCTGTTTGAGGAGTTGGAGGCCCGGGAGGACGCTGCCCGGGTGCGGGTGGAAGAGCTTGAGGGTGAACTCGCTCTTGTATCAGAGCAGTTGGGGCAGGCCCGGGAGGGACTGGAGCGGTTGCGGGTCACGAGGGAGACGGTGGCCGAGGTGATGGCTGAGATGGCAGTGGGTGCGGACGCGGAGCCGGAGGCCGAGACACCGGAAGGTGGTCAGGTGTCGTCGCCGTACGCGGGTGCGGAACGGCGGGTGGTGGGGGTCCTGGCTGTGCCGAAGTGGCAGCCGGGCATGGATGCGAAGGTGCTGCCGCGGGTTTACCAGGACATTCTGGAGGTGGTCGCGGACGCTCCGGGGCCGGTGCGGGCCAAGCAGATCGTTCCGCGGATCGGGTTGCCCGCGCAGGTCGGGAAGATCGAGGGCACCCGCTCGAAGCTGAAGCGGCTGGTCGAGCGGGGCTGGCTGGACGAAGACGAGCCGGGGCTGTTCACGCCGGCCCGTGGCCGGGCGGAAACCTCGTCCAACTCCGGGTAGAGGCGGGGCCCTTCTCTCTACAGTCGAAGGTGCCACCCAATCGACCCAGCACGAGAAGAGCCCCGGGATGGAACCGTATGCCTCTCACACGGGCGCTGACCTGTTTGGCCGCTCGGTCAGTGCCTTCGAATCGCTAATACGCACCCTGTCAGGCGGACCTGCCACCTCATGGACCCACGCCGCACTCGAAGAACACCTGGAACAGGCGGGCCGGGAGTTACTGCGGCAGCTATTCCAGGACCATCTGGACCTGCGGGCCCGCACGGAGAAAGAAGCAGTACGTTCGGGTCTGTATCTGGCGGTGTCCGGCCCGGACGGGCGACCGCGTCCGTGGCGGGAGACGGGTCACGGACGCTGGCTGGCCTGCCTGTTCGGGCTCGTGCGCGTGGAACGGGTGGCCCACCGGGGCCCCGGAATGGCCAACGTCCATCCGGCGGATGCCGCTCTGTCGCTGCCCGCGGGACGGCACTCGATGGGACTTCGACGGCTCGCGGCGGTGGAGGCGGTGCGGGGCTCGTTCGACCAGGCCCAGCAATCGATCGAGCGCCGCTGCGGGAAAGTGGTGGGCAAACGACGACTCGCACAGCTCGTCGTGGACGCGGCCGTCGACCTCGCCGCCTACTACTCGGTGAAGATTCCCACCCCGTGCACCTGCGAGATGCCGCTGGTCATCCAGGTCGACGGAAAGGGTGTGGTGATGCGGCCCGAGGCCTTGCGCGAGGCCACCCGCCGGGCTGCCGCCAAGACGGCGGCTGCCGGGCGGCGCGGACGCCTGGCCCCGGGCGAGAAACCCAATCGCAAGCGGATGGCGACCGTGGCCTGCGTCTTCGACACCGTTCCCGCCCCGCGACGGCCGCACGACATCATCCATCCGCCCGGCGGACGCACCGATACCCGGCCGGCGAGGCCGGGCCCGAAGGCACTGCGGAAATGGTGCACCGCCTCCGTGATCCGCACTCCGGAGCAGGTCGTCGCCGATGCCTTCGACCAGGCGCAGGCCCGCGACCCGCAGCATCTGCGGGACTGGGTCGTGCTCGTCGACGGCGCCCGCCACCAACTCGACCTGATCCATATCGAAGCAGCCCGCCGGGATGTCCGCGTGCACGTCCTGCTCGACTTCGTGCACGTCGCGGAGTACTGCTGGACCGCGGCCCATGCTTTTCATCCGCCCGGCAGTCGCGAGGCCGAGACCTGGGCCGCGGACAAGCTCACCGCGATCCTCGCCGGCCAGGCCGAGCGAGCCGCCGCCGAGATGAGCGCGCAGGCCACAGCCGCACAGCTTCCCGCCGCCCGCCGCGAAGCGGCCACCACCTGCCACCGATACCTCACCGGCCACCTCGATCAACTCCACTACGACACCGCCCTGAAGGCGGGCTGGCCGATCGCCACCGGTGCCATTGAGGGAGCCTGCCGGCATCTGATCGCCGACCGCCTCGACATCACCGGCGCCCGCTGGGGACTCGAGGGCGCCGAAGCCGTCCTCCAACTTCGCGCGCTGATCACGAACGGCGACTTCGATGACTACTGGCGCTTTCATGCCGGTCGCGAACATGAGCGGCTCTACCCCACTGCCGACCAGCAGGAATATGACCTCACCGCTTGACCAAACCGCTCTGCTGTGACGACGTGTCCTATGGAGGTCAGCCTGGGGAAGGGCCGTCGTAGTAGCCGGGCCGGGCAAGCAGCACCGAGCTGAAGTAGTAGCCCTGCTCGTCCTCCGGGTCATCGTCGGCTTCGAAAGGGCGCCAGAAGCTGAGCAACAGGTCTCGCGCGACGAAGGACGCGGGATCGTCGTCGTCGGGTTCGATAGCGGTGATCTCGGCCATGCGGCTCACGACCTCACGGGCCGGCAGGCCGAAGACATCGATACCGCGGAAGAGCACGACGTCCGAAGAGGTAGACGGACGTCCCAGCTCAACGGATTCCAGACGTTCGCGCATGCACCCGATGCTGATCATCAGGCCGCTCGGCCGGAAGATGTGCTGCCCCGCCCGATCGGCCGCGGCGAGCTCCCCCATGTCACGCAGGGACTCCAGCGCGCTGTTCGCGGCCTCGCGCGACATGCCGATCTGCAGAGAACCGATGCCTATCGGCGGGATCAACTCGAAGTTCATGCGCGCATGCTGTCACGGCGAGCCTTCAAGATCTTCCCTCAGGAAGAGCTACACCCAATGCCTTGTACGACAGCGGGGTCTGCTCCCCGCACCCGCGGGGATGGTCCCAGCTTCCAGCGTGCCCACCGCCCGAAGATCTGCTGCTCCCTGCAACCGCGGGGATGGTCCCGGTCGCGGCCGCGGTCATGTTTCCTACACACTCTGCTCCCCGCACCCGCGGGGATGGTCCCCACCGGGTCATCAGTGGACGTTAAGTCCCTTTTTCTAGGGTTCGATGTCGCTCGTGTGTGTGATTGCCGGTCCGTCCGGGTGGTGCTGTCCTGTCGGCATGGAGC
>NZ_JBIRPI010000039.1:0-41397 GCF_044332585.1 Streptomyces sp. NPDC016845 | reverse complement strand
GGCTTTCCTCCGGGCGCTTCCCTTCGGTCTTGCGTTTCCGACTCTATCAGATCTTTCCGATCCGATTTCCTCGGGGTCTTGCTGGTACTTCTTGTCCCGCTTTTCGGAATTCCGCTTTTCGCGGTTTCCCTCCCGGCGATGTCGAAACTCTATCAGTGTTTTTCCGGCCGTCTGACCAGTCATCCGCAGACATGCGAAAGCTGAGCAAAGTTAAGGTTGACTCGATAGAAGCTGCCGGGCAGATGGACGCTCGGAGGCGCCGGTCTGCCCCAGGCAGGGGTACGACCGTACATGGGGGTCAGGGTTCGGCGCAAATCATTTGCCGGACGCCCCTACGTCAGCCAACCGGTACCTCTGGTGCGGAACCGGGACTTTTTATGACTTACGCTTCTGAACAGTACGCCCCTGCACAGTACGCCGTCCAGCACAACAGTGACGGCGCTCAAGAATCTCCGCCCTCTTGGAGGCTTGCCATGACCAGTGTGTCGTCCCCTCTCAATGGACGCGCCATCGGGCTCTCCGCCGTTCCCGACCCGGTGTTCTCCGGCGCCATGGTCGGCCCCGGCACCGCCATCGACCCCGTCCGTGAGCCCTCCGAGGCCGTCGCCCCCGTGGACGGCATCGTCGTGTCCCTGCACCCGCACGCCTTCGTCGTCGTGGACGACCAGGGGCACGGTGTGCTGACGCACCTGGGTATCGACACCGTCCAGCTCAACGGCGAGGGCTTCGAGCTGCTCGTCAACAAGGGCGACACCGTTCAGCGCGGTCAGGCCGTGGTCCGCTGGAACCCGGCCGCGGTCGAGGAGGCCGGCAAGTCGCCGGTGTGCCCGGTCGTCGCGCTGGAGGCCACCGCCGAGTCGCTGTCGGACGTCGTCAAGGATGGCGACGTCACGGCTGGGGACGCTCTCTTCGGCTGGAAGTGACGGACGTCCGTTCGCGGACGCCCGGCAGCAGCACAACCAACGCGGCGGCTCGGCCCGCCGCACTATCGGAGACGGTGAGATGGAGACAACGCTTCGCGGCGTCGGTGTGAGCCACGGTGTGGCCATCGGCGAGGTCCGGCACATGGGGACCGCGGTGCTTGAGCCGCCGGCCAAGCAGATTCCGGCGGAGGAGGCCGAGCGCGAACAGGGGCGCGCCCGCCAGGCCGTCGAGGCTGTCGCGGCCGACCTGATCGCCCGCGGCAATCTGGCCGGCGGCGAGGCGCAGATGGTTCTCGAGGCCCAGGCCATGATCGCTCAGGACCCGGAGCTGATCGCCGACGTCGATCGTCGGATCACGGTCGGCAGCTCGGCGGAGCGGGGCATCTACGACGCCTTCTCGCACTACCGCGAGCTTCTCGCGGGCGCCGGCGAGTACATGGCGGGCCGAGTGGCGGACCTCGACGATGTGCGGAATCGTATCGTCGCCCGCCTGCTGGGGGTTCCCATGCCCGGCGTGCCGGACAGCGACAAGCCGTACGTGCTCATCGCGCGCGACCTGGCCCCCGCCGACACCGCGCTGCTCGACCCCGCGCTCGTGCTCGGCTTCGTGACCGAGGAAGGCGGGCCGACCAGCCACAGCGCCATCCTCGCTCGCGCTCTCGGTGTGCCCGCGGTCGTGGCGCTGCCCGGCGCGGGTGAACTGGCGGAAGGCACCGTCGTCGCCGTCGACGGCAGCACGGGTGAGATCTTCGTGGACCCGACCCCCGAGAAGCGGGCCGCCCTGGAGGCGTCCGCCGCCGAGCGCAAGGCCGCGCTGTCCGCTTCGACCGGCCCCGGCGCCACGTCGGACGGGCACAAGGTGCCGCTGCTCGCCAACATCGGTGGCCCGGCGGACGTTCCCGCCGCCGTAGAGGCGGGTGCCGAGGGCGTCGGCCTCTTCCGTACCGAGTTCCTCTTCCTGGACGACAGCGAGCAGGCGCCGTCCGAGGAGAAGCAGGTCGAGGCGTACCGCCAGGTCCTTGAGGCGTTCCCCGAGGGCCGGGTCGTCGTGCGGGTGCTCGACGCCGGCGCCGACAAGCCGCTGGACTTCCTGACCCCGGCCGACGAGCCCAACCCGGCGCTGGGCGTGCGTGGTCTGCGCTCCCTCCTCGACCACCCCGAGGTTCTGCGGACGCAGCTGACCGCGCTGGCGAAGGCCGCCGAGGGGCTGCCGGTCTACCTCGAGGTCATGGCCCCGATGGTGGCCGACCGGGCCGACGCCAAGGCGTTCGCCGACGCCTGCCGCGAAGCCGGTCTGCAGGCCAAGTTCGGCGCGATGGTCGAGATTCCGTCCGCCGCGCTGCGTGCCCGCTCGGTCTTGCAGGAGGTCGAGTTCCTGTCGCTCGGCACCAACGACCTGGCCCAGTACACCTTCGCGGCCGATCGTCAGGTCGGTGCCGTGTCGCGGCTGCAGGACCCGTGGCAGCCGGCGCTGCTCGACCTGGTCGCGCTGTCCGCCGAGGCGGCGAGGGCCGAGGGCAAGAGCTGCGGCGTCTGCGGTGAGGCCGCGTCCGACCCGCTCCTCGCCTGTGTGCTGACCGGTCTGGGTGTCACCTCCCTCTCCATGGGTGCCGCCTCGATCCCGTACGTCCGCGCGACGCTCGGCAAGCACACGCTGGCGCAGTGCGAGCGGGCGGCGGCCGCCGCCCGCGCCGCGGACTCCGCCGACGAGGCGCGTGCAGCCGCGCAGGCCGTGCTGTCCGGCGAGTAGGCGACGAGCCGAGGCCCAGGACCGGGTTCTCGAATCTGGGCTCTTCTGAGGGCGCTTCACCTTCGGGTGAGGCGCCCTCAGCGCTGTCTGCGGGCGTTGCGGGCGCAGTGCTCGCCTGCGGTCAGTGGCAGTGGCGGCTCTCCGGGGCGGCTAGGTCCTCCACCTCGGGTGCGGTGCAGTACTCGACGCCCGGCTCGGGTGCGGTCAGGTCGCCCGAGGCCGCGTCGGTGCAGTACGCGTCGAAGACCTGTGCGGCGGTCAGCTGCTGGAGGCGCTTGTTCTTCAGGCGCCAGCCGTAGACGCGGTCGCTGGTGTCCGTGGTGGTGCGGACGACCAGGGCGCAGGGGCTGTCGTTGACGAGGGCGAGCGCCAGTACGGTCGTCAGCTCCATCGCCGAGGTCTCGTCGAGGCGGACGGTGTCGGGTGTGCGGGCGTCGATGTGCACCACCGCGAGCAGCATCTGCTGTCCGGTCGGGACGCTGCACACCCAGTGGTGGAGGCCTTCGCCGATGGTGTCGATGGCTCGCGCCACCAGGTACGAGGCGTGGGCGAAGGCGGTTCGGCCGATGTCCTCGCCGCAGGCCGGGCAGGGTCCGGTGCGGGCGAGGACGGAGGAGGCGTACTCCCAGGTCGCCTGGCGTACGGCCTCTTCGACGAGCCGGGGGACGAGGTCGCCGAGAGGCTGTCCCTCGTACGGGAGCGAGGGGCCCGTCGACGCCAGTTCCGCGGTGAAGCGGGTGCGGCTGGTCGGGGTGTCGGGTTCGAGGCCCGCGCCCGCGCAGAACTCGGCGTACTCGTCGGGGTCGAAGAGGGCGACGGTGGTGTGGCCGCCCGCCGCTGCCAGGGATTTGAGCAGGGACTCGACCTGCCGCAGGTACGCCGTGTGGTCGTCGAAGGTGAAGCTGCGGTAGCGCCGCATCCGCGTGAAGTCGTGTTCGTCGGCCAGCAGGCCGATGGTGCCCGCGATCTCGCGGCGCAGGATGGTCCGCGTGCTGGTCGTCCGGCCGTGCTGTGTGTCCGTCATGATTCCCCCGAGTACGCTCGTCGATCGATGCTCACTCAGAGTAATCGTCGGCACTGACAACGGCCCTGGGGCGGGCCCCGCCCGGCCGGACGCCGGTCGGCCGTCAGGCGCGCTTGCGGGCGATCTCCTCGTAGAACCGGAGCAGTTCGAGGTTGTCGATGGAGCCGGGGTTGACCGCTTTCTCCAGCGGGGTGCCCTGGAGCAGGCGCTTGACCGGGACCTCGATGCGCTTGCCGGTCAGGGTGTGCGGGACGCCGGGGGCTTCGATGATCTCGTCGGGGACGTGCCTCGGGGAGAGCTGTTCGCGGATGGTCCGCTTGATGCGGGCGCGCAGGTCGTCGTCGAGGGCTGCGCCGGGGGAGAGATGGACGAAGAGGGGCATCCAGTAACCGCCGTCGGGCTGTTCGAGGCCGATGACGAGGGATTCGCGGATCTCGGGAAGGCGTTCGACGGCTTCGTAGATGTCGGCGGAGCCCATGCGGACGCCCTGCCGGTTGAGGGTGGAGTCGGAGCGGCCGTGGATGACGACGGAGCCGCGGGAGGTGACCGTGATCCAGTCGCCGTGGCGCCAGGCTCCGGGGTAGGTGTCGAAGTAGCTGTCGTGATAGCGGCTGCCGTCGGGGTCGTTCCAGAAGCGGATCGGCATGGACGGCATGGGGTTGGTGACGACGAGTTCGCCGACCTCGTCGATGAGCGCGTTGCCCTCGGGGTCCCAGGCGCACAGGTCCGTGCCGAGGCTGGGGGCCTGGAGTTCGCCGGTGTGCACGGGGAGGGTGGGCACGGCTCCCGCGAAGCAGGAGCAGACGTCGGTGCCGCCGCTGACGGAGGCGATCCACAGGTCGGCTCGGACCTCGTCGTGGAGCCAGCGGAATCCGTCGGGCGGGAGCGGGGAGCCGGTGGTGGCGACGCACTTCACGCGCGTGAGGTCGTAGTCGTGGGAAGGGTGCACGCCGGCCTTGCGGCAGGCCATGACGTACGCGGCGGAGGTGCCGTACAGAGTCGCTCCGGTGCGTTCGGCGACGGACCACTGCGCGCCGGTGTCGGGGAAGCCTGGGCTGCCGTCGTACGTGACGATCGTGGTGCCCGTCAGGAGTCCGGAGACGAGGAAGTTCCACATCATCCAGCCGGTGGACGTGTACCAGAAGAACCGGTCGTCGGGGCCGAGGTCGCAGTGCAGGCCGAGCTGCTTGAGGTGTTCGACGAGGATGCCGCCCTGGGACTGGACGATGGCCTTGGGCAGGCCGGTGGTACCTGAGGAGTAGAGCACCCACAGGGGGTGGTCGAAGGGCACTTCCTCGTAGACGGGCGCCACGTCGGCGGAGGTGAGGGCCGACCATTCCAGGGCGCCTTGTGGGGCCTCGGTGCCCAGGAGGGGGATGTGCACCACCGCGCGCAAGGAGGGCAGTTCGGTGCGGAGTTCCGCCACGGTGTCGCGGCGGTCGTGCTCCTTGCCTCCGTAGCGGTAGCCGTCGACGGTGAACAGGACGACGGGCTCGACCTGCTGGAAGCGGTCGAGGACGCTGCGGGCGCCGAAGTCGGGCGCGCACGAGGTCCAGACGGCGCCGACGGCGGCGCTGGCCAGGAGGGCGACGACCGCTTCGGGGATGTTGGGCAGGTAACCGCTGACGCGGTCGCCGGGGCGGACACCCAGAGCGCGCAGTTCCGCGGCGAGCGAGCCGACCTGTCCGCGCAGCTCCGCCCAGGTGACCGGGCGCTGCTCGTGCGCCTCGTCCACGTGGAGGATGGCGGGCGTGTCCGCGCGCGCGGGGTCGTCGGCGGTGCGCAGTGCGTGCGCGGCGTAGTTCAGGGTGGCGCCGGGGAACCATTCGGCGCCGGGCATGGCGCGGCTGCCCAGTACGCGCGCGTAGGGGTGGGTGAAGCGCACGTCGAAGAAGTCGGTGACGGCTTTCCAGAAGGTGTCGAGCTCGGTGACCGACCAGCGGTGCAGCGCCTCGTAGCCGCCTTCCGCGGGTGCTCCGTACCGGTCGGCGGCCCAGGCCTGGAACCGGGTGATCCGCGCGTCGGCGATCTGCTGCGGTCCGGGCTGCCAGAGCGGCGAGGGGTTCGCTGTCGTCATGGTGCGGCTCCTGGAAGGTACGCGGCGTGTGCGTCGTGTGCGCGCACGGGCTGGGGTGTGCGCGTGACGCGGCTGAGAGGACGATGCCATGTGATCGATTGCGGCACCAGGGTGGCCGCCACACAGTGCGGCTCGTAAGGATGTGGGGCGGCCACGGGTGAACGGGAGTTGAACGCGGCCCGCCCGCCGACCGGCGAGTGGCAGGGTGAGCGGCATGGACGGTGGTGGCCTGGTGCGCTCGGTGAAGGTGTTCTCCATGCTGGGGCCGGTCCAGGGGGTGCGTGCCGTGGGGGCGGTGTGGCGGCGCCGGTCGGACTCCTCGGGGCTCGCGCGGCGGGGTCCGGAGCGGGCGCGGGTGCCGGGAAGCGTGGCCGGGGCGGAACCCGCGCCGGGCGGTGGCGTGGTGCGGTTCGACCGGTCCCGGCTGCTGATCAGGGTGACGGTGAGCGGTGCCGTGTTCCTGGGGTGGGACGGGGCCGAGCCGACGCCGTCCCACGGTGTGGCGGGGCGGTGCCCCGAGGCGGACGCGCGCGCCGTTCTGGAGCCGGACAAGGACGGCGGCTGGCGGGTGGTGTCCGAGCGCGCGACCGTGGTGGTGTCGCGGCACGGTGCCGTCACGGTGTGCACGCCCGGTGGTGTGCTGTTGCGGCGTGCGCTGCCGCCTCGGTGGTGGGAGCCGGTGCGTGGCGGCGAGGCGCGGTGGGTGCAGCGGTCGGAGGTGGCGGCGGACGCGCAGTTCTTCGGGCTCGGCGGGCGTGCGTCGGGTCCACGGCTGCGGGACGGGACGTATGCCCTGTGGAACAGCGGCCTGGGCGGTGGGCCCGGCCCGGGGGACGATCCGTCGTCGGTCACGATGCCGGTGCAACTGGTCGTCGCGGACGCGGGCACGCATCTGGTGTTCCACGACAGCACGTGGGACGGCACGGTGAAGCTGCGGGAGGGGCGCGAGGGCGCGGGGTCGGGGCACGACCGGCCCGGCTCGAGCGAGCTGCGGATGGGCGGCCCGTTGCGGTGCTGGGTGGTGGTGGGCACGCCCGCGCGCGTGCTCCATACGTGGACGCGGCTGACGGGGGCTCCCGCGGTGCCGCCGTCATGGGCCCTGGGCCACCACTACGCGCGCGGGGATCTCGATGGCGGCGAGGAAGAAGTGCGCCAGGTCGTCGCCGGCTTCGCACAGCGCTGTCTGCCCTTGGCGGCCGTGCATGTGGAGGTCGGCCGTCCCGGGACGCGGCGGGGTCCGATGCCCGGACCCGCCGAGGGGTTGCGGGAGGGCGCCGTCCGGCTGGTGGCCCGGGTCATCCCACAGGCGGAGGCCGTGGACGGCAATGCGGTGTTCGGCAGGGGGCGGGCGATCGACGCGTCGGGGTGTCGCGCGGGGGGCGATCTCTACGAGGAGTGGCTGGCGCAGGGCTTCTCCGGGGTCTGGCACGACATGCGCGCGCCCGCGCCGTTGCCCCGCTCGGCCCGGCACGCGCTCGAAGGGCGAGGCAGCGACCCTCGCGAGGCGCACAACGTGTACGCCTTGGGCATGGCCCGGGCCGCGTACGAGGGGCTGTGCGCGCTGCGTCCGCAGGAGCGGCCGTTCGTGGTCTCCCGGGGCGGCTGGGCGGGCATGCAGCGCTACGGCGGGGCGTGGTGCGGAGAGGACGTGCCGGCCGGCTGGCCCGGGCTGCGCGCGGCGCTGTCCCTGGTGATCGGACTCGGGCTGTGCGGAGTCCCGTACACGGGACCGGACGTGGACTGCCTCGGCGGGGGCCCCTCTCCGGAACTCTTCCTGCGCCGCATTCAATTGGGCGCCTACCTGCCGTTGTTCCGGACGCGTGCCGAGTCGCGGGCGGGGCGGGAGCCATGGGACTTCGGTGACGATGTCCTCGCCCACGCGCGCGTGGCGCTGCGGACGCGGTGGCGCCTTTCGCCGTACTTTATGTCGCTCGCGCACGTGGCCCGGCAGACGGGTGCACCGTATGCGCGGCCCTTGTGGTGGGGAGCGCCGGAGGACCGTGGTCTGCGGGACTGCGGGGACGCCTTCTTGCTGGGCGACTGTCTGATCGTGGCTCCTGTGCTGGAGCCCGGGGTGCAGCACAGGAGCGTACGGCTGCCGAAGGGCCGGTGGTACGACACGGCGACCGGCGCGGCGTTCGACGGTCCTGGTCCGGTCACGGTCGAGGCTCCCCTGGCGCGGATTCCGGTGCTCGCGCGCGCGGGCGCGGTGGTGCCCGTACGGGGCGAGGGCGGCGGGACCGAGCTGGAGGTGTGGGCTCCGGAGGCGGGGCTCACGGGCGGTGGCCTGGTCCTGCCGGACACGGGCGACGGGTGGGAGGAGCCGACGGCCGAGCGGTACCAAGTCCGCTGGAGCGAGGGGCGGGTGGTTGTGGAGGGGGACGGCGACGGCGGGAGGCCGCCGTATCCCGTGCGCGTGCGCGGCCTGTGAGGGCGCGTCTCAGCAGGGTGTTGGAAGGTCGCGAAGGGCGCGCGCAACGGCTTTGCGGACCGACCTCCGCGAACAGCGGGTACGGCGGCGGACGGCCGCCGTACCCGGTGCGCGGCCGGCGAAAGCGCGTCTCAGCGCGGGTCCGGCATCGTCGCAAAGGGCGCGCGCAACGGCTGTGCGGACCGACCTCCGCGAGCGGGTACGGCGGCGGACGGCCGCCGTACCCCATGCGCGGGCGGCGAGTGCGCGTCTCAGCGCGGGTCCGGCATCGTCGCGAAGGGCGCGCGCAACGGCTTCGCGGACCGACCTTCGCGATCAGTGGGTGGAACGGGCTGGCGGTTACGGCGGCATCGGAAAGCCGCCGTAACCCATATTCAGCCGGCGAGGGGGCGGCTCAGCGAGGGCCCGGCAGCCTCACAGAGGGCGCGCGTAGCGGCCGTCGAACCATGCCTTCGCCGCCACCGTGTGCAACGGGAAGGCCAGTTCGGCCGGGTGGCGCAGGAGGTGCCAGCCGTCGGTCTCGTCCGTCGCCGTGCTGGTGGGCAGCTGGGCCGTCGGGCGTTCGGGTAGAAGGCCGAACAGCAGGAGGTGGCCGTCGGGGGCGCTCATGGCGTCCACGAGGCGTACGTCGCGGGTGGCCGCGTCGATGCCGGTCTCCTCCTTCAGTTCACGGACGACGGCGTGGCGCCAGTCCTCGCGGTCGTCGATGAAGCCGCCCGGCAGAGCGGCCTCCCCGCGCGCGGGGGCGATGGTGCGGGTGATCACGACCAGCGCCGTGCCTGTCGTGTCGTACACGGGTTGCAGGGCGATGGCGACGGGCAGCGGGTTCCGGTAGGCGACGGTTTCGCATGCCGGGCAGGTGCGCGGCCAGCCGTGCACCTCGGCCCCGTAAGCGGCCCCACAGCTCGAACAGTGGGAAGCCGGAACGGGGTTGACCATGGGATGGGTTTCTGCGGACACGGCGCGGACTGTATCCGATCACTTGGGGACGCTCTTCCCCGGAGGGGGTCGCTCCTGATAGATGCAAGGACCATGACCACAACCGTCACCGTTCTTCGCAGATTCGCCGCCATGGCGGCCGCCGCGCTGCTGGGCGTGGCCGCCGCCCCGGCGACCGCGCACGCGACGCCCGAACCGAAGGCTCCCAAGGAGTTCGTGGCGCTCAGCGACGTCGATCCCACGATCATCCAGGAGATGCGCTACTTCACGGAGCACGACTTCGTGGGCGAGCCGATCGACGGCTACAGGAAGCCGATGTGCGTCCTCACGAGGCCCGCCGCGAAAGCCCTGCACAAGGCGCAGCTCGAGCTCCGCAAGCAGGGGTACTCGCTGAAGGTGTACGACTGTTACCGGCCGCAGCGGGCCGTCGACCACTTCGTGCGGTGGGCCAAGGACCTGGACGACCAGCGGATGAAGGCGGAGTTCTATCCGAGGGTCGACAAGACGCGGCTGTTCGCGGACGGCTACATCGCCGAGAAGTCGGGGCACAGCCGCGGCTCCACCGTCGATCTGACGGTCGTGAAGCTGCCGGCCGGGCCCACGCGCGCGTACGTGCCCGGAGAGCCGCTCACGGCCTGTTACGGGCCCGAGACGGAGCGGTTCCCCGACAACTCCGTGGACATGGGTACCGGGTTCGACTGCTTCGACACGCTCGCGCACACGGATGATCCGCGCATCAAGGGCGTGCAGCGGGCCAACCGGGATCTGCTGCGGAACGCGCTCTCCGGGCAGGGCTTCGTGAATCTGCCTGAGGAGTGGTGGCACTACACCTACAAGCCCGAGCCCTTCCCCGACACCTACTTCGACTTCCCGGTCTCCCGGCGGTCGCTCGCGGGGCGGTGAACCGGAGGGCGCGGCCGGAAACACCCCCGTCGGATCCCGGTCGCGCCCTCACGGAATAGACGGACGCACAGGAGGCGCACATGGTTCTGCGCCACACCTGACGCCGTTCGGTCGACCATGGCACACTTCTGACGTTCCGTCAGATCCACAGCCGGGGAGGCGCCGTGACGCGAGCGCGTACACCTGTCGTCGCCGATTGGTTCGCCGGGGAAGGACGCGACTTCTGTCTGCTGGGCACGCGGTGCTCGGCCTGTGCCTCGGTGTTCTTCCCGCGTGAGGACTCGGCGTGCCGCAACCCGCGGTGCGCGGGCGGTGAGCTGGTCGAGGTGCCGCTGTCGCGGCGGGGCCGGGTGTGGTCGTACACCGATGCGCGGTACCGGCCGCCCGAACCGTACGTCTCGGACCGGGAACTTCCGTGGCGGCCTTGCACGTTGATCGCTGTGGAGCTCGCGGCAGAGCGACTCGTGGTGCTCGGTCAGGGGGCGCCGGGGGTCTCTGTGGCCGATCTGGAGGTCGGCATGGAGGTGGAGCTCGTACCGGGCGTGCTCGGCGAGGAGGGGGACGACGAGACGGGTACGGCGTTCACGACGTGGCACTGGCGACCGACGGGCGTGGCGGGATGACGGGGGTGGTGGCGGGATGACGGGGGACGTGGCGGTGCTCGGCGCGGGCATGCACCCCTGGGGCAAGTGGGGGCGGAGTTTCGTCGAGTACGGGGTGGCGGCGGCGCGGGCGGCTCTCGCCGACGCGCGCGTGGAGTGGCGGGACGTGGATTCGGTGGTCGGTGCGGACACCGTGCGCGGCGGTTATCCGGGCCATGTGGCGGGGGCGACGTTCGCCAAGGCGCTCGGGTGGCAGGGTGCCCGGGTCACCAGCGTGTACGCGGCGTGCGCGTCCGGGGCGCAGGCGGTCGATGCGGCGCGGGCGCAGATTCTCGCGGGGCTCGCCGAGGTCGTCCTCGTGGTGGGGGCGGACGCCGCGCCCAAGGGCTTCTTCCGTCCGGCGGGCGGGGAGCGGCCCGACGACCCGGACTGGCTGCGCTTCCGGGTGCTCGGGGCGACGAACCCGACGTACTTCGGGCTCTACGCACGGCGCCGCATGGCCGTGCACGGGGACACGCTGGAGGACTTCGCGCAGGTCAAGGTGAAGAACGCGGCCTGTGGTGCGCTCAATCCGCACGCGCGCTACCGCACGGCGGTCACGGCCGAGGAGGTCGCCGCGTCCGCGGTCGTGGCCGATCCGCTGCGTCTGCTCGACATCTGCGCGACCTCGGACGGGGGCGCGGCCCTCGTGCTGGCCAGTATGGAGTTCGCGCGCCGGCACGGGGTCACGGCGCCGGTCCGGGTCCGGGCGGTCTCCACGGTGACGCCGACGTATCCGGCCACCGTGCTCGACCTGCCCGACATCGCCACGGACTCGGCGGCGGGCGTCGCACCGGAGGGGCCGGGCTTCCGGGCCTCCATCGCGCGTGCCGCCTACGAGGAGGCGGGGATCGGGCCCCGTGACCTGTCGCTCGCCGAGGTCTACGACCTGTCCACGGCGCTCGAACTGCAGTGGTACGAGGATCTCGGGCTGTGCGGCGAGGGCGAGGGGGCCAAGCTGCTCCGCGAGGGCGCGACGGCACCCGGCGGCCGCATACCGGTGAACGTCAGCGGTGGTCTCGCCTCTTTCGGGGAGGCCGTTCCGGCCCAGGCGATCGCGCAGGTCTGCGAGCTGACGTGGCAGTTGCGCGGGGAGGCCGGGGCGCGGCAGGTGGCGGGGGCCCGGGTCGGCATCACCGCGAACCAGGGGTTGTTCGGGCACGGGTCGGCGGTCGTCGTCGTCCGCTGATCCACCGCGCGCTCCAGCTCTGGTCCTCGTAACGCCTCGTACCTCAAACTCCGTTTGTGTGGCGGGAATTGAGGCGTGCCGCCCTCCCCTCAACCGTTGCCGTCCGCGACCTTGACGCTCCAGTACGGCCGGTGAACACTTCCGGTGTCAGTCGGCATCGCCGCATGTCGGCCCTTCGTCCACGGGCCGCTCCCCCACGCTCGGCGGCAGTGCGGGCACGCTTGTCACGGACGCCGGGCGGGGCGCGGGACGCTCCGCCGTCGGCCGAAGTCGCCGGAACCAGCCATGGGATACGCACCCTGCACGGAGGACCGGGGCAAGGGCCCCGGGCGAGGGCCTAGGAGCCGCCATGAGCAATGGAGACATCTTCGTAGGCGAGGTCATCGGCACCGCCATCCTGATCCTGTTCGGCGCGGGCGTCTGCGCCGCCGTCACGCTCAAGTACTCCAAGGCGAAGGCGTCCGGGTGGATCGTCATCGCGTTCGGCTGGGGCTTCGGGGTCCTCGCGGGGGCGTACACGGCCGCGCCGCTCTCGGGCGGGCATCTCAACCCCGCCGTCACCCTCGGCATCGCCGTCGACACCGGCAAGTGGGACAAGGTCTGGGTCTATCTGTGCGGCCAGATGGTCGGGGCGATGCTGGGCGCCGTCCTCGCGTACCTGGTGTACCTCGCGCAGTTCAACGCCAATGTGAGCGCCCCTGCGAGGACACCGGAGACGAGTACGGAGGAATCGGCGGCCCCCGCCGCCGACGCGGGCGGCCCGGTGCCCACGCTCGGAATCTTCTCCACGATCCCCGAGATCCGGAACCCGGTCGCCAACCTGATCACGGAGATCATCGCCACGATCGGTCTGGTCCTGCCCGTCCTCGCGTTCGGTCTGACCGAGGGCCTGGGCGAGTCCGGCATGACGGTGCTGCTCGTGTCGCTGGTCGTCGTCGGCATCGGCCTGTCGCTCGGCGGTCCCACGGGCTACGCGATCAACCCGGCCCGTGACCTGGGGCCACGCATCGTCCACCAGTTCCTGCCCATTCCGAACAAGGGCACCTCCGACTGGGGTTACGCCCTCGTTCCGGTGGTCGGACCGCTCATCGGCGGGGCGCTGGCGGGGCTCATCTACAACGCAGCGTTCTGAGCACGTCACCACTCGTACGCACGCCGTCTTCTCAGGAAGGGGTAGCCATGCCCGACAACTCCGTGAAGTACGTCGCCGCCATCGACCAGGGCACCACGTCGAGCCGTTGCATCATCTTCGACCAGGACGGCGGGATCGTCGCCGTCGACCAGCGCGAGCACCGTCAGATCTTCCCGAAGCCGGGCTGGGTGGAGCACGACGCCACCGAGATCTGGTCCAAGGTCCAGGCCGTGGTGGCGGGCGCGATCGCCAAGGCGAGCCTGCGCCCCGATCAGCTGAGCGCGCTCGGCATCACCAACCAGCGTGAGACGACGGTCCTGTGGGACCGGGCGACCGGCAAGCCCGTGCACAACGCGATCGTGTGGCAGGACACGCGGACCTCGGCGCTCTGCAAGGAACTGGGCGGCACGGACGGCCAGGACCGGTTCCGCGAGCAGACGGGGCTCCCGCTGGCCAGCTACTTCTCCGGGCCGAAAGCGGCCTGGCTGCTCGACAACGTGCCGGGCCTGCGGGCGCGCGCGGAGCGCGGCGAGATCGCGTTCGGCACGATGGACTCGTGGCTGATCTGGAACCTGACGGGCGGCACCGACGGCGGCGTCCACGTCACGGACGTCACCAATGCCGGGCGCACCATGCTGATGAACCTGGAGACCCTGCAATGGGATCCGACGATCCTGTCGGCGATGAACGTGCCGGAGGCGGTGCTTCCGGAGATCCGTTCATCGGCCGAGGTCTACGGCACGGCGGTCGGGCAGCTCTCCGGGGTGCCGGTCGCCTCCGCGCTCGGCGATCAGCAGGCGGCCGTCTTCGGGCAGGCCTGCTACGACACGGGGACGGCGAAGAACACGTACGGGACGGGCAGCTTCCTGCTGCTCAACACGGGGAACCGGCCGGTCCCCTCGAAGAACGGGCTGCTCACCACCATGGGCTACAAGATCGGCTCCGAGGCGCCGGTGTACTGCCTGGAGGGGGCCATCGCGATCACCGGCGCCCTGGTGCAGTGGTTCCGTGACCAGCTCGGCATCATCAAGAGCGCCGACGAGATCGAGACCCTGGCGGCGAGCGTCGACGACAACGGCGGGGCGTACATCGTGCCGGCGTTCTCCGGCCTGTTCGCGCCGTACTGGCGCTCAGACGCGCGCGGTGTCGTCACGGGCCTGACCCGGTACGTCACCAAGGCGCACCTGGCCCGCGCCGTCCTGGAGGCGGTGAGCTGGCAGACCCGCGAGGTCGTCGACGCCATGTACCAGGACTCCGGGGTGCGGATCACCACCCTGAAGGTCGACGGCGGCATGACGAAGAACAACCTCCTGATGCAGCACCAGGCGGACGTGCTCGGGGTGCCCGTGATCCGGCCCAGGGTGTCCGAGACGACGTGCCTGGGCGCCGCGTACGCCGCCGGGCTGGCGACGGGCGTGTGGAACGACCTGGACCAGCTGAAGGCCCACTGGCAGCGTGACGCCGAGTGGACCCCGTCGATGGACGAGCGGACCCGGGACGGCGAGTACCACAACTGGCGCAAGGCGGTGGAGAAGAGCTTCGGCTGGCACGAGGAGGAAGGCCCCGGCAAAGCCTGAGAGCGGGCACGGCAGCAGTCACGGAGCAGGCGCGGAGCGGGCACGGAGCGGGCACGGAGCGGGCACCGGTGAAGAAGCACGCGCGCGTAGCGGCGGAAAACGTCCTACGCGCGCGTGCCGCACCGTAGGAATCAGGTCACCGCGGGCTGCCGGCGTCGGGCGGCCGCGTCGGCGGCGTGCTCGACGACACGGACCAGGACGTCCTTCACGGAGCCCTTCTCCCGGGCGTCGCACAGGACGACGGGGACGCTGTCGTCCAGGTCGAGCGCCTGCCGCACCGAGTCGGCGGGATAACGGGCGGCCCCGTCGAAGCAGTTGACGCCGATCACGAAGGGGATGGAGCGCCGCTCGAAGTAGTCGACGGCGGCGAAACAGTCCTCCAGGCGGCGGGTGTCCGCGAGGACGACGGCGCCGAGCGCCCCGGTGGCCAGCTCGTCCCACAGGAACCAGAAGCGGTCCTGTCCCGGGGTGCCGAAGAGGTACAGGACGAGGTCCTGTCGGAGCGTGATGCGGCCGAAGTCCATGGCGACCGTGGTGGTGTGCTTGCCCTCCACGCCCTGGATGTCGTCGACGGGCCGCCCTGCCTCGCTCAGCATCTCTTCCGTGCGTAAGGGCCTGATCTCGCTGACCGCGCCGACCAGCGTGGTCTTGCCCACGCCGAAGCCGCCGGCCACCAGGATCTTGAGCGTGACGGGCTCGACGGGGCCCCTGCCGCGCTCGGATCGCCCGAAGATCATGGGTTGTCTCTCCTGCCTCACTACTGATGTCGCTGAGTGCTGTGCTCGCCGTCCCAGAGGGCCGAGGGCCTTCAGGGGCCAAGGGCCTCACAGGGGCCGAGGGCCTCACAGGGGCCAAGGTCCTACAGGGGCCAAGGGCCTCACAAGGCTCTGAGGCCGTCGATGACGTCGCGCAGAATGGATTCGTCGGGCAGCTCCGCGGGCGGCACGGGACGGCTGACGTGGACCAGTTCGTCGTCGACGAGGTCGCCGATGAGGACGCGGACCACGCCGACCGGCAGATCGAGTTCCGCGGCGAGCTCGGCGACCGACTGCGGGGCGTCCTGGCAGAGCCCGACGATGTCGACGTGCTCCGGCGACAGGGTCTGGTCGGCGACCGGGTCGTCGTCACGGGACTCCGCGACGACGACCGCGATCAGGTCGAGACGATGCTGGGCCGCGCTGCTGGTGCGGCCGCGTGTCATGGCGTACGGACGGACGACGGGCCCGGCCTCGTCGTCGAACCAGGCCTGCGTCTCCTGCGTCTCCTCACCGTCTGCGCTCATGCCGACCCACTACCCTCCAGCGGTCTTGTCCGTGCGGGGAGCCGTACCCAGATGTGCGCCCACCCGCTTGACCAGCAGAGTCATCTCGTAGGCGACAAGGCCGACATCGGAGTCCGCGTCGGACAGGACGGCGAGGCAGCTGCCGTCACCGGCGGCGGTGACGAACAGGAACGCCTCGTCGAGCTCGACGACGGTCTGGCGGACGCCGCCCGCGTCGAAGTGGCGTCCGACGCCCTTGGCGAGGCTGTGGAAACCGGAGGCGACGGCTGCGAGATGTTCGCTGTCCTCCCTGCTGAGGTCTTTGGAGACCCCTGTCGGCAGTCCGTCCCCGGAGAGCACGAGCGCCTTGCGGATGCTGGCGACGCGCTCGACCAGGTCGTCGAGGAGCCAGTTGAGCTCCCTCGATCCACCGTTCGTGGTCTGCGCGGTGGCCTTCGGTGCGGTCATCGACCGTCCCCCTCAGAAGTCGTTCCCTGTGCTGTGCCGTCGGCGCGGTCGGCGCTCCCGGCGTTCTCTGCGTTCTCTTCGCGGCCGCGCTGCCAGCCACGCTGGAGCGAGGCCATCCGGCTGCGTACCTCGTCGGCGTCACGGTCGGCCGGCGATGCGGAGACGGTCTCGTCGCGGGCCTTCGCGCGGTCGGCGCGCAGGTCGGGCCCGTCCTTCAACTGCGGTGCCAGGTTCGCCTGCCGTACGCGCTTGGGGAGGCCCCCGAGCGTGGCGTCGGGCCGCTCGGGCGCGGCGCCCCCGGCGGCTTCGGTCTGCGCGCCGGCCTCGACGGCACGCGCGCGCCTGCGCGGGAGGTCGGCAGGCGGCATCGGTGCGAGGCCGCGCGGCCCGTCGGCGCCGTCCCGGTCGTGACGCTCCCCCGGCTCCGTGGCACCGCCCCGGTCGAGGGCGGCGGGCCGGGGCCGGGCGACGGGCCTGCCGTGCGAGCTGACGAGCTTGGGGGCGCGGCGGCGCGGCAGGGGCACCAGGCCCTCCGGGAGCGCGTCACGGCCGCCGTCACGGCCGCTCCCGGCGGCCGTCGGCTCGTCGGCCTGCTGGTGCTGTTCGCCGGGGAGACCGGCGACCGGGCGGCGGGGCCGGAACAAGGCGCCGCGTTCGCTGTCCTCGTCGCCGAGCGCGCCGGGGAAGACGGTCGTGTCGGAGGTGACCGGCGGCGCCTCCAGGGTGATGGGGCTGTCCAGCTCGACGGGCCCGCCGAGCACGGAGGCCGGAAGGCCGGGCAGACCGTCGGAGGTGCCGAGGCCGGGCAGCGGCGCGTGGCGTGTCCCCTCGGGCCGGTCGAGGCGGAACCCGGCGCCCTCGGTGTCGGGGGCGTCCGTGAGCAGCGCGTCCGGGATGAAGACGACCGCGGTGGTGCCCCCGTACGGGGACGGCTGCAGGGAGACGCGGACGTTCTGCCGCTGGGCGAGGCGGCTGACGACGAAGAGGCCGAGCCGGTCGGTGTCGGAGAGTTCGAACTCCGGGGTCTCCGCGAGGCGCAGGTTGGCGTCGAGGAGGGCGTCCGCGGTCATGCCGAGTCCGCGGTCGTGGATCTCCAGGGTGAAGCCGTTGGCGACGCGTTCACCGAGGACCTGGACGGCGGTGTGCGGGGGCGAGAACACCGTGGCGTTCTCCAGGAGTTCGGCCACCAGGTGGGTGAGGTCGGCGACGGCGGGCCCGGTCACCGCGATCCGCGGCAGCCGCCGTACCTCGATGCGCTCGTAGTCCTCGACCTCGGCGACGGAGGCCCGCACGATGTCCATGAGCTGCACGGGCTTGCGCCACTGGCGGGACGGCGCGGCGCCGGAGAGGATCACGAGCCCCTCGGCGTGGCGGCGCATGCGGGTGGTCAGGTGGTCGAGGCGGAACAGGTCGGCGAGCTCGTCGGTGTCGTCGGTCCTGCGCTCCATGGCGTCGAGCAGGGTCAGCTGCTTGTGGAGGAGGACCTGGCTGCGGCGGGCGAGGTTGACGAAGACCTCGGAGACGCCGCGCCGCAACTCGGCCTGCTTGACGGCCGCCTCGACGGCGGAGCGCTGCAGTGTGTTGAGCGCCTGGCCGACCTGGCCGATCTCGTCCTTGTCGTACTCCAGGCGCGGGGACTCGGTCTCCACGTCGACGGTCTCGCCCGCGGCGAGGCGGCGCATCACGCCCGGCAGCCGGACGCCGGACGCCTCGTGGGCCTCCAGGCGCAGACGGCGCAGGTCGCGTACGAGGCCACGGCCGACGCGGACGGACATGAAGAGGGAGACGAGCAGGGCGAGGAGGCCGAGGACCCCGGCGAGGCCGGCCCGGACGAAGACCTTGACGGCGATCGGTTCGGCGCGGTCCTGGTAGCGCTTCGCGGCGGCGGTGTCGCGCTCGGTGAGTTCGCCGAGGACCTGGCTCGCGGCCTTGTCCCAGGTGGCGGAGGTGACGCCCCTCGGGGTGCCGGGCGCCCCGGTGACGAGGGCGTTCTCGGCGGTGCGCAGCGGGTTGGTGTCGGGGCTGCGCCAGTAGCGCTGGTACCGGGCGCGTTCGTCGGCGGGCAGCAGGGCGAGGTGGGTGTCGTACAGGAGCGTGCGCTGCGCCACGAGGTCGGAGACCTGGCGCAGTTCCTGCTGGGTGAGGTGGCCGGCGACCAGGCCGGAGCCGACCACCGCGTCCTCGCGCGACAGCAGTTCGCGGGCCTCGATGACACCGGCGACGGCGCGTCCCTGGCTCTCCACCTCGGAGTCGTCGAGAGCGGTGAGGTGGAGGAGGAAGCGGTCCGTCGGCTCGATCAGGCGGGTGTAGAAGTCGAGCGCCTGCGCGCGCGTGACGGTTCCTTCGTCCACGTTCCTGCGCAGGGACTCGATGCCTTCGAAGCCCTCGACGGCGGCGTCCAGGGCGCCGCGCGCGTCACCGTTCAGATCGTCGCGGAGACCCGCGTCGTCGGCCTTGCGCTTGATCGTGGAGATCCGCTCGTCGGCGGCGCTGCGGCGGGTCCGCAGTTCGGACTGGGCCTCGGAGGCGCGGGGGTCGGCGAGGTAGACGAGGGTCTGCCGGCGTTCGTCCTGGAGGGCTCGGCTGGTGTCGACCAGCGGATAGCCGATGACATCGGCGGCGTTGCCCGCCGAGAGCAGTTGCATGGCGGCGCGTCCGGTGATCACCGAGGCGAAAGCCCAGATCGCGGTGAGGGACAGGAGCGGCACCAGCAACAACGCCACGATCTTCCGGCGGATGGACTTCCCGCGAAAGCGCATGGCCTCCCCCAGATCGCCCCCATGGCTCGTCAGGGGCACACATGTGCGTCAACAAACGGCGCGAGCCTACTACTGAGACACGAGCAACTCGAAGGCCTGTCCGAATGCTGTCCGATCCCCATGTGGCGCGGGCGCCCCGAGTTGTCCGGGCATTGGGGGAGATTGCATCCCGGGATTCCGTTTGGCGGCGCCTTCGACTGTCGGACGACTGTGACAGGCAGTTGGCCGGAATTCTTCGGTTCCTCTTTCGACTTCGGGTCAGTTGTCCGGAACGGGAATCTTTGTGGGCGGCCGTTCGTCTTTCTTGCAGGATGTACGGGGGGTGTACGGGGGCGCGAAGCGCACACCGGGAGGTGGCGTGAAGCGGAGCTGTCCGGGCACTCACTGTGCAGGCGTCCGGTGCGGGGGCACCGGAGCGAGGTGTCACAGGCAATGCCTGAGAGCGGTGGGGAGTGACGTGGTGGCGGAGACGGCGGAGCGGCGGGAGTTGTGGGTCGAGGAGCCGGCGAAGCGGCGCCGGATGCCCGATCCGGTCCGTACGGCGGCGGTGCGGGCCGTCCTCATCAGCTCGGTGACGTTGATCCAGGCGATGGTCGCCTTCCTGTGCACGCTCGCCGACTCCTGGCTGGCCTTCCCCATGGTGCTCAGCAGCGTGGCCAGCACGGTCGTGGCGACGTGGAGCGTGCTCGACGTCTGGGTCACGCGCCAGGTCTGGTACCAGCGCCACGGCGTCGTCTCGGCCCCGGCCAGCACGGCCCGCCAGCTGCGCAAGGAGCGGCGGCAGGCCCGGCGGGCGGGGCGGCGGGCGCCCGAGGGCATACGGCGGACCGGTGGCGCCGGTCAGCTGAAGCACACATGAGCACGTGAAGCACACGTGGGCACGAGGCCGAGCCGGCAAGTCGGTCGGCACGCCGGTTGATTGACCGGCCGCGCCCGTTGCGCGTCAGCCCCTTCCACGCACGGCAGCGGGAACTCGGCGCGTACTTCCTCGAGGGCGGCGGCTTGGAGCTGTACACCACCGCCTACCTGGGCCTTCGCCTTTGGGACACGCTGTGGGAGGCCGGGCGGGAGTCCGGCGTCGTCGCGGCGGGCCGCTCGGCATTCAACAGTCTGCGCCTGGAGAAGGGGTATCGCGCCTGGGGCGTAGACATGACCGAGGAACACGCCCCGTACGAGCCGGGGCTCGGCTCGCCGTACGAGCCGGGGCTCGGCTCGCCGTGCGGATGGGCCACGGTGACTTCGTCGGCCGTGCGGCGCTGGAACACCCGCCGCCCCGGCCCGCCGCCTCACGCCGCTCCTCCTCGACGATCCGTCCACCGTCGTCCTCGGCAAGGAGCCGGTTCTCGTGCGCGGTGCGCCGTCGGGATACGTCACGAGCGCCGCGTACGGCTACACCCTCGGCCGCTGCGTCGCGTACGCCCGGCTGGAGACACCGGCACCGCACCCGGCCGGAACCGCCGCGCACATCGAGTACTTCGGCGAGCGGCTGCCCGCGACCGTCGACGACGAGCCGCTCTTCGACCCGAAGACGACCCGTATCCGTAAGCGACCGCCCTCGCTCGCACCGCCCGGAGGCCCGCCCTTGTCCCCCGCCCACGACGTGATCGTCATCGGTCTCGGCGGCATGGGCAGCGCCGCCGCGCACCATCCTGTGCGGCGGTGTCATGATCGGCCGACCGGACTCGCACGGCCCAGATCGGCCGCGAGCGGGTCCTGATCACCCGGTCCGATCTTCCACCAGTGGGTCAGGGACCAACTAGGCGCCGCCGCCTGGTAATTGTTCACGCCTCCTGGGTCGCCTGCTCGGCGCGGGCGGCGGGCACCGTGGGTTCGGCGCGTTCCTCCGGGCGCTTGAACATCCGGGTCGCCGTGATCTCGCCGTGCACCGTCTCCCCCTCCGGACCTTGCTGCGGAAGCCCCGGACGCAGGTGCTCCTCGACGCTGATGTACTTCAGGCCCGCCCGCAGGTCCGCGTCGTTGCGCAGACGGATGACGAGCGGGAACTCGGCGAGGGCGGTCGTGTCGAAGAGGCCGGTGGTGTAGAGGAGCTGGACGCCGAGCGCGTCGGAGACGGCGCGCTGGAGCTCCAGGAGGTAGGTGGCGTTGGCGCGGCCGATGGGGTTGTCGAGGAACAGGGTGCCCGCGTGGCGGTGCTTGTCGCGGCCCCGGTCGTTCGAGCGCAGCGCGGCCATCGTGCAGTACAGGGCGATGGCGGCGGTGAGCAGCTGGCCGCCGGAGAACACGTCGCCCATCTGTCCGACGGGCACCCGCTCGGCGCGCAGCACGGCGTCGGGCTTGAGGATCTCGACGGCGACGCCCTTGGGCTCCAGGGCGGCGCCGACGCCGCGCAGCAGCAGGGACATGCCGTCGCGCCGCATGTCGGAGTTCTTCTTCACGGCCGCGCGCGTGGCGTCGTCGATGACCTCGCCGAGGCGTTCGGTGAGCGTGGCCTGGTCGGGCTCCTCGAACCGGATCCGCAGGAACTCCTGGCCCGACCACTCGCCGAGCCCCTCCGGGAGGCGGGACAGGCGCTGCGCCGAGCGGAGGGTGGCCAGCGAGGACTCGACGAGGCCGCGCAGCCGGTCCACGATCGAGTCCCGGTTGCGCTCCAGCTGCGCCAGTTCGTCGGTCAGGACGCGCAGCCTGGGTGCGAACGCGTCCGCCCAGCGCTGCGCGTGCTCGGGCAGCGCGGACGCGGGCAGCTCCCGGATCTGCTGCCGCGCGGGCGTGCGCACCTGCTCGTAGCGGGTGGAGTTCGCGTGCCGTACGAGGATGTCGCTCGCCTCGCGGACGGCGGTCTCGGCGGCGGACAGGTCGGCGGCGCAGCCACGCAGCGAGCGGCGGGTCTCGGCGGCGGCGGTCCGGGCCTCCTCCAGGGTGCCCGGGTAGGGCTCCGGCTCGCCCTGGTCCTCGCCGTCGGTGTGGTCGCGCAGGAGGTCGCGCAGGAGTGCGGCCGTCTCGTCGAAGCCGCCGGTGCCGTCCTCGGCGGCGCGGTGGGCGTCGAGGAGTTCGCTGTGGGCGGCGCGCGCGGTGCTCAACGAGTCGGTGCGCGCGGCCAGTTCGGTGGTGACGGTGCGCAGCAGGGCGCCCGCCTGCTCGGCGTCGGCCGGGACGAGGTCCTCGGGCAGTTCGGTGTGGGCCTCGCCGTCCTGCGGCGCGTGCCGCTCGGCCTCGCCGCGCAGGCGGCCGAGCTGTTCGCTGGCGGTGGAGGCGCGGGTCTCCAGGAGCTGGACGAGCTCTTCGGCGCGGGCCGCCGCGGCCTGCCGGGACGGGCCGTCGGAGCCGTCGGGTGATTCGAGGAGGGCGGCGGCGCGGGTGCGCACCTTGTTGCTGAGCCGGCCCAGCTCGGTGAGGGCCGCGGACTCGTCGCTCTCGGCGCGGGCCTGCTCGGCGCGGAGATCGGCGCCGACGCCGACCTTCTCGTAGAGCTGCGACGCGGCGCGGTACGCCTCGCGCAGGGCGGGCAGCGACGCCATGGGCGCCGCACCCTCGGGCACGTCGTCGGGGGCGCCCGCGATCTCGGCGCGCTCGGCGCGCAGCGCGCGGGCGGTGCGGCGGGTGTCGTCGGCGGAGCGCTGGGCGGAGCGCCGGTCCTCGTCGGCGGCGCGGGCGGCCTCCAGGCAGACCTGGGCGCGGGCCTCCGACTCGACGGCCTCGTCGGCGAGTTCGCGGACCTTGGCCTGCCAGGCGGCGCGCTCGCGCAGCCGGTAGGCGAGTCCGGCGAGGGCGTCGGCGGTGCGCCGGGCGCGCTGGGCCGCCTCCTGCCGCTCGTCGCGCACGCGGGTCGCCTCGGCGGCGGCCTCGTCGGCCTCGGCGCGCACGGTGCGGGCCTCGGCCAGCTCGGCCTCGGCCTCCCCGGCGAACGTACGGGCCTGCTCCGCGGCCGTGGCGAGCTCGATGAGACGTCCTGCCGGGCAGCCCGCGCGCCAGGAGCTGAGCCGGGCGGCCAGTTCGCGGTCCTTGGCGAGACGTCCGGCGAGGGTGCGGATCTCCTCGTCGCGCCGGGCGGCACGCGCGCGCAGGGCCTGGCGCTCCTCGTCGGCGGCGTGCTCGTCGTGCATGGCCGGGTTCGGCGGCACGAGGAAGACGCCGTCGCCGGACGCGGTCTCGCTCGGGGTCGGGGCGAGCAGCGCGGCGGAGGTGCCGACGGCGACGGCGGAGCGGGGCAGTAGCGCGGCGCCCGCGAGGGCGTCACGCGCGCGTGCGTGGGAGGCGGGGTCGGTGATGATGACGCCGTCGACCAGTTCGGGGCGGGCGGCGAGGACGCGCGCGTGGTCGACCGGGGCGACGGACTGGGCGAGGTAGCGCCAGCCGGGCAGGGCGGGGATGCCGTGCTCGCCGAGGTACTCGACGGTGGCCAGGACGTCCGGGCCGGGCGGGAGCAGGCCGCCGTCACCGAGGGCGCCGAGGATGCGGGAGTCGTCGGCGGCGGCCGTGCGCAGCTCGAAGAGCTGACGCTCGGCGGCGGAGACGGAGTCGTCGAGGAGGGTCGTGAGGTCGTCGGCGGCGCGGTCGAGGTCCTCGGGGGTGAGCGGCGCGTCGGCGGCGCGGTCCCCGTCGGCTGCCGTCTTCATGCCGCCCAACGGGCCGTCCACGCCGAGGAGTTCGGCGAGCCGCTCCTCCCCGGCCAGGGCGGCAGCGGCGCGCTCCTCGGCCTGGTACGCCTGCTCGGCGGCGTTCGCGGCGTCGGCGGCACGGGCGGCGGTCAGCTCGGCGCGGGCCTCGACCGAGGCGGCCTCGCGCGCGTGCTCCGTGGCGCGGCGGGCGGCCTCGCGGGCGGTGTCCCAGGCGGCGACGGTCGTCTTCTCGGCGTCGGAGGCGGCGAGCGCGGCGCGCGCCGGGTCGGCGTCGGGCGCGCTGTCGTCGAGCCAGCCCGCGCGGACGGCCTCGGCGGTCTCCTGCTCGACCTCGGTGAGGCGCTGGCGTAGGTGGCCGAGTTCGCTGCGGGCGCGCTGGGCGTCGGTGGCGGCGGCGGTCGCGTCGCGGTGCGCGGTCTCGCCCGCCTCCTGGAGGACGGCGGAGCGCTCCTCCTCCTCGCTGGCATGGCTCTCGGCCTTCTCGGCGGCGCCGTGCAGGGCCCGGACGAGTTCGGCGGCGGCCTTGGCGCGGGCGGCGAGCGCGGGGGCCGCGTCCCGCTCGGCCTCGCGGATGGCTGCGGCCACGCGCGTGGAGCGGTCGGCGGCGGCGCGGTGGCGCAGGACGGCCTCGGCGGCCTGCCAGGCGGAGTGCAGGGTGCGGGCGTCGGCGAGTTCGCGCTTCTGTGCGGCGGCGGCCTTCTCGGCCCCGGCGAGCGCGAGGGAGGCGTGCCGGTAGGCCAGTTCGGCGGCGATGAGGGCGCTGCGCTCGCGCGCGGTCTCGGCCTCGGTGACGGTGTGCGCGGCGGCGGTGACCTGCTGGGCGAGGTCGGCGGCGCGTCCGCGCTCGACACCCGCGCGCGCGGAGAGGCGGCGGGCGAGCGTGCGGGTGCGGCGCTCGGCGGCGGCGTGGACGTCACGCGCGCGTGCCCGGGTGTCGGCGGCCTCGACGATGCGGGTGAGCAGGTCGACGGAGCCCGCGGTGAAGTCGCGCTCGGCGATCAGCTCGGCGCGCCGCCCCAGCTTGTTGCCGAAGCCGCTGACCAGGTCGGCGAGGCCGTCCGTGTCGCGGGTGTCGGTGACGGCGCGCAGCAGCAGATCGGTGAAGTCGGAGTCCTTCTTGACGGCGAAGAGGCCCGCGGCCTCGCCCTCGTCGGCGTTCATCTCGCGCTGATAGCGGAAGAGTTCGGGGTCGAGGCCGAGGTCACCGAGGTGTTCGTTCCACCGGTCGTGGCCCTCTTCCCAGTTCACCTCAAGGTGTGGGTACGCCTTCCCGGCCTCGGTCAGCGCGTCCCGGAACCCCTTCATGGTGCGGCGCCGTCCTCGCGCGCCCGAGGCGCCCTCGACGGCGGCCCGTACCGCGGTCGACTCGGCGACGGGCAGCGAGTCGAGGCTCAGCCCCGGGCCGGGCCGGAACGAGTACCAGGCCTCGGCGAACTTGCGCGGGTCGTTGGAGACCTGCCGTCCGCGCCACTCGCTCGCCTTGCCGACCACGACGCACTCGCCGGTGAGGGTGTGCTGCCACTCCAGAGCGACGTGTCCGCAGTCGTCGGCCAGGAGGAACTTGCGCAGCACGCCGGAGCTGGCGCCGCCGAGGGTGTTGCGGTGGCCGGGCAGCATCACCGAGAAGATCAGCTTGAGCAGGACCGACTTGCCGCCGCCGTTCTCCAGGAAGAGCACACCGGCCGGCGCGGGGCGGCGCGGCGGGCCCACGGGCTCGTCCTCGAAGAACTCCGCCTGGGTGGGCGCGGGGTGGGGCACGGGCGCGCCCACGCCCCGCAGGTCGAGCACGGTGTCGGCGTAGCGCGCACCGGCCGGCCCGATGGAGTAGAGGCGAACCCGGGACAGCTCGTACATGGCGGACTCTCGTGGTAGGTACGGACGTTCGAAGGGGCGGTCAGGGTGGGAACGGCGGTCGGTGTCGGACTGTCAGGAGTGGAACGGCAGCCCCGCGTCCGCGACCAGTTCCGCCGCGTCCTCGTCCATCGGCGGCAGCAGGCTCGCGGAGCCGTCGGTCACGGCGACCACACCGAGCTCCAGGAGTTCGGCCATGGCGGCGGTGCCCGCCATGTCGCGGACCTGCAACTGGTAGCGGGCCGTGGTGCGGTAGGTGCCGCCGCCGTCGTCGCCGGTTCTCTGCAGGAACCCGGAGTCCGTGAGGAACGCGACGGCCTTGGCGACGATGCCGGTCGTGGAGCCCGCGAGGCGGCGCGCGTCCTTGGTGGCGCCGGTGGAGCTGCGCCGCGCCCAGATCCGCCAGGCCGCTTCGAGGCCCGGCGCGTCGGTGGCCGGGTCGGTGTTCTCGCCCTGTTCGTCGGCGCGCTCCTCCAGCTTGCGGCAGGCCTGGCGGACGAACGCGTCCACGCCGTTGACGCTGACGCGGCCGATGTAGCCGTCGTCGGCGAGGTCCTCGGGGCGCGGGAAGGCGAGCGCGGCGACCGCGAGGTGGGCGAGACCGTGCAGGAAGCGGTCGGTGGAGTCGGCGGCGGTACGACGGGCGTAGTCGCCCATGCGGACGGCGAAGAGCGAGTCCTCGGCTGCGGTCACGGCCATCCCCGCGCGCGGGGAGACCTCCAGGACGACGAGGCCCAGGCCGGTGGCGACGGCGTCGGCGAGGCGCGCGAACGGCGGGTCCTCGCGGTAGCGGCGCAGCAGTTCGCCGTACTCCTGGTCGCGGGCGGGCTGGAGCTTGGGCTGGAGGCCGAAGGAGACGAGCCGGGCCGCGTCGGCGGCGTCGGCGGGCGTGACCGGCGCGGGGGCCTTGACCGCGCCCGCACCCGCGCCCGCGGACTCGGGATCGCCCCACTCGGCGTGGTCGTCGGGGTACTCGGTCACGGGCGGTGCTCCTTGGTCGTGTCTCGGCAGGTCACGTCTCGGTACGTCACGCGGCCTCCGTGCGGTCGGTACGTCACGCGGCCCCCGTGCGGTCGGTACGTCACGCGGCCGCCGTACAGCCGGCACATCACGCGGCCTCCGTACGGTCGGCCGCCATGCCTGCCGCGTCGAGCAGGGCCGTGCCGACTATGAGGTCGGCGCCGCCGAACTCCCGATCGTCGAGTTCGGTGCCGTCGTCCACGGCGAAGAGCAGCTTGCCCTCGCCCTGGCGGTAGGCGGTGCCGACAGGCGGGCTCGCCGCGTGGACCGCCAACAGGGCGACGAGGTAGGGCAGTTCGGGATCGCGCTTACGGGCTTCGGCGAGGAGGCCCGACAGACGGCGCGGCGCGTCCGCCGGCAGGTCGAGCAGCTCCTTGGCGCTCGCGAGCTGCTCCTCGCTGAACCGGCTGTCGTCCGGGGTGGCGATGAGGTCGGGCTCGGGCATCTCGGCGCCGAGGTGCTCCCGCTCCTGCGGCGGGGTCAGCAGTATGTCGACGAGGTCGCCGACGCGTACGGAGACGGGGGTGCGCAGTCCGGTGCCGCGTGCGAAGAACGCGTCGGTCACCCGGCGGGCGTCCTGCACCGGGAGCGGCAGCAGGGGCGCGACGAGCTGCCCGTACAGGTCGAGGCCCGCGCGCGCGGAGGGCGTCGCGAACGCCTGCCGGTCCTGTTCGGCGCGGAAGAGCGGCCCGGCCTCCAGGAGGCGGGACTGCAGCTGCGTATGGCGGCGGATGCAGTCCTTGACGATGTCGACGAGCTCGGCGGCGCGGCGCTTCTGCTCGGGGTCCTCGGACTCGTCGCGGGCTTTGCGGATGTTCGTCAGGATCGCGTTCTCGTGGCGGTAGCGGTCGGCGACGTGGTCGAGCGCCTCGGCGATCATGTCGGGCACGGCTTTCAGCCAGTCGACGGCGCGCACATTGCGGCGCGTGGCGTCGAGCGCCTTGCGCAGCGTCTCGGAGTACTGGACGGTCCGGTACCGCGCCTGCTCGGCGGCGAGCTGGGCGTCGGCGAGCCGGCCGCGGCTGATCAGCACCTCCAGCTTCACCTCGGCGGCGATCTGCGCGCTGGTGACATCGGTGTCGAGGGCGCCGACGAGCACATTGACGGCCTCGTCGGTGGTCCGGAGGTAGACGCTGCCGCCGGGGCCCGGGACCTCCTCGATCAGCTTGAAGTCGTAGTCGCGCCGCACATAGGAGCCGTCCGTCGCGAACGTGCCGTACACGGCGCGGAAACCGCGGTCCACGGAGCCGACATTGATCAGGTTCTCCAGGACCCAGCGGGCGACGCGCTCGTGCTCGGCGGTGGGCCGCCGGGGCGCCTGGGCGGCGATGCGGGGCACCAGGCGAGCCACTATCTGCTCGTGGTCGGCGCCCGTGTCGAAGTCCATGTTGAGCGTGACGAGGTCGATCGCGCTGAGCGCCACCTCGGCCATGCCGTACGTCGAGTACTCGCCCGCCAGGTTGGCCTTGCGCACGTCGAGATCGTGCAGCGGCGCGGTGCAGGCGAGCGCGCGCAGCCGCCGCGCGAGCCCCTCGTCGGCGGCCGGCCCGAGTGCGGGGCGCGGCCCCGCGCTGAGCTGGGGCGGAACGGATTCCGTGGTGGCAGGCGAAGTCACGGAGCACAGACTAGGCGCTGGGTCTGACAACGGTCGAAACGACGCAGATGCGACCCGGCCCCGGGCCCCTACCGGTCCGCCGGCACCCGCTGCCCGTACACCTCGACGAGGCCGTCGCGGGAGTCGTCGAGGTAGGCGGCGAGCAGCCCCTCGGCGTCGTCCCTGCGGCCCTCCTGGAGCGTCTGGACGATCTGGACGTTTCGGGCGAGATAGGGCTCGTGGAGGCGGCGCGGATCGTCCACGACGTGGAAGGCGAGGCGGAGTTCGGCCAGGACGCTGCGCATGAGTTCGTCGGTGCGCTCGCTGCGCGCGAGAGCGACGAGTTCGCGGTGGAAGTGGATGTTGGCGGTCGAGACGCCCTTCCACTCGCGGGCCTTGGCGGCGCGCTGCCCCTCGGCGACGGCGGCGGCCACCCCGTCGAGCGCGTACGGGGGTTCGCCGAGGGAGCGGACGACGGCGCACTCGATCATGCGCCGGATCCGGTAGATGTCCTCGACGTCGTCGACGCTCAGGACGCGCACGAAGACGCCGCGGTTGAGCCGGTGTTCGAGCAGCCGCTCGTGCGTGAGCAGCCGGAACGCCTCGCGCAGGGTGTTGCGCGAGACGCCGAGGGCGCCGCCGATGCTGTCCTCCGACAGCCGGGTGCCGGGCGGGAAGAAACCGTCCGCTATGCGGCTCCTGAGGATGTCCGCGACGCGCTCGGCGGTGCTGGTGCGCCCGAGCAGCGCGCGGTCGTCGGCGAGTGCGTTCAGTTCTTCCGTGGCCACGGCCGAATTCAAGCGCAGATACAGGAACGAAACAACATGGGTATTGAGGGATCGTTCAACGATCCTCTACCTTGGCGAACAGAGGGGACCCGGGACCGGGCCCTTTCTCGCGCTCTTCGCTCATCCGGTACGCACCGCCACGCACACACATCCACTGCGAGGTGCTCATGAGCACGACTCCACCGACGCCAGGCGCGACCCTCCCCGACGGACAGCCCACGTCGGATCCCGGCCGCCAACCCGGCGCCGACGGCGGCCCATTCGGCTGGCTGCGGGAACTCGGCCCGCGCGGCCGCCGCGCCTTCGCAGGCGCTTTCGGGGGATACGCCCTAGATTCCTACGACTACTTCACGCTGCCGCTGAGCATGGTGGCGCTGGCCGCCTACTTCGGCCTGAGCAGCGGCCAGACCGGGCTCATCACCACCGTCACACTGGTCGTCTCGGCGGTCGGCGGCGCGGCGGCAGGCGTCATCGCCGACCGGATCGGCCGCGTCAAAGCCCTGATGATCACTGTCCTCACGTACGCGGTCTCCACCATGGCCTGCGGCTTCGCGCCCACCTATGAGGCGCTGCTCGTCTTCCGCGCCCTGCAAGGGCTCGGTTTCGGCGGTGAGTGGGCGATCGGCGCGGTCCTGGTCGCCGAGTACGCCTCCGCCAAGCACCGGGGCCGCACGCTCGGCGCCGTCCAGAGCTCCTGGGCGGTGGGCTGGGCCCTGGCCGCGATCGTCTACACGCTGGTGTTCCAGTTCCTCGACGCCGACATCGCCTGGCGCGTGATGTTCTGGACGGGCGCGCTGCCCGCCCTGCTGGTCGTGTGGCTGCGCCGCCGCGTCCAGGACGCCCCGAAGGCGACCCAGGAGCGCGAGTCGAGACCACGCGAGAACGCGCTCACGCAGATCGCGGCGATCTTCCGGCCCGGCCTGCTGCGTACGACGCTCTTCGCGGTGCTCCTGTCGACCGGCGTCCAGGGCGGCTACTACACGCTCGCCACCTGGGTGCCCACCTACCTGAAGGACGACCGGGGCCTGACCGTGGTCGGCACCGGCGGTTACCTGTCGTTCCTCATCTCGGGCGCGTTCCTCGGCTATCTGACGGGCGGTTACCTCACCGACCGGCTCGGCAGGAAACGCAACATCGTGCTGTTCGCCGTCTGCTCCGCGGTGTGCATCGTGGCGTACACGAACATCCCGGACGGCGCCGGCACGCTGCTCCTGGTGCTCGGTTTCCCGCTCGGCTTCTGCATGTCGGCCATCTTCAGCGGCTTCGGCTCCTTCCTCAGCGAGCTGTACCCGACGGCCGTACGCGGTACGGGACAAGGGTTCACGTACAACACGGGCCGCGCGATCGGCGCGGTCTTCCCCACCCTCGTCGGCTTCCTCGCCGACAGTTGGGGGGTGGGCGGCGCCCTGGTCTTCGGGGCGATCGGCTACGGCCTGGCGGTCGTGGCACTGCTCGGACTGCCGGAGACACGCGGAAGGGAACTCCTGTGAACACTGCGAACTCTGCGAACGCTGCGAACCCCGTGGACCGCATGGACCACATGGACCGCGTGGACCGCGTGGACCGCGTGGACCGCATGGACCGCATGGACCGCGTGGACCACATGGACCACATGGACCGCGTGGACCGCGTGGACCGCATGGACCGCATGGACCGCATGGACCGCGTGGACCGCGTGGACCGCATGGAGGAGAGCACCGCCACCTGGTCACCGCGCCAGGCCCGTGCCCACTTCCGCGCGGGCGCCAGCGCGGCCACCGCGGGCTGGGCGCGCGGCCACGCCCAGGCCAACCTCATCTCCGTACCGGCCGACTGGGCCTACGACATGCTGCTGTTCTGCCAGCGCAACCCCAAGCCGTGCCCCGTCCTGGACGTCACGGACGCCGGCTCGTGGACGACCCCGCTCGCGCCGGGCGCCGACCTGCGCACCGACCTGCCGCGCTACCGGGTGTGGCGGGACGGCGAGTTGGCGGCGGAGCCGACCGATGTCGTCGACGTCTGGCGCGCGGACCTGGTGTCGTTCCTGATCGGCTGCAGCTTCACCTTCGAATGGGGGCTCGCCGAGGCGGGGGTGCCGCTGCGCCACATCGAGCAGGGCAGGAACGTGTCCATGTACGTCACCACGCGCGCGTGCCGCCCGGCCGGGCGGCTGCACGGGCCGATGGTGGTGTCGATGCGCCCGGTACCGCAGCACGCCCTGGAGGCCGCCGTACGGGAGAGCTCCCTCATGCCCGCGGTGCACGGCGGCCCGGTGCATCTGGGGCCGCCGGACGCCCTCGGCATCGAGGATCTGGACGCGCCCGACTTCGGGGACCGGGTGGACCGCGAGCCCGGGGACATCCCCGTCTTCTGGGCGTGCGGAGTGACTCCGCAGGCGGCGGTGGTGGCGTCGCGGCCCCCGTTCGCGATCACGCACGCGCCGGGCCACATGTTCGTCACGGACACGCGGGACGAACAGCACCGCGTCCTGTAGGCGCTCAGGCGGCCTCCGGGCCGATCCTGGCGCGTACGGCGGTCTGCACCTCGGCCTCCTCGGCCGGGTCCGCGGCGAGGCGACGGAGCTGGTCGACCACGCGGGCGTCGCCGGTCTCGGCATGGCGGGCGGCGACCTCGCGGGTGGACTCCTCGCAGTCCCACAGGCACTCGACGGCGAACCCGGCGGCGAAGGAAGGGTCGGTGACAGCGAGGGCGCGGGCGGCGTGCCCGCGCAGATGGGACGAGGCCGTCTCACGGTAGATATGGCGCAGTACGGGGGCGGCGCAGTGGATGCCGAGCCGGCCGGCCCCGTCGACGAGGGGCCACAGGGTGGGGGCGTCGGCCCCGTCGCCGCGCACCGCCTCCCGCAGGGCCCACAGCACGAGGTCGCTGTCCTGGGCGCCGCCCCGGCAGGCGAGCATGCGGCCCGCGGCGGCGCCGAGCGCGTCGGGCCGGCGCCCCCAGCGGCGGGCGCGCTCCACAGCGGCGACGCTGCGCATCCGTTCGAAGGAGTCGAGGGCGGCGTCCACCACCACGCGCGCGGGTGACTCGACGGCAGCTTCGATGAGATCGAGGACGTCGGGATCGTGCGCGTCGGCGAGGTAGCGAAGGGCGGTGCAGCGCGCCCCGTCGTCGCCGTCCTGGGCGGCCCGGACGATCTGCGGGCGGTCCTCGGGCCCGGCGACGGCGGTCAGGCAGCGGGCGGCGGGCACGTACAGGACGGCCCCGCGCTCGAAGCCTTCCTGTGCCCAGTCGAAGACGGCCTGCACGCTCCACCCGGGGCGCGGTCCCGAGGGCGTCATCTGGCGCTGCCAGCGGTCGAACGAGCCGGCTTCCTGGGCGGCACGCACGCGTGCGCCCACGTGTGGGCGCGGATCCTCGGCCCACAGCCGCCAGGGCCGCGGCTCGTAGGCGTCGCGGACGGCGGCGACGAGGTCGGCCTCGTCCTGCGCGGGGAACCTGGCGAGGACCGGCTCGCCCAGGGCGCGCAGGCCCGCGTCGTCGTCGCGCAGGGCCAGCTCGTCCAGGGCCCAGGCCCAGTTCGAGCCGAAGGCCGCGTACCTGCGCAGCAGCTCAAGGGCGTCCCGCCTGCCGTACGAGGCGAGATGGCCGAGGACCGCGAGCGCGAGCCCGGTGCGGTTCTCGTCCGTGTCCAGGACGTCGTCGGGGCCGAAGAGGTGCCGCTCGATCACCCCGAGCTCGCCGTGGAGGTCGAGGTAGAGGCGGGCGTAGTAGAGGGAGCGGTTCTCCACCTGCCAGTCGTGGCGGGGGTCGCTCAGCACACAGTGATCGAGGGCGGCGAGGGCCTCGGCCCTCGGGGCCGTCAGCGCGTGCAGCGTGCCGTCGCCGCGGCCCCGCTGCAACAGGCCGAGCAGCGTACCGCTGGGCGCTATGACCGGTTCGAACATGGGAAACAGCCTCACATCAAGCGTCGACGCAACCGGGGACCTGGACCTACCTGGCCACGCGACAACACGTCGGAGCGCCCGCCGTCTCTTGCTTGCTGTAGACCATTTCTCTGCCTCTCGTCCTGGGTCCGGCCGGGCCGTTCACAGCCCGCGCGGTTCGTGGGCATCACCTGCCCTACCGCCGCGTCCGGAAATCACGTCGTCATCATGACCCAGCGGTTCTGCCCGCCGCGACCACATTTCCCGCACCCCCGTTTTGCCTGGTCAGACGCTGTGCGTCAGGAAGCTCCGAAGAGCTCGACGAGCTCCGCCTTGCCGAACATCCGGGCCGTGTCGACGGCCGAAGGGGTGCCCGCAGCCGGATCCGCGCCACCGTCGAGGAGGGCGCGGATCACGCCCTCCTCACCCTTGAAGACGGCTCCGGCGAGCGGGGTCTGGCCCTTGTCGTTGGCGCGGTTGGCATCGGCGCCGCGCGCGAGGAGGGCGCGGACCGCGTCCGCGTGCCCGTGGTAGGCGGCCAGCATGACGAGCGTGTCGCCGCGGTCGTTCGTGAGGTTGGCCGGAACGCCCGCGTCCACATATTCCACGAGCGCCTCGCTCTCGCCGCGCCGGGCGAGGTCGAAGATCTTGGTGGCCAGCTCCACGACCTCCGGGTCGGGGGCTTCGCTCATCGGCCGGACCGCCTTTCACATCTGTGCCGGTACGGCCGTGCGACCGTACGAGTGAATCGACAGAGTACTGCCCGGCGGAGGCACATGAGCCGACCCGGCCGAGGCAAAGATCACCCCCAGTGCGGACGGGAGTCCGACGGCACGACGGGGCGAGGGACCCCTCCAACCACCTGCCAATTGGGTGAATTCAAGCCTATTCCACCCATTTGCACCTTTTGTCGTATAGATACATGCTGTGAGCCTGGAAGAACTCATGGTGACTGTCCCCATCAACCAGGAGAACCCTCATGATCCTCTCCATTTCGGGCGTCGTGCTGCTCGGCATCATCGTCTTCTTGTTCTTCCGCAAGGACGGCCTCAAGGCCTCGCACGCACTGGTCTGCGCCCTCCTCGGCTTCTACCTGGCGGGCACGGCCATCGCCCCGAGCATCAAGGCCGGCGGCGCGAGCCTCGCCAGCCTGCTCGGCGGGATCAAGTTCTGACGCCGTACCCACCCGCACACACCCCCAGGAGACCGACGTGGCCAGGCGCCCTCTCCCCCGCATTCTGAGCAACGGCAGCGCCTCGATCGCCCGGAGCCGGGAAATGGCACGGACGGCCGCCGACGGCGCCACCGACGTCCTCCACCCCCTCATCACGATCACCCGTGGCCTGCGCCGGCTGGCAGCCGCCGGACGGCGCAAGTGGGTGGAGACACCGAAGGAACGGCGCAGCCCGCTGCTGTTCCTCGCGGGGGCGGTGGTCCTGGTCCTGGTGTTCCTGCCCTACGCGCCGCTGCTCGCCCTCGTCTGTCTCATGGCGGTGGCCGCCTGGAAGGGCCGCGATCCCAAGCAGCCTGAGCCGACCGGCCCCGACGAGTCGCAGGTCCAGCGGCTCTCCTCGCTCTACGAAGCGCTCGTCCCGTACTTCTCCGTCGCCGAGGACCCCAGTCCCCTGTACGCCCACGGCGGCGACTGGGAGGACGCGTTCGAGTCCTACGAGTTCGACGGCGACGGCCGCTTCGAGAGCCTCTCCCTCCGCTACCCGGCCTACTTCACCGACGGGGAGCCCGAGTCCCGGGCCCGTATCGAACAACTGCTCAACGCCAAGCTGGGCCGGGGCCGTGAGTACCACTTCGGGTGGGACGAGGAGGGCAACCGGCTCACCGTCACCGTCCTCGGCCCACTGCCCACCGACATCGCCGCCCAACGCTTCGTCACCTCCCCCGGCGAGACCGTGCTCGGCTTCACCGACGGGACCGGCGTCCAGCGCACACTCCCCGTCATGGACGGCGAGGAGCACCGCGACGTGCCGCCCGTCATCTGGCGCACCGGCATCCGCTCCACCGAGCCCCACCTGCTCGTCGTCGGCCAGCCGGGCACCGGCACGACCTCCCTCCTGCGCTCGGTCGCACTCCAGGCGCTCCAGCACGGGGACGTCCTCGTCATCGAGGGCAGCGGGACCGGCGACTACGCGAGCCTCATCGGGCGGGCCGGCGTGCTCGCCGTCGAGTCCGGACTCGCGGGCGCCCGCGCCACCCTGGAATGGGCCGCGCACGAGACCGAGCGGCGGCTCATCTCCGCGAACCGTGCCCGGCAGGCCGGGCACCCCGCGCCGGACGACATCAAGCGGCCCCTGTGGATCCTGCTCGACCGGCCCAGCGCGCTCGGCCACCTCGCGGCGGCGGACGGCCGCGAGGACCCGCAGTCCCTGTTGCAGGTCCCCCTGCGGCACGGGCGCGCGGCGGGCGTGACGGTGGTCGTCGCCGAGCAGTTCGACAGCCTCGGCGGCCTCGGTGAACACATCGGCACGCACACCCGCGCGCGCGTGGTGCTCGGCCCCGCCACCCCTGCGGAGCTTCAGGACGTCCTCGGCGCCCTCCCGCTCACCACCCCGACCGCCGAGGCCCCTCCCGGCCGCGGCTACGCCCGCCTGGGCAACGGCCAGGTCCACCGCCTCCAGGTACCGGCCACCCCCGACCCGAACGACGACGCCACCAGCGAGGCCCACCGCCAGGCGGTCATCGCCCTCCTCCCGGACCGCGTCACCCCGGCGGACGCGACGCCCACCGCCCCGGCACCGGCGGCCGCGCCCCCGGCCGAGGGCTCCGCCGCCGAGGCGCTCCCGCAGGACGCGAGCTCCCACGAGGCGGCCCGGACCGGGCCGCCTCGGAAGACACCGGTCGAGGCCGAGCCGCAGCAGAACACCCCGATCCAGGCCGAGGCGCCCGGGGGCGAGATCGTCCAGAGCACCCCGGCCCAGGACGAACCGAGCCCACCCGAGCACACCCCGGCAGAGGCCGAGGCGCTGGCCGAACGGTAGGCACGGCGAAACCGTAGGCACGGCGAAACGGTCGGCCCGGCGAAACGGTAGACACGGCGGAACGGTAGACACGGCAGAACCGTAGACACGGCAGAACCGTAGACACGGCAGAACCGAAGGCACGGCGGAACGGTGGACGGCCGGGACCGCGACCGGACGCCCGGCCACCGGCACGACCGGTGACCACCCCGGGGGCAGGCGCTCAGCGATGCCGTTCCGTCGCCACCCCGGGGGCAGCCGCTCAGTGATGCCGTTCCGTCGCCACACCGCGCGGCAGGCGTCCGGTGATGCCGCCTCGCCACCACCTCGCGCTCCCCCGATCAGCCGGTCGCGCCCTCACGCGATCAAGGTCCGTGGGACCTCTCCGCCCGCCCCCCGTCCCTCGCGGACCAGCCGCGCCGCCGTCGCCAGCCGGAGCGCCGCCTCCTCCGCCAGCGCGCCGCTCACCGTGAACGGGAGGCGTACGTAGCCCTCGAAGGCGCCGTCGACGCCGAAGCGGGGGCCCGAGGGGACGCGGACGCCCACGCGTTCGCCGACCTCGGCGAGGCGCGAGCCGGAGAGGCCACCCGCCTTGACCCACAGGGTCAGACCGCCGTCGGGGACGTCGAACTCCCAGGAGGGCAGCGCGCGGCGGACCGCCGCGACCAGCGCGTCCCGGTTCTCCCGCGCCTGGTCGCGGCGCAGTTGTACGGCCGCCTCCCAACCACCGGTGCTGAGCAGCCAGTTCACGGCAAGCTGTTCGAGTACGGGCGTGCCCAGATCCGCGTACGCGCGCGCGGCGACAAGGCTGCGGATGACGTCCGGCGCGGCCCGGACCCAGCCGATCCGCATACCGGCCCAGAACGCCTTGCTCGCGGAGCCGACGGTGATCACAGTTGAGCCGGCGGGGTCGAACGCGCAGACCCGGCGCGGCATCTCCCGGCCCGCGTCGAGCCGCAGCTCCGTCATCGTCTCGTCGACGACCAGCACCGTGCCGGCCGAGCGCGCGGCGTCGACCAGCGAGCGGCGCTGCGCCTCGTCGGCGAGGGCGCCGGTCGGGTTGTGGAAGTCGGCGACGACGTACGCGAGCCGGGGCGCGGCGTCGCGCAGCACCTGCCGCCACCGGTCGAGGTCCCAGCCGTCGAGGCCGTCCGCCATGGCGACGGGGACGAGCCGCAGGCCGGCCTCGCGCATGAGCTGGAGGATGTTGGCGTAGCTGGGCGACTCGACGGCGACCCGTTCGCCGCGGCCCGCGAAGAGGTGGCAGATCGCGTCGATGGCGCCCATCGCCCCGGTGGTGACCATGATCTGCTCGGGCATGGTCGGGATCCCGTGTGCCGTGTACCGCTCGGCGATCATCGTGCGCAGCGCGGGCAGCCCGGCAGGGTAGTCGCCGTGTGTGTGGGCGTACGGCGGCAGCTCCTCCAGGGCGCCCTGCACGGCGCGGGTCAGCCACGGTTCGGGCGCGGGCAGCGCCGCCGTGCCGAGGTCGATCATGGAGCCGAGCGCTTCGGGCGGCAGGGGTTCGAGGCCGCGCGCCGGAAGCGGATTGCCCGCCGGGACGGCCGTCCAACTGCCCGCGCCCCTGCGCGACTCCAGGAACCCCTCGCCGCGCAGCGCCTCGTAGGCCGCAGCGACCGTGGTGCGGCTCACCGAGAGCGCCTGCGCCAGTTCACGTTCGGCGGGCAGCCTCGCGGCGACTGGGACGCGGCCCTCCAGGACGAGCAGCCGGACGCCGTCGGCGAGGGCGCGGTAGGCGGGCGGGCGGCGGGTGCCGGGCCCCGCCGGGCGCGGTTGTTGCGAGGTGAGCAACCGGGCGAGCTGGGCCGATCCGATCGCCGAAGTCCACTGAGCCATACGAATCAGTCCACCTTTCCGCAATTGGCCATGGTTCACTTTCACCTGGGAGCCACAGAGTGGCATGTAGCAGGCCACAACGACCACCCGGGGGACCTCTTGTCCGCGCCATCCACACCGTCCGCGCCATCAACACCCTCCACACCGTCCGCGCCATCAACACCCTCCACACCGTCCGCGCCGTGCGCCCCCGCACCCGCTCCCGGCTCCCGCCGCCTCCCCCGCCGCCTCGTCCAGCTCTACGCGGGACTCGCCCTCTTCGGCGCCAGCTCGGCGCTCCTGGTCGAGGCGGGGCTCGGCCTGGAGCCCTGGGGCGTGCTGCACCAAGGGCTGGCGGAGCGGACCGGGATCTCCATCGGTGTCGTTTCGATCATCGTCGGCGCGATCGTGCTGCTCCTGTGGATCCCGCTGCGCCAGCGCCCCGGCCTGGGCACGGTCTCGAACGTCTTCGTCGTCGGCCTCGCCATGGACGCCACCCTGGCCGTCGTGCCGGACATCCACGCCTACGCGGTACGCGTCCCGCTGATGGTGGTGGCGATCCTGCTCAACGGGGTCGCGACGGGCCTCTACATCGCGGCAAGGTTCGGCCCCGGACCGCGCGACGGGCTGATGACCGGCCTGCACCACCGCACGGGCCGCTCGATCCGCCTGATGCGCACCGCCGTCGAGGTCGCGGTCGTCGCCACGGGCTTCCTGCTGGGCGGCACGATCGGCGCGGGCACGGTCGTGTACGCGCTCGCGATCGGCCCGCTGGCCCAGTTCTTCCTGCGGGTCCTCGCCGTACCCGCGGGGCCGCGCGCCGAGTCGACCGTGGTGGCCCGCGCCTCGTCGCGCAAGGCGATACTGCGACGGTGACCGAGCCCGTACGCCATCCCTACCTCGACCATCCTGGCCCGCTCCCCTTCGCGCACCGCGGCGGGGCGGCGGACGGCCTGGAGAACACCGTCGCCGCGTTCCGCCGCGCCATCGACCTCGGCTACCGCTACCTCGAGACGGACGTGCACGCCACGGCCGACGGGCGGCTCGTGGCGTTCCACGACGCCACGCTCGACCGGATCACCGACGGCAACGGACTCATCGCCGACCTGCCCTGGGACGACGTACGGCACGCGCGCGTGGCGGGCCGCGAACCGGTCCCGCTGTTCGAGGAGTTGCTGGCGACCTTCCCCGACGCGCGCTGGAACGTCGACGTCAAGGCGGAGCCCGCGCTGCTCCCCCTCCTCGGTCTGATCGAGCGCACGCGCGCGTGGGACCGCGTCTGCGTCGGCTCGTTCTCGGAGGCGCGCGTCGCCAGGGCCCAGGCTCTCGCGGGGCCGCGGCTCGCCACATCGCTCGGCACGAAGGGCGTCCTGGGCCTGCGCCTGCGGTCGTACGGGCTGCCCTTCCCGCTGCGCGGCACTGCCGTGTGCGCACAGGTGCCCGTCGGGCAGTACGGGGTCCGGGTCGTCGACCGCCGCTTCGTGCGGGCCGCCCACGCGCGCGGGATGCAGGTCCACGTCTGGACGGTCAACGACGAGGACGAGATGCGACGGCTTCTCGACCTCGGGGTCGATGGCATAGTTTCCGATCACATCGAGACGCTGCGCGACGTCCTCAAGGACCGGGGCACCTGGGCCTGAGGGCCGGCCGCGCGGCGCCGGACCACGGGGAACGCAAGGGGACACGGGTGGGCACCGACACCGTGCGGGAGACGGCGAGCGGGGCCAGTAGCGCCCTCACCGACCGCAGGCGCGAACAGCGCGGCTGGTACGTCTACGACTGGGCCTGCTCGGTCTATTCGACGAGCGTCCTGACCGTGTTCCTGGGGCCGTACCTCACCTCGGTCGCGAAGGCGGCGGCCGACGCGGACGGCTTCGTGCACCCGCTCGGCATCCCGGTCCGCGCCGGGTCCTTCTTCGCCTACACGGTCTCCCTGTCGGTGATCCTCGCGCTCTTCGTGATGCCGCTCGCGGGCGCGGCCGCCGACCGTACGGGCCGCAAGAAGCCGCTGCTCGCCGCCTCGGCCTATGTGGGCGCGGCGGCGACGGCCGGCATGTTCTTCCTGTCCGGCGACCGCTACCTGCTCGGCGGGGCGCTGCTCGTGATCGCGAACGCGTCGCTCGCCGTCTCGATGGTGCTCTACAACAGCTACCTGCCGCAGATCGCGCCGCCGGAGGAGCGCGACGCGGTCTCCTCGCGCGGGTGGGCCCTCGGTTACGCGTCGGGCGCGCTGGTCCTCCTGGCGAACCTGTGGCTGTACACGGCACACGACACCTTCGGTGTCTCGGAGTCGACAGCGGTGCGGATCTGTCTCGCGTCGGCCGGTGTGTGGTGGGGTGCGTTCACCGTGGTGCCCCTACGCCGCCTGCGCGACCGGCGTACGGCACCCGGCCCGGGCCGTACGGCGCCGGGCTTTCGCCACTTCGCCGCCACGGTCAAGGACATGCGCCGCTATCCGCTGACGCTCTCCTTCCTGCTCGCCTACCTCGTCTACAACGACGGCGTCCAGACGGTGATCTCGCAGGCGTCCGTGTACGGCTCCGAGGAGCTCGGCCTCGGCCAGTCGACGCTCATCGTGGCCGTGCTGCTCGTCCAGGTCCTCGCGGTGGCCGGAGCCCTCGCCATGGGCCGCTTCGCGCGCGCGTACGGCGCCAAGTACACGATCCTGGGCTCGCTCGTGGCCTGGACGGTGACGATCGGGGCGGGCTTTTTCCTGCCGCCGAAGTCACCCGTGTGGTTCTTCGCCCTCGCGGTCGGCATCGGACTCGTGCTCGGGGGTACCCAGGCCCTGTCACGGTCACTGTTCTCGCATCTCGTGCCGGCCGGGAAGGAGGCGGAGTACTTCTCCGCGTACGAGATGAGCGACCGCGGCATGAGCTGGCTGGGGCCCCTGGTGTTCGGCCTCGCGTACCAGCTGACCGGGGATTACCGGGACGCGATCGTGTCCCTGGTGCTGTTCTTCCTGGTCGGTTTCGCCCTGCTCGCGCGCGTTCCGGTGCGGCAGGCGGTGCGCGACGCGGGCAATCCCGTACCGACCCGGATTTAGCACCTGAAGGCAAAGGCCGGTAGTGTACGCGGTTGGCCTGCCAGGCGTACCGTTACTGCACGTCAACATTGCCAGACGCTAGGTGACATCTGGTGTCAGATGTGACAAACCGGGCGTTGGTGGGTACAACAAGGGGCGGCTACGACGGCGACGCATTGCCCGGAACGGGAATCTTTACCGCCGACCGGACGTTGACCGGATGACGACGACAGCGACACCTGTCCTGTGGGCGACAAGCCCGGGAGGCACGATTCATGAGTGAGCGAGCTCTTCGCGGAACGCGTCTCGTAGTGACGAGCTACGAGACGGACCGCGGCATCGACCTGGCTCCGCGCCAGGCCGTGGAGTACGCATGCGAGAAGGGCCATCGCTTCGAGATGCCCTTCTCGGTGGAGGCCGAAATTCCGCCGGAGTGGGAGTGCAAGGTCTGCGGGGCCCAGGCACTTCTCGTGGACGGTGACGGCCCTGAGGAGAAGAAGGCCAAGCCGGCCCGTACGCATTGGGACATGCTGATGGAGCGGCGCACCCGCGAGGAGCTCGAAGAGGTTCTCGAGGAGCGTCTGGCCGTCCTGCGTTCGGGCGCGATGAATATCGCGGTCCACCCGAGGGACAGCCGCAAGTCGGCCTGACCCGAGGGTCCACGGCAACACGTGAGACGGCCGGGGCCGGACACACACCGTGTGTCCGGCCCCCGCCCGTTTGGGTGCGGGCCGAATAAGGGGCGGGCCAGGGTCGGCCCCGGGGGGGGGGGGCGCGGCTGGGGGCAGGGGCGGTGC
>NZ_JBIRPI010000038.1:0-43646 GCF_044332585.1 Streptomyces sp. NPDC016845 | reverse complement strand
AAGGACCCGCCCTCCGAGCTCCAGGCCCTGCTCGACGCAGTCACCACCGGACACGGCATTGACCTATACCGCCGGATTTAACGAACTACCGGTAACTGTCGAACGACAGCGTGCGTCGGAGGAGATCCAGGACTTCGTCCGCCCAGCCGATGACGTGGAGGCTTGCAGTCAGGTTTCCGGGTGGCCGGTTGATGAGTGTGTCGCGGCGGACGAGGCGCTGGAAGTCCACCAGCACCGGTCCCTGTCGCGGCGTGAGCCCATCAGGCCGACGGAATGTGACCCCCGCCAGCCGCATGACGTTGATCAGCTCCTGGGCGAGGATGCCGTAGGCGACAGTGGTGGGATGCACGCCGTCCAGCGAGAACAGCCCACCGTCGGTGCGCCGTTCCCCGTCGCTGGTGAGGAAGTGGGAGTTGGGCAGGGGCGTGAGCGACTGCAGCTCCGGGGGCAGCGGGTAGGGCTGCCACCAGGGTGGGCGGGCCTTCAGATCTTCGGCGTAGCGGCGGGAGGCGAGTCGATCCATCAGGCCCGCGGTGTCCAGGAGATACCAGTCCTTGCCTGCCTCCCGGGCGTGCCGGACCACGGCGGAGATGGTGTCGTTGTACTGGTCGATGGCGCTGTCGATGTTGCGTGCCTGGTCTGCGGTGAGGTGCGGGTCGCAGACCGGGTCGAAGTCCTGGTCGTTGATCCACGGTCGGGTGTAGTAGCGGAAGTAGGGGGAGCCGGGTCCGGTCTTGCCGCCGACGCCGCGCGCCAGTGGCGCGATGGTGACGTGCGGGACCGTGCACCACACGACGTGCCGCGCCTTGATCTCGCGGACCTGGGCGGCCACCTTTCGCAGTTCGGCTGCGAAGTGCGCGGGTTGCCAGACGGTGTAGGCCTTCTTGCGTTCCGGGTCGTCGTAGCCCTCGGCGCTCCAGACCACGCGCAGTTGGGTCACTGCCTTGAGGGCGTTGTCGGCGCCCAGGAACACGATCAGCGTCTCGATCCCGTGTGCCGGGTCGGTGTCACCGACCTCTTCGCCGAGCCGTGCGGCTGCGCTCAGCTGCGTCAGTGCCCTGGCCTCGGGGGGCTCGGTGGGCAACACGCGTAGCGCGGCGCGCTCGACGGCGTTCTGCACAGCTCGGTTCAGCGGATGGTCCTTGGTCGTGCCGATCAGCTTGTGGCACACGTCGGCCGACTTCTCAAGGGCGTCCCGGAGGTCCCAGCCGAACACCGCAAGGTTGTGCGGGATGGCGGTGGTTCGGGGCCTTGCGGTGCCCGACCCGCGCTCCCAGTAGTCTTCCACCTGATCCATGAAGCCCCGGGCTCGGAACAATGCAGGTGCCGCTTCCCACCAATCCACGTCCCGACCGAAGCGTTCCTCCAGGTCGCGCAGCAACAGTTCGATGTTGAACGGGAGTCCGCCGTACCCGCCGTACGTGGGGTACCGGAAGTGCTTGGCCCACCCCAGTTCGTACGCGATGATCGCCGGGTAGGACAGGTCGGTGTTGAAGATCGCCCCGCTCTGGAAGCCGTGCGTGAGCGAATCCCCGATCGTGACCAGTCGGTTGCGGGGTTCTCCTCGCCACGCGACGTCGACGGCGATGCCGAGAGTAGGGTCCGTGATCGGCCTCCCCAGGTATCCCAGCGACTTGTCCGCCTCGGATTCGAACACCTCCTGCGGCACCATCTGATCCAAACCATCCGCGGTGTCTGATCCATCGGTGTCCGTGCCCCGTACTCGGGTCGCCAACTGGAGGATCTTCGGCGAGCGCGCCCCAGTTTCCGCGGCGAGGTCGCGCAGCAGACTCGGGGAACCCGTGAGCAGGCGAGCCGGGGTCGACTCGGCGATATCCGTGGTCTCGGCGGCGAGCTGTCCTATGGCCTCGCTCGTCCTGCCCTGATGGCGGGCGATCCGCAGCAGGCTGGTGAGCACCACGAGCTCCCGCAGTCGCACCTCCTCGTCCAGCATGCTCGTGCGACCACGGCGTTCGCGGTCCAGCACGGCCAGCGGCTCCAGCAGCGCCCACGCCTCCCCCCAGCGCTGCATCCGCTCCAAGATCCGGGCCTGCTGGCCGATCATCTGTCGGACCCAGTGGTCGTGGCCGAGCGACGAGGCACGCGCCCGTTCCCGTTCGGCGAGGGCCAGCGCCTCGGTTACTCGCCCCAGCCGCTCCAGCGCCTCGATCTCCAGGTCCGCCAGCAGAGATCGGCCGTCGTGCCCATGCCGTTCTCGGAGCAGCGCGAGTGCGTCCTCGACAAGCCCGCGTTCAAGGCGCGCCTCTACCGCAGGCCGCACCGCATGGCACCACTCTTCGTCGTCCGCCTCGGCCCGTACCGCCGGATCCAGCCGGAGCCCGCGGATCCGGCCCACCAGATACAGCTGCGAGCGCAATGGCAACTCGTCCATCACCGATGCCAGGTCTTCGGCCACCGATGACAGCCACCGCCGGTCCAGCTCCGCCGGCTCCTGCTTGAGCATCAGCCGATGGTAGAGCTCCTCCCGCCGGGCGACCCGCTCCGTGACGCCGAACCCGGATGACGGCGCGGCGGACTCAGGCGCGATCGCCTCGTAGTACCGCACAGCCGCCTCGTGGATCTGCCTGGTTGTCGCCGGCCGGTCCCTCTTGATGGATGGCAGCATCAGCGCTCGCACATCCGGACGGTGGACGAGGGCACCGTCGCCGTCCACGGACTTCTCACACAGCGTCGCCTCAGTAGTGAGCGCCCAGAACACCGCCTCCGCTTCGGCCTCGCTCAGCGGCGAGATGCCGCACGGTTTCGCCAGCACGCGGCGGATGATGTCGGGCGTCAGCCTGCGGACGGTCAACCCGGGGTGGGCGATGGCCCGGACGCGAGGATCGCGGATGTGTTCCAGCAGGCGCGAGTACAGCTGCCCCTGCACGTCGCCCTCGCCGATTGCGATGATCCGGGTCGGGTCGTTGCCGGTGCGGTTCAGCACATCCGCGGCCAACTGCAGGCTCAGCGGGTTCCCTCCGAGGACTCGCGTGATCTGGGGCAGCAGCACCTCCGGATGGGGGCGGGCGTCCGGAGCGGCCGCGTGGTCCGCTCCGGTGTCCGCAGTGAGTAGGCGTAGCAGGTGTAGCGCGTCCGCGTCCCCCAGCCCGGTCAGGTGCCAGATCTCCGCAGTCTCGAACCCGTACCTCGGCCGGGCACGGCCTGCGGCGATGATCCGAAGGTCCGGAAGCACGGTAGCCAGCTCCCCGAGGGCGCCGGAGAGAGCAACGGCCAGGCTGGTCTCCCGCCGCGCCAGCTCCTCCAAAGTGTCGATGACGATCACGAGATGCCGCCTCGGTGACATCAGCTCGCTCAGCTCCGTCATGACGAAGCGGGGGACGCGCTCCACTGATTGGTTGCTCCGGGACGCGACGTCCTCGTACCCGGTACGGGAGGCGAATCGCTGGACCTGCCGCCGCACACGGATCATTCCGTCGCCGAGATTGGAGCGCTGCACTGCCGCCTGCCGGGCGACTTCACCAACGAGCGCCCACGCGCCGCCGTCCACGAGCCATGCCCGGTCGAAGTTGATGTAGGCGACGATGTCTCCTCGCCGGGCCAACTCCGGGATGAGGCGGGCGAGCACGGTGGACTTACCGCTGCCTCCCACGCCCTCGATGACGAACGGGCCTGAAGTGCCGGGCTGCTGGACAAATCCGGTGAGCCTGGCCAGCAGGTCCTTGCGCCCGACGAACCCCCGGGCGAGCAGCCGTTGCAGCGGTGCGAGGAGATTCAGCCAGTCCAGCCGGGACTGCACCTGTTGCGCCGCGGGAATCCCGGCACGGCTTCCGAACCAACGTTCCAGCTGCAGCAGGCCACTCAGTTCCGCTGGTCCCAGATCTTCCGCCGGTGGTAAGCCGCTGTGCAGGTACTGCTCCAGGAGGTGTTGCAAGGGCTCGTCGGGTCGGGTTGTCACGCTGTCCAGCACGGCGCGCAGCTTCGCCTTGGGCACGGTGCGCAGAACGCGCACCCGCTCGTCGTCCCGCATACGCCAGCGTGGCTTTCCCTCGGGATCGAGAACGCGCTCGCACGAGGTCGACAGGAATGCGGTGGCGTCGTCCACGTCTGCTTCGGACAGGGTCGGCTCGATCCAAGGCAGGTCGAATACGGACAGTACCGCGGCGCGCAGATGGCGGTCGTCGGTGTCCGCCATCGCCGTCTCGACGTACCGGTTTCCATCAACCATGGGCTTCCCCCTGTACCCAGCGAGTCCTCACGAGCCGGACGACGGCCCGCTCAACTTCTCCGAGATCGCGCTGCTCCGGGCCTGGGCCGAGAACCTCGCAGAGACACTCGTCGAGCTCGGCGTCTGTCACGGTCCGGCCAAGGTGGGGGGCCAGGTCCCTGAGGAACGAAGACACCAACGCGCGATTGATCACGGGGATCTTCTCCTCACGCGCCGCATACCCGATCTGCAGGCCGAGTGGGTCCAAGCCGGTCACGATGAGCCGGGTCTGCTGGAGTTCCCCATCCTCCACGAGCCTCATAAGATTCTTCGCCAGGTCCCGTGCGCTGTCTTGGACGCCGGGCCGGTCCAATCCGTCCAGGATGATCCAGCGAGTGACGCCGTCATGGGGGTAGAGGCCTGTGAATCGGTCGAGGAACTTGCGGACCCGGGTGTCTTCGAGTTCTGCGCTGGGCGCGAGGTCGACGCTGAGTCCCAGCTTGGCCGCCAGCGAGCGCGCCAGGTCCTCACCGGTGACCTGCCCGCTCCACGCGTGCGTCGTCACCCGTGCGAAGCGGTTGCTCCCGACCAGCTCGCCTGCGTTTCGGAGATGGTCCACCAAGACCCACGTGTGGGACTTGCCGGATCTGGGCGTCCCGTGCACCACGAGGATCCGGTACTCGCCCTTGGCGAGATCGCGTAGGCCCTTCCGTAGTTCGACTCGGTCGATGACGGCACGGGCGCTGCGCAGGCCGACGAACGCGCACGAGTACGGGTCGTCGTTGTGGTACCAGCCCTGTCGTCCCGAGGTGGACCGCAGCAGCTGGTCGATGCGTCGCTCGAGGTCCTTCCCGAAGGCGCGGTTGGAGGCGATCACGCCCTGGACCAGGGCGCCGAGCGTCCCGCACCGCGCAGCGTCCGGCACCGCCGTCGTCCAGGTGAGCTGTGCTGTCGAGAGCGGATAGTTGCCCGGAATCAGTCCGGCCGTGAGTAATGCAGCCGTCACCTGCGCCTCGCCGTAGACGTTCCTGGTGAGCATGTCGACGATCAGCTGGACCCGCTCGTCACGGGGGTCGCTGAGCGCGGGATCGTCGAACGCGAGCATGCCTACACCCCCACATCGATACCCCGGCCGCGTATCCCGGCCAGAATGCGCTCGATCCTGCGGCCCTGGTTCCGGTACGCAACGCCCTCACCTTCAGGTGCCTCCACCCAACGGTGATGCAGCCCGACGACCTCCCAACGACTGTTGAACACGGGCGCGCCCGAGGACCCCGCCTTCGTGTCCGTCCAGTACTGGATGACGTCGTCGTCCACGTAGCGCACGAGATTGTGGCTGAGTCCGATCATCTTCGGTCCCCCGTCCGGATGCTGAATGATGAAGACGTAGTCGTCTTCGCGTGGCGGGCTCGCGAGCGTCAGGTCGAGCACCGCACTCGTGTTCGGCGGTGGCGCGGAAGTACGGACAACGGCCCAGTCGTGCTCGCCGTCGCCAACGATCGTCACGGGCTCGCAGGAGACGACGGACAGCGGCCTCGTCCGGCCGGCCTGGTCCAGCTCGTAATCGAACCAGGCCTCGACCGTCCGCGCTGCTCGCCCGTCGCCGTCCCAGTCGTGCAGGACGTGATGGTTGGTCAGCAGCAGGTCCGGGCCGATGAGGGACCCCGTCCCATATGACTGACGGCCGTCGAACGTTGACCTGACGCGGCAGATCGACCTGCTGCGATCCAGCCCGACGGACAGGAACGCGACTCCTAGCAGGGTGTCGATGTTCGAGACGACGAGCCGCTCAGCGCCGAACCCCTTCCAGCCGGGCCCCTTCGCGTCGGTGAGATCGTCAGCGGGGCCGGTACCCGGCTCCAGCACGGGGTGCTCGCCGACGAGTTCGTCGATCCGCGTGCCCAGCGGCGGCTGTCTGTGTCGGACGGCGCCCAACAGGTCGGAAACGCGTTCCTCTGCGCGGGCCTCGGTGAGGATCGAGTACCACTGCAGCGACGCGTTTCCTGAGAAGTCGATCATCCCCGGATTCAGCCCGGCGTCGATGACCATGGCCTGTACGTCGCGGGGCTGGAAGATTGCCCGGGACAAGAGGTCCCGCAAGGCGCGCAGCTGGGGGCGGGAGAAGTCCAGAGGGAACTCGTCCAGGATCCCGGTCATCATGCCCCCTTACCGCGCGTTATCGCGCTTCGACGCCGGGCTCGGCACGACGCCGGGCATCTGCAGCTTGGTCTCGCGACGCCACAGCCAGGTGTGTGACGGTGCTACGGCTGGGCCAGATCCGCACGATCGCCGTGCCCGCCCACGATCGCCGCGCCCGCTCACGATGGCCGTACTCCAGCCCGATCGCTTCGCGCCGGCTCGCCGCTCACCGCTCACGTCGCCTTGTCCGTGGCGATCACCCCGACCAGCGCCCCGACGATGGTTGCGATGACCACGGGAATACCGTCGGGTACCGCCTTGCCGATCGCCGTCAGGACGATCCAGCCCAGGATCAGCAGCAGCAAGGAAACACCGAGGATGTAGAAGACCAGCCCGTAAAGCCCCCGATTGAGTCGGGTGATCCTGGGCAGTGACTCCTCACCCTGGCCCGGCCTGACGGCTTGCTTTGCGCCGTCAGGGACCTCTGCACGAGGCAACGACATGGATCGCCTCCTTCACACGGCCACCCGACCGGAAATTCTCCAGTCGAGCGGACTGGTTGCGTGATACTTCCAGGCCCACCCAAGGCTTCGGGTAACTGATACACGATGCCGTCATTTCAGCTCACCGAATCGGTCCAGAAGGCGGTGGGACCGCAGCCCGAAAAGCTGCGGTCCCACCGTCTTGCTGTGCTCGGCTCGGGGAGTAGAGTTCATCGCGCCTACGGAACCGGAGAACCGAATCTCTGAAGATCACGTCGAGTGCACCAGTGCAATAGCGGAACGCATCAGGCATACTGCCGAATCTTTCGTTCCGTCAAGATGCGGGCCGGTACACGGTCGCCGGGCACACGCCGAGCAGTACCACCAGCCGCCGCATGATCAGGTTGGTCCGCCGGTACACGGCCCCAGCAGCACCCGCTCGGACAGCGACAGCCGCCACGGCCGCCCCATCCGCGGATGCTCGCCACCGCGCTCCCGCACTGCCCGCATCAGCCGCGCGAACCAGCCCGCCCGGAGCTCGGTGAACACCTCCACTCACTCCGGCTCGGCCCTCAACACCTCACCCAAGCACAGGTAGAGCCCACTCATGAACTTCTGGAACAGGAACTCTTCATCCGTCACGGACGCACCTCTTTTCGATATCTGCAAGCGACGATGACCGAGTGCGCCTGTTGGAAGGTGCGCGATCGTAGCCTTCCGCATCGTCATTGTGTCGAGCGGCCTTCCATCTGTGGTGACAGGTCTTGCGCTCAAGTTCTTCAAGGTCAAGGATCGGCGCCTGTCGCAGAAGCAATTTCCCAGCGATTCTGATCCTTCATTCTGGTCGGCATTCCCAAATGCGGAACCATGAGTCGTGAATCATGAAACGGCCTCTTGCGGGCGGGTGGCGAAGATGCTCGTTTTCAATCATCTGCCCGCGCTGTCAGCCGGGCCGATTCTCCGTCGCGTCGAACCCACCTCGGTCTTTACGGCCACATCAAAAAGACCAAGAAAAGCCGTCTGGCCCTGCCGCCGGCGTATGTGCTGGGTCGTCAGGGCCAGTTCGCCGGCGCGCTCATCGCTGCCGTCAGGAACGTGATCGCCCAACGCCGGGCCGCCTCGCCCGCTACCGGGGACGCGCAGCCGGGGGAAGGCTGCTGGTGGACCTGGAGGCGGTCGATGGCCGTCACGGCGAAGATCCCCCGCATTCGGAACCCCAGCTCCTCCGGGGGAAGATCGGGCAGGACGCGCGCGAAGGCTGCGAAGTAACGCTCGCGGATCTCGCCGTCGGCCGTGCCGGTCCAGTTGCGTGCCTCCTCGGCGGGGTCGCTGAGGATCATCACGATCAGCCGGGTCCTCCGGTCGCCGCCCTTGTTGTCGGCCGGCATCTCGTCGAATAGCGGTGCCGCGAACGCCTCCACCAGTTCGCTGACCGGTGGGTCGGGGGTGCGGGCGAGCAACTTGTCGAGCCCTGGTCTGCGGCAGTCTGTTCGCCGCCCGCATGCATGAGGCCGACCACGATGTATCACGCCTCGCCCGGGGCGGGCGCCTGACCGCTCTGCGCCAACAGGGAGTGCAGCTTGCCGAGGAGAACGGCCCTGTCCGAAGTGTGCCGGTAGCGGTGACGGAGCACCCGGGCGGCAGGTGCGACCTGATCACCGTCTTCGTCCGCACCCACCAGGTGGACGCGGTATTGGAATCACTCGCTGATGTGTGGGGGGACGTACTGTTCCTGCTCAACTGGGCAGCAGGCCCGGACGCCCTGGGTGCGGTGCTCGGCCATGAGCGGGTGCTGCTCGGCTTCCCCATGACGGGCGGCACGATGGACGGCGACGTGGTCCGCTACCGCAAGACCAATGTCATCACCCGCCGGGTCGCGATACCGATCGGTGAGCCCGACGGCCGTACCACCCCGCGACTGGAACGGATTGTGGCGACGTTCCGTACCGCCGGGGTCAACGCCAAGGCCGAGCCGCACATGGGCGCCTGGCTCAGGACACACGCAGCGTTCGAAGTGCCGCTCGATCAGGCGGTACACGCGGCGGGCGGCCCAGCGGCGCTGAGCGACGATCCGGCCGCGGTACGCGGCATGCTCCGCCTCATGCGCCAGAATCTTGCCGCGATGGAGACACCACCGGTACCTCGCGCGTTCGCCGCGTTGCGGGCTCTGCCAGAAGGGCTCCTTGTCGCCGTGCTCCGGCGCTTCCTGAAGAGCCCGACGGCCGTGCACAGCGGACTCAGTGACCGCTCGCCTGCCACGGTGGCCGAACTCGAGCAGCTGGCCGAGCAGCTCCGCGCCCCTGCGGGAGTCCGCTGAGTGGCGCAGGGCGGTGAGACTCACGACGCACATCGTCGCCAGGTCCGCAGCCCACCTCCACTCTCTTCCCGGACGGCAACCGTTGACCCATGTGGAGCTTCCCCTTGATCGCGGACACCTGGAGACTGGGATCTGAGTGGTCCCAGAGGAAGTAGCACCACGTGGGAAGTAAGTACACCAAGCGGTACACCGAGGAGTTCAAGCGGGACGCGATCGCGCTCGTAGATGCCTCGGGTAAGACGGCCATCGCGGTTGCCCGGGATCTCGGTATCAGCTCGGAGTCCCTGCGCGGCTGGTACCGCCGGACGAAGGCGAACCGGGGAGGGGGCAAGTCCGGTGAATTGACCAGCGTTGAGTGCGAGGGAACTCAAGCGGCTGAGCAAGGAGGTCGCGAACAACAGCAGACGATCGAGCGCCAAGAACGTTGAACCGCCGGTTTCGGGTGTCCTCCTCGGGCACTACGGCGATATAGCAGGACGATCGGGTACGTTGCCCTCTCCGCATGGATCGACCGGCACAGATCGCTCACCGGTCGTTCTCGTTCTCCCGCGAAGATGCGTCGGCATAGAGCCGGACCTGCTCTGGCACCTGCGTCCGCCTGGCGGGCGTGGGCGGGGGAGCGGGGCTGCTGGATCTGGCCGCCGACGGCGTCGGGGGCGATTCGATCCCCCATCTGGTGCCGCGGGTGGCCGCGCACGTGGCCAAGGCGTTCAAGGGCCGCCGTCGACAACTTGCGAAGATCGGAGTGGAGCGGTTCTACCTGCCGCCCTGCAGCCCGGAGTCGAACGACATCGAACTGGTCTGGCGGCAGACGAAGTAGGCCGTCGACGAGGCCCTCACGCGCCGACGCAACCAGATCCACACATCAGCAGAGAACTTCACCCGCACCGCTCAGGCGGTCGGTGAGGGCGGTGGTTCCGGCCGAGTTGAGGTGCAGTTGCTCGCCCAGCCAGCGCGGGCACTCCGCGCATAGCCACCTCAGCCCCAACGGATACGAACGCCGACACCACCGCTGAACTCCCGCTCACTGCATGATCGATTACCGCGTGCCCACCATCTCGGGAAGGGGAGGGCCCCTGACCTCGTCCACCACCACGCAGGACAGATGAGAGAAGGCCGTGGAGAACGTCGAGAGCACGCTGCAATCACACGAACGACGGTTCTGTCACTCGGTGGTGCCACCGTGTCACTGCCCCACGAATTGGATCAGAACCCGATCGGGAGGCCGTTGACAGACGCGTTGACAGACGCGTTGACAGGCGGTGACTTGCCTAGAAGTAGTGTTTGCGTCCGCCGACAGCGCGGCCGGTCGCTCCGAGAATCCACAGGATCGCGCCGATCAGGATGAGCACCCCGCCGATCGTGGTCAGCAGGGACATGCCTACCAGCAGGCCGATGATCAGCAGAATCAGACCAACAACAATCATCACGCATCCGATCTTCCGGGTCTTTCCTTCGGCACGCGCGGCCCCGACTCTGCCGAGCCCACGACGCCCCCTTATCTGAATCTGAACTCCGTGCCCCGGACCTGCTGCCGCTCAAGCCGATGAAGCCCGGCGGCTGCACGCCCGTGATACTCCCCTCCTGTGCCCCGCTTCCGACAGCACATGCACGCCTGGCACCGGCCCCCGCGGGATCGGCCCGTGCCATCGGGAGTACTGCGAAGCCGTCTCCGGGCCCCGGAGCCCACTCCACCACCCAGGTGCGGCCGCCAACGGGGCACCGCCAGCACCCCCACCATCCGACGCTCGGCTCCGGCGTACGCAGATGACCCCTCAGTCTCGTCCGCCCCCTGCGACTTCCGGCTCCGCATCTACCGTGGCAGGTGCACCAGCCGGCATCTCCGCCATCACCTCGAACACCGTCTCCCGAGCGATCCGCAACCGGTGCAGATCCTCCCGAGCCTCTTCCAACCAGCCACTTACCTCGGCCAGTTGCTCCTCCAACTCGTCGACCCGCACCCGGGCAGTCGCCTCCCGGGCCTTCAACTCCTCGAACAACGAGCCCATCAGGATCGCCTCCTCCACCGCCCACGGTAGAGAGAGACCCAGCCGAACACACCCCGACCACCACCGTCCTACCGACGTGCAGGTGGCTGCGGTCGAAGCGGGCGAAGGCGTCGTCGATGGCCTCGGCCACGGTGTGCATGTTGTGCAGCGTGGAGACGGCGAAGATGCGGCCTGGTCGCGGCCACAGCTCACCGGCCATCCCGCCGCCCAGCAGGACCACCCGCACACTCCACCACTGACCGCCCGCCATAGGACGCGTCTGGCGTACCCGGTTACAGCCCCGCCGGCGAACGGGCAGGAGGCACCCTGGCCACCAGGCTTGCTCTTCCATGCGGGCACTGTGTCGCGGACGCATTTCCGAGGCGTCGGCGCCCTGAGGCCAGGCTGGGTTCATACGGCCGTTGACGACGGCTTCGTCAGACGACTGAGCCGTGGCTTGGCTGTGCGAGCCGGCTCCCGGCCACGCGTGTGGCCGCCTGCTTGAGTCTGCTGAGCACCGGAATGACCTCGGCATGGGTCACCGCGGGCAGGCTGCCGAGCTGCTCGGTGACGTAGCTGAACAGCTCGGTACTGTCGCGGCAGGTCACAGCGGCCACGATGTTCGCGGAGCCGGTGACCGCGGCGACCCAGCTGGTCTGCCGGTGCGCGGACAGGGCCTCGCAGACGGTGGTGATGAGGCTGGGGGAGACCTGCAGGAGCAGCGTTGCCGATGTGCGGTAGCCGAACGCTTCCAGCATCACGTCCACGTCCACGGTGACCGCACCGCTGTCCAGGAGTGCCTGCAGACGGCTTCTGACCCTCGACAGCGGCCAGTTCAGGGCGCGGGCGAGGGCGGCGACGGTGGCTCGGCCGTCGTGGCGCAGTTCCTCCAGGAGCGGACGGTCCTCGGGGGGCACCGGGCTGTACGTCACCTTGCGCCGGTCGGGGTCGCGTCCCTCGAGCAGGTGCCGCTCCGCTTCCTGGCTCAGCGGCTGCTCGAATCCGGACCATTCGGCGGGGCCGCCGGAGTAGGAGTGCAGGATCAGGTGTGTGGTGAAGGAGAGGACTTCCGCGGTGTGCGAGATCTGCGGCAGGACCCCTGTCCCGCAGGCCGCGTCGGCAGGCAGGGTCGTGGTGCACATCAGTTCCGCGCCGCCGGAGTGCAGCGCGACCCAGGAGACGTCCTCGCGCGCGGCGAGCACGGCACCCAGGTGTGCGGCGGCGTCAGGGCGGCACTGCAACCGCAGCAGCCACAACCGGTGCCGTGCGGAGGCGGCTGCCTCACTGACCAGGACGCGCAGTACCCCCGCTTCCCGCATCGCGCGGTAGCGGCGCATCGCGGTCTGCTCCGACACTCCCACCGCCTCGGCGATCCGGCGCATCGGCGCCCGCCCGTCGAGCATCAGGCACTGGAGGATTTGTTGGTCCAGGAGGTCCATGCGGGAAGTTTAGGCGCTGTGCGTGAACAGCATGGAGGTTAGAAGGTGATATCGGCTGATCGCTGCGGTTTTTCGAAGGGAGCGACGAAGACTGGGTGCATGAGCGTTTTGAACCACCAGATCGTCTGGTCCCGCGATGCCGAGACCTCCGCCCGCTTCCTCACCGACATGCTGGGCTTCGAGCCCCCGGTGAAACTCGGTCACTTCGTCATGGTGCAGGTCAGCCCCGACATCACCTTCGACTACATGACCACCGACCGCGCCATCATGGCCCAGCACTACGCTTTCCTGGTCAGCGAGAACGAGTTCGACACAATCTTCGCCCGGGTACGGGAGCGCGGCCTGGAGTACTGGGCGGATCCCCGGCACCAGGAACCGGGCTCGATCAACTACCTCGATGACGGCCGCGGCGTCTACTTCAACGACCCCAGCGGCCATGAACTGGAGATCATCACACGTCCCTACGGCAGCGGCGGTCTCGACGCCGAGCACGTCAACCCGCTGCTCAACGAGGAGCTCAAGAGGAGCGGAAAGCTCCCGGACCTGTCATGACCGAGTCGTCGACCGGCTGCCCGTCGTCCAGATGCTGATCGCGAGCACCCGGGGCGGGCGCGCGGGGGCGCCCACCGCACGGTGGGTCGCCGCAGAGGCCGCCTCGGGCGGAGCCTTCGACATCGAGGCGGTCGACCCCGCCGGGACCGGCCCGCCGATGCTCGCCGGACCGAGGCACCCGAGCGCGCGGGACTACCGGGTGGCACTCGCCCGCGCGTCAGCGAGCTCATCGACCGCGCGGCGGAACACTTCTTCGGGTGCTCCGAGTGCGACCGCGACTACAACACCGCCTTGAAGAACGCCCTGGACCACCTGTTCCGGGAGTGGCGCGGCAAGCCGGTGATCTTGGTCGGTTACGGTGGCGTGGCAGCCGGGGCCGGCGCCGCGAGGGCCCTCGAACCGGTACTGACCGCGCTCCAGCCGCAGGTGGTCGGCTGCGTCCCGATCCCGGACATCGACCAGCTGCTGCACCCTCAGGACGACGGGCGGGTCTTCCGTCCCACCGCACCGATCGAGCACGGCCTCACCACAGCCCTGGACGCCCTGCGCCGGGTCCTTCGACCCGAACGGACCGGTGCACACACCTGATCTCCCGCCCGCCTGTCGAAGGAGCCGACATGCCCGACTTCCGAGAACTCGACCCCCATGTCACACTCGCTGACCAGCTCGACGAGGGAGGCGGACCGGTCATCCTCGTCAACGTCCTGCAGGTCGCCCCCGAAGACGTCGACCGGTTGCTGCTGGCCTGGTCCACCGACGCGGCCGCACTGAAGAACCAACCGGGCTTCATCTCCACCCAGCTGTACCGCGGCATCGCCGGCAGCGGCACGTTCCTCAATCACGCCGTGTGGGAGTCGACCGACCACTACCGCACGGCCCGGCTGGACGGCAGCGTGCGCGCGGCCGCCCGTGAGCTGTACCCGGCCAGTCTCATCGCCACCCCGCACCTGTTCCGGGCCCAGGCCGTGCCGGGCATCTGCGTCGCCTGACACGCCGAAGCGGTGACGGACAGCGGAGCGCATGGTCAGTCGGCCGCTCCGGCCATCGGCTTCCCCGACGAGCCCGTCCGGCAGGCCCGCCGTTCACCGGCTGACGTGGGAGCGCGGCCCGTCACGCGGGACGCGCCGCAGGGGCCCGGCGGGCCCGGTCAGGGTAGTGCTTGCGCAGATCCGAGGTGGTCATCCGGTCCAGCACACGGTCGGGAAGGAAGCGGGAGGCGCGGATGAGGAAGGCGGTCATCGCGCCGATGGTGTAGCGCGTGCGGGGTCGGCGGACGGTCGCGGCCTTCGCGATCGTGCGGGCGGCCGTCTCGGCGCTCACGCCTGCCTTGGTGAACGCGGCGACGTGGGAGGGGATCGCCAGCATCAAGTCGCCGTAGCGGGCACTCTGCTCCGGGGTCATCTCGGCACTGAGGCGGCTCAGCGTCGTCAGACCCAGGCCGGCCATCTCGGTTCTCACCCCGCCCGGCTCGACGACCACCACCTGCACGCCGTGCGGGGCCACTTCGTTGCGCAGTGCGTCGCTCACCGCCTCCAGGGCGAACTTGCTGCCGGCGTAGGCCCCGTAACCGGCCATGGAGACCTTGCCGTTCAGCGAGCTGATGTTGACGATCCGGCCCGCGCCGCGCACCAGCGCGGGCAATAGGGCCTGCGTGAGCGCGATGTGACCGAAGACGTTCACTTCGAACAGGCGCCGCCATGCGTCGAGCGGGATCATCTCGACCGGTCCGGCCATGGGCTGGCCCGCGTTGTTGACCAGGGCCCGCAAACTGCGTCCCTGCGGGTCGCTGTCGATGCGGTTCACCAGCGCCGCGATGTGGCCCCTGTCTGTGATGTCGAGGATCACCGGCTCCACGCAGGCGGCGAGGAGGGCTTGGCCATCGCTGTCGCGTCGAACGCCGGCGAGGACATGAAAGCCGCGGCGGGCCATCTCACGGGCGGTGGCCGCACCCATACCGGTCGATGCACCGGTGACGACGACGAGTTCCTGAGTTTCAGATGACTTTGTCACCTAAGCGATCCTGCCGGTCTCGGATGACGGTGTCAACTCATTCAGGTGACCGTGTCATCATCAGCCCGCTAGGATGGCCCTCATGATCAGCCGAACCGAATCGGCCGCCGCCACGCGTCGCGCCCTCATCGATGCCGCGGCGGGCCTGCTCGACCGCGGGGGCCTCGAAGCGGTGACCCTCCGCGCGGTCGGCGCGGAGGCCGGAGTGACCCGCGGTGCGCCCTACCGGCACTTTCCCGACAAGGAGAGCCTGCTGGTGGCGATCGGCACGCGGGCATGGGACCGGCTCGGCGATCTCATGGAGGAACTGCGCGCGGATGCCGGTCTGTCGGGCGAAGAGAAACTGCGCAGCGGGGTCGTCGCGCTCATCGACATCGGCCGCTCCCGGCCGCACCTGTACAAGCTGATGTTCAGCAATCCCTCCGCTGACCCCACCGCACTGGCCCGTGCGGCCGAGCGGAGTCAGACCGAGTTCCTGGCCATCGTCGCCGACCTGGTCGGCGAACGAGACGCCCGGAGATACGCCGCTCTCCTCATCAGCGCCGCGAACGGAGTCGCCGGCATGGAGGTCAGCGGTCAGCTGCCCAACGACAAGTGGGGCGAGGTGGGCGCCGAAGACCTCATCGACACGCTCGTCACCATGATCGCCGGCAGCGGTCGGCGATCCTGACCGGGCAGGTCGATCAGACGCTGCTAAGCGTTGCTAAGCGTTGCTAAGCGTTGCTAAGCGTTGCTAAGCGCCGAGCGGCGGTGACCGGCGGTGAGGCTTCTCCTCGTCCAGGGCGTGGCAGGCGCGTCCGATGCTCTGCCTCCGGCACGCTCCGCCGACCATCAGGGCTGCTCCGAGACCGGCGAGGAGGCTGAAGTCCTCGGCCAGGACCTCTGGGTCCTGGCCCGGCCCGGTAGAGCGTGAGGAGCTTGTCGTCGTCGGCCTGGCTCCAGGGGTTGCCGACATTCGGGTACCGGGCGCGCGGTTGGTCCGGATCCTCGCGCTGTGTGGCACCCGGAACCCGCACGACCTCCACAGATGCAACCGACTCCAGAGGGAAGCGAACGCGTTCCGTGTCTCCATTCCCAAGGATCAACTGGCTGTCCGCGAGCGTGATGCGGTCGGCCGGGATGGTGGCGGCGCGACGTCGGCAATCATCATCGTCCGGATCGGCGATGAAGCCGGGGCGTGCGGACCATCGCGGCCCTGGGCGGGCCCTCTGTGCGCATTGCGGCTGCTCGTGCGCACAGGCATGTGCCGGGGCGGTGCGCGGCTGGGGTGATGCGTTCAGCCGCCAGGTCGACGGGCTGGCGGCGAGGCTGCTGCGACGCGGCGCCGTCCGTGCGATTGACGGTGCCGAGCGGTCCCTGCCTGCTGAAGGAAGCGGGGCACTGTCCGCAGTACGCTCCGCTCGGCCGGGCCGAGCCGCCGCCTGCCCTCGGTCGCCTGCTGGAGCCGGGTGGCCGGCATCGCTTCGAACGTCTGGGCCACCTCGTCGTCGAGGAGCGGGGCCAGCGCCTCCCGCGCGGGCCCGTCCGCCCACTGGTGTCGTCGAGCAGCGCAAGCCCCGCCGTGCGCCGCCGGGCACCCCCGGCGGCCACATCCCGCTCCGCGCACCCCATCTGCCTTGGCTTCTCTCCTTCGGCCCGTCCTCCCTGCGGCCGGTCCTCCTCGCGGGCCCCGTCCCCCGACGTGACATTCTGTGCCGATGAACGGTCCGGAGATCATTGTCGAAGTCGCACCCGTCCTCGGCCTGTTCGTGCCGCGCGCCTACCGCGACGGCACGCCTGCGCCGCTCACCGTCGACGGCGTCTCCACGCTCGGGCACGTCGTCGAATCGCTCGGGGTGCCGCTCACCGAGGTCGGCGCTCTTCGCGTCGACGGCGCCGAGGCGGGCACCGGGCACATCCCGGCGGCGGGGGAGCGGGTCGAGGTGCGGGCCGTCACCCGGCCGCAGCCTGTACCGGGCGCGCCGCTGCGCTTCCTCCTCGACGTCCACCTCGGCACCCTCGCCCGCCGGATGCGGCTGCTCGGCGTCGACACCGCGTACGAGGCCACCGACATCGGCGATCCGGCCCTCGCACTCCGCTCGGCGACCGAACGCCGGGTCCTGCTCAGCCGCGACCGGGGGCTACTGCGCCGCCGCGAACTGTGGGCGGGCGGCTACGTCTACAGCGACCGCCCTGACGACCAGCTCCGCGACGTCCTCGGACGGTTCGCCCCCGAGCTGCGCCCCTGGAGCCGCTGCGCCGCCTGCAACGGCACCTTGGCTGCGGCCCGCAAGGAGGACATCACCGACCGCCTTCAGGGCGGCACCGCCGCCGGCTACGACGTCTTCGCCCAGTGCGGGCAGTGTGCCCGCGTGTACTGGCGCGGAGCGCACCACGACCGCTTGGAGGCGATGGTGACGGCGGCGATGGCCGAGTTCGGACCGGGGGCGGGGTGTAGCTGACCCGCGCGAGCCCGGCCTGAGCGCGCGCCCCGGTCCGGCGCGCCAGCACATTGCCCCACGCAGCGCGGGAACACGTCCCCATGCCCAACGACGCCGCGGCGGGCGGCGCGGCGCAACAGGTGCCTGGAGCACACCGCCGGACTCCACGGCCCGCATCCCCGGGCGCCCTGCCTCCAGCTCACCGACGTTCGCATCTCGCCGGCCTGCGGCCACGCGTCGGCCACGCCACCACCCCGGGCACGCGCATCACATGGCCGTGTGCCCCAGCACCGACGAGCAGCGCTGCGCCGAGCACGGTGCCCCAGACCGGCCCGGTCTGCAGGTCGAGTGGCCGGTGCGTCTGCCAGCCGCGATAGTCGAGGAGCTGGGTCACCCAGTGCTCGCGCCACACCCATGACCGCTTTGCCCGGAGCAGAAGCCAGCCCGCTCGCGAGCCAGAGCACCCCGGGCGAAATCTTCCGACGCCGACTGTCGCAGGACGCTCCCAGCAGAGCGTGGGGGCACTGGGCGGGCCGATGCCTGCGCCGCAGCCCGGCATCAACCGCCCGAGCTGCACACACGAACCAGTACCGACGAGGGGTACCCGGCATGACTGAAGACAGCTTCGGCAACCCCATCGACCCCATCGTTGGATTCGCCCGCGGATCGATCATCACCTCGTCCACCGAGGAAGGGCTGCGCTTGCGCCACGGGCAGACCATCGCCGCGGAACGGGCAGGCAGACTGGGCCGGGAATCGATCGCGGTCTTCACCGGAAACCAGCGCGACTACCCCGTCCGGGCCCAGGATCTGAACACGCTCTGCGAGGAGTGGGTCGGCCCGGGCCTGTTCGCCGCGCAGTTGCGCGCCGCCGGGCTTGCCCACCTCGGGGGCCGCAAGGACGATGAGGTGGCGGTGTTCAACCGGACCAGTGCCGCGATCATCGCGACGATCGTGGCCATTGCCCGGGACGCCCGCGTGGTCTCCGTGGTGCCGAGCGCCGGGCGGCCGCACGCCTCGGTGATGCACGGCGCGCGTATGGCCGGCGCGACCCTGATCCACGCTTCCGTGGACGGTGACTGGAAGAAGCAGATCGAGGCCCGTCGTCCAGCTCTGGTCCTCCTCACCACCGTGACCAGCGGCTTGGAACGGATCGCGGACAGTGACATCCAGGATGTGGTGGCCTACGCCCGTGAGCACGGCGCTGCCACGCTCCTCGATGAGGCTTTCGGCGCCCGGCTGCGTACTGCGCTGCATGCCGGGGCACCCTCCCTCGTCCTCGGCTCGGACCTCACGGTCACCAACTGTGACAAGGCAGGTCTGTCCGGTCCCCGGGCCGGCCTGCTGGCCGGACGCGCCGAACTGGTCGCGCGCGTGTCGGCGGTGGGGGCCTGCTTCGGCATGGAAGCCCGTGCCCCGATCGCCGTCGGCGCGCTGCGCTCGCTTGAGGGATATTCTCCCGAGCGGCTGTGCGAACAGGCCCGAGTGGGACAAGAACTCGCCGCCGCCCTGGCCGAGCGCTACCCCGCTGGGATCGTCCACCCCACTGACCTGGGCCCATCGATCCACGAGGACGACATCTTGCGAGATGTCCTGGGCCGGGCTCGAGTTCCCGCCGATCAGGCTCCTGTGGTGCCTTGCGAGGCGGGCGCGGCGCTTGGCGCCCTGCTGCTGCGTGATCACGGCATCCTGACCGTCAGCACCCATGCACAGCCCGACGCCGGGGCTGCGCTGCGGCTCAAGCCGACTGCCGAGGCCATTCGCAGGGTGGGCGGCATCCCGGCCGTCGTCGAAGCCGTGCTCAGTGTGAGCAGGAAACTGGCCGCTGTCATCACCGACCGCGACGCCGTGGCTGCCCTCATTCTGGGAGATGCCGCGTGACACTCATGGATTGACGGACGACCGGGTGGCCACCCTCGGCCTTGGCGTAGAGCCTTGGGGTAAGGCCTTGGCGTACGGGCAGGAAAGAAGACCCCACCTACCGGGCAGCGTGCGCATGGGCGCAGCCGTCGACGGCTCAAGGACCGCGGGACGATTGCCGCGGCCGCAACCAGGGGCCTCCCGCCGCCGCCCGAGGCGCAGACGTAGCGGCGTGCCTGTCCTCACTGGGTCTTTTCGATGAGGGATGCCACGGTGGTAATGCCGTGAATGAGGCGTTCTTCGCTTTCTGTGCCTACGGACAGGCGGACGAAGCGGTCACATGAAGCGCCGTACCCGATGCCAGGAACGACGCCTACGCCGTGCTCGGCCAGTAGCGTGTCGGCGAAATCCTTCGATTGCATTCGGGAGGCGCCCAGGGAAGCGAAGAGGTAGAACGTGGAGTCGCCGGGAAGGCACTCGACGTTGCGGTCGGCGAGCAGAAGAGCCATACGATTGCGTAGCGCAACAACCCGTTGGATCTGCGGCCGCGTGTACTCAAGGATGTAATCGAAATGCTTCGCGAGATAGTAACAGAGCAGAGTGGGGGCGCAGGTCACCAGATGCTGCTGCAGTTTGACGATCTGACTGATCAGCTGGCGGTTGGTGATGAGGTATCCGACCCGCCATCCGGAGATACCGTAGTTCTTCGACATGGAATTGCATAGAATCGTGTGCTGCTTGTCAGGATCGTGCGCGAGCACTGACACAAAGGCCGCCCCCTCGGGTACGAACTCGTGGTAGGCCTCATCGGCGATGAGCGCCAGGTTGTGGCGCTCGGCCAGTTCATGGAGGAGCCGGAGCTCCTCGGTGCTCAGCCGGCCCCGCTCGGGTTACGCGGATTGTTGACGACGACGGCCCGAGTGCGCGGGGTGACGTAGGTGGCGAGCTCTTCGACGGTGCACTGCCAGGGCGTCGTCACGGGGACTCCACGGGCCAGACGCACCTGGTCCGGATAGCTCACCCACAAGGGCTCCGGGATGATCACTTCGTCGCCCGGCTCCAGAATCGCGGCGAGGGCCATGAAGATCGCCATTTTGGATCCGGCGGTCACCATCACCTCATGCTCCGGATCGACCGGCGCGCCCGACGCGGCCCGGTGGTATCCGGAGAGTTTCTCGCGCAGTGACGGCAGTCCGCGCGAGTGCGAGTAGTGGTGGATCTTTGCTGCCGGGAGATCCTCGAAGGAGGGTACAGGGATGTCGAAAAATGCTTCGCCGAGCGAGAGCGTGATGACGTCGTTCCCCGATGCCTGCATCTCGTAGATTTTATTGTTCAGTTTGATGGATGAGGCCTCTTGTATGCCGTCCAGCAGGCTTGCGTGGCGAAACGGGGGCATGGGTGCGTCACCTTTCGCGAGGGGCGGGTGCGGCGCGGCATGTGTATGAAAGAGTTATGCAGCACGATCCACCGTCTGCCCGCACGGGCGGAGGAAGTTTCCTGCCGCTGGAAGGCGTCAGCCAATTACGGCGCACAGAGATTTCCTGAGACCTACTGTGCCAGCAGTGGCGCCAGGCGGCACGCCGGGCTTTTTGGCAACGACGCTGCGCTGCGGACGCGGAGACCGGCTGTTACGAAGCGCTCATGCGCTCTGCGGGACCGATGTCCACGCTGCATACGGCACCGCTCATTCGTAAACTCGGGCGAGCCCCCTCAATCCGGCCGGAGGAGCACACATTGCCCCACCACCGCCCCAGGATCGCGCTGGTCACAGCCGAGCCGGACCCCGAACTGCCCGCCGACCAGGACATGCCCCTGCTCCTCGAGGCGGTACACCAGGCAGGAGCCGAGGCCATGGCCGTGTGCTGGGACGACGCGGACGCGGACTGGGCGGCATTCGATCTCGCCGTCATCCGGTCCGCCCGGGACTACCCCGCGCGTATCAGCGAGTTCCTGGACTGGGCCGACCGCTGCGCAGCCCTTACCCGGCTGGCCAACGATCCCGCTGTTCTGCGCTGGAACGCCGACAAGCGCTATCTGCGCGACCTGGCTCAACTCGGCATCCCTGTAGTGGACACCCACTACGTGGAACCCCCGAACCCCGATGCTGCCACCGCCCTTCCGCCAAGCGGCGAGTTCGTCATCAAGCCGGCCATCGGAAACGGCTCGCGGCTTGCCGCCCGCTACGACGCGCACGACCACGAACAGGCACTGCACCACCTGAACCAGCTACTCGCAGCAGGTACCACCGCGCTCATCCAGCCCTATGTCCACCGCGTCGACACTACGGGCGAACACTCCTTGGCCTACGCCGGCGGCCGACTCCTGCACGCCACGCAGAAGGACGCAGTGCTGACGGCCGGCAGCTCATTCACTCAACCCAAAGTGCCACACCCGGGGCTGACAACGTGCACACCCTCACCACGGGAGACGGCCGTCGCCGAGCAAGCACTCGCCGCCGTCCCAGGCTCCACCACCCTGCTCTACGCCCGAGTGGACCTGGTCGAAGGCGAGGACGGCCGCCCACTGCTGATGGAACTGGAGCTCATCGAGCCGAACCTGTTCCTGACCTTGCGCCGCACGTCACTGCCCAGACTGGGAGCGGTACTGGTACGCGCCGCTCGTGACGCAAGCAGCCACCGCACCTGACCGGATCCGCCGCACGCCCTCCCGGGCGCCGTCGGCCCACCGCGGGTGTCACACGGCCTGCTCCTTTGCCTCGGCCCCGGCGGGCAGCGGCGGCGCGGGTGCTGTCCCTGCGCAGCTGCGGCCGCCCGTTCCGGAAGTACGGCCTGCGCCGGTTCCCCGACGGCGCGTGGCCGGGTCAGACGGCGGGGATGCGGTGGGCTTCGACGTAGTTCTGGGGGAAGCGAGCCGGGTCCTGATGCCACAGGGCGAGAGTGTGCTGGGCGAAGGTTTCCCCGGTGCGGAGCACGTCCTTCAACGGCTCCAGGTAGGTGAGTGTTTCGGCACGCTCCAGCCCGGCGTCGATGCGTGCGCGCAGCCCTGCCTCGCTCAGGCGCACCAGCTCGGCGGCCAGCCCACGCACCGGCCGTCCGGCGATGGTCGCCTCCATCCCGCGGCGGGCGATGTCGGTGAGGGCGGCCAGATGCTGCCCGTGGCTGATCTCGCGGAGCAGATGCCACGCGGCCGCCCGCGTGGGCGCGTGATAGGTCAGGCCGCTCCAGAACGCCGGTACCGCGGCGAGCGCCGGATAGGGCCATCCGTCCACTGCCCGCAATTCCAGGGTGTCCCGCAGGCGGACATCGGCGAAGATCTGCGACAGGTGGTCGTGCCAGTCCTGGAGCCCGGGCCGCGTGCCGTCGTCGAAGCCGTCAGTCAGCAGGGTCCCGAACGGCACCGGGCGAACAAGCCGCTCGCGGCTGCCGTCCGGCCTGCCACGATGGATCATCGGCAGGCCCAGCGCCCAGTCGATGAAGAGATCGACAGAGAAGTCGTCCCGCAGCGTGACGGGGATGACGCGGGTACGGGCCGGGTCGGCCTGAGCCCAGTAGCGCATCCGGCGAGACAGCCAGCCGCAGGGCCGGCCCGCCTCCAGCGGCGCGTTGACGAAGAGCGCTGCTGCGGGGGTGGACGCCGCAGCCTGGACGCGGAGCTTGTCGGCGAGGTCGGTGAGCGAGGTGAAATCGAAGGAGACCTGGGTGGAGGTGATGATGGACATCATCCTCGGCCCTCCCTGACCGTCCTCTCCCAAGCTCGCGAAGTGGTCACGCATGATGCGGGTGCGTGAGTTCGGCACCCACTGCACGTCCTCGAAGCTGGTGCAGGGGTACTGGGCTCCGGGCACGAGTGCGAAGCCGAACGGGCTCGCGGCCGCGGCGAGTTGTTCGAGTGCGGTCCCGGTGGCTTCCATCAAATCGGCGACGCAGGGGTAGGGGGCCGACGAGTACTCCACCGCCCCACCGTGTTCCAGGGAGACGTTTCCGCCGTCGGGCAGTCGGACGCCGACCAGGGTGCCCTGGTCGTGGACGGGCCGGGCCCCCGGCCCGGACGCCAGGTGCTCGAGGTAAGCGCCGATACCTCGTTCGCCGCCGTAGGGGATCGACTCACCGCTCTGGGGGTCGAGCGCGGCCGACTCGACTTCAATGCCGACAAGTTCGTCGTGGCTCTCCCGCTCGAACACGCTGCGCAGTTCGGCGGGTGAGAGCGCCGGTGATGTCGATGCGACGGACATGAACACACCTTGCGGTTCTGGAAGGGCGACGGCACGGTCGCGCCGGCCGGCGGACAGGCCCGGCGCGGACGACAGCTTCGCATGAATGGGTGCGAAGAGGGCGGGCATACACGCGCATATACGCACGTCTCCACCTTAGTCCGGGTTCCATGAGCGGCAGCCCGGTACCGGCGAGCTGGAACCCGCCGCCGACGCGTGGTGACCTGGCCGCTGCTGCCGCGTTGGACCGCTCGCCCCGGCGGGCGCCCGGTGCCGTACGCCGCCGCAGCTGGGCCCGGCGCACGGCACCCCGACGGCGCGCGGGATTCCGCCGAGCGGCTGTGAGTGCGGGTCCGCTGGATGGGGTGCGGCCGTGTAGACGCTATCGCTGGATTTGTCGGACTGCTGGTGGTGTAGCCAGGGGCACGTGCCAGTCGTAGTTTCCCCTTCAAAGACCCCTCCAGGGTCCGCGGAGCAGGGGGTAACCGTGGGGTTCATGAGGCTCAAGACGACCGGGTTCCAGGCGACTGTCCCGACGCCCGGGGAACCATGGGAGACACTGTTCGTACGCGACGACCGCGTCGCGGTGATCAACACGAGCACGCTGGCCTGGGAAGGGCCACTCGCCAGCGTGTACAGCGGCGAATTCGCGGCGCTGCCCGAGCCGTTCGCGAGCAACAGCGACGGCGCGCTGATGCTGCCCCACGACGGTGAGGAGATTACGGTCTTCTTCGCCGGGGACCAGGCCCTGCAGTGGGGCTGGACCAGCGGAAAGCTGTTCCAGGGCCCCGTCACCGCCCTGCCCCGCCTCGGCCAGATGATCCCGGCCGAATACCGCAGCGAGGTCGACGCGGTCATCCAGCTCCCCGACGACCAGGGCGGGTACCGGCAGACGCTGCTGTTCAAGGGCTCCCGGTGCGCGCTGGTCGCCTGGGGCGACAAGGTCCGCTACGAGGGCCCGATCACGGGACTGACCGTGGGCGCCAGGTGGAACGAGCTGCCCGCCGAGTGGACCGCCGACCTCGACCACGCCTTCCCTCTGGAGGACAGCGGTGCGGGCTACGAGATCTGTCTCATCAAGGGCGAACAGGCCCTGACCTTCAACTGGACGCGCGGTTGGCGCACCAAGGGCGCCTACGCCCAGGCGCTGCCCCGCCTGGCCGCCCTGCCCACCGCCTACCAGCGGCTGCGGCTCCCGGCCGCCGGCCGCTTCACCGGCACCTCCGGCGGCACCCGCCTGGACCTGCGAATCGACTTCCAAGGCCCGCTCCCGGTGGTGAGCGGCGACCTGTTCACCGTCTCCGGCTCCACCACCTACTACAACAACTCCTTCATCCTCGACGGCACCCAAGCCGCACCCGCCCTCCCGGCCGTCGTCGCCGGCACCGCGAAATTCGCCTTCGACACCGCCACGCCGAAGGCGTCGGTGTCGGTGACCAAGCTGGCCCCCGGCGGCACCGCCACCGTCACCCTCACCAGTACCGACGGCGCCACCACCCAGAGCTTCATCTGCCCCTACACCTCCCGGTTCCTGCGGACCATCGACTGGGAAGTCGACACCATGGCCACCACCGTGGCCTTCACCCAGATCTCCACCACCGACTACACCCGCCCGCCAGGACTGGGCAAACGCCTGCTGACCGTCCCCGCCGCCTACGCGGACGCCGGCATCGAACTGCGCGCACAGGCCACCAGCCAGGTTCCCGTCAGTGCCGCGGGCACCGACCTGAAATGGTCGGACGCCGAACTCCACGCGGCGATGCTCCAGCACTTCAGCGGCTACCGCGAGACCCACCAGTGGAAACTGTGGACCTTCATCGCCACGGAATACGCCGACGACGAGGGCGTCCTGGGCACCATGTTCGACAGCATCGGCCGCCAGCGGCAGGGCATGGCCGTCTTCTACGACGAGCAAGTCAGCGGCGGACGCGCCGGGACCCGCAGGGAGCTGCGCACCTACGTCCACGAGATGGGCCACGCCCTGAACATGCTGCACTCCTGGGACAAGGCCGGGGCCACCCCGCCCCAGCCCCTCGGTCCCCGCGGCGGCTACGGCGACCTGTCCTTCATGAACTACGACAGCGAGTACATCGGCCCGACCAGCAGCGGCTCGGCCGCCTACTGGTCGGAGTTCTGCTACCAGTTCACCCCCAGCGAGCTGCGCCACCTGCGGCACGCCTTCTACTACAGCATCGTCCCCGGCGGCAACGCCTTCGAGTACGGCTCCGCCGACCGCGCCGCCGACCTCGCCGCGCCCGCGCAGTTCGCGGTGCCGCTGTCGGAGGACACCGGGCTGCGGCTCGAACTCACCGGCAGGGACACCTTCGCGTACGGCGAGCCCGTCGTCGCCGAGGTGAAGCTCTCCCTGGACGGCACTCGCCCTGAGGTCGAGGTCGCCCCCGGGCTCGGCCCCAAGAGCGAGAACCTGACGTTCCTCATCACCGGCCCGGACGGCGCCACCCGCCCCTTCCGCCCGATGGCCCGCACCTGCGGCCACCACGAGGCCCGCGTCACGCTGGGCCCGGACACCCCGGCGCTCTACGACAGCGCCTACCTCGGCTACGGCGCGAAGGGGCTCACCTTCGACCAGCCTGGCGCGTATCTCCTGCGCGCCGTCTACCGGACGCCCGACGGCTCCCGCGTCGTCTCGGCGAGCAGGCCGCTGCGGGTCCGCTACCCGCTCAGCGCCGACGACGAGCGCGCCGGTGAACTCCTCATGGGCAACCAGCAGGGCACCCTCCTCGCCGTCCTGGGCTCCGACAGCCCGCACCTCCAGGAGGGCAACGACGCGCTGGAGGAGCTGCTGGCCCGCTACGCCGACCACCCGCTGGCCCTCTACGCCCGCATGGCCAAGGGCACCAACGCCGGACGCCACTTCCTCACCCTCGGCGACAAGGGCATCGAGGTGCGCACCGCCGACACGCCCACCGCCGTCCAGCAACTCGGCGCCGTCGTCGAGACCACGCTGGACGACAGCACCCCGGCCGGCGTGGACAACCTCACCCTCAACACCACCATGCGGCGCCTGGCCCGCGCCCACGCCCGCGGCGGCGACCTGAAACAGGCCGACGCCGTCCTCGAACAGCTCGTGGACGTCTTCCGCGACAAGAACGTCCCCCAGCCCGTCCTGGCCACCATCACCGAACAGGCCGAAACCACCCGCACCACACTCCACGAACAGGCATAACCCTCCGGCACCTCCCTGTCCCTGCCCCGCCAGGGACACCGAACACAAGAGCCCGGTCGCGCTACGCGACCGGGCTCTCGCCATGAGGCGGCATCCCGCAGGCGCGCATCAGACAGGTGATGCCGACGGCGACCGGTTCGGGGTCCGGCTGGCGGCACAGGGCGACCAGGGCGTAGGCCGTACTGACCGGGTCGCCGCCCGATCCAGACCGCCGGCCCCAACCGCCGTCGGGGTTCTGGGCCCCCCAGGATGTGGTCGAGCGAACGACGTCGACCGGAGGGTGTGATCTGGCGGGGCGAGACCGTACACATCCAGATTCGCTCGGGCAGGGACGTGACCGCGCAGTGGTTCGACATGGCCGCGGCCCGCAGCCGGTGCTCGGCCCCCCTGGAGACGCCGGCGGTAACGGAAGTGCCAGGATCCGTTCGGCGCTGACTGCGTAGGCGAGGCCCTGTCCGCCGCACTGGGGGCGAAGGCGGCCTTCTGGCCCAAGCAGCTGATGGGAAGCAGGAGGCCGAGTGCGTAGGACAGCATGCTGAAAAAAGGGGCCTTGAGCTGCTTCGAGCGGGCTCAGAGTGCGGGCGATGCTTGGGCGTTGTCCCTCGAGCGGTGGCGGCCATGCGTGCGCGAGGTGCCGCTGGTTCGTCCAAGGATCTCACAAGCGATGAATGGGTCCGACTGAAGCCGCATCTGCCGAAGTCCACTCAGCGCGGTGGTCGTTGGGGCAGTCACCGCAGGATCATCAACGGGATCCTGTACCGGAACCGAACTGGGGTTCCGTGGCGGGATCTGCCTGCGCGTTTCGGCAAGTGGAAGACCGTGTACGAACGGCATCGACGCTGGTCGGCGGATGACACGTGGGACAGGCTCTTCCGGAGCACGTAAGAAGCCTCCGCGGCTTCCGGGGAAAGCCGCATGCCCCGGCAGCACCGGCCCGACGAGGGACTCGGACGCTCCCGGGGCGGCCTGACCTGCAAAATCCACCTCGCCGGTGAGGGCGGATGCCGCCCTCTGGCCCTGCTGATCACTCCCGGCCAGTGGGGCGACGCCCCGCAGCTCATCCCGGTCATGGAGTGTGTCCGTGTCGCCCGCCCGGATGGTGGACGCCCCCGGACTCGGCCTGATCATCTTGGCGGAGACAAGGCGTACTCCTTGCGATACAACCGCCGCTACTTGCGACGACGCCGGATCAAACACACCACCCCCGAACCGAAGAACCAGCGTGCCAACCGTGTACGTAGAGGCAGCAGAGGCGGTCGGCCCGTCGGCTTCGACAAGACGATCTACAAGCGGAGGAACGAAGTCGAGCGAACGATCAACGCCCCCAAGAACTCCCGGGCCGTGGCCACGAGATTCGACAAGCGCGCCAACATCTTCCACGGCACCGTCACCCTCGCCTCCATCAGGCTCTGGCTCCGCCTCTGATCCGCGGGCCAGCCCCCTAGGTCCTGGAATCCAGGTCACCGGCTCCGCGCCCAGGCGCGTGCCGCCTCCGCGTCCTGGGTGGCCGTTGTCGGACAGCCCCAGAGTTTGTCGCCGCTGTGGATGGCCTTGGCCCTTTCCTCCAGGATGTCGGCCGGTGCCACGAAGGCGAGGCCGCGGCAGTGGGCCGTCAGGCCGGGGCGGAGTTCCTTGAGGGCGCGGATGCGGTCGGTCGCGGGGGTGCCGGAGGGGCGTTCGTCCGGTGCGGGCATCAGGAGGACGGCGGCGAAGGGGGTGGCCCGTTCGGTGAGGGTGCGCAGTTCGCGCAGGATCATGCCCTGGGCCTCGGGTGTGGGCAGCCCGGCCACGTCGATCTCGTGAACCTCTGTCTCGCGCGTCTCTAGCGTCTCTCGTGCGTCCATGGGGGCGAGTGTAGAGGTATTAGTGACCACTGGTTACTAATACTGTTGGCATAGCCTTGCCGCGATGACCACGAAGGTGAAGGACACGACCGGAAACCGGCCCGGGCGGCCCGCGCGTCTCAGCCGCGAGCTGATCGTCGAGGCCGCGCTGCGGGGTGACGTGGAGACGCTCACCATGCGGAAGTTGGCGTCCCGTCTCGGGGTGTCGCACTCGTCGCTGTACCGGTGGGTGCCCGATCGGGACGGCGTGCTCGATCTGGTGAGTGAGGTCATGGTCGAGCGGCTGCTGCCCGAGGGGGAGCCGGGGGCCGGCGACTGGCGGGAGTGGCTGGCGCGGCTCGCGTGTTCGATGCGGGAAGAGTTCCTGGCCGTACCCGGGTACGCCGCTCATGTCGCCCGTCCGCACCGGCACCACCCGGAGTCGTTCGGGCGACTGCGGGAGCGGGTCGTCGCGGCGTTCCGGGCGGCCGGTGCGGGGGAGACGGACGCCGAGCTGAGCTGGCAGATGTTCGGGGTCGGGGTGGTCCGGTGGCTGGGGGCGGCCGGGAGTGAGCCCGAAGAGCCGCCGTTCGAGGTGTTTGTCGAGACCTTGTTGCGCGGGCTTCCGGTCCAGTCCGGTTAGGGCCTGCCAGACGGATCAGTTCTCATCCGGGCGGCCCGCGACAAGATCCGCCGGACAGGCCCCAGGCTGACGACATGTGTGTGCTGCGCAGGGTGCCTCCGCCGGGGGAGGACATACCTCGCGAATACCGGATACTCCTGCCCGACATGCGTCTGTTCCTGGACGATGTGGAAGACGTGCACGCTCTGCTCGACGAGCACTGTGCCTCGGTGTCCATCCATGCCGCCCATGCCGTGGCCGACACCGTTGACGACCTCCGTGGAGCCACCCGAGCGGAGTTGAGGGAACTCAAGCTCGTATCCCAAAGCCCCGACATCGTCGTTCAGTTGGGCCGCGGCTCAGTCATCCAGACATCCGACGGACGGGCCGGCTCCTGGGAGCTGGCTGCGCGCGTGGACGTCCTCCTGAAGCCCTACACGTTCAACCGCGACCCGATGCCGCTGCTCGCCCTGGGCGCCGCCGTCTTCGTCGTAGGAATGGAGCAGCTGGTTCAGTGGCAGTACGGACCCGCAGGGATTGTGACATTCCTGCTGCTGGCCATGGGGATCAAGACCTGGCTACCCTGCCGGCAGAGCCGCGGGGGAGCGTGACCGTCGAGCCCCTACGCCGTAGCGAAGCCTATGACCTGGCGCGAGAACGCAAACAGCAGATCCGCATCATGCTGCTCACCGCTGCGGTGAGCGTTCCCGCTGCCCTGGGTGCCGCCTGGCTCACGGACTTCTTCGGCCTGAAGTCATGATCCGGTAGCTGGCCGCGGCCTGCCGGACTGCTTCGGATGCGTTCTCGCAGGACACCAATTGTTCCTCTTCTGTCCTGGTACGTCCACGGACGGGGCGGGGGCCGACTGACGATGCCTGGGACACAGTCGTTCGCCCGCGCGACGGCCTCGGCCGGACTGCACGGGCGGCGCCGCGTCACCAGCCTCGAATGCAGGGACGTAAGAACTGCGGCGCGCGGATCACTTCTGTGTCAGGTCCGTGATGACGGCCAGCGTCCAGGTGCGCAGGGCCTGAATCGCCTCAAGCGGCGGGGTGGTGCGCTGGGCGGTGTTCTGCTCGGTGTCGTACTGCAGGAACGCGGTAATGCGCCCTCGGCCCCGCGACGTCGGACGGTGGTCGGCCTGAGCAGGCTCCGGTTGCTCTGTCGGCTGGTCGCCGGCGGGGCCGTGCGTTGCACAGCACGGGTGACTTTCCCTGGGTGGGAGTTGTTCAACTGCACTGCTGCCCGAAGAAGCACATGGACGATGCTGACCTCCGCCTCGTCCGAAGGGAGCCCGGCAGCCCCTGCCGGGCAGATGCGGCAGGGGCTGTTACCGGGGCATGGGATCACCGGATCACTCGCACTCCGACACGTAAGGGTCGAAGGCATGCTTCTTCGCCTTGCGTTCCACATTCTCGGAGCAGTTGTCAGAGTCGAGTACACCAACGGCCAGCCGGATGTCGCCCTCGACGTTCTTCGTGTTCGCGCATGCAGCCACCACGATCCAGACAGCGGGCGGCGAGCAGCATTCACGGCGCACTGCAGTGAGCCCGCTCGGCCACCTGGTAACGCTCCACCAAGTGCGGGTCCATCGAGGCGGACCCAGATCCGAAGAACTTGCCGAACCGCTCCCGGTACTGCTGGAACCAGTGCGGTCGCTCGGACAGGAAGAAGACGTCGTGCAGGGCGATGGCGCGGATGGCGAACAAGGGCAAGGGTGCCTTGCTCACCGTGAAGCGGGGGTTGCGTGCGGCTGTCACCTCGCAGTTCTCGTGGAACTGGCCGATCATGAGCCCCTGGGCCACGAAGGCGTCCTTCACCCGGGCATGGGCCTGGTCGAGCAGCCCGGTGTCCTCGCTGCGCAGGTCGGGAAGTGCGACCACCATGGCCCGCAGCATGGGATTGCGACCCTGCCAGGACGTCAGCTCGTACTCTCGCAGGCTGCTGAGGGCTATCTCCTCGATCAGCTCGAGGGTCGGCGCGTGGCCGGCCAGCCGCAGGCGGATCTCCATCGTCCGGTTCTTGCGTGAGGGTGCCACGAACGGACAGATGGGCCCCGAGCGGCCGATCTCCGGATGGCTCGCCGAGATGTACTCGGTCAGCCATTCCTCGACCGTGTCCAGCGCGGACGCGAAGTCGACCATGGATGCCGTGGACGTCATGACGCACCGGTCAGTTCGGCGACGCGGTCGACGGCGACGCGTGCGAGCCGCTGGACCTCCGACTCCTCCGGGACCCGGGCGTTGACGAAGGTGAGAATGTCGTCCTTCGCGACGACCACCCAGGCGGACTCGATACGGAAGTGGTCGACGGTGGACAGCCACCGCGCCAGAAAACCGCCGTCTCCCAGCTCGACGGGGGTCAGGTCCACCCTGGAGATGTCGAGCCGCACACCGTCGTTGAGCTCCATCCGGTACTGCGCGCAGGCGTGCACCGCGTCGTGAAGTTCCTGGTAGATCTCCCGGCAGGTCGCCTCGCCGAACTGGGCGACATGGTGGAACACCACCGATCCCACGACGTTCGTGAACAGCGCGGAGGCGTGGTGCACCGTCTCGGGATGGGTGCCGTGCGTGAGCATGTTGGTCAGGTCGACGATGGCCCGTCCCGACTCGTCGCCGGAGACGAAGGCGGGATCGTAGGCGGCGCTCGGCTCCTCGCCGTAGAACGACTCCTCGAGGTCCTCCTCCCGTAGCAGCAGCTGCTGGAATGCGGCGTCGTCCATCGAGACTCCTATCGGCGTACGAGGCTCAGCGGGCGCATGTCGGTCCAGTGCTCCTCGACGTAGGCGAGGCAGGTCTGGCGGTCGCTCTGGCCGAGCGCGACGGTCCAGCCCGCCGGCACCTCGGCGAAGGAGGGCCACAGCGAGTGCTGGCCCTCGTCGTTGACGAGCACCAGGAAGGTGCCGTCGGGGTTCTCGAAGGGGTTGCTCATGATCGCTCCCTGCGCGTGGGGTCGGACGGGGCCAGATGGGCCGGTCGCGGTTCCTGTGCGATGCCGGTCAGGTAGGTGTGGATGCCGTCGATCGAGGTGAACTGCGCCATCTCGTCGAACTGCGGGTCGATGACCACGCCGTGCCGCTCCTCCAGGACGTGTTGGAGGACCACCAGGGTGAAGGAGTCGATCACCAGCTCGGCGTCGTCGGTCAGCTCCTCGGACGGCCCGAGGCCCGCGTTCTCGGTCAATATCGCCCTGAGGTCGTCCTTGGAGATCACCGGACCCCCTGTGCCCGCGAGGGCGAGTCCGACATGACGTGTCCGTGCATCAGCGCGCGGTCGCGGACCAGCTTCCCCATCGAGTTCCGCGGCAGCAGTCGCGTGACGTGGAACCTCTTGGGGATCTTGACGGGGCTCAGCCGCTCCCGGCACCAGACCGTCAACTCGTCCGCGTCGACGGCCGGGTCGGCGCCCACGAACGCCTCGATGACCTCTCCGTGCGTCACGACGGCCTCCGTCACCCGGTCGTGGGCCAGAAGGACCTTCTCCACTTCTGTGAGATCGACCTTGAGTCCGCCGATCACGGCCAGCGAGTCGGCCCGGCCGAGCATGCTGAGCATCCCGGTCGCGGGGTCCTGCCGGACCCGGTCGTAGGTCCGCAGCCAGCCGTCCGTGTAGCGGTCCGCGTGCTCGCCGTACAGATACGGCGAGCGGTCCATCCGCACGTACAGCTCCTCGTCGACGACCTTGACCTCGGCCCCCGGCACCGGGAGCCCCAGCTGCGGAGGGACGGACGTGCCGGACAGGTCACCGGCGATCAGTCCGATCTCGGTCAGCCCGTAGACCGGGCTGACCGACAGGCCGAAGCGTGCGCGGAAGTTCTCGAAGGTCTCCTGCGGCACCCGCTCGCCGCCGGACACCGCGAGGCGCAGCGCGGGCAGTCGAGGCCGGTCGGCGACGCGGGACAGCAGGTCGTAATGGACCGGGGTGCCGTAGACGGCGGTCGCCCCGCCGGTCGCCATGAGCCGTAGGACCTCGGCCGGGCGCAGCGTCGGCGGAACGATCAGCGTCGCCCCGGAGGCGAGGGCGTGCAGCACGCCGCTGACCAGCCCCATGTTGTGCATGACCGAGTTCAGCAGCATCATCCGGTCGCCCGCGCCGGGGACTCCCGGGAGCGCGGCGTGCCGGTCGATCTCGGCCAGCACGGACTCGGCGGGCCGACCGATCACCTTGGGCCGGCCGGACGAGCCCGAACTGAACTGCACCAGTTGTATGCCGTCGACGGCGGGCCGGCCGTCCGGCAGCCGCCGGGCCGTGAAGCCGGACCCTTGCCGGAACCCGGTCACCGGCCCGCCGGCGCCGGACGCGGCGACGAGGTACTGCGGACGCACCAGCCGGACCAGCGGTTCGTATTCGGCCGGCTTGAGCCGGAAGTCGACCAGGACCACCTGCGCGCCACGGCTCCACAGGGCCAACAGGACCTGAATATAAGTGAAACTCGGCGTCATCCTCAGGAGAACCGAGCTGCCTTCGCCGATTCCCTGGTCACGGAAAGTCTTCTCGAATTCGGCTACCGCGCCGCGTAACTGTCCCCGGGTGACCGAAGCGCTCGAAACGGCCCACGGGTCGTCGTCCGCGCCACGGTTCAGCAGATGACTTACCCACTGCGTTTTTGCCATACGGGTTTCCTTTTGTGAAACAGCCTCGGGAAACGTGTGATCGGCATTTATGAGAAATGAAGCTAACACTGTCGAGAAACGGCGGGCAAGAGCCCATCGATCAAGCCGAACCGCCTCCGAACCGCCTTCGAACCTCCTCCGACCGGCCTCCGATCGGCGCGCAGGTTCCGACGCGGGCCGCCGCACCGGCGGGGCGCGGTGCCGCCGGGGAGAACTTCGTGCAGCGTATGGCGAGCGTCGGCCACGCCCCGCCGGGTCGTCCCGCGTGTCCCGCCGGCGGGACACGGCCCGGACCTGCTCGTGGCATAGGAGATTGATCTCCTTGACCCTCCGGATCTTCGGGAGTTAGGTTCCCTCTGCCGCGTTTCCGGGCGATTGCGTCCGGCTCCAGTTCACGCACGGCGATCCATGTCGCTTCGACAGAGCGCAGGATGCGCGCAGGTCGCCGTTCTGTTTCTGCCCACTTCTGCGCGATCGAATTGACGACGCGTATCTCAGGACATCGTGAGTTTCATTCCTGCCTCTCCGGCCATCCGTGCGGGGGAATTCTCGGAGGTGGAGACTTGTCCGTCAGTGCAGGCACCACGTGCACCACGCTGCCCCTCACGGCTGCGCAACGCGAGATATGGATCGCCGAGCAGCGACTGGGGAGAGGAAATCGCGTTTTCCGGGTGGGGGAGTACCTGGAGATTCAGGGACGTGTGGACGCGGAGCTGTTCGCGCAAGCCCTGGGACTCGTCGTCGCCGAAGCGGAGGCGCTGCACGTCCGCTTCGTCGAGGAAGCCGGCGAGGTCCGGCAAGCGCTTCAGGAGCCTGTCGACCGGCCGCTCGCGGTCGCCGACCTCAGTGCGGAGCCGGACCCCGAACAGGCCGCCCGCGACTGGATGGACACCGCGGTCGCCCGGCCCATGAACCTGACCGAGGGCCCGCTGTTCGAGTACGCGCTCCTGAAGCTGAGCGCCGACCGCTTCTGGTGGTACCAGGGCTACCACCATGCCGTGATGGACGCCTTCGGGGCCTTGCTGATCACGCGCCGGGCCGCCGACGTCTACACCGCCCTCGCCGGAGGCGGCCCGGTGGGAGCCAGCCCCTTCGGCACGCTGTCCGACCTGGTCACGGCCGATCAGGCGTACCAGGAGTCGAAGCGGTTCGCCCAGGACAGGGCGTACTGGACGGAACGCTTCGCCGACCGTCCGCGGCCGTCCGGAATCGTCGGCACGCCGTCGACCACACCGGAGCGCTATCTCCGGCACACCACCGCACTGGAGCCGGCGGAACACACGGCACTGCGCGCCGCGGCCCGCCGGGCCCGCGCCCCCTGGTCGCACCTGGTGATCGCCGCCGCGGCCCTCCACGTCCACCGGACGACCGGCACGACCACCGTCGTCCTGGGCCTGCCGGTGACGGCCCGCCTCACCCAGGTGGAGCGCCGCACCCCCGGCACGGCCGCCAACGTCCTGCCGCTCCGGCTCACGCTACGGCCCGAGCTGACACTCGGTGAGCTCCTCGCCCAGATCGGCGAGCGCGTGCGCGAACTGGGCGGTCACCAGCGGTACCGGGCCGAGGACATTCAGCGCGACCTCGCACTGCCCGGCCGCCTGGGGACGTGGTACGCACCGGTCGTCAACGTCATGTCCTTCGACTACGCGATCACCTTCGCCGGTCTGCCGACCACCGCGCACAACCTCACCTCCGGCCTGGTGGGCGACCTCACCCTCGCCGTGTGGGACCGGCGCGACGGCGCCGGACCGGCAGTCGACGTGAACGCCCACCCCGACCTCTGCACGCACGACGAACTGGCCGTTCACCACCAGCGCCTGCGCACGGCCCTGCGAGCCGTCACGGCAACGGATCCTTCCCGGCCGATCGGGCGGATCGATCTGCTCTCCGCGGAGGAGCGGGCGGTTGTGCTGGCGGTTCCTGCGGTCGCCGAGTCTTCGCGGGTGACGTTGCCGGGGTTGTTCGAGGAGCGGGTGGCGGTGGCGCCGGATGCGGTGGCGGTGGTGTGGGAGGGGGCCGCGCTGTCGTACGGGGAGTTGAATGAGCGGGCGAACCGGTTGGCTCATGAGCTGGTCGGTCGTGGTGTCGGTCCGGAGGATGTGGTGGCTCTGGCGCTGCCGCGGAGTGCGGACCTGGTGGTGGCTGTCCTGGCGGTGCTCAAGGCGGGTGCGGCTTATCTTCCTGTCGATCCGGGGTATCCGGCGGCTCGTGTGGCGCACATGGTCGCCGATGCGCGGCCCGCTCTTGTGCTGACGACGAGTGAGCATCGTCCCTCGGCAGCCATGGTCGAGGAGATGCCCGTACTGCTGCTGGACGTGCTCGATGTGACGGGTCGGTCCGCGGACAACCCTGTCACCGCGCTCGCGCCCGGTCATCCCGCGTACGTCATCTACACGTCCGGCTCCACCGGCCGGCCCAAAGGCGTCGTCGTCGCCCACCGCAATGTGGTGCGGCTCTTCGACGCCACCCGGAAGTGGTTCGGCTTCGGCCCCGACGATGTGTGGACGCTGTTTCACTCGTACGCCTTCGACTTCTCCGTCTGGGAGCTGTGGGGAGCGCTGCTGCACGGCGGCCGGCTGGTCGTGGTGCCGTACGAGGTGAGCAGGGCGCCCGGCGCGTTCCTGGATCTGCTGGCCGAGCACGGCGTCACTGTCCTCAATCAGACGCCGTCGGCCTTCTACCAGTTGGCGCAGGCCGACGCCGAGGCCTCCCCGACGGGCCGTGCACTCGCCCTGCGCACGGTGGTGTTCGGCGGTGAGGCACTCCAGCCGTCCCGCCTCGCCGACTGGTACCGGCGCCACCCCGACGACACGCCGGCGCTGATCAACATGTACGGCATCACCGAGACCACGGTCCACGTGACGTACCAGCCGCTGACACGGGAGCGAGCAACCGCGGCGGCGGCCAGCGTCATCGGCGTCGGGATCCCCGACCTGCGGACGTATGTGCTCGGCCCCGGGCTTGAGCTGGTGGCGCCCGGCGTGGTGGGGGAGCTGTACGTCGCGGGGGCCGGTGTCGCGCGCGGCTACCTGGGCAGGCCCGCGATGACTGCCGAGCGGTTCGTGGCGGACCCCTACGCGGCCGAGCCGGGTACGCGGATGTACCGCACCGGTGACCTGGTGCGGTGGAACCACGATGGCGAGCTGGAGTTCGTCGGCCGCGCCGACCAGCAGGTCAAGATCCGCGGCTTCCGCATCGAGCCCGGCGAGATCGAGAACGTGCTGACCGACCACCCCGACATCGCTGAGGCGGCGGTGGTGGTCCGCGAAGAACAGTCCGGCGATGCCCGCCTCATCGCCTACGTGGTGGCACGGGAAGCCCTCCGTGCCGAAGAGGTACGGGACTTCGCGCGGGGCCGGCTGCCCGACTACATGCTCCCCGCCGCCGTCGTCGTACTCGAGCGCATGCCGCTCACCGCCAACGGCAAACTGGACAAGGCGGCGCTTCCGGAGCCGGACTTCACCGTGCTCAGGCCGGGGCGGGAGGCGCGTACGCCGCAGGAGCAGATCGTGTGCGATCTGTTCGCGCAGGTGCTGGGTCTGGCTCGGGTCGGCGTGGACGACGACTTCTTCGACCTGGGCGGGCATTCGCTGCTGGCCACCCGTCTGATCGCCCAGATCCGTGCCGCGTTCGGCGTGGAGCTGGAGCTGCGCGCGCTGTTCGAGGGTCCGACGCCGGCCGCGGTGGCCGCACTCCTCGACACCGCGGCACCCGCTCGGCCGCCCCTGGCGACGCGGGAACGCCCGCAGACCCTTCCGCTCTCGTCCGCCCAGCGGCGGCTGTGGTTCCTGCACAAGATGGAGGGGCCGAGCGCCACCTACAACATCCCGCTCGTCGTGCGGCTGAGCGGTGAGCTGGACCGTGACGCGCTCCGTGCCGCGCTCGGTGACGTGGTGGCCCGGCACGAGAGTCTGCGGACGGTGTTCCCGGAGGCCCACGACGCTCCGTACCAGCACGTCCTCGACAGCGTGAGCGTCGAACTGCCCGCCACCGACATCACCGAGACGGAGCTGCCGGAGGCCCTGAAGTCAGCGGCCCGGTATGCCTTCGACCTGGCCACCGAAATCCCGCTGCACGCCGAGTTGTTCACGGTGTCAGAACACCGACACGCGCTGCTGCTCGTCCTGCATCACGTCGCGGGGGACGGTTGGTCGTTGGGTCCGCTCGCTGCTGATCTGACTCGTGCGTATACGGCGCGGGTGGAGGGGCGGGTGCCGCAGTGGCGTGGGCTGCCGGTGCAGTATGCGGACTACACGTTGTGGCAGAACGAACTTCTGGGTGACCAGAATGATCCGGACAGTCTGTTCGCGACGCAGATCGCGTACTGGACGGAGGCGTTGGCGGGTCTGCCGGATCAGCTGACGCTTCCGACGGACCGTCCGCGCCCGGCGGTGATGACCTACCAAGGTGACTACGTCACGGTCGACATCGATCCGGATCTGCATCGGCGTCTGGCGGATCTGGCGCGGGCGTCGGGCGCGAGTCTGTTCATGGTGTTGCAGGCGGGGCTTGCGGCCTTGCTGTCCCGGTTGGGGGCGGGTGAGGACGTTCCGGTCGGGAGTCCGGTGGCGGGGCGTACAGATCAGGCGTTGGATGAGCTGATCGGGTTCTTCGTCAACACGCTGGTGCTGCGCACGGACACGTCCGGTGATCCGAGTCTTACGGAGTTGGTCACTCGGGTGCGGGAGAGGAGTCTGGCCGCTTACGCGCACCAGGATGTTCCCTTCGAGTATCTGGTCGAGCTGCTCAATCCGGCCCGGACCTTGTCGCACCATCCGCTCTTCCAGGTGATGCTGGCCCTCCAGAACGCGCCCGAGACAGAACTCGAGCTTCCAGGGATGCGAGCCGAGGTCGAGCTGGGCAGGACGGGCACGGCGAAGTTCGACCTGTTATTCAGCCTTGCCGAACGGCGCGGTGCTCATGGGGAGCCGCAGGGGATCAGTGGGGCGGTCGAGTACTCCAGCGACATCTATGACGCTTCCACGGTGCGGGCGCTGTTCGAGCGGTGGCTCCACTTCCTCGACGTCGCCACCACCCACCCCGACCGGCCCCTCAACCACATCGACATCCTCACTCCCGACGAACACCGGTATGCCGTAGTCGACTTCAACGACACGACGGATGCCGTGCCGGATGCGTCGTTGGGCGAGCTGTTCGCGCGTCAGGTATCACAGACACCGGATGCCCCGGCGGTCACTGACGGTGCCACCACTCTCACCTACGCACAGCTCGACGCGCGGGCCAATGAACTCGCGCACGATGTGGTCGGCAGGGGAGTGCTGCCCGGTGACGCGGTTGGTGTCCTTCTGGAGCGTTCGATCGCGTCGGTCACCACGGTCCTCGGGTTGATGAAAGCCGGCGCCGTCCATGTGCCTCTCGACGCCCGTTACCCGGCCGAGCGCATCCGCCACGTCCTCGCCGACACCGGAGCACGTTTGCTGATCGCCGACGAACAGTCGATTCCGGCATCAGGTGCCGAGGCCGTGGAGTTGCTCCGAACCGAGTCTCCTCAGCCCTTGGCGTCCGACCCCGGTGATCCCGGGGTGGGTGTGTGTGCGGGGGATGCGGCGTATGTGATGTACACCTCGGGTTCGACGGGTGCGCCCAAGGGGATCGTGGTGACGCACGGCAATGTGGCCGCGCTGGCTCTGGACCCGCGTTTTGACCGCTCGGCGCATCGACGCGTCCTGTTGCACTCGCCGGCCGCGTTCGATGCCTCGACCTATGAGTTGTGGGTGCCGCTGCTGAACGGCGGGACCGTGGTCGTGGCCCCGGCCGGGGACCTGGACGTGCCCGCCCTGCACCACACCATCACCACCCACGGCGTGACCGCGTTGTGGCTGACCAGCTCCCTCCTGAACGTGATCACCGAGCACGCTGCACAGGCGCTGTCGGGGGTGCATCAGGTATGGAGCGGCGGCGAGGCCGTGTCCGGGGCCACGGTGCAGCGTCTGCACGAGGCCTGCCCGGAGCTGATGGTCGTGGACGGCTACGGGCCGACGGAGACGACCACCTTCGCCACCCACCACCCCGTGTCCCGCCCTTACCGTGGCGGTGCGACGGTACCGATCGGCCGTCCGATGGCCAACACCCGGGTCTATGTCCTGGACGCGCGCCTGCGGCCGGTCCCGCCGCGGGTGACCGGCGAGCTGTATATCGCCGGGGCGGGTCTGGCCCGCGGCTATCTCAACAAGGCGGGCATGACGGCTGAGCGGTTCGTCGCCGACCCTTACGGCCTTGAGCCGGGCGGGCGTATGTATCGCACCGGTGACCTCGTGCGCCGTAATGCCGCCGGGGATCTGGAGTACATGGGCCGCGCCGACCAGCAGGTCAAGATCCGTGGCTTCCGGATCGAGCCCGGCGAGATCGAGAACGTGCTGACCGGCCATCCGGCGATCGGGCAGGCCGCCGTGGTCGCCCACCACGAGCAGCCCGGCAGCACCCGCCTGATCGCCTACATCGTCCCCGACACCGACGAAACACCGGCGGACCTGCGTGAGTTCGTACGGCAGCGGCTGCCCGAGTACATGGCGCCGTCCACGTACGTCACCTTGGACCGGCTGCCGTTGACCGCCAACGGCAAGCTCGACCTGGCCGCGCTGCCCGCACCCGATCCGGGCGCGGGGGCGGACGTGCCGCGTCGTGAGCCGCGGACCGAGCGTGAGCGACTGCTGGGGACGCTGATCGCGCAGGCCCTGGGCGTGGACGAGGTCGGGCCCGACGACGACTTCTTCGCGCTCGGCGGTGACAGCATCGTCTCGATCCGGCTGGTCAGCCTCGCTCGCTCGGCAGGTGTCGGATTCGCGGTCCGTGACGTCTTCGAGCAGCGGACCGCGGCTGGACTGGCCGAGGTCGCCGAGGAACTGGCCGTGTCGGCGCCCGGCCCCGACGACTCGGGCGTGGGAGGGATGGTTCCGACCCCGATCATGCGCTGGTACGACGCGCGCGGTGGCGACATCGACGCCTTCCATCAGGCGATGCTGCTGGAGGTGCCGGCCGGACTGCGCGAGGACCACCTCGTCGCGGCCGTTCAGGCGCTCGTGGACCACCACGACGCGCTGCGGTTGACCCGGACACCGAGCGGTCAGGACGATGGGCAGTGGTCGCTCCAGGTGGGCCCGGTGGGGTCCGTCCCGGCCGCGGACCTAATTCACCGTGTCGAGACCGGCGGCGCCGTCGACGCGACGCTGGTCCGCGCACAGGCGAAGGCGGCGTCCGCCCGCTTGTCCGCCGCGCGTGGCCCGCTGCTCCAGGTCGTCTGGTTCGACGCCGGACCAGCCGAACGGGGCAGGCTGCTGGTCGTCGTCAACCATCTCGTCGTCGACGGGGTGTCCTGGCGGATCCTGCTGCCCGATCTCATCGCAGCCTGCGAGGCCGTCGAGGACGGTCGACCTCCACGGCTGGACCCGGTGGGCACCTCCCTGCGCCGCTGGGCGAGTCTCCTCGCCGTCGAGGCCCGGCAGCCGGCCCGCACCGCCGAGGCGGCCCTGTGGACCGGACTGCTCACCGCGGCCGACCCACCGCTGACCGCCGGCCGGCTGGATGCCACACGGGACACCGTGGGCCGCGCCCGCGATCTCACACTCTCCCTGCCACCCGAGGTCACCACCCCGCTCCTGACGACGGTGCCCACGGGCTTCCACGCAAAGGTCGACGACGTCCTGCTCACCGCGCTCGCCCTGGCGGTCGCTCAGTGGCGCCGGACCCACGCACGCGGACGGCACACGGCTCTCCTGGTGGATGTGGAGGGACACGGGCGCGAGGAGATCGTCGAGGGCACGGACCTCTCGCGCACCGTGGGATGGTTCACCTCGCTGTATCCGGTCCGCGTCGACCCGGGGCCCCTGGCCTGGGAAGAGGTCGTCGACGGCGGGCCGCCGCTCGGGCAGGCCCTGAAACGGGTCAAGGAGCAGGTCCGCTCCCTGCCCGACCGGGGCATCGGCTACGGCCTGCTGCGGCATCTCGATCCCGGCACCGGACCGGAGCTCGCCGGGCTCGCCGTACCGCAACTCGGATTCAACTACCTTGGCCGGTTCCCCTCGGCGGGCGCCCCGGTGGTCCCCGGCCGCCCGGAATGGACCGTGGCCGCCGAGACGGGCCTGCTGAGCGGCGCCGACCCGGCGACCGCGCTCGCGCACGGGCTCGAGGTGAACAGCATGGTCCGCGACGCCCCGGGCGGGCCGGAGCTGGAGGCCGTCTGGAGCTGGGCGCCGGACCTCTGGACCGAACGGCACGTCCGAGCCCTGGCCGACCTCTGGTTCCGGGCGATCCGCGGACTGGTCCGGCACGGCGAGAGCTCCGGCACCGGCGGCCACAGCCCCTCGGACTTCCCCCTGACCGAACTCAGCCAGCACGACATCGAGCAGCTCGAAGCAGCGTGGAGGGTGCAGAAATGACGTCGTCCGGCCTTGAAGACATCCTCCCCCTCTCTCCGATGCAGGAGGGGTTGCTGTTCCACTCCCGCTATGAGCAGGACGGCGCGGACGTCTACGCGGTGCAGCATGTCTTCGCCATCGAGGGCGCCCTCGACGCGGCGCGGCTGCGGGCCGCCATGCTCGCACTCGTCCGACGCCACCCGAACCTGCGCGCCGGTTTCCGCCAGGTGGAGTCCGGCCAGACCGTACAGCTGATACCACGGCAGGCAGACGTACCCTGGGACGAGTTCGATCTGTCGCCCCTCCCCGACGCCGACGCGGAGGCGGAGCTGGCCCGGCTCGCCGCCAAGGAGCACGCCCGCCGCTTCGACCTGGCCGAGCCGCCCCTGCTGCGCTTCTCCCTGGTGCGCCTGGCCGCCGAACGGCACCGCCTCATCATGACCACCCACCACATCCTGCTCGACGGCTGGTCGACGCCCCTGCTCGTGCGCGAGCTGACCACGCTGTACGACAGCCAGGGCGACGCCACCGTGCTGCCCCGAGTGGCCCCCTACCGGCAGTACCTGGGATGGCTCACGCAGCAGGACCAGCCGGCGGCGGAGGCCGCCTGGCGGGAGGCGCTCGGCGGACTCGAACAGCCGACGCTGCTCGCCCCGGTGGACCCGGGCCGCCCCGGACTGATGCCGGAGCGGATCACGGTGGAGCTGGACGAGGACCGCACGGCAGCGCTGGCCGACCGGGCGCGCAAGCACGGCGTGACCCTGAACACCGTGCTCCAGGCCGCCTGGGGGCTGGTGCTGAGCCGGCGCACCGGCCACGACGACGTCGTGTTCGGGGCCGTTGTGGCCGGGCGCGACCCTCAACTGCCAGACGTCGAGAACATGGTGGGTCTGCTCATCAACATGGTGCCGGTACGGGTGTCCATGGACCCGGCGCAATCACTGCTGGCCACCGTCCGCCAGGTGCAGAGCGCGCAGTCGCGGCTCACCGGGCACCATCACCTCGGGCTCGCCCGCATCCAGCAACTGGCGGGCCTCGGCGACCTCTTCGACACCTCACTGGTCTTCGAGAACTACCCGTGGGACGAAGCCGGCGAGCGGCCGGAGACCGGCCTGTGGATCACCCCCGACCTGGCCCGTGGACGGGACGCGACGCACTACCCACTGACCCTGATCGCCGCCCCCGGGCGCCGTCTGTACCTCCGCCTGGACTACCGCGACGACCTGTTCGACCGCGCGACGGCCACCCGGTTCGTCGATCGGCTGATCCGGGTGCTCGATCTCTTCGTCACGGATCCTTCCCGGCCGGTCGGGCGGATCGATCTGCTCTCCGCGGAGGAGCGGGCGGCTGTGCTGGCGGTTCCTGCGGTCGCCGAGTCTTCGCGGGTGTCGTTGCCGGGGTTGTTCGAGGAGCGGGTGGCGGTGGCGCCGGATGCGGTGGCGGTGGTGTGGGAGGGGGCCGCGCTGTCGTACGGGGAGTTGAAT
>NZ_JBIRPI010000037.1:0-49531 GCF_044332585.1 Streptomyces sp. NPDC016845 | reverse complement strand
CACCATTGGCCCCAGCCCACCCGCGGCGGCGTCCAAGCCGTCCGTATCCAACGACCCCAACCCGCGAATCCGTAAAACAACGGCATTGGGCCTAGACCGCGGCGCGCCTCGGAGTTGTCCTCGACGTCGTCCGCCGCAGCGACGATGTCACAGGCTTTCAGGTCCTGCCCCGCCGCTGGGTCGTAAAAAGATCCTTGGCCTGGATCCTGTGCAGCCGGCGTGTGGTCCGTGACTACGAGCGGAGCCCGGACACCGGCGAGACCTTCATCCTGTGGCCGATGACCACGCTCATGACCCGCCGCCTGGCCGCCCAGCATCAGCAGCGTCCTTCGCCGGGCGGACAGCGTGAACTTGCCCGGTTTCTCGCCACCAGCCAGCCCCGTTCCATCAGCAGCTTCAGCCGGGCTCTCGCTCCCTCGACGCGAGAGGCGGACGCGCTGTCCCAGCCCAGCACCACCGCTGCCCGCCGGGCACCCAGCCCGTCACCTGCCGCCTCCACAGCGGCGGCCATCAACCCCTGGTAGTCCTTCGCCAGACCCTCGACCCCGGCCGCGTTCTGCCAGTGCGGCACCGCCCGGCGCGGTCCCACCGGCTTCCACTGCGACACCCCCTCGCCCGCCGCGGCGGGCGCAGCCTCCTCGGCCAGTGCCTCCAGGTACTGCTCCAGGCCGATCACCCGGCGCCTGAGCACCTCTTCCGCATCGGCCAGGGACGCCCGCGCTCGCTCCAGCTCGGCCTTGAGATCTTCCCCCGCACCGCCGCGGCCTTCTGCCGCGCTTCCAGGACCGCCCGCATCGACGGCATCCGCCACCCCCAAGATATCTCGGCCACCAACGAGCCGAGACTTCCGCGATCTTATTTCTGACCAGCAAAAGTCACACACGAGCTTCCGAAATAGAACGACCTTCTGAGGCTTGGGAACTCGTCCTCTCCTGAAGCTTGGGCCCCTCGGGAACTAATCTCCCGGCGTAACAGTCGAGCGGTCTGAAGCGCCTGACGCTGGAGCCGCAGTGGCCCCCCCGCGGTCTGCGTCCGCTCGTGTCCCATCAGATCGCACTATGGGGCGCGGTTCACGCAAGCACTGCAGACTTGCCGCGGACCCTGCGGTAGTGCCCTTGTATCGGGCCTGCGCGTCACCTCTATGTGGGCTAGCGGTACTGCAAGCCTCTGCCTTCAGGTTCTCGCTGACTCAGATGCAGGCTGCTGCGCTCCCGCCCCGGCCGTAGTGCAGATCGGCTCCGCACCGGCGGCCGAGCCCGAGCAGGCCCAGGCATCGGCAGGTGGCTGCTGCGGCTCGTAACCGCCCTTCACACCCGCTCCATGCCGGGTTACGACCGGAACTGGGGCCCGGCTGCGGCCCCGTACCGCGCCGACCGCAGCCGCAGCCGCAGCCGCAGCCGAGCTAGTCGAGGCTGATCCAGCCGTCCGGGATCCAGCCGTCCACGTACCCCTCCAGGAAAAGGCCCAGGTCCGCGATACCCATGTCCGCGGCGTATCCGGCGGCTTGAGCGTAGGCAATCCAGAGCACACGCCCATCGCCGCCGCACGCACCGCCCGAGACGGTCACATGCGCGGTGACCAGACGGCGCCGGGCAGGCCACCCGGACGCAACTTCCGGCGCGGCACTGCGGATCCGGCCGGTGACCCGACCCATCCGGACCTTTCCCCCCGGAGCCAGCTCGCGGACCAGACGCCGGGCTGCCCGGCCGTAGGGCTCGCTCCGTTGGCGCTGCACAGTCCGCAGCCTCAAGGGATGACCGGCAGCGGAGGACTCGGGCCGGATCAGGGCGACCCGATGCTCCGGGTCGAAGCAGGCGAGCAAGACATCACCATCCACACTTGGTGCATACATGCGCATAGTGGCAACGTAGACAAGGTCGGCGTGCCGCGCGCGCCCAGACGGGCGACAGGACGATACGGCGTGCCGGGGCACGCCCCTTACCGGGGCGATCCCGCCGAGGGCAGGGCTCCGGGACCGGGCCAGATCTGGAAGCCGAAAACAGCCTCCAGGCGAGCGATGGTGCCAAGGTCGGGCAGCACTCTGCCGTGCAGAACCCGGCTGATGGTGGAGTGCGTAATCCCGGTGGCCTCGGCAAGAGTGCGCAGGCTGTACCCACTTACAGCGAGGGCGTTCTCCAGGTTGCGGGCCAGCGCCTGACCGTAGTGGGCACTCACGGGAGCGTCCGACGGGAGAGCGGCATACGGCCAGGCGTCATCGACGACATAGTCGCGCGGCACCTTGTCGTTGCTACTCCGGGGCATGCCCAGATCATCCCATGCACCCGTCATCCGCCGACCTCCTCCTCGCTCAGCGGCCGGCACACCACCAGCCAGCGGTGCATACATACACCATTAGAACGTACTGCTTCGATACCCGTCGACGTGTCGGCTCAATCGCACCCGCAGACCGGGCATCATCGGCGCATGCCCGACACGGCCAGACTGGGACAGTCACGTTCGCCCCGCAGCCGCACATTCGGGGACATGCCCGCAGCCGGCCACCGCCGCCAGGCACGCCGACACCCCGGCTCCGGCCGGGCGTCCACGCGTCGCGCAAGCCGCCAATTCACTTCCGTGCGCCCCCGTTTACCCTCGGGCGCCACACTGACGCTGAGTAACTGAGGCCGGCGCGAGAAAGACCAGGCCAAGATAGCTGCAGCCCGATAAGTACCTTTCTGTAGCGAAGGACTTCCCGTTCCTTTTCGGATCGCGTTCGAGGTGACCGAGATTGGGCGACTGTGGCTTTGCGGGCGCATTTCGAGAGAGGATCCATCCCACTGAGACGCGCCATGTGAAATCCATCGGCGATTCTCGAATCCGGAATGCGCGAGGGGGTTCTTTCATGCAGTCGCAACCGGCCCTGGCCGTCCTCGACGAACTGCGGTCTTTGGCCGCTGAGGACGACACCCGGCTCTGCGCGGCGAAGGACCGCCTCTCTGCGGCGGAGGCCGAGGTGAGTGCCGCCCGCTCGGCGTTCGAGTCGGCGAGCATGCGCGCCGAGGTGTCCGAACGCGTGACGCGCCGCGCCGAGGAACTACTCACCCCGGACATGACGCCCCACACCAGCGCACCAGCCTCACCGCACCCCGGGCCCGCGGTGCAGCAGGAGCCGCTGACGACCGCCCAGGAAGTGATGGCCTTCGTCCGGTCTCGCGGACGCGCCACCCGGAGCGAAGTCGTTGAGCACCTGCGCCTCACACGCCCGGACATCAAGCCGAGCAGCATCCGACGGCGGATGAGCAAACTGTTCGCCGACAAAAAACTGGTGCGCGTGGAGCGCGGGACGTACGCGCTGCCGCCGACCGTCGCAGAGGGTGATGCGTAGCGGTCGCCATTTCGACACCTGGATTACCCGCACACGCGTACGTGCCGCCGAGGACCAGTCGGCGGCACGAGGACACGCGTTTTTCTGGGCTCACGTATCGATCTCGATAGTAGGCGTTTTTGACGCCGCCGCGGGAGCCTGGCATGAATTCGGCCCTCAATAGGTCGGGAAATGGGCTCACTGTGTCTTCTTCCAACTCTGCACGTGCTAATTCCGGCACCGGCCACGCGATCCGCTCCGGTACTGCACGGCGTCGCGACCGACGGCGCGGAGCCGCCGCCTCGCGACGCCGTACGCTGCCCAGTTACCGGGCGGCTCCGGCCAAGCAGATCAACATCCTCGTAGCACTCGACGACCTCGCGGTCGACGGCGTCCCGGTTCAGCGGACGGCGCTGGCGCAGCACGTCGGCATCGGCGCGGCCACCGTCGGCGACTGCATGGCCTTCCTGGCCGATGTGGGGCTGCTCGAGGCCGGCCGCGGCCAGTATGCGATCACCGAACAGGGGCGGGAGTTCGCCGAGGCGTGGCGGCTCGACCGCACGCGAGCACGGCTGCTGCTGCGTCCGCTTCTCACCGCGCACTGGTCCGCCGCCGCGGTCGTCGACCTGCTGGCCGACGGGCCCCTGCCGCAGGAGGAGTTGGCCCGCCTGCTGCGAGCCGGCCTGCCCGGGGTGCCCATGCGCGGCCAGTACATGGTCGAGTGGCTGGACATCGCGCTGATCGTGGAGCGTGACGCCGAACTCCTCCTGGTACGCCTGCCCACAGCTGACGCCCCTTCCCCCTCACAGCTCTCGGGCGTACAGGGGCGGGAGGAGCAGGGCCATGGGCGAGCAGAGGGACCGGATGGACCGACGTCACTCCGGGGTGCTGGCGCTCACGCCGAGCACATCGGCACACAGCGCACTGAGCACACCGGGCCTCTGCTCGGCATGCCCCGCTCAGAGATCCAGGACCTGCCCGATGCCCGCTACTCGGCCTTCCTCGAAGGCATCCTGCAGACCCTGCGCGCACTGACCCCCGGCACCTGAGAACCAGGATGTCCGCAGAGCCGGGGCGCCGGACCGGAGGGGCCGGCGCCCCGAGGGTGGCGGCTGGTGTCCGCGCGAGGCTCTGGAACCTTGGGCGCGGAGGGTTCGATCCCCTCGCCATCCACCCACCGGCAGCATGACAGCCAGTCACCGAAGGGAGCTAGCCTCCATGCCCAGCCGCCCAGTCTGCCCAGCTTTCTGATCGCACATCAGCACCCACACCGAACGGGTGCGCCTGTCACCGGTACGGCCCGCTCCTGTTGCCGGAGCCGTCCGACCTCCTCACGGTGGTGCATGTTCGCACCATTTGTATGGAGGTCGCACCATGCCCGCCGTCACACATCCGCTCACCGCGCCACGGTGGCACACCGGCTGCACGAGGGCACTGGCGGCGGCGGATGGCCACTGAGATCGCCCTCCGCACCGCCGTCACCCGCGTGTTGGCCGCCTGGCAGGAGCTGGTGGCGCGCGGGGAGATGTCCGAACAGACGCTGAGCCGGTTCGGTCAGCTGCTGCACCGCTTCGCGGCCTTCGCAGCCGCGCGTGGTGCACTCATGCTCACCGAGGTCGACACCGTCGTGGCTGCGCAGTTCATCGATGCGCATGGCCGCTCCCGCCACGGACGCGTCGCCCCGGCCTCGCTGTCCACCCGGCACCTGCGCCGCAGCGTGCTGCGGATGTGCTTCGCCACCGCCCGCCGCCTGGCCCTTACCGATACCGATCCCACCCGCGACATCGACCTGCCCCCGCGCGTGTGCGGCACCACCCGCCCACTGGAGGAGGCCGAGGCGGTCGAACTGCGCCGCGCCGCCCAGTTCACCGTCCGCCCGACCCGCCATGCCGCTGCCGCCGCGCTCGCCCTGGCGGGCGCTTTCAGCGGCGAGATCGGCCATATCGGCGTGCACGATCTGAATCTGCCCGCCGCCCGAGTCTGGGTGCACGGCTCGGCCAAAACACAGCCACGCTGGTGTTCCCTGGACGCCTTCGGGGCCCGGGTGCTGGCCGCCCGCGCCCACCACCTGCGCACCACGGCCCAGCCCGAGCACCGGCTGCGGCTGGCTGTCTCCGCCCGCGGCGGAACGGACGAGCAGCTCCAGGCCCGCGCCTGCGTCGCCCTGCGCGACCTGCTCAAACGCATCGGCCTGGGAGCGGACCCGGCGGTAAGACCAGCCTCCATCACCGCGTACGCCGGCTGGGCCACCTACGTACGCACCGGTCGCATCGAAGCCGCGGCCCTCCACCTCGGCATGGCCTCTCTGGACAGCGCCGCCGCGCTCATCGGCCACCAGTGGCTCGCCGAAACGACACCCGCCACCGCACCGAACGGGGACGCCCCACATGCCCGATGACCTCTTCGGCGACCGCCTGCCGCGCACGGTCCGCAAGAAGATGGCCCGCCGCGCCAGCGAGCTGGACCTGCGCACCGTCGCCCAGCGAACCAGGGACGTGGCCCGCTTCGAGGCCGTGTACCAACTCGCCGAGCTCCTCCACCGGGACCCCGGCCCCCGCCGCGGCCGCCCGCCCCACTACCCGCCCTACATCTACCTTTTGTTCTGCGCCCTGCGCGGCATCCACGGCTCCGCCCGCTACTGCGCCGGCGACCTGCAGGACCCCGCCGTGTGGGACACGATCCGCGACGGCGTCGCCCACCACCTGGGCCACGACGAAGCCGCACGCCTGCCGGAGAGAGGGCCCTCACGCCATCAGTGGCAGCACGCCCAGCGCGCCCTTCTCATTCCCCGCCGCGAAGAACTTGGGGAAACCTTCGCCGACCTCGCCCTGGCCCAGGCCCAGCGCCAAGGCCTGCTGCCCGCCGACGCACGACGCTCGTGGAGCAATCCCGACCGCCACCAGCTCATCGCCGGCGACGGCACCGTCGCCAAGTCCCCCACCCTGTCCACCACCCCCTTCAGCGTCGACCCCGTCACCGGAGAAATCCGCAGCCACCGCGTCGACCCCGCCTCCTCCTGGCAGCAGGAAGGCAGCACCGACCACGACACCTCCGCCTCCGCGGCACCGGAAGCCACTGCGGGCACGGGCAACGACACCGGCAAGGAGAAAGGGATGATGATCCTCGGCTCCAAGTTCGTGGTCTTCTCCACCCGCCACCGCGGCTACTTCCGCCGCGTTTTCCTGCGCTACGCCCACGTCCCCCACGGCTACCCCGGCGGTGAAGCCGCCATCGCCCTCGAACTCGCCTGCGCCATCCTGGATGCCGCCGAGGGCTGCATGGGCGTCCTCTACGACGGCGCCCTGCGCGGCATGCACCGCGACGTCATCGCCCGCCGCGGCCGCCTACTGATCAACAAGCAGCACAAGGGCGCCAAGCCCCTCTACATCCGCACCCTGAACTTCGGCCGCTGCCGCCACGAACTGTGGTCCAACAGCGGCCGGGTCCACGTACGGGCCTTCCTCGACGACGGCACCAGCACCCTCGTCCCCCTGCCCGTCGACAAACTCGAACGCCGCTCCAGCACTCACACCCACCGCTGGTACCACCTGCTCACCATCCCCTGCCCCCGCGGCCCCCACAAACACCGCGAGGCCGTCGGAGTCACCACCACCAGCGGAGAACGCGAGATGGGCCGCAGTGACACCGAGACCGGTTTCCACCGCGCCGAACACCTCCTGCAGATCCCCGACGACACAGCCGTCCACCAAAACCTGTACGGCGGCCGCGAGGACACCGAAGCCGGTTTCTCACAGTTCGACCGCTCCCTGTGGAACCGCCGCATGATCGCCTTCGGCGCCGAAGCGCAGAGCCTCGTCATGCTTGGCTTCCTCCTGGCCCAGAACGCCACCTCAGCCGCCCGGTACCAAGAGGACCCCACCTACTCAGACAGCCCCACAGCTGCAGCGGAGCCCCTCAGTACGCGCAGGCAGCCCCTCCCGCGATCATGACCTGAGCTGAGGCGCCAGCCCACACCCACCATCCCACCTGCATCCGCTACCCTGTCTGGGACCGTCCTCGTGGCGGTCCCAGACCCTTGCATGGACCGGATGACATCGCGCACAGTATTCATCCACGTTTCACGCAAGGCCCGCCTTCGTAGCTCAGGGGATAGAGCACCGCTCTCCTAAAGCGGGTGTCGCAGGTTCGAATCCTGCCGGGGGCACAACGCATTACCGCTCTGGCTTGGGGCTCCCCCTAGGCAGGGCCCCTGCTCGGCCTCGAACTCCTCGTCCGGGGCCGTTTGCGTGAGCGGACGGAGAGCTGATCCTCGAAATCCCCCCAGCGAATAAGCATCATCCGGCACGGACTTCGGCACGGACTCCGGCCCGGTCTTCTGCGGGCCCTCGGGCTCTGGCTCCGCTTCAGGAACTCCTCTGGCGACGAGTCCGCCGCGCCGGTTTCCCCCCAGTCGCGGGCTTGCTGGTCGGATGTCGGCCGACGGGAGGGAACGTCCGCGAGATCAGCGCAGTCGGCGACGCGTGAGCGACTGCCCGATAGGTACCTCGGCTGCGAAGCGCCGCGTCCAGCGCCTCGTACGTCGCCGTCGCCGTCGCCGTCGGGATCATCCACCCCCGGTACCAGGCGGCACCCAGGTCGCGCGGGACCCTGCGGATCGCCTCTTGCGTGCGGGCGGCGAGCAGCGCGTCGTGGTCGATCAGGGCCACGACCGCGCCGGTCTTCCGGGGCGCAGCCGCCTTGGGTGCGAAATGGGGGTCACAGCGTGTGAGGCGCAATGGGGCGTCGCAGAGGAGAAGGGGCCCGGGTGTGGGCACCACGTCATTGTCGCGTCATGTCACGTGGTTGCGCGGTCTCGTGGTCGCGCCGTCACGCAGTTACGCGGTCACGCGGTTACGCGGTCGCGCGGTCTTGTGGTTGCGCCGTCACGTCGTGGCGCGGTTACGCGGTCACGTGGTTGCTCGGAGAACCTCCGCGGCCCGACGCCGCCGCCCTCACCACCGTCGAGACCACCGTCGTCGCCGCCAGGCTGCCCAGCATCAGCAGCAGGACGCCGATCCCGAAGAGGCCGCTCGCGTCGTCCGACCAGTCGATGTACGCGGCGATCGTCAGGCCCGCCGTCGTGCCGATCACCGCGCCGGGCACGTAGTCGCGGGACGCCGCCCAGACCACCGGGATCAGCAGGGTCACCACCAGGCCCAGGACCTGCCAGGCCTCGTACGGGCCCGTCTCCGTGCCGTCGGCGCCGATGTCGCGGTGCTGGTCCCAGCCCAGCCATGCGGCCCACGCCGCCCCCGCGATCCCGGCCAGGATCAGGGCGGAGAGGGGCTGGTGGAGAGGGGTGCGCCTGCGGGGTTCGTCCGTCATGTGCCCAGAGTCGCCACACCGCCGCGGGGCCGCCTGAGCACACCTACTCAGATCACGTACTCACCCTTCCGTCGGCGCGATCCGTACATGGACGTGCATGTCGTGCCAGCCGTCCGTGTGCAGCGCCGAGCTGCGGCGCGTCCCCTCCAGCTCGTACTCGGCCTTCAGCGCCACCCGGCACGACGGCTCGTTCCGCGTCGAGTGGTGTATCTCCAGGCGGTGGAAGCCCTTCTCCCAGGCCCATTCCGTCAGCGTCCGCAGCGCCCGCGGGGCCACGCCTTGGCCCCGGGCCTCCGGGAGCATCCAGTAGCCGATCTCCGCGAAGCCCTCCTCCGGATTCATGGCGCGCAGCGCCATCCGGCCGAGCGGGGCTCCGTCGGTCGACCGGGTCACGAGCCACTGGGCCGCCGTTTCCCTGCGCCAGCTCTCGTGGGTTCCCTCCACCCACGCGCGCGCCTCGTCCAGCGTCTCCATGCTGCGGACGTGCCAGTAGCGCAGGGCCGGGTCCTGGAACGCCGCGTAGATCGACGGTGCGTCCGCCGACCGCGGTCGGCGGAGGAGGAGTTCACCGTCCCGCGTGCGCAGGACCGGTTGTGAGGTCGAGGCCAGTGTGCCCGGCTCGATGGTGGGAGCGATCTCGATCGGCATGAGCGCATCCTCGTCTCCCTCCGCGGCTCCTCGCACCTGTGAATCACGGAGCTGTTGCAACATGCGCACGTCTGTTGCGACGCCACTGTTACGGTCCCTCTCGTGGCACAGGCACTCTCAAGAAGGGACCCCGCATGACCGGTACCGCCGTCGTCTGTCTCGGCGAGACCATGGCGCAGGTCGGGCCCGTCGACGGTCTCCCCCTCGAACACAGCCGTGAGCTGCGGCTCGCCGTCGCCGGGGCCGAGTCGACCGTCGCCCAGTACCTCGCCGATCTCGGGCACCGGGCCGCCTGGGTCAGCCGCGTCGGGGACGATCCGTTCGGGCGGCGGATCGTCGGGGCCGTCGGGGCCCGGGGGGTCGATGTGAGTGGGGTGGAGGTCGATCCCGTCGCGCCCACCGGCGTCTACTTCAAGGACCCGGGGCCCGACGGCACCCGCGTGCACTACTACCGCGCCGGGTCCGCCGCCTCCCGGATGTCCGTCGCCGACGCCGATCGCCTGCACCTGCGGGACACCCGGCTGCTCCACCTCACCGGGATCACGCCCGCGCTGTCCGAGGGGTGCGACGCGCTCGTACGTGCGTTGATCGCGCGGGCCCGGGACAGCGGCACCCTCGTGTCGTTCGACGTCAACTACCGGCCCGCCTTGTGGGCCTCGGCCCGGCGAGCCGCCGACACCCTGAGCGAACTCGCCCGCCTCGCCGACCTCGTACTCGTCGGGCGCGACGAAGCCGAAGCCCTCTGGTCCACGCCCACCGCCGACGACATCCGTCAGCACCTCCACGCCCCCGGGATCCTCGTCGTCAAGGACGGGGACATCGGCGCCACCGAGTTCGGCCCGGACGGCACGCACTTCGTCGCCGCGCCCGTCGTGGACGTCGTCGAGGCCGTCGGTGCCGGGGACGCCTTCGCCGGCGGGTACCTCGGCGGGCTGCTCGACGGCGCCCCGCCCCGCGAACGGCTCTCCCTCGGGCATCGGCTCGCCGGGCGCACCCTGAGCAGCATCGAGGACTACGTACCCGTCACGGAAAGGGGCTGAACCGTGTCGCAGACCGTACGGCGCGCCATCGACATCCTCGAGTACGTCGCCCGGCAGCCCCGCACCCAGACCGAGGTCGGCGAGCACCTGGGCGTGCACCGGTCGACCGCGTTGCGCATCCTGGAGTCGCTCACCGACGGCGGGCTCGCGCGGCGGCTGCCCGACGGGCGGTACGCGGTCGGGCACCGGCTCGCCGGGCTCGCGCACCTCGCGCTCGAACAGTTCGGGATCAAGGACATCGCGGGCGAGCATCTGCGCGGCCTCGGCCTGCGGTGCGGGCACACCGTGCATCTCGCCGCCCTCGAAGGACATCAGATCGTCTACGTCGACAAGGTCGACCCCGTCGACGGTGTGCGGCTGTACTCGCAGATCGGGCGGCCGGTCTCGCTCCACACCGCCGGTGTCGCCAAGGCGATCCTCGCGTACCTGCCGCGCGAGCGCGCCGACGAACTGCTCGCGGGGTGCGACTTCGCGCCGCACACCGGTGCGACGCTCACCGGCCCCGTCGCCTACCGCAAGGCCCTCGGCACGACCCGGGCGCGCGGGTGGGCGGTCGACGACGGTGAGTACGAGGACTACGTGAACTGTGTCGCCGTCCCCGTGCGGGACAGCGGCGGTGACGTGGTCGCCGCCGTGTCCGTCACCTCCCTCAAGGCCAAGGCGGACCTGACCGCCCTCGAAACCCATGTGCTGCCCGACCTCACGGCCACCGCCGAGACGATCTCCAAGGAGCTGGGATGGCGTCCATCGAGCCCATGAAGCCCACGAAGCCCGTGAAGCCCGTGAAGCCCACGGAACTTACGGAACCTACGAAGTACGGCGAACGCGCAGTGGCAGGGGGCATCACCTTCTACGAGCTGTTCGGAGGCGTGCCCCTCATGGCCATCCTGCGCGGCATGTCCCCCGACAAGTCCGTCCAACTGGCCGTACGGGCCTGGGATCTCGGCATCGAGTGCGTCGAGGTGCCCGTGCAGGACAAGGCCGCCGGGCGGGCGCTCGCCGCGGTCGTCGCCGCCGGGGCCGGGCGCGGCAAGGCGGTCGGGGCGGGCACCGTCACCTCCGTCGAGCGGCTCGACCGGGCGGTCACGGCGGGGGCCGCGTTCACCGTCGCCCCCGGGTTCGACGCCGAGGTGGCGCGGGCCAGTGTCGATGCCGGGCTGCCGCATCTGCCCGGGGTCGCCACCGCCACCGATGTGCAGGCGGCGCGGGCGCTCGGGCTCACCTGGGTCAAGGCGTTCCCCGCGAGCGTGCTCGGGGTGGAGTGGTTCCGCGCTATGCGGGGGCCGTTTCCGGAGGTGCCGTTCGTTGCCACGGGCGGGATGGACGCGGGGAACGCCGCCGCTTATCTGGCGGCCGGGGCGCGCGTCGTCGCCGTCGGGTCCGCCCTTGAGGATCCGGCCCAGCTCGATCAGCTCGCCGCGCTGTTGGCGCACTGACGCGTAGCTCCCCGCCGGACCCCGCTGCTCAATCACCCGGGGGGCTTGATTCAGCCGGGTCCCCACGCCCCGGCCCACCGAACCCACACACTCCGTTCCGGGTCCGCCGCCCCCACCCCGCACCTATTGTGGGACGCCATGGAGGGGGACTCCTCGGAATCGGGACCGCTGTTCGTCATGCCGCCGCCGGACAGGCCGCGTGACGCCGATGTCGAGCTGCCCGCGGAGGGGCCCGACGTCACGGCGTTGCCGGAGGTCCGGCCGCGGGACCCGGTGGAGGGTGACGCGGGGGACGGGCGGCCGGGGCTCGCGCCGGGGGCGTTGCTCGCGGGGCAGTACCGGGTGGTGCGGCGGCTCGGGCTCGGCGGGATGGGGGACGTGTATCTCGCGCTCGACGAGAAGGTCGACGACCGCGAGGTCGCCGTGAAGACGCTGCGGCCGGGCCAACTTGCGCTCAGGGCCGACGCGTTGGCCGAGGAGCGGCAGACGTTCGCCGACCTCAACCACGAGGGCATCATCCACGTCTTCAACTACGGCAGCCACGAGACGGTCGGCGACTTCCTCGTCCTGCCGTACGTCGACGGGCTCAACCTCGACGAGGTGCGGGCGCTCGCCCGGTTCGATCCGCCGCGGTTCGGCGAAGCCCGGTTCCACGAGTTCGTGCTCGCCTACGGGGTGCGCATCCTCTCCGCCCTCGATCATCTGCACGCACGGCCCGCCTCCGCCACCCTGGTGTACGGGGATCTCAAGCCGCAGAACGTGATGCACGACGGGGCCGCCATCAAGGTCGTCGACGTGGGTTCCATCCGGGCCGCGGGCGCGCCCGGCCTGACGACGTACGGGTTTCGCGCCCCGAACGTACGGCTGAGGCCCGGTGAGGTGGCGGGTGCCAGTGAGCCGCAGGACGATCTGTTCGGGCTCGGCGAGACCCTGCGGACGCTGTGCGGGCTCGGGGAGCACGCCCGTGACCTCGGCCCCCTCGGCGCGCTCGGCCGGCTGCAGGAGGGCGATCCGGTCGCCGCCCGTGCCGCGCTGATGACCACCACGCCCGCGCCCAAGGGGCTCGGGCTGCTCTCCCTCGCGCGCGTGCTGCGCCGCGCCACCCGCTCCGCGCCCGCCGACCGGTTCGCCGACGCCCGCGAGATGGAGGCGCAACTGCGCGGCGTATGGCGCGAGTTGCGGTCCCTGCGCACCGGGGACGAGACGTTCGAGCCGTCGCCGCTCTTCCTGCAGTCGCCGTACGCCCTCGACAGCGGGCTCGGCACCGCTCCCCCGCTGCCCCGCTGGGCCGTCCCGCCCGGCGAGGACCCGCCGGGGCCGCTGCACGAACCGCCCGCCGCCGCCGAGGCCGCCGCGAGCCTGCCCGTGCCCCGGCCCGACCCGCACGACGACCACCACGCCGAACTCAGCCGCCTCGCCGACGCCGACCCCGCCTCGCTGCTGCAGAACACCGCCGACTGGCGCGCCTCCCCCGAAGTGCACCTGCTGCGCTGCCGGTTGACGCTCCGTGTCGCCCTGCGCGGCGAGCGGGATCCGGCCGGGCTGACCTTCGCCGAGCAGGAGCTGCGCGCCGCCGCCGCCGCCATAGGGCAGAACCGGGCGCGGCACGACTGGCGCGTCGACTGGCACCGCGGCCTCCTCGCGCTCGCCCACGACGACGTCCTGGTGGCCCGCGACCACTTCGACCAGGTCTACGGGGCGATCCCCGGCGAGTACGCGCCCAAGCTGGCCCTCGGCCACTGCGCCGAGCGGCTCGGCCGTCACCAGGAGGCGCTCGAACTGTACGAGGCGGTGCGGCTGCGCAATCCGTCGCTCGGCAGCGCCGCGTTCGGGGCGGCGCGGGCGCGGCTCGCGCTCGGCGGGCCGCGCGCCAGCGCCGCCGCGATCGAGGCGCTGGACGCGGTGCCGCAGCACTCCCGGCACCGTACGGCCGCCCGTACCGCCACGGTCAGGATCGCCGTCGAGTACGCGGCGGGCACCGACAGCCTGGGGGGCTCCCTGGTCCGCCTCTCACGGCTGTTCACCGAGCACGGCCTCACCGACGAACCGGCCCGCGTCCGGATGAAGGCCGAGGTGTGGGAGGCGGCGCAGCAGCTCGTGGCGGGCCGGATCATCGACGCGGACGGGCTGAAGCGGCTCGCCCGGGAGACGGTGCCCCGGGACGACGCGGCGCTCGACGCGGGCGCGCGCCTCGCCTTCCCCTCCCAGGAGCGGGCCCTGGGCCGGGACCTGTCCGGTTTCTACCTCTTCCTCGCCCGCCAGGCCGCCCGTGCGGCGGACCTGCCGCACGCCGACCGCGTAGCCGAGCGCCTGCTGGACCGCGCCTATCTGGTCCGGCCTCTCGCTCTGCGCCATCACCGCGAGCGCCGCCCCCTCCACGTCCTGCTGCGCCCCCTGTACCGGCGGACCGGATGAACGTACGACCGCGCCTGCGTACGGCGGCGGAGGGGGCCAAGAGACGACCGCGCCCGCGTACAGCGGCGGACGGGACCAGGAGACGACCGCGGCCGCGTCCAGCGGCGGAGGGGACGAAGACGCGCCCCCGGCCCCGACCGCGTCCGGCACCCGCCTGGCTCCTCGTCGTGCGCCGCCTGCTGTGGCCGCCGTCCGACCGTGTCCGCAACCGCAGCTACCTGCGCGACCGGCTCGTCGCGCTGCCGCTGCTCGCCGTCGTCGCCTTCACCACGCTCGGCTGGGCCTACGCCGACGTACGCGACGACTCCGCCTACATCCGCACCCAGCTCGCCCCGGCCCTCGGCGATCTGGCCGACGCCCGGATCTCGCTGCGGATCGCCCAGCGGGAGGCCGAGGTCAGCCTCGACGCGGGGGACGCGGTGGAGCTGTCCGGACTCGGCCCCCGGTACGCCGCGCGCACCGGCGCCGCCGCCCAGGACATCGCCCGGCTCTCCCGGGGCGGCGCGTTCACCGAGGCGCAGCGCCAGGAGCTCGACGTCGTCTCCGGCCTCATCGACGGCTACGAGGAGTGGATCGCCTGGGCCAGGACGAACGTGGGCAACCCGTCGCTGCGCAGGGCCGGGCTCGCGTACGCGCAGAGCATGCTCTGCTCGGACGCCACCGCCGAACCGGTCACGGACCGGCACGCGCCCTATCCGCCGTGCGGAGCGGCGCGGGGCAACGACGCCACCACCGTCGTCGACCGGATCGCCGCCCTGGAGGGCGACCTCCACGACCGCCTCGCCGAACGCGCCGCTCCCGGCCCGGGCGTGCTGACCGCGGTCGCCGTCTCGCTCCTCTCCTTCACCCTTCTGTCGGTGGGCCTGTGGCGCACGCTCGTCTTCCTGCGCCGCCGCATGCGGATCCGGGTGAGCGTGCCCCTCGTCGCCGCCGCGCTGCCGCTGCTCCTGGTGCCGTGGGCGGTCGCCGACGGAGTGCGGGCGTGGCAGGCGCAGCGGGACGCCGTGCCGTACGCGCGCGTGCTCGCGAAGGAGGCGTCGCCGGCCGTCGAGATCGTCCTGGACGAGGATCCGCTGGCCGCGCCCGCCCCGACCGCGATCCGTCCGGCGACGGCGCGGATGGAGCGGACGGTGGCGCTGGGCCGGTTCGGAGACATCGGGTCACTCGCGGACTGGGCCGCGCCGGCCGGGCTCGTGGTGGGCGGGGTTCTCGCGGGGGCGCTGCACGTCTACCGACGGGAGTACTTGGTGGTCGGCCGGGGCGGGGGCACATGATGAGCCGCATCCTGAGGTTTCTGCTGGTCGGCTGCCTCCTCGGCATCGCCGCGCTCAGCGGTGCCTGCTCCGCCGGGGACGGAGACAGGGACAGCGACGGGGACGGGGGCGGTGACAGCCGTCAGATCGTCGTGCTCGGGCCGTGGACAGGGCCGGAGGGCGACGCGTTCGAGCAGGTCCTGGACAACCTGTCCAAGGGCTCCGGGCACCACTACGTCTACAAGGGGACCCGCTCGCTGCGCGAGACCCTCGTCGCGCAGTTCGCCGCCGACGCGCCGCCGGACGTCGCCATCCTCAACAGCATCGGAGAGCTCACCGAGTACGCCACCCAGAACAAGCTCAAGCGCCTCGACCAGTCCACCGCCGAACGCGCCTACTCACCCTGGTCCCCGGGGCTCATGGTCGAGGGCCGGCTCCGTACGTTCTGGGTGCCGCTCAAGGTCGACCTCAAGAGCATGGTGTGGAGCAGGGCCGGGGCGCCGGGCGCCGGTCCCCGCTGGTGCGTGGGCATGGCGGCGCAGGCCACGTCCGGGTGGCCCGGCACCGACTGGATCGAGGACATCCTGCTGCACCAGGCGGGCCCGGCGGTCTACGAGCGGTGGGCGACCGGGCAGCTGAACTGGGCCACGTCGCCCGAGGTGAGGCGGGCCTTCACCACGTGGGCGAAGCTGCTCGAGGACGGCGGCCCCCGTACCGGCCCCGCCAGGGACCGCTCCCTGACCATGTCGTTCTGGGGCACGCCCGGCCCCCGCGACCCGGACGGCGACCCGCGCGGCCTGCTCGGCGGCTCGATGCCCGGCTGCACGCACGAGCACCAGGGGTCGTTCGTGCGGTACGTGTACGCGTCGCGGGACGACATCCGCCTGGAGCCCGCGGCCCGCTACCTGAAGGGTTCGGCCGCGTACAGCAAGGCGTTCGAGGTGTCGGGCGACATGGCCGCCGTGCTCACCGACGCCCCGGGCGCGCAGGAGCTGGTCAAGCGGCTGACCAGCGAGGAAGGGCGCGAGCAGTGGTCGCGGAAGGCGACGGAGCATCTGCGTCCGTTCTTCCCCGACCGGTCGGACCCGCGGCCCGACGACAACGCGGCGGCGCAGGAGATCGCCTCCTACCTCACCGACGAGCGGAACACGCTCTGCTTCGACGCCTCGGACGTGATGCCGCCGGTGCTGCGCGACGCGTTCTACCGCGCGGTCCTGAAGTATTTCCCCGCACCCCGCGCGTCGACGCTGGACGACCTGCTCGACCAGCTGGAGACGGTGCGCACGGAGATCGCCGCGACGCGGACACCGGAGGGCATCCGCCCGCCGACGGACATCTGCCGCTGAGCGCCGCTTCCCTCCGCCGGTGAGCCGTTACTTCAGCTCCTCCGGGCAGGGCGTGCCCCGCGACCACCACTTGTAGGGCGCGGCCAGGTGGTACGTGCCCGCGCGCGGCGCGATCAGCTCGGTCCACTGGTCGCCGGAGGCGTCCTCCTCGGTCTCCAGGAGGCAGCCGTGCTCGTTCTCGTACTGCCTCGGCGCCTCTTCGTCGCTCTCCCGGGCCTGTTTCGACGCCTCGGTCTCCTGCGGGGCGTCCAGGGCCTTGCCGTCCTCGTCGACGACCGCGAGCCACGGCGAGTACGGGACGCGGATGAGGACCCGGCCCGGCTCGGTCACCTCGATGGTCAGCTCGGCCTGCTCGGCGGCGTCCACGGTCGCGTTCGGCTCGGCCATCGGTGTCGGGTCGGTCATGGCGAACAACTGCCAGTTGTCGTCGCCCCACACCTGCTTGAGGTAGGGCAGGCCGCGCTGGACCAGCTCCCGCTCGCGCTCGCCGCCGTCCCCGTCGGGCGCGCCCTTGGGCAGGACCACGTAGTGCACGGCCCAGCGCTTCAGCCACTCGTGGTAGTTCGCCGAGTTGAGCGTGTCGTCGTAGAAGAGCGGGTTGCGCTTCATGTCGGCCTGCCGGGTCCAGCCGCGGGCCAGGTTCACGTACGGGGCGAGGGCGGACGCCTCGCGGTGCGAGCGGGCGGGGACGACCTCCACGCGGCCGCGCTCGGCCTTGACCTGCTGCAGCTCGTTGACGAGCGGGGCGAGTTCGCGGGCCCAGGAGGCGGCGGGCACGGTGTGCACGACGTCGTAGATCATCTTGCCGCCGACCCAGCCGTTGAAGCCGATGAAGGCGATCACGGTGATGTACCACTTGCGCGAGCGGGGCACGGTGAACGGCAGGACGGCGAGCAGGGCCACGCCCGCGAAGAGCATCGGCAGGCGCGTGATGTTGGTGCCGATCTGCGAACTGATCAGCCAGACGCCGAGCACGGACAGGATGTAGACGGCGGAGGTGATCCGGACCGTCTTCCACTCCTTCGGGACGAGGAAGAGGACGAGTACGCCGTAGACGAGCGGAAGCAGCGCCGACCAGAACGACATCGGCTGCGTCCCCGAGAACGGGAACAGCCACGCCGAGAGCCCGACGACGACGGCGGGCGCGATCCCCAGCGCGTACGCCCCGGGCCGCCGCTTCTGCAGGAACAGCGCGACGGCGACGAGCCCGACGAACAGCCCCGCGACCGGCGAGGAGGCCGTCGCGAGCGCGGCGAACGGCGCGGCGACGGCGGCCTTCGCCCACCGCTTGTAGCGCCACCGGTACGGCCAGCAGAACACGGCCGCGACCGCCGCGAGCCCGAACATCATGCCGAGCCCGAAGGTGACGCGCCCCGACGCGGAGTTGCACAGCAGGGCGAAGACACCGGCGAGCGCGGGCCACAGGGGCCGCGCGAGGACCCGCGTGCGGATGAGGACGAGCGTCAGCAGGGCGGCGGAGAGCGTGCCCGCGATCATCATCGTCGTACGGACACCGAGCACCGACATCAGGTACGGCGACACCACGCTGTACGAGACCGGGTGCATGCCGCCGTACCAGGCGAGGTTGTAGGCGGAGTCGGGGTGGCGGCCGACGAACTCGGCCCACGCGTCCTGGGCGGCGAGGTCGCCGCCGCTGTTCGCGAACGTGAAGAACCAGACGAGGTGCAGCACCGCGGCGACCGCGGTGGCGACGACGACCGGATGCCGCTCGGCGCGCGCGAGCCAGGAGACCGGCCCCCGGCCGCCGTCATCGCGGACGGGCCCCTCCGGCTGCCGTATTCGTACGCTCCCGTCGCCGTCGGCGCGCGTCGGCTCCGCTGTGGTCACTGCTGACACTCCCGTACGTACCGTCTTACCGACCGAGGGAACGTCCCGGTCCTGCCCCGGTCTCGCGACGCTAGCACGGGCGGTGCGGGAGCGGCCCGGTCGCCCACACCCCTCCTCCTCCGGGCGGAGGCCCAACCCTTCCGGGCCCGGCACACTCTTCGGTAGCGCCCCGCCCTGTACGGATTCCTCCGAACCGACGGCCTCGTTCCCGACCCGAGACGGACACGCTCAGTGCACTCCACCGAACTGCCCGCCCCGGGCGACGCCCTCGCCGCCGCCCTCCCCGGCCCGCGCCCCGCACCGTGGCACGCGCGGCTCAGGGTGCCGCTCCTGGTCACCGCGTGCGCGCTGCCGCTGTACGGACTGTGGTGGGCGGTCTTCGCGACCGGCGGCGGTGACCTCGCGGCGCAGGTGGCGTGGGCCGAGTTCGCACGGCAGTACCCGGGCTACGCGTACAACCTGTTCTGGTACGGCGGCCTGCACACGGCGAACTACAGCCTGATCTCGCCCTACGTGATGGCGGCTGTCGGCGTCGTCCCGATGACGCTGCTCTCCGGGCTCGCGTCCTCCTGGCTGGCCGGGACGCTGATGCTGCACGCCAAGGTGCGCCGCCCGCTGGCCCCGGCGCTGGTTCTCGCCTTCTGCCTCTGGTGCCAGGTCGTGTCGGGCCGCTCCACCTTCATGCTGGGCGTGGCGCTCGGCCTCGCCGCGCTCGTCGTGCTCATCGGCGGACGCGGCGCCCCGCGCCTGGCGGCCTCGGCGCTGTGCGCGGCGCTCGCGACGATGGCCAGCCCTGTCGCCGGCCTGTTCCTCGTCGTGGCCGGGGCCGCGCACCTGCTGACCCGCGGCTGGGGCCGGGCGGCGGCCCTCCTCGCGCCCCCGGTCGTCGTCGTGGCGCTGACGACCTGGCTGTTCCCGTTCAAGGGCGAGCAGCCGATGCCGTTCGGGCGGATCTGGCCGCCGCTGCTGTTCTGCGCGGTGATCCTGCTGGCGGCCCCGCCCGCGCGCCGGCTCCTTCGGTGGGGGACCGCCGTGTACGGGCTCGGGGTCGTCCTCACCTTCTTCATCGCCTCGCCGGTCGGCACGAACGTCGAACGCCTCACGGAACTGGGCGCACCGGTCGCGCTGCTGGTGATCGCGCTGGACCGGTACGGGCAGCACGAGAACCGGTACGGGCTCGGTGAGGACCGGTACGGGCTGGGCGACGCCGCGAACGATCAGCCTGGCGGCTGGTTCACGGCACGGCGCCGGGGCGCGCTCTGCGGCCTCGCCCTCCTGCTCTCCCTCACCTGGCTCACGGGCAAGACGACCGCCGACATAGTGGCCAACACGAAGGTCCCGGCCTGGGCCGTGCAGACCGACGGTGTCGTCTCCGAACTCGAACGGCTCGGCGCCGAACGCACCCGCGTCGAGGTGGTCCCCGCCCGCGACCACCGGGAGGCGGCCATCCTCGCGCCGTACATAAACATGGCCCGCGGCTGGAACCGGCAGGCCGACGTCGAACGCGGCCGCCTCTTCTACGGCGGCCGCGAGGGGACGGACGTACCCGAGGGCTCGTTCACGTCCGCCTCCTACCGTGCCTGGCTCTCCTACTGGGCCGTCGGCTACGTGGTCCTGCCCAAGGGCGCACCCGACGGCCCGGCCAAGCTGGAGCACGCCCTGGTCAGGAGCGAACCGCCCTACCTGAAGCTGCTCTGGCACGACGCCAACTGGCAGATCTACGGGGTCCGGGACGCGGTGCCGCTCGTCGACCCGCCCGCCACGGTGACCGGCTCCGACGGGGCCAACCTCGTCGTGTCGATGCCGCAGGCGGGCTCGGTCACCGTACGGATCGCCTACTCGCCCTGGCTGTGGGCGGACACGGGGTGCCTGGCGCCGTCCGGGGAGTTCACGCGGCTGACGGTGGAGAAGCCGGGGAAGGTGCGGATCACGTCGGCGTACCGAGGGCCCTCGGGGCGGAAGACGCCGCGCTGCCCGGCTGTCGAGCGGTGACGGGACGCGCCCGCTGATCGCCTTCGGACTCGGCTGATCAGCGGGCGCGTCATGTGTGGTTCTGCGATGCGGTGTCGCGGTGTCGTGGTGTCAGCCGATCCTGCTGATCTTCGCGCCGAAGCCCGGCTCGGCGAGGTCCTCCTGGAGCGCCACGGGAACCTCGACGGCGGTGGCGTCGTTCTTGCCGTCACCGACGCTCAGCACGCCGACCACGGTGCCCGCCTTCGCCGTGTGCGGGAGCGTTTCGCCCTTCTTGCCGTCCAGCTTCAGATGGACGGTCAGACCGGACCAGCCGACCGCGGAGACATCCTTGGTGGCGACGACCGGCGTGGTCCCGCCGAGCCCGTCGTCGACCTCACCGACGACGTCGCCCTTCTTCACGATGGTCTTCGCGGTGAGCGCGTCCTGGCCGGATTCGATCAGCTTCCTGACGGCGCCGGTGACCTCGTCGATGTTGGCGGTGCCGTTCTGGCCGTACTGGCCGAGGGCCGCGCCGATGATCGTCTTGGTCTCGCCGCCGATCTTCTTCTCCGCGGCGAAGAGGATGTTGCCGCCGGCCGCGGTGGTGGTGCCGGTCTTGATGCCGATCGCGACGGTCGGGACGAGCCCGAAGAAGTTCTTCTGCTTCTCGCCGTTCAGGTCCACGTAGCTGGGCTGGCGGGAGATCTCCTTGAAGACCGGGTTCTCCATCGCGGCGCGGCCGAGCTTCACCAGGTCGTCGGCGGTGGAGACGGTCGTCTTGTCCAGGCCGCTGGGGTCGGTGTAGGTGGTGTTCTTCATCCCGAGGTCCTTGGCCATCTTGTTCATCTTGTCGACGAACTGGTCCTCGGAGGAGCTCTTGGTGTCCCAGCGGGCCAGCAGCTTGGCGACGTTGTTCGCCGACGGCAGCATGACCGCCTGCAGCGCCTCGTACTCGCTGAGCTGCTGCCCCTCGGTGACCTTCACCACCGACTCCTGCTCCGCCTTGCCCGTCTCGTAGTGCTTCTGCGCGGCCGCGTCGACAGGGATCTTCGGCCCCTTTTCACCCGTCTTGAGCGGGTGGTCCCGCAGGATGAGATAGACGGTCATGACCTTGGCGATGCTCGCGATCGGTACGGGCTTCTGCGTACCGGACGTGCCGAACGTGCCGATGCCGTTCACGTCCATCGCCGCCTGGCCCTGGCCGGGCCACGGCACCGACGGCTTGTCGCCCTCGAAGGAGACGGACTCCTTCGCGGTCAGGTCGAGCGTCGGGGTCGGCAGCGGGCGCACGACCTGTACGACTGCAAAGATCACGATCAGGAGCAGCACCAGCGGCGTCCAGATCTTGACCCGCCGTACGGTCGTACGGACCCGGGTCTCCGGGGGCGGCGGCGTGTTGGTCAGCTCGGCGAGCAGATCGAGCGGCGGCTTGGGCGGCAGGGGTTGCTGCGTGGTCGGCTCGGGGACGGCGGTGCGCTCCGCGGGTCCGGCGGTGCGCTTCGCGGTGCCGGGTGCGGGTGCGGGTGCGGCGGCCTTGCCCTTGTCGTCCAGGGGCTTGAGCGGAACGAACTTGCTCGGCCGCCCGGCCTCGGCCTCCTTGCCCGCGGCCTTGGCGCCGGGCGCCTTGAGCATGGTGGTGGGCTGGTCGACAGGGGGCGCGACGGCCTTGAAGACGGCGGTGGCCTGGTCGATACCTTGAGCGCTGGCGCCGCGGTCCGAGCCGGTTTCGGGCTTGGTGTCCTCGACGTCCTTGCCGGCAGCGGGGGTCGGCTCAGCACCGGCTACGAGCTTCGGCTGGGCCCCCTCGGCGGCGGCAGCGGGCTTCTCCGGCCCGCGCTTCGCGTCCTCGGCGTCCGCCGCGTCGGCGACATCACCGGCAACGGGCTTCGCCGCGCTGTCCCCGACGGGGGTCGACTCCGGCGCGGCGGCGGCGGCGTCGACGGGCTCGGGCCGAGCGTCCTCAGGCCGAGCGTCCTCGACGGGCTCGGCCGCGGGCTTGGCGGGCTCGGCCGCAGGCTTGGCGGGCTTGGCCGCAGGCTCGGCGGGCTCGGCCGCAGGCGCGGCGTCAGGGGCCTTCGGGGTGGCGTCGGTCGCCTCCGGGGCGGCGTCGGTCGCCTCCGGGGCGGCGTCGGTCACCTCCGGGGCGGCGTCGGTCACCTCCGGGGCGGCGCCGGTCACCTCCGGGGTGGCGTCGGTCGCCTCCGGCTTGGTGGCGGCGGCGCTCGCGGTGGCCTTGGGGCCGACGCCGGAGGGCGCCTCAGGCTCCGGCTGAGCCTTCTCGGCGGTGCCGGCCGCAGACTCGGCGTCCCCGGCGTCGCCGGACTTCGCCGCGTCGGCCACCGGCTCAGCGTCGTCCGCGCCAGCGGAAGCGCTCGGCCCGGCGTCCCCGGCGTCGCCGGACTCCGCCGCGTCGGCCACCGGCTCGGCCTCGTCCATGTCGGTGGCGGCGGTGCTGGCGGCCGGCCCGGCAACCGCGGCATCGCCGGGGCTGGACGCCGGCCCGGCATCCGAGGCGGCGGCGCTGGGCTCAGGCCCGGCCTTCTCCGCCTCGGCGGCGACGCCCGGCCCGGCCTCCTCCCGGTCCCCGGCGGCAGCCTTTGCATTCGCGTCGTCCGCCGAGCCGTTCTTCGGGGCGGCCGTACCGACCCACGCCGCCACCGCGGCACGGAGCCGCTCGTCCCCGGGCTCACCCGCGGACGCGGCCCCCGTATCGGAACCAGAACCGGAACCGGAACCGGCTTCCGCGTTCGCGACGTCCCGGACGGAGAACACCGCCGTCGCCTGATCCACACCGGGCGCCGACGGAGTCTCCCGCGCCACCGCGAGGCGCGGATCCTGTTCGTCCCGGGCCGGGCCGCCCGACGCCTTCTGCTCTTCGCCCGACCTGTCCGGGGTCCCCGCCACCGATGCCTCCTCGACCACTCACCACTAAGCGCCGGACAGGCCGATCCTGTCCGGCGGCCCTGTCCGAACCATGTACCAGTGTCCTGTGTGGGGGCTTAACCCCCGTGGTAGACGAGAACGACATACCTACTGGTTCCCGTCCAAAGTCCCCACGCACTCTCGACAGACCAATGTGAGAGGGGTCACCCTGTCATTCATCCACGCGGGGAGGCATGGATGGGCAGGAGCCGCAGAACACTTCCGGAGGAGCTTCTGCTGCTGGCGCTGGACCCGACCACGGGTACCACCGCACAGCCGCAGTCGCTCGACCTAGGTCTGGCCGGAGCACAGCTAGTAGAGCTGGCGCTGGCCGGACGGATAGCCCCAGACGGGGATCGTATCGCCGTGGTGGCACCACGGCCGACCGGAGATCCGACTCTGGACTGCGCGTTGGAGTTGCTGCGAAGGCGCGGCGCTCCTGTGCGGGCGGTCCACTGGATTGGCGGGCCGCGTCTCGGGCTGCGCCAGACCTACCTCTCGCACCTGGAGCGGTGCGGCATGGTGCATGCCGTGGCCGGCCAGATGTGCGGGGTACTGCCGACAACTCGCTACCAGGCGACGGACACGGCGATCAGCCGGGAGATCAAGTCCCGGCTGGATTCAGCGATCCGTACCGGCGTCCCGCCGGACCCACGGACCGCGGCGCTCGCCGCGCTGGCCCATGCGGTCGGTCTCGGCAAGCACCTGTACCCGGGTAACGAGGGACGTTCGTCCCGCTCCCGGCTACGGGACCTGATCAGGCACGACCCGATGGGCGGCCTCGTGGCGCACGCCGTGATGGACGTCCAGAACGGGGTGGCCGCTCAGCCACGCCGTTCGCCCGCCACCCCGGCGGGCCGGGGCGCACCGGAGCCAGCCAGGGGGGTTCCGATGCAGCCGCGTCACGGTTCCATGGCCCGCGCCGTAGCCCACTAGGCGAGCGGCAGCACCGCAGAACCGCAAGACAGCAACCGCAACACCCGCACACCCGCAACAACCCGCAACAGCGCCGCGCCGCAGTCCCCAAGACCCGGTCCGGGAGCCGCTGTACCGCGCGGGGCGATGAACCGGACGTCCGCGATACAAGGCGGGTACCCGGCCATCGCCCCGCGCGGTCGCGTTCGCACAGACCGCCCGTACAGGCCGTTCGCACAGCCCGCCCGCACAGGGCGTCCGTACGGGCCGTCCGTACACACATCCGCTGTTTCCCAGCGGCAAAGGCTTCCGAGTGGCAATCTGCTGAGCAGCAGATACGCAACGTACAAAAAAATGCACGCAGCCGGAGGTGCACGTCCCGTGGCGTCCAACGTCAATCCCACCGTCAGGCGACGCCGGTTGGGCCAGGAGCTGCGTCGGCTCCGTGAGCTCAAGGGCATGACCGCCGAAGAGGTCGCCGAGCGCCTGCTGGTCTCGCAGTCGAAGATCAGCCGCCTGGAGAACGGGCGGCGCAGCATCAGCCAGCGCGACGTACGCGACCTGTGCGGGGTCTACGAGGTCGAGGACCACCGGATCGTCGAGTCACTGATGCAGATGGCCAAGGATTCGCGCCAGCAGGGCTGGTGGCACTCCTTCGGCGACATCCCCTACAGCGTCTACATCGGCCTGGAGACGGACGCGGCGAGCCTGCGCGTCTACGATCCGCAGGTCGTGCCCGGCCTGCTGCAGACCCGCGGCTACGCGGAAGCGCTCATCAACGGCGCGCTGCCGGAGACGACGCCGCAGGACATCGAGAAGCGCGTCCAGGTCCGGATGCGCCGGCAGGAGCGCATCCAGGCGCCGGACAATCCGCTGCGCCTGTGGACGGTGCTCGACGAGGCGGCGCTGCGCCGGGTCGTCGGCGGCAAGAACATCATGCGCGAGCAGTTGGAGCACCTGGTCGAGCAGTCGCAGCTGCCGCATGTGACGGTCCAGGTGATCCCGTTCGACATGGGCGCGCACCCCGGCCTCAACGGGCAGTACGCGATCCTGGAGTTCCCCGACGCGGCGGACTCCAGCGTGGTCTACATCGAGGGTGTCACCAGCGACCTGTATCTGGAAAAGGCCAACGATGTCCAGAAGTACAGCGTCATGTACGAGCACTTGCGGGCACAGGCACTGAATGTGGAGCAATCCCGGCAGTTCATCTCGGAGATCGCCAAGGAGTACGCGCGCTGAAGGCCGGATTCCTCTCCGTCAGTCCGGGATTTCATACCTCTGAGGCAAGGGCGCCGCACGGTACACCCACTCCTCGGAGGAATGGAAGACTCCCATGGAATATGCCATCCGGTCGGGTGAATGCCCGCTTCACGTAACTGGGTTGGCGAGTAGCGTCGATCACGCCATCAGGACAACATCGTTGGCGAGAACCGCTCTGGACCTCCAGGCGGGGAACCATTCGACCACTGGCTAAAAGCGGAGCGATCATGGCAATTCAGCAGGGCGCCACGGAATCTTGGATCAAGTCCTCCTATTCCACGGGGAACGGCGCGTGCGTAGAGGTCCGGTCCCCCGAACTGCGGGCGATCGCGGTGCGGGACTCGAAGGTCGAGCAGGGCCCGTCGATCGACTTCGGCCCCGCGACCTGGACCGCCTTCGTGCGGAAGGTGAGCACGGGTTCGTTCTAAAAAACGAGGAACGGCACAACAACCTCACATGCACCACATGCACCACATGCACCACTTGCACCATCTGTGCGATCTGCATGATCTGCACGATTTACACCACGAAGCACACCAGCAGCACCAGCAGTACAGGCACCACCGTGGGAGCCCTCTCGACTGGCCCGCCGTCCCGGCCGAGGGGGCTCGGCTTGTGCCCGGAACTTCTATTGCCGGACAATCCGCCGCTGGCCGATGCGCGGCCCGGAAACCTTCGCTACCGCAACTGATCGACGTAGCGATCGGTCCCCGGCACGGTCGGTACGAACGGCGCCATGAGCTCCACCCGAGCCCCGAGCCCCGCCCCGGCCACCTGCTCCGCGAGCCCGGCGAACCGCTCCTGCCAGCAGTCGCGCGGATCGGCCTCCAGGAACCACAGCAGCGTCAGCCGGGTGTCGACACCCTCGACCTGTTTCACGTAGGTCATCCTGTCGCCCGGCAGCGGCGTGGGCCGGAAGAGGGTGACCATCGCGGCCGGTGACCCGGCCAGGACCTTCGGCAGATGCCGCGAACGCAGCCACTCCACCAGCTCGGGCCGCCGCTCACGCTCCTCGACGTCGACGACCTCCAGCACCAGACCCGCGTACGGGTGGTCGAGGGCGTGGAAGTCGCGCGGCCCGGCGGCCCCGTCCCGGTAGACGGTCGCCTCGTGGTCCTGGAACGCGGTGAAGACGTGGGTGCGCTCCTGGTGGACGCGGCCGTCGCGGTTCAGCCGCTTGTTGATGCCGACGGTCCACTTCATGTGGTCGTCGTAGCGCCCCTCGGTGATCCAGTACGTGGAGAGGTAGCACCCCGCGGTGACGGGCTCGGCGACGGCCGACTTCTCCGGGAGGCGCAGGAGCTGCAGGTCCCGCGTGGCGACCCAGCGCCGCCCGGCGAACATCCAGGGCATCGCCATCGCGCCGGCGTAGTAGTGATCGTCCTCGTACCAGCGGTTGTACGCGTACTCGTGCCCCGGGTGCGGTTCCACCATGGTGATCAGGGCGTGGCCCGGGTGCACCCCGTAGGGGCCGAGGGCCGCGAGCTCCGCGTACGTGTCGCTCCGGGTGCCGGAACCGGACCGCGCGTCCATGCCACCACTCCTTCTCCCGCTTCGCGTGTCTTCCGTCTCGCGTGTCTTCCGTCTCGCGTGTCTTCCGAATGCGACCCGCGGCCCATACTCTGACGGGCCGTCAGGCAGATGGCCAGAGTCGGGAGGCCTCCAATGGGCACAGGTGAGCTGCTCGCCGGAAAGACCGTGATCGTCTCGGGGGTCGGCGCCGGGCTCGGCCATCAGGTGGCGGCGGCCGTGGTGCGGGACGGCGGCAACGCGGTGCTCGGCGCGCGCACGGAGGCCAACCTCGCGAAGGCGGCGGCCGGACTGGACCCGGAGGGCGCCCGGACCGCGTACCGGGCGACGGACATCGGGGACGAGGCGCAGTGCGAGGCGCTGGCGGCGCTCGCGCGGGAGCGGTTCGGCGGGGTGGACGCGGTGGTCCACGTAGCGGCGTGGGACAGCTGCTTCGGCGGTCTGGAGGACGCGGACTTCACCACCTGGAGCCAGGTCATCGACGTGAACCTGCTCGGCACGCTGCGGATGACCCGGGCCTGTCTGCCCGCGCTCAAGGAGGGCGGCGGTTCGGTCGTCATCATCGGGACGCAGTCGGCGGTGGCCGCCCCGTCGCAGGTGCGGCAGGCGGCGTACGCGGCGTCGAAAGGGGCGCTGACCAGCGCGATGTACTCGCTGGCGCGTGAGCTCGGACCGCACCGGATCCGGGTCAACACGGTGCTGCCGGGCTGGATGTGGGGCCCGCCCGTGCAGGCCTACGTCCAGTTCACCGCGCACACCGAAAAGGTGCCGGAGGACGAGATCCTGGGGAGGCTCACCGAGCGGATGGCGCTGCCGGAGCTGGCCACCGACGGTGACGTGGCGGAAGCGGCGATCTTCCTGGCGTCGGACCGCGCGCGGGCGATCACGGGCCAGCAGTTGCTGGTGAACGCGGGTGAATTGATGCGCTGAGGCGTCATCGGTGGTCGGCGTACCGGGGCGATCCCCTCCCCCTGGTCGTTGTGGCGAGTCGTTGCGCGGCCGCACGGGACCCGCATCCCGTGCGGCCGTTCGCGTGTGTGCGGCTACTGACGAAGTGCCCGCTCATGGTGTGGGCGGCGTCACGTTCACGACAACTCCCCGTCCGGTAACGAAAATGCAAAATCGTTCGACTTGCTGATCTGGGTTCACATCCATGACCCGTGTGGCTCTTGACCGGCCGCCCGAACAAGCGGTTCAATCCCGGAAGTCCCCACTCCCGCAAGGGGGCGCCCGCTGGAACGGACGTACTGACGAAGAGCCGCAACGTTCACAAGGCGGACCCCTGGAGGGGGCACATGAACAGTCTCGACTGGGCCGTGCTCATCGGCTATTTCGGCATCATGGTCGCGATCGGCATCTGGTCGCACAAACGCGTGGACAACGTCTCCGACTTCTTCACCGCCGGCGGCAAGATGCCCTGGTGGCTCTCCGGCATCTCGCACCACATGTCCGGCTACAGCGCGGTGATGTTCACCGGGTACGCCGGCATCGCGTACACGTACGGTGTCACGTCCTTCATCACCTGGTCCTTCCCCATCGCGCTCGGTATCGCCATCGGCGCCAAGCTGTTCGCGCCGCGCATCAACCGGCTGCGCTCCCGGCTCCACGTGGCCTCGCCGCTCGAATACCTGAAGAACCGCTACAACCTGGGGACCCAGCAGGCGCTCGCCTGGTCCGGCATGCTGCTGAAGATCGTGGACGTGGCCGCCAAGTGGGCCGCCATCGCCACGCTGCTGGCCGTCTTCACCGGCATCTCCATCAACCAGGGCATCCTCATCACGGGCGCCATCACGGCGGTGTACTGCACCATCGGCGGCCTGTGGGCGGACGCGCTCACGGAACTGGGCCAGTTCATCATCCAGCTCATCGCCGGGATCGCGATGTTCGTGGCGGTCGTCTCCAAGCTCGGCCCCTTCGGCGGCATCTTCGGCGTCTGGGACGAGCCGGAGCTGGCGGGCCACGGCAAGCCACTGGTCGGCCCCTACGGCACGGTCTTCCTCCTGGCCTTCCTCTTCATCAAGCTGTTCGAGTACAACGGCGGCATGCTCAACCAGGCCCAGCGCTACATGGCCACCAACAGCCCGCGCGAAGCCACCCGTTCGGCCCGTCTCTCCGCCATCCTCTGGCTGGTCTGGCCCGTCGTCCTCTTCTTCCCCATGTGGGTGTCGCCGCTCCTCGTCAAGGCGCAGAAGCCGGACGGCTCGGACTCGTACGGCCTGATGACCGAGCAGCTCCTCCCGCACGGCCTCCTCGGCCTGGTCATCGTCGGCTTCTTCTCCCACACGATGGCCATGTGCTCCTCCGACGCGAACGCGATCGCGGCCGTGTTCACGCGGGACCTCGCGCCCGCGCTGTCGCGCAAGGCGAAGGAGCAGTGGGTCGGCAACAAGGGCCTGCTGGCCGCTCGCCTCACGACGGTCATCTTCCTGGGCCTGTCGATGGCGGTGGCGACGCAGGTCAACTCCCCCGCCTTCAAGGACATCATCACGGTCGTCATCAAGTGGGTCGCGGGTCTCATGGGCCCGATTGCGATCCCGATGATGCTGGGGCTGCTGCGCCCGTTCCGCAAGTCCGGTCCGACCGCGGCGCTCACCAGCTGGGCGATGGGGCTCTTCACCTTCTGGCTGGTCAACTACCCCATCAACTGGAGCGTCGAAGGCGGCGTCCCCCTTCAGTACCAGGTCTCCATCCCGCTCGCCGTCTCGCTCGTCCTCTACGTCGGCATCGGCTTCATCAAGCCGGAGGACACGCCTGAGCGGGACGCGCTGATCGAACGCCTCAACACGGACGACGACGGCCCGTCCGTCACAGGAGCGGCGATTCCGGCTCCGACGGCGGCGGGAGACGAGGTGCGACGCCTCTAGGGGTGACCGGTCGTCAGTACGGGCCTGTTCGCATGGGGCCCCGGCGCGCTGAGAAGGCGGCGGGGCCTTGCGCAGGTCTCTTCACGCCGTGCCGGGGCACCCCGGCACGGCCCCGCCCCGCCCCACCACACGAGCGACGGCGGCCTCACACCCGTGGATACCGCGCGAGCCACCCCGGTGACGAGACCCCCGGCCCGTGCAGCGCAGCGCCCTGCGTCATCTCCATCGCGAAATCGTCCGCCAGCAACAGGATCGTCGCCCGTCCCTCCAACTCCGCCACCCACGCCGGAGGCAACGCCGTCTCCCCGTGCATCGCCCCCAGCAACCCCCCGCACAACGCCCCCACTTCAGCCGACGGCCCGTCGTGGTGAACGGCGAGCCCGAGCCCGTGCCGGATGTCCTCCCCCACCAGCGCGCAGTACACCGCGGCAGCGAGCGCCCCCACAGCCCCGCCGTCGGCGACCAGCTCCCCGACCCGCGAAGCGCTCGGCATCCCCTGCCGCACCGCCCCCACCGCATGCTTGAGCGCCTCGACGACCGGCGGATGCCCCGGCCGCGCACCAAGCAGCACAAGGGTGCGCTGCACCGCCGCGTCCAACGACTCCCCGCGCGCGAGCGCATGCACGATCACGGCGTACGCCCCGGCGGCCAGATACGCCTCGGCGGCACCATGCGTATGGACGGCACACTCGACCGCCAGCTGAAGCACAAGCTGCGGCTCCCACCCGACAAGCAGCCCGAACGGCGCCGACCGCGTCACCGCCTCGGCCCCGACCGCCGCAGGGTTCTTCGGCTTGTCCAGGGTCCCCATGACGTCGTTGCCAAGCCCCAGCAGACAGACCTGGGACGCCCCGCGCCGCGAGTACAACCACTCCTCGCGCGCGAGCCACCCGTCTTCCTTACGGCGCTCGTCGGGCCCCCAGTCCCGCTGGGTGGCGGCCCAGCGCAGATAGGCCCGGTGCACATCGGTGGGCGGATGCCAGGCCCCGGTGTCGCGCCGCACCTGCGCCCGGATCAGCCCGTCGACGCTGAACAGCGCGAGCTGGGTCGCCGCGGTGACGGCGCCCGTACGACCGTAGGCGGGCGCGAGCTGAGTGAGCCCTGCGGCGCCGTGCGCCTCCCGGATCGCTTCGAGGGTGAGCCCGCTGAGCGGTGCACCGAAGGCGTCGCCGAGCGCGGCGCCGAGCAGCGTGCCCCGTACCCGGCTGCGAAAGTCCTGCTGCTCGACACGGCCCCAGACGGCCGCGGCGGCGACCGGTGCGCCCATGGGATCCCCCCTTTCCGCGCAGCACTGTAATCGACCAGGACCGACCGGGAACGTTCACTTGCGCGACTGATATGACCTCACCGCTTATGCGAAGAGACGCCCCCGAAATCACATGCGACGGAATTTGCCCAATTAGCGAAGGCGTACAGACACCGTAGCCCGCGGTTCACCCGGCGGCAGCGCCCCCGCTTCCGCGCGGGACGTTCCGCTCACGGTCTTCTCCGCCACATGATGACGCTCCCTCTCTCCTGCTTCCGGTCCGAGACGTCCATGCGTCTGCGGCGGGAAGGCGACAAGAAGGGCTTTCCGAGGGGCGTGTGCAGAAGGCTGTCGAGGCCTCCACTGACCTGGCGCAGCTCGACACCTGGTTCGACCGTGCCATCGTCGTCAGTGGCATCGTCGTCAGTGCCGCTGAGGAGCTGTTCGCCGGGGAGCCCGCGGGGCCGGCCGCACCCCAGCCGCCGACCCGCGGGGCCGCGGTCACTCCCCCAGGAACACCGGATTCGTGAACGCCGCCAGGGCGCCGGGGAGGCCAGGAGCCGTCGAGGGGTGGCGGATCTCCGCCCGGACGTACGCGGCGTACGACGGGGTCGTGCGCCAGCTCACCGTGGACTCGCCGGAGGCGGGCAGGGCGGGGGATGTGAACAGCGTGCCCTGGTCCGTGACCAGGTGGAGGGTGCAGCCGGGGGCGCCCTTCACCCGCAACTCGACCGTGACCGGCGTGTCCGGGCCCACCGCCAGCCGCTCGCCGATGCCCGCGCGGGCGCCCTTCCCACCGGTCGCCGTGAACGTCACCTCGACGTCCTTGGACTCGGCGACGTACGAGCGGCCCGCCTTGATGCCCGCCTGGATCGCGTCCCGGGACAGGTCGTCGGCCAGGACCACCGTCTGGGGTCCGCCGATGCGGTCCGGGTCGCGGTGGGAGTCGCTGTTGCCCATCGCCGGGATCCAGCCCGAACGGCGCCCCGAACGGGTGTACGCCACCAGCGTGTTGTCCCAGTCCCCGAGCGAGATCTCGTCGTCCGGGGTGTAGGGACCGTTCCAGACCTCCACCGCGTCCGCCTCGCCGAAGCCGAACTTCCAGCCGCACCCGATGCACGTCGCGTGCGGATGCGCGGGCACGACCAGGCCGCCCGCGCGGCGGATCTCCCGCGCGTACTCCGCCCAGCGGTTGTCCCGCGCGCGGTACCGCCAGTCGATGAACGTCTCCGGTTCGACGCCGAGCGCCAGGACATGGCCGTTGCGCGTCGTGACCTCCTCGCCGATGAGTACGAGGAGGTCGTCGCCGGCCACGTCCGCCCAGTGGGCGTGGGAGGAGTGCGTGTTGTGGTCGGACGTGTTGATGAAGTCCAGGCCCGCCGCGCGGGCGAGCGCGCCGATCTCGGCCGGGGTGCGGCGCCCGTCCGAGTACCAGGTGTGCAGGTGACAGTCGCCGCGGTACCAGGCGCGGCCCCGCCCACGCGCGCGGGTCGGCGGGTACGTACGGGCGGGCGCCTTGCCCGGCGCGCCGTGCGTCAGTGCCACCGTCACCTCGTACGGCAGCCCCTCCGGCGCCACCGTGTACGGCCCGAGCACGATGTGCCAGAGACCTGCCCGCACCGGCCCGGGGATGTAGCCCGGCGTCGCGTCGTCCACGCGGATGAAGAACTCCGTGCGGGCCCCGCCCGACCAGCCGCGGAACCCCTTGCCGCCCAGCGCCGTGCCGCGCTCGTCGAAGATGCCGATGTCGAGCGCGTTGTTCTGGGTGCCTGCCGGGACCGTCGCCTTCGTGTACGTGTAGGTGACCTTGATCTCGCGTATCCCCCGCGGTACCTCCACCGGCAGATACACGTAGTCCGGCGAGCCCGGCGGCAACGTGCCCTTGAGCGTCTTCGTGGACCGCGAGCCCTCGGGCGTGCCCTCGGCGGCGCTGGCGAAGCTCATGGTGGTGAGCGTAAGGGCGCCCGCGGCTCCGGTCACGAGCAGCGACCGTCTGCCGATACCTGACGCTTGTCCGTTGATGTCGTCGGTGCACATACGCGGCTCCCCAACGTGGGTGATGTGACGGGTGCGACCCTGGCATTGAGCCGTGAACTCCGGTGCAAGGGAAGGGGGCCTGCGTCTTGCGCGTTCGCTGTCGGCCATGGACTCCTCGCGCCGCCGCCGCTACGCATGCCTCATGCGGATCTCGACCACGATCTTCCTGACCGACGAGACCATCACCCCCGTCCGCCTCGCCCGCGAGCTCGAAGCGCGCGGCTTCGCCGGCCTCTACCTCCCCGAGCACACCCACATCCCCGCCGAACGCACCACCCCGTACCCGAACGGCGGCGACCTCCCCCGCGAGTACACCCGCCTCCTCGACCCGCTCGTGGCGCTCGGCCAAGCCGCCGCCGTCACCGAGCGCCTCGCCCTCGGCACCGGCGTCACCCTCGTCGCCGAGCACGACCCGATCGTCCTCGCCAAGCAGATCGCGACGCTCGACCACCTGTCCGGGGGCCGTCTCACGCTCGGCGTCGGTTTCGGCTGGAACAAGGAGGAAGCCGCCGACCACGGCGTCGACTGGCGTACGAGGCGGGACCTCACCCGGGACCGGATCGGCCTGATGCGTGCGCTGTGGGCCGCCGACCCGACCCCGTACGAGGGTGAGCACGGGCGGTCGGTGCGCGCGAGCCACGCCTTCCCCAAACCCGTCCGCGGCGGCGCGCCCCGCATCCTCGTCGGCGGCGCCGCGGGCCCGGTCCTCTTCGAGCACGTCTGCGCCTACGCGGACGGCTGGATGCCCATCGGCGGCGGTGGCCTGAGCCGGACTCTGCCCGGTCTGCGCGCCGAGTGGGAGGCGGCGGGCCGCGACCCCGGCACGCTCCAGGTCGTCCCGTACGCGGTCGTGCCGACACCCGGCAAGCTCGCGCACTACGCCGGCCAGGGCGTGGCGGAGGTCGTGCTGCAGCTGCCGCCGGGCGACGAGCGCACCGTCCTCAAGGTCCTCGACGACTTCCACCGATACGTGTGAACCCCATGCCGGGACACATGCACTCGTATGCTCGCTACATGAGTGATCCGGACGTCGCACCCATGGCCCTTCCCCCGACGCGGCCGGAGGCAGACCGCCCCACCGCCAACGCGATGCGCCGCGCGCTCAAACGGGCCAGAGACGGTGTCGCCCTCGATGTCACGGAGGCGGCCGTCCTGCTCCAGGCGCGCGGCGAGGATCTGGCGGACCTGACGGCGTCCGCCGCGCGGGTGCGCGACGCGGGCCTGGAGGCGGCGGGCCGGCCGGGCGTGATCACGTACTCGAAGAGCGTCTTCATCCCGCTGACCCGCCTGTGCCGGGACAAGTGCCATTACTGCACGTTCGTGACGGTCCCCGGCAAGCTGCGGCGCGCCGGGCACGGCATGTTCATGTCGCAGGACGAGGTCCTCGACATCGCGCGCAAGGGTGCCGAACTCGGCTGCAAGGAAGCGCTGATCACGCTCGGCGACAAGCCGGAGGACCGCTGGCCGGAGGCGCGCGAGTGGCTGGACGCGCACGGGTACGACGACACGATCGCGTACGTGCGGGCCATCTCGATCCGCATCCTGGAGGAGACGGGTCTGCTGCCGCACCTCAACCCGGGGGTCATGTCCTGGACGGACTTCCAGCGGCTCAAGCCGGTGGCGCCGTCGATGGGCATGATGCTGGAGACGACGGCGCAGCGGCTCTGGTCCGAGCCGGGCATGCCGCACTACGGATCACCGGACAAGGAACCGGCGGTACGGCTGCGCGTCCTCGAGGACGCGGGCCGCTCCTCCGTCCCCTTCACCAGCGGCCTGCTCATCGGTATCGGCGAGACGTACGAGGAGCGCGCCGAGTCGTTGTTCGCGCTGCGCCGCGTGGCCCGCTCGTACCACTCCGTCCAGGAACTGATCATCCAGAACTTCCGCGCCAAGCCGGACACGGCGATGCGCGGCATGCCCGACGCGGACCTCGACGACCTGGTCGCGACGGTGGCGGTGGCGCGCCACATCATGGGCCCGTCGGGCAACCTCCAGGCTCCGCCGAACCTCGTCGACGGCGAGTACGCGCGCCTCATCGGCGCGGGGATCGACGACTGGGGCGGGGTGTCCCCGGTGACGATCGACCACGTGAACCCGGAGAAGCCGTGGCCCCAGCTGGCCGAACTGGCACAGCACTCGGCGCGGGCGGGCTTCGAACTCCGGGAACGCCTCTGCGTCTACCCGGAGTTCGTCACGCGCGGCGAACCGTGGCTCGACCCGCGCCTGCTCCCCCACGTACGCGCCCTGGCCGACCCGGAGACGGGCCTGGCGATCGCGGACGCGCCGGTGGTGGGCCGCCCGTGGCAGGAGCCGGACGAGCAGTTCACCGCCACCGGCCGCACGGACCTGCACCGCACCATCGACACCGAGGGCCGTACGTCGGACCGCCGCGACGACTTCGACGAGGTCTACGGCGACTGGGAGGCCCTGCGCGAACAGGCGGCGCCGGGCATGGTGCCGTCCCGCATCGACGGCGACGTACGCGAGGCCCTCTCGGTGGCGGCGGCCGACCCGACCCGCCTCACCGACGACCAGGCCCTCGCCCTCCTCCACGCGGACGGCCCGGCGCTCGACGCGCTGTGCGCGGTGGCGGACGACATCCGCAAGTCGGTCGTGGGTGACGACGTCACCTACATCGTCACCAGGAACATCAACTTCACGAACGTCTGCTACACGGGCTGCCGCTTCTGCGCCTTCGCGCAACGCCGCACGGACGCCGACGCGTACACCCTCTCCCTGGACCAGGTGGCGGACCGGGCGGCGCAGGCGTGGGACGTGGGCGCGGTCGAGGTCTGCATGCAGGGCGGCATCCACCCGGACCTGCCCGGCACGGCGTACTTCGACATCGCGCGGGCGGTGAAGGAACGCGTCCCCGGCATGCACGTCCACGCCTTCTCCCCGATGGAGGTCGTGAACGGGGCGTCGCGGACCAACATGTCGATCCGCGAATGGCTGACGGCGGCAAAGGAAGCGGGGCTCGACTCGATCCCCGGCACGGCGGCCGAGATCCTCGACGACGAGGTCCGCTGGATCCTGACCAAGGGCAAGCTCCCGACGGCGACCTGGATCGAGGTCGTCAAGACGGCCCACTCCCTGGGCATCCGCTCCTCCTCCACCATGATGTACGGGCATGTGGACCAGCCCCGCCACTGGCTCGGCCACTTCCGCACCCTGGCCGCGATCCAGCAGGAGACGGGCGGCTTCACGGAGTTCGTGACGTTGCCCTTCATCCACACGAACGCCCCGGTGTACTTGGCGGGCATCGCGCGCCCGGGCCCGACGATGCGCGACAACCGCGCGGTCACGGCGATGGCCCGCGTCCTCCTCCACCCCCACATCCCCAACATCCAGACCAGCTGGGTGAAGCTGGGCACGGAGGGCGCGGCGGAGATGCTCCGCTCCGGCGCGAATGACCTGGGCGGCACGCTGATGGAGGAGACGATCTCCCGTATGGCGGGCTCGTCGTACGGCTCCTACAAGTCGGTCAAGGACCTGATCGCGGTCGCGGACGCGGCGGGCCGCCCGGCCAAACCCCGGACGACGCTTTACGGGACGGTCCCGGAGGAGCGGGTCCGGGCGGCGGCGTCCTCGGACGGGCATCTGCCGGAGCTGCTGCCGGTACTCGGGGACTGAGGCGGGCAGTCGGGCCGGGCCGGGGTTCAGCACCCTGGCCCGGTTCGGCGCGCTCGGTTGTCATCACTCGTGGCTCTCCCCTGGAGCCCCGGGGCGCGCCGCTTCCAGCGCCGCCATCACCTCGACGGAGTTCCGGATCAGGACGCGGTGCCGATAGGCCCGCGCGACAGCGGCCACGGCCTCCAAGTCGATGTCGGCCGGTGATGCGCTGATGGCCTGGGCCAGTTCGGCCTCGAACTTCTCGCGGTCACCAGGAAACCCGTATCGGCTCAGCGCCGCCCGCAGACCAGCGATGGCCCTGATCACCGTTCCCCGCACTCCGCCCAGAGCAGCTTGCCGCCCGCTCCCTCCGGGAAGGTGTACGCGCCCCAGTCCTCCGCGTAAGCCCGTACGAGGAAGAGGCCCCGGCCTCGCTCGGCGGTCAGGTCCGCGCTGGGCGCACACCGCCCGAACCCCAGAGGGATCTTCGGGTCCCCGTCCCAGACCGCCACCCGTACGCGGTGCGCGTCCATGGCGCCGGGGCCGATGCGCAGGGCGTACGAGCCTGTCGTGTGCCGGTGGGCGTTGGTGAGCAGCTCGGACGCCAACAGCTCGGCCGCGTCGATCAGTTCGGTACGCCCGTGCGCCTTGAGGACCGACCTGAGCGCGGCGCGGGCGATGCCCGGAGCGCGGGGGTCATGGGGCAGCTGGAAGGTGTACGTGCCTGGAACTGGGCAGGGTGTGGAGCCTCGCGGGGATACGGTTGCTGTCATGGAATTCTCCGTTCAGCGGGTGGGGTTGGCGTTGCGAAGGTTGGTGTCCAGTGACCCGGCCGCTCCGTCGAGCGGGGTGCTTCTGGGCGAGGCGCCGAGTACTAAAGTAGCGACGTTCAGTTAACGTATTCACCGAATCCCGGCGATCGCAGTAACTGCCACTCGTGTGAGTGAAGGAGACCGGAAGCACTCGTGAGGACCAACCCGACGGGCCGTCAACTCCGTCTCGGCGTCGAGCTGCGCAAACTCCGTGAACGGGCCGGCCTGACCGCGACTCAAGCGGGTCAACTCATGGGCATCAAGCAGACCCAGGTCAGCAACATGGAGGCCGGACGCGTCGGGGTCAGCGCGGAGCGCGTACGCATGCTCGCCTGCCACTACGACTGCGCTGACCAGGCTCTGGTGGAGGCCCTCGCCGATATGGCGGCCGAGCGCACCCGTGGTTGGTGGGAGGAATACCGCTCGATACTGCCTGTCGGCCTTCTCGACCTGGCCGAGCTTGAGCAGTCCGCGAAACGGCTGCGCACAGCCGTCTCCCTGCACATCCCCGGCCTCTTCCAAACCGCCGAGTACGCTCGCGCGGTCTTCCGTCAAGCCGTGCCAGAGTTGACGCCGCCGGACGTCGAGCACCGGGTGTCGTTCCGCGTGAAGCGTCAGGTTGTCCTCTTCCGGGACCCGCCCACCCCGCAGCAGGTCATCATTCACGAGGCCGCTCTGCGCATGCGGCTCGGTGGCTCGCACGTCACAAGCGCCCAACTGATCCACCTGCTTGACCTGAACGAGCGCGCACACATCTCCGTACGGGTGCTCCCGTTCGCCGCCGAAGCCCTGCCCGGATCTGGGCAGGGCTTCTATTACTTCGAGGGCCCTGTACCTCAGCTCGACACTGTGAACTTGGACCAATCACATGGTCCCGTCTTCCTGGATGGCGAGGCGCAGTTGCACAAGTACCGCGTCCTGCTCGAACGCATGGAGACGGCCGCTCTTTCGTCCGAGAAGTCGCGGCACCTCATTCACCGAATCATCCGAGAACTACAAGGAGCAGACGATGCTTGATCACAATTGGCAGAAGTCGTCCTACTGCGCCGAAGGCAACAGCTGCGTCCACGTATCTGACGGAGCCACCCACATCCGCCTAACCGAATCCGCCGACCCCCGCGAAGCGATACTCACCGCCACCCCAACCGCCTTCGCCGCCCTAGTCCGAACGCTGAAAGCGCGCACACCCCGTGGCTGACTTCACCGAAGACCTGACCTGGCAGAAGTCGTCCCGCTGCGCCCAGGGCAACTCCTGCGTCCACGTATCCGGCGACGCCACCCACATCCACGTCACCGAATCCGCCGATCCCCGCGAAGCGATACTCACCGCCACCCCAACCGCCTTCGCCGCCCTCCTTCGTACGCTGAAGGCCGCCTGACCCGACCGTCACCCCGGCCAGACGATCGACTGCACCTCGCTGTACGCATGCAGCGCGTACGAGCCGACGTCCCGTCCCACCCCGCTCTTCTTGAACCCCCCGAACGGCGCCTCCATGTTGCGCCCGATCGTGTTCACGCCGACCCCGCCCGCCCGCAGCCGCCGCGCCACGCGGAACCCGCGCGCCACGTCACCGGTCCAGACGTAGTCGATGAGCCCGTACTCGGAGTCGTTCGCGAGGGCCACCGCCTCGTCCTCGTCCCCGTCGAAGGGGACCACGGCGACGACCGGGCCGAAGATCTCCTCCCGTACCACCCGCATGTCGGGCTTGCAGTCGGCGAGGAGGGTGGGTGCGACGTAGAACCCCTTGCCCGTCTCCGTCTCCGGGCGGGCGCCACCCGCCACCACCCGCGCCCCTTCCTTCCGCCCCAGCTCCACGTACGCCTCGACCCGTTCCCGGTGCGCCGCCGAGATGACAGGCCCGACGACCGTCCCCTCCGCCCTCGGATCGCCGACCCGCATATGGCCCGCGTACGCCGCCATCCGCGCCACGAACTCCTCGTACACCGAGCGATGGACGATCGCCCGCGTCGGCGCCGTGCAGATCTGCCCGCTGTAGAAGGCGTACGTCGTGCCGATCCCGGCGACGACCGCGTTAAGGTCCGCGTCGCCGAAGACGATCGCCGCGCCTTTCCCGCCCAGCTCCATCAACTGCCGCTTCATGGTCCGGCCGCAGACCTCGCCGATGCGCTGCCCGACCGCCGTCGAACCGGTGAAGCTCACCATGTCGACGTCCGGGGAGTCGACGGCGGCCTCACCCACCGCCACATCCACCCCGCTGACGACGTTCACGACGCCCGGCGGCACACCCGCCTCCTCCAGCGCGGCCGCCATCCGGTACACGGACAAGGGGTCCTGCGGCGCCGGCTTCACGACGACCGTGTTGCCCATCGCCAGGGCAGGAGCGACCTTGCCCGCCGGATTCGCCCACGGGTTGTTGTACGACGTAATGCAGGTGACGACCCCGACCGGCTGCCGGACGGCCAGCGCACCCATCACCCCCGCTCTGCCCATCGGGCCCGCCTCGTTGATCTGCGGCGGCAACCCCTCCTCCACCGGCTCCAACGCGCCCCGCGCGTACCGCCGGAACCGGGCCACACCCACCGCCACCTGCATCCCCCGCGCGGTCCCCAGCGTCGCCCCGCTCTCGGCCTGAGCCACGCGCGCGTGCTCCGCGAAGTCCCGCTGGACGAGGTCGGCGGCGCGGTCGAGGATCGCCGCGCGCTCCCCCGGCGCCGTACGAGACCACGCGCCGAAGGCGTCACGCGCGGCGCGCGCGGCCTCGTACACCTGCTGCCGGGACGCCTCGGGCGCCTGCCCGACGACCTCCTCGCTCGCCGGGTCGACGACGTCGTAGGAGCCACCGTCCGGCTCGACCCACTCGCCCCCGATGAACAGCCCGCCAGACACCCGGGTCACCTCGTGCTCACCGTCCGCGTGTCCCGCCCCGACCTGAGCACCTTGCCGGGCACCGCCCCGCTGACCACGTCGTGACGGATGGCCTCGACGCCGTTGACCCACACGGCGTGGACACCCAGCGCCTTCGCATCGAGGCGAGGGCTGTCGCCGGGCAGATCGTGCAGAAGCGTGGCCTTGCCCGCGTCGATCGTCGCCGGGTCGAAGAGCACCAGATCCGCGTGGAAGCCCTCCCGCACCCGCCCCCGCTCGCGCAGCCCGAACAACTGCGCCGGATCGTCCGTCAGCATCTTCACAGCGGCCTCAAGACCCATCAGCTTGCGGCCCCGCAGGCAGTCCCCGATGAACCGCGTCGTGTACGGCGCCCCGCACATACGGTCCAGGTGCGCGCCCGCGTCGGAGCCGCCGAGCATGACGTCCTCGTGCTGCCAGGTCTCGGCGCGCAGGGCCCAGGAGTCCGGGTCGTTGTCGGTCGGCATCGGCCAGAGGACCGTCCGCAGCCGGTCGGCGGCGCAGATCTCGACCAGGCACTCGAAGGGCTCCTGCCCGCGCTCGGCGGCGATGTCGCGCACCACCCGCCCGGTCAGACCCGCGTTCGACTCCGCGTACGTGTCCCCGATGACGTAACGCCCGAAATCAACCAGCCGTCGGAAAACACCGGCCTCTTCGCTCCCCGCCCGGCGCAGCATCTCCGCCCGCACGTCCGGGTCCCGGAGTTTCGCGATCCGCTCGTCGACCGGCAGCCCGAGGACCTCTCCCCACCCCGGAATCAGGTTCAGCGCGCAGAACGTGCCCAGCGACATGTTCATCGGCGTCAGGATCGGCATCGTCAGGGCGACGATCCGGCCGCCCGCCTTCCGCGCCCGTTCGCTCGCCGTGAGCTGGCGGGGCACGCGCTCGGGCACGGCGGCGTCGACGGTGAGGACGTTCCAGTTGAGCGGCCGCCCGGCGACCGCGCTCATCTCCACGAACAGATCGATCTCGGCGTCGCTGAACTGGTCCAGACACCCGGCCACGATCGCCTCGATCTGCGTCCCCTCGTGCTCCCCGACCGCCTGGCTGAGCGCGATCAGTTCGGCGGGCAGCGCGTGGCGCGAGGCCACCGGTTTGCCGTCGCCGTCCGAGTGCGTGGAGGACTGGGTGGTGGAGAAGCCCCAGGCGCCCGCGTCCATGGCTTCGTGGAAGAGGTCGAGCATGGCCCGCAACTGCTCCGGCGTCGGCCGGCCACCCACCGCCTCCGCGCCCATCACGTACCGGCGCAGGGCGCAGTGCCCGACCATGAACCCCGCGTTGACGGCGATCCGCCCCTCCAGCGCGTCCAGGTACTCGCCGAACGAGCTCCACGTCCACGGCGCGCCCTGTTCGAGGGCGACCAGCGACATCCCTTCGACCTTCGACATCATCCGCCGCGTGTAGTCGGCGTCCTCGGGGCGGTCGGGGTGGAGCGGCGCGAGCGTGAACCCGCAGTTGCCGCCGGCGACCGTCGTCACCCCGTGGTTGAGGGACGGCGTCGCGTACGGGTCCCAGAACAGCTGGGCGTCGTAGTGCGTGTGCGGATCGACGAACCCGGGCGCGAGCACGAGCCCCGTGGCGTCCTCACCGCCCCGGGTCTCCTCGGTGACGGCCCCGGGTTCGGCGACGACGGCGATCCGCCCGTCCCGGATCCCGACATCGGCTACGAACCCGGGCGCCCCGGTCCCGTCGACGACGGTGGCCCCTTTGATGAGGTGATCAAGCACGGTGGTCCAGCCTCTCCGGCGATTGAGGAGCGGGGTCCGGGGCAGGGCCCCGTGACGTCAGCGACAAAAGGGCCCCGACTCTCCTGTCCGGGAGGAGGAGAGCCGGGGCAGCTCAGCGATTCAGACCCCGGCCGCCCGGAACCGGGTGGTCCGGTGGACCGGATCCGTGTCGATCTTCGGGATGACGTGCTCCCCGATCAGCCGGATGGAGTTCAGCGTCTCCTCGTGCCCCATCCCGATGGGCAGCCCGAACGACAGCTGGTCGGCCCCGGCCTGCTCCCAGCGCTTGCACTGCTGGAGCACCTCGTCCGGATCCCCGCAGATCATCAGCTCCTCGGCGATGAGCAGCTCGATGATCTCGGTCGTGTACTCGGGCAGGATCTCCGGCCACTCCGGTATGCCGTCGGGCCGCGGGAAGGTGTCGTGGTACCGGAAGACCAGCGACTGCAGGTAATTGAGCCCGCCGTGCACGGCGATCTCGACCGCCTTCTCGTGCGTCTGCGCGCAGATGGCCGTCGACGTCACCATCACGTTGTCGTTGACGAAGCCCCCGACCGGTTCCGCGTCCCGGATCGCCGTCTTGTACTGCTCAAGGACCCACTCCATGTCGGAGACCTTCTGCACGGAGAAGCCGAGCACGCCGAGCCCCTTGCGGGCGGCCATCGCGTACGAGGGCGGGGACCCGGCCGCGTACCACATGGCCGGGTGCGACTTCCCGTACGGCTTGGGGAAGATCTTGCGGGGCGGCAGCGACCAGTGCTTGCCCTGGAACCCCGCGTACTCCTCCTGGAGCCACATCTTCGGGAACTCGGCGATGGTCTCTTCCCAGATCTCCTTGGTGTGGTTCATGTCGGTGACGCCCGGTATGAACCCGAGGATCTCGTGCGAGCCGGCCCCGCGCCCGCTGCCGAACTCGAACCGCCCCTCACTGAGGTGGTCGAGCATGGCGACCTTCTCGGCGACCTTGACCGGGTGGTTGACCTGGGCGAGCGGGTTGAAGATGCCCGATCCCAGGTGGATCCGGTCGGTGGCGTGCGCCAGGTACCCGAGGAAGACATCGTTCGCCGAGAGGTGCGAGTACTCCTCCAGGAAGTGGTGCTCGGACGCCCAGGCGTACTTGAAGCCGGACTTGTCCGCCTGGATGACGTACTCGGTCTCGTTCATGAGCGCGCGGTGCTCGGCGGCCGGGTCCGTCAGCGCCTGCTTGCCCACGTATCCCTGTACAAAGAGGCCGAATTCCAAGGAGGTTCACCGTCCTCGTCAGTTTCTGACGGTACGTCAGATCGGATGCCCCGACTGTTCCACCGAGCCCGTGGAGCGTCAATAGCCGACGCGTCGTCAGCCGGTCCTCCGCGCGGGCTGTCAGAGCACGGACACCCCCGCCAGCCAACCCCCGTCGATCACGAACGGCTGCCCGGTGATGTACGCCGAGTCCTCCTCCGCCGTCAGGAACAGCGCGAGCCGCGCCACCTCCTCCGGCCTCCCGACCCGACCGAGCGGTACGAGCTTGCGGTAGAACCGGTCGAGCGCCTCGCCGGACTGCGCGAGCTCGGCGTCCGGGTCGAGCTGGGCCGGGTTGCTCATGGCCGTGTCGATGGCGCCGGGGCAGACCGCGTTGACGCGTATCCCCTGCGCCGCCAGCTCCAGGGCCGCGACCCTCGTCAGACCGACGATCGCGTGCTTGGTGGCGGCGTACGCGCCCACGTACGCCATCCCGGTCAGGCCCGTGTACGACGCCGTGTTGACGATCGAGCCGCCTCCGGCCGCCGCGATCTCCGGGGCCACGGTCTTGATCCCGAGGAACGCCCCGACCTGGTTGACCTGCACGATCCGCTGGAACTCGTCGAGCGGCGTCGAGACCAGCTCGTTGAAGCGGAGGATGCCCGCGTTGTTGACCAGGCCGTCGATCTTGCCGAAGGCGGCCTTGGCGGCGGCGACGGCGGCGGCCCAGTCCGCCTCCTTGCTCACGTCGAGATGGACATGGACGGCGGCGCCGCCCCCGGCCCCCGCCGTCTCCCCGATCTCCTTCGCGACCGCCTCGCCCTGGTCGTCGAGCACATCGGCGACGACGACCCGCGCCCCCTCCGCCGCGAACAGCCGCGCCTCCTGCTCGCCCTGCCCGCGCGCCGCACCGGTGACGATGACGACGCGCCCGTCGAGCTTGCCCATGGGTTCCTGCCCCTCAGTCGAGTTGGGGTACGACGTCGGCCGCGAAGGCGGCGATCTGGTCGAGCAGCTCGGCGCACGACCGGCTCCGGAAACGGACCTGGATCTGGTCCACGCCCATGGCCGCGTACGCGCGCAGCGACTCCGCCATCGCCTCCGGGGCTCCGGTGACCGTGCGCCGCCCGACCTCCCAGCCGGGCACGCCCACGTACAGCGGCTCGGTGATGGCGCCGACGGTGAGCGGTGCCCCGACGCCTGCCTCGGCGCGCAGCCGCCGCAGCGTCTCGATCTTCGCGGGGAGCCGGTCGCGCGGGTCGCCCTGCGGCAGCCAGCCGTCGCCCTTGAGCGCGGCGCGGCGGACGGCGGGCGCCGACGACCCGCCGATCCACACGGGGACGCGCGCCTGCGCGGGCCGGGGCCGCTGCCCTAGCCCCTCGAACGCGTACCGCTCCCCCTTGTGCACCGGGAACTCGTCCGGTCCGAGCGCCGCCCGCAGCGCGTCCACCGTCTCGTCGAGCACCGCGCCCCGCCGCCGGAAGTCCGCGCCCAGCGCCTCGAACTCCTCCTGTACGTGGCCTGCCCCGACGCCGAGGATCAGCCGGCCGCCGCTGAGGTGGTCCAGGGTCGCGTACTGCTTGGCGGAGGCGAGCGGGTGGCGCAGGCCGACGATCGCGACATGGCTGAGCAGCCGTACGCGTTCGGTGACGCCCGCCAGGAAGGAGAGCGTGGCGACCGGGTCGTACCAGACCGTCGACATCGCGTCGGCGAGCCGGCGCGGGATGGCGACGTGCTCGCAGCAGGCGATGTAGTCGAAGCCGCCCCGGTCGGCGGCGCGGGCGATCTCCGCCAGCTCGGCGGCGCCCGCGTCCGCCTCCCACGGTTCGGCGTAGATCGTGCTCTGCGACTGGACGGGGAGCTGCATCCCGTACGCCATGCGGCCCGCTTGAGAGGTCACCGCCGCCACAGCCCCTCCGGCGTGAGACCGAGCAGGTCGATCGCGTTGCCCCGGACGATCCGTTCGACGGTCTTCGGGTCCAGGTGGCCCATCTGCTCCTCGCCGACCTCCCTGGACTTCGGCCAGGTGGAGTCGGAGTGCGGGTAGTCGGTCTCGTAGAGGACGTTGGACAGGCCGATGGCGTCGAGGTTCTTCAGGCCGAAGGCGTCGTCGAAGAAGCAGCCGTAGACGTGGTCCGCGAAGTACTCGCTGGGCGGCTTCCTGACCTTGTCGGCGACGCCGCCCCAGCCCCGGTTCTCCTCCCAGACCACGTCGGCGCGCTCCAGGATGTACGGGATCCAGCCGATCTGGCCCTCCGCGTACATGACGCGCAGGCCCGGGAAGCGTTCGAACTTGCCGCTCATCAGCCAGTCGACCATCGAGAAGCAGCAGTTGGCGAAGGTGATCGTGGAACCGACGGCCGGTGGCGCGTCCGCCGACGTGGACGGCATCCTGCTGCTCGACCCGATGTGCATGGCGATGACCGTGCCCGTCTCGGCACAGGCCGCGAGGAACGGATCCCAGTCGTCGCCGTGGATGCTGGGCAGGCCGAGGTGGGGCGGGATCTCCGAGAACGCGACGGCCCGGACGCCGCGCGCGGCGTTGCGGCGGACCTCGGCGGCGGCCAGCCCGGCGTCCCAGAGCGGGACGAGCGTCAGCGGGATGAGGCGGCCGCGCGCCTCGGGACCGCACCACTCCTCCACCATCCAGTCGTTGTACGCACGGACGCCGAGCAGCCCGAGTTCGCGGTCGGCCGCCTCGGTGAAGGTCTGTCCGCAGAAACGCGGGAAGGTGGGGAAGCAGAGGGCGGACTGGACGTGGTTGACGTCCATGTCGGCGAGGCGCGAGGGGACGTCGTAGGAGCCCTTGCGCATCTGCTCGTAGGTGATGACCTCGAGCTTGATCTCGTCCCGGTCGTAGCCGACGGCGGTGTCGAGGCGGGTGAGCGGGCGGTGCAGGTCTTCGTAGACCCACCAGTCGCCGATCGGGCCCTCGTCGCCCTGTTCGCCCATGACGGGGGCGAACTTGCCGCCCAGGAACGTCATCTCCCTCAGTGGCGCGCGTACGACGCGTGGGCCCGTGTCGAGGTACTTCTTCGGGAGGCGGTCGGACCAGACGGTCGGCGGTTCGACGGTGTGGTCGTCGACGGAAATGATCGGAGGGAACTCATCGGATATCAGGGCATTGTTCGTTTTTCCGGTCTCCTTGGTCTCCATGCGGGTCACGGTAGCGCCGATCTGACGGCCCGTCAGCCAGCCGGATCGGGCCCAAGTGGCGGCCGTACGCGTGAGGTCTCTGTGATGGCTGTCTCCCACGGCTGACGTATCCGCCATGAACAAGGCAAACTGGCGGGGTCGTCCGCGCCGCTCCGTCTTCTTGACGGCGCGCCGTCTGGACGACGGCGAAACCACATGAGAACCGGTGCGGTGCGGCGGCAGGGGGCAGTGATGGTCGGTGGAGCGCGGGTACCGGAGCAGCGGCGGCCCGCCGCGTCCGGCGACGGCCCGGACGCGGCGCCGTCCGCCGCGTCCGACCTGCGTTTCAGCGTGCTCGGCCCGGTACGGGCGTGGCGCGGCGGCGAACCGCTCGCGACGGGCTCGCCGCAGCAGCGGGCGCTCCTCGCCACGCTCCTCCTGCGCGAGGGCCGCACGGCGACGGCGGGCGAACTGATCGACGCCGTGTGGGGTGAGGAGTCCCCGCAGCAGGCGCTGGCCGCGATCCGCACGTACGCGTCCCGGCTGCGCAAGGCGCTCGGCGCGGACATCCTGGTCAGCGAGTCCGGCGGCTACGCGATCCGCTCGCTCGCGCGGGGCGCCCTCGACGTGGCCGCCGCCGAGGAGCTGGGGGCCGACGCGGAGAAGGCCCGGCACAGCGGTGACCTGCGCCAGGCGCGCACCCTGCTCAACAAGGCGCTCGGTCTGTGGGACGGCGAACCCCTCGCCGGCGTCCCCGGGCCGCACGCCGAGACCCAGCGCGCCCGCCTCGACGAATGGCGCCTCCAGCTCATCGAGTCCCGCCTCGACATGGACCTGGAACAGGGCTGCCACGCGGACGCCGTCTCCGAACTCACCGCGCTGACCGCCGCGCACCCGCTGCGCGAGCGCCTGCGCGAACTGCTGATGCTCGCCCTCTACCGCTCAGGGCGCCAGGCCGAGGCCCTCGCGGTGTACGCGGACACGCGCCGCCTCCTCGACGACGAGCTCGGCGTCGACCCGCGCCCCGGCCTCTCCGACCTCCAGCAGCGCATCCTGCGCGCGGACCCGGCCCTCGCGGAGACGTCGGCGCCGGTGCCGGAGCCCGCCGCGACACCGCTGCGCCCTGCCCAGCTGCCCGCCCGCGTCCCCGACTTCACCGGCCGCGCCTCCTTCGTCAAGGAGCTGAGCGAGGTCCTCGCGGCGGCCTCCTCCGACGAGGGCACGGGCTCGGTGATGGCGGTCTCGGCGGTGGCGGGCATCGGCGGCGTCGGCAAGACGACCCTCGCCGTCCACGTCGCCCACGCCTCCCGCTCCGCCTTCCCCGACGGCCAGTTGTACGTGGACCTGCAAGGCGCGGGCGCGCGCGCCGCCGAGCCGGAGACGGTCCTCGGCTCGTTCCTGCGCGCCCTCGGCACGGCGGACGCGGCGATCCCGGACACCCTGGAGGAGCGCGCGGCCCTGTACCGCTCGACGCTCGACGGCCGCCGGGTCCTTGTGCTGCTGGACAACGCGCGCGACGCCGCCCAGGTCAGGCCCCTGCTCCCCGGCACCGAGGGGTGCGCGGCGCTCATCACCGGACGCGTCCGCATGGTCGACCTCGTCGGCGCCCACCTCGTCGACCTGGACGTCATGTCCCCGGAGGAGGCGCTGCTCCTCTTCACCCGGATCGTCGGCGAGGAGCGGGTCGCCGCGGAGCGCGAGGCCGCGCTCGACGTGGTGGCGGCGTGCGGCTTCCTGCCCCTCGCCATCCGTATCGCCGCCTCGCGCCTCGCCGCCCGCCGCACCTGGACGGTGTCGGTCCTCGCCGCGAAGCTCGCGGACGAGCGCCGCCGCCTCGACGAACTCCAGGCCGGTGACCTCGCGGTGAAGGCCACGTTCGAACTCGGCTACGGCCACCTGGAGCCCGGCCAGGCCCGCGCCTTCTGCCTGCTCGGCCTCGCCGACGGCCCCGACATCTCGCTCGCCGCGGCGGCCGCCGTCCTCGACCTCGACATCGAGGCGACCGAGGACCTCCTGGAGACCCTCGTCGACACCTCCCTCCTCGAATCCGCGGCCCCCGGCCGCTACCGCTACCACGACCTGGTCCGGCTCTACGCGCGTGCGTGCGCCCAGCGGGACGAGCTGCCGGTGGCGGAGCGGGAGGCGGCGTTGTCGCGGTTGCTGGACTTCTACCTGGCGACGGCCGCGCGGATATACGCCATCGAGCGGCCCGGCGACCGGCTCGTCGACCACCTGGAGCCGACCGAGCACGACGGGCTGTACTTCCAGGACGCCACGACGGCCCTCGACTGGCTCTACGCGGAGGGCGAGTCCCTGCTGGCCTGCGTCCGGCAGTCCGTCGCCACCAGCCGGCTGCGGCGCGGCGTCGATCTGCTGTGGGCGGCGAAGGACCTGGCCGAGTCGGGCGCCAACTCCCGCCAGTACGAAGCCACCGCCGTCGCGGTGTGCCGGGCCACACAGGCGGCGGGCGACCTCCGCGCCGAGGGCCGCGCCCGGACCACCCTCACCAACGTCCTGCTGGTCTCCGGCCGGATCCGGCAGGCCGCGGACGAGGCGCGGCTCGCCATGGACCGGGCCGCCGCCGCCGAGGACATCGCCGCGCACAGCTGGGTCGCCAACGACCGGGGGCTCATCGCCCTGCACCAGCACCAGTACCTGGACGGCAAGGTCTTCTTCGACCAGGCGATCCAGGGCTACACCACCGCGGGCAACCGGGCCGGCCGAGGCGACGACCCTGTTCAACCTGTCCCGCGCCCACCTCGGCATGGACAACGTGGCGAAGGCCGTCGACATCGCCCGGCACGGCCTCGCCCTGC